>CAWUVN010000069.1:0-20332 GCA_963925995.1 uncultured Pseudomonadales bacterium | reverse complement strand
GAGCCAGCAAGACCTGGACATGCTTACATTGCGAGGCGAGCAGCTAACGCGGAATCTGATCGAAACATATTGCCCAGAGTTGTGATTGTTAGCTTTACGATCCTTTAATACTGACATTGAAAAAGGGGACGCATTTATTTTTCGAAAAACTCCGAAAATTCTGGGAACAATTTACTTAATTCAAACGTCCGCCATTAGCCGCTTCCAATCTTCGCTGGAACAGCTTGGAAGGCCGCTAACCCCGCCTAATTAACCCCAGAATTCCCGTTACAAGTAAAAGTTAATCATATGAATCCCGGGTCAGATGAATCCCGGGTCAGATGAAAGTTTTTCTCAGTTAGATAGAAAAGTCTCCCACCACAGGTAGGGATTTCTCCCTTTTCAGAGTCTTATTACTAAGTGGTGCCTCATCCCCACTAAACCCAAATAAAAAAATGCCTGCGGCTGTGCTAATCCGCGGGCATTTACTATTCTATCTATAAAGAAATGGAGTTTCTTATGCCTGTGACCCTGCAGCTTTCAGTCCCCTATCTGGTGTTTCTCGGTGATGTGCCCAGTAAGGTCTATGCTAAAACCGCTTTGGGTTTGGCGCAATGGGCCCCAGAGCTATGCGTGGCTCAGCATCGTTTCCCCAACTGTGAGATTGATACCGGCTTGCCCGATATGTCTATTGCCGAAGCCGCAGAGGCGGGGGTTAAAAGCCTGTTAATTGGCTCTGCGCCTGTGGGTGGTGCTATCCAGGATAACTGGATTCCGTCGCTGCTTGAGGCCATTGCTGCGGGCATGGATATTGTCAGTGGGTTACATACCCAACTCAATGATTACCCTGAGCTGCGGGATGCGGCGCTTAAGCACAATGTGCGTTTGATTGATGTGCGTGTGCCCCCTGAAAACCTGCCCATCGGTAATGGCGAAAAACGCACTGGCAAACGCCTGCTTGCGGTGGGCACCGACTGTGCTGTGGGCAAGAAATACACTACCTTGGCGATTGCCAAAGCGTTAAAAGCCCGTGGTGTGGACTGTGATTTTCGTGGCACTGGGCAGACGGGCATTATGATTACTGGCAGCGGTATACCCATAGATTCTGTGGTCTGTGATTTTACCGCTGGCGCTGCTGAGACG
Organism: uncultured Pseudomonadales bacterium; assembly: GCA_963925995.1. Lineage (GTDB taxonomy): Bacteria > Pseudomonadota > Gammaproteobacteria > Pseudomonadales > Porticoccaceae > HTCC2207. The sequence goes on along the minus strand of CAWUVN010000069.1, from coordinate 19,210 downwards.
TTAAGCCCGGACAATGATCCTGAGCACTGGGACATTATTGAAGGGCAGGGCTCATTGTTTACGCCTGCCTATGCGGGGGTCAGCTTGGGTCTGCTACATGGGTCGCAGCCAGATGCGATTGTGGTCTGCCATGACCCTATGCGCGAGCATATTGTTGGCTGCCCTAATCACCCCATTCCCAGTCTGCAAACCTGTATTGAGACTAACCTGATGTTGGCGCGGCTAACCAACCCGGCGGTGCAATGTGTGGGTGTGAGTGTGAATACTTCGGCGGTTGCTCCTGAAAGCCGTGAGGCGCTTTTACAGCAGATTACACAGGAAACTGGATTGCCCTGTGTCGACCCCATTATTGATGGTGTTGATGCCATTATTGAGTGTTTGCTCACTCTGGACGTCGCTGTTTTATCCAATAAAGAGTCAGAGTCACTGCAAGGAGAGCCGGTTTAATGATTATTACTCATATTGATATTTACACCCTGAATGTCCCCTACGCAAAGCCCCTTAAAATTGCCATTGGCGAAATTGATGGCGCAGAGAACGTTGCGATAAAAATCACCACTGACACAGGTCTGGTCGGCTGGGGTGAGGCCAGTCCTTGCCCTTATATTGTCGGTGATACTCAGCAAACCAACTATCAAACCGCTCAGCAGTTAGCCAAGCTGGTGGTGGGCAAAGACCCACTGGCCATTGAAGCCAGGATGACTGAGATTAAGGGTTATATCGTTAATGAATCGTCGATTCGCTCGGCCTTTGATATGGCGCTTTATGATATTGCTGCCAAGGCCGCCAATATGCCGCTGTATCAATTTCTAGGTGGCACATTGGAGGGCAGAATCCTTAGAACCGACCTGACCATTGGTATTCAGGATACGGTTGAGCAAACCATGAAAGCCGCTAAAGCGATTCTTGATCAAGGCTTTGACGCGATCAAAATGAAAGTAGGGCGCCCAGGCCTTGCGGATGTCGCCCATGTTGCTGCGGTGCGTGAGATGGCCGGCGCGGATATCCATATTAAAGTGGATAGCAATCAGGGTTGGGATTACCCCACGGCGGTGGCTAATATCAATGCCATGAAGTCGCTTAATCTGGAGTATTCAGAGCAGCCTTTGGCGGTATGGGATTTTGATAATCTGGCGCGCCTGCGCGATAAAGTGGATCTGCCCATCTGTGCCGATGAGAGTGTCTTTGATGATAAGGATGCGTTAAAGCTGATCAAGGCGGGTGCCGCGGATTATCTGAATATTAAGTTGGGTAAGTCGGGCGGTGTGCATACGGCGTTAAAGATCAATGCTATTGCCGACGCGGCTGGTTGTAAGTGCATGATTGGCTGTTTTGGTGAGTCACGATTGGCGTTGGGTGTGGCTGCACATCTGGCGGCGGCAAAGCCGAATATCTTCTTTTTGGATTTGGATTCGGCCTATGACTTTATGGCTGATCCGGTGATTGGGGGTATGACCTATGATGAGACGGTTGGTGGGTTGATTCACCTGACTGATGAGCCTGGTCATGGGGCGGTGTTTGATGAGTCTGCGTTGGGTAATAGGGTTAGTGTTTCCTGAGGGAGAACCTTCGGCTTCGCTCAGGATGACACAGGCTTCGCTCAGGATGACACAGGCTTCGTTCAGGATGACTGGAGGAGGCTTTTTGATTCTGGGCGAACCCCTTTCCTGTCATCCTGAACGTATGTGAAGGATCTCATTGTGATCCCTTATTGGCTCCCATGATTGGTTCTGGGGGCCTTTTTACGTTTATCACCTAATAAAATCGAGTTTCTCGGAAACCTCTGTGTTTCTTGACTATGGTTATTCCTAATACATAAAAATTAAAAGTCACTAATAAGAATTGTGGGGGAGTCTGTTGAGTTGGCTGAGGCTGGCTTGATGGAACATTAATCTGAAGGAACAGATTATGGGCCCTATTTTATTGACTTTTTTTGTCTATTTGAGCGCTGTTGAAGGCGCTCGCTCTTCTTTTCAATCCCAATTTTTTCGATGTTGCCAGTGCATGGTTGCGGCTAGAAGCTGTGTGTATTGTTGTGGGTGGTGGTTTTTGGGAAGGGTGTGGTTGGAAGGAGGCTATTTGGTGACTACTAGATGGTGTGTCTGGGTTCGACCCAAAGCGGACGTTGGAATAACTAAACTGCCCCCTACTAATCCCAAATCGATTGGGATGAACTGACATTCAAGATGGCAGAGGCTGCATAGAACATTAATCTTTATAGGGCAAAAAGGGATTACCTAAATGTATAATAAACCAAATTTTTCTGGTTCTGCCCTGATCACCGATGAGGGGATTAAAAAACATTTTAAAAGTGCTGAACCAGTTCGTGCAATTTTTGAACTGATATATAACGGCTTAGACGCTAATGCTAGTGTGGTAGATGTAAAAATCCGTTATAACGGCTTAGATGGGTTGGAGTCAATCACTGTCGTCGACAATGGCGACGGCATTGACATCCCCAATCTACATAACAGCTTTAAGAAATTTAATGAGTCGTCCAAACGCAGTGATGATGATAAACATGGCTCTCACGGTAAAGGGCGATTGGCTTTCCATCGGCTATGTGGACATGCCTCATGGTACACTCGAAGAGATGGATATCATGCCAAAATCGAGATCGATGGTGCTGCTGTAAAGGATTATGAGGGTGGTTACCTAGAAAAGAAGCAGCAGCATGCTTTGCTTCATGATATTGAGTCGGGCACATGTGTTGAATTGACACATTTTCAGGAGTCAAGTCTACCTACGGAAGAGCAACTCTTTGACAAGCTAAGCGTGGAATTTGGTTGGTATCTGGCTATCAATAAGGCCAGACAGATTTTGGTTAATGGAATTCCAATAGTAATTCCTTCACATGATCTCCATGAGCGAGAGATAACGGCCAGTGGTATCGATTTTTGTGTAAAAGTTGTCCGTTGGGATGATAAGCCTAGTTCAGAGAAGTCCTTCAACTACTTGGTGGATAAGCATAATAAGGTAATTAAAAAGACACTAAGCAAGTTCAACAATAAGCCAAATTTTTATGTTAGTGCAAATGTGTATTCGGACTGGCTTGATGGTTATGATCCTGATGAATTGGCTATGTCGCCCGAGCACGCTGAAGCCGAGATTATTATTAGTAAGCTTACAAAGCTATTAACCGAATTTCAGCGTGAAATTTATAATAACTTTTTGCGAAAGTTTGCTGATAGCGAGCTAGAGCGCTTTGAGAGAAATGGCTATTTCCCTGACTATAAAGGAGTAGATAAGACTTATGCAGAGTGGCGAAAGGGAAACACAAAATCTGTCATTAAGGAGATCTATGTTGCCGACCCGTCAGTATTTAATAATTTAAATAAAAAGCAGGCTAAAATTATTGTTCGTCTACTTGATGCGATTCTTGTGTCTAATGAAAACGATAGCCTTTTTGATGTCTTAGATGGCGTGCTGGACTTAGATGATGAGTCAATAGATTTATTTGCCAAGCAGTTATCTAAAACAACCTTGGAGAATATCGTAAGCACTATTGAATCCCTGCAAAAACGCCAGCATGCGGTTCAACAGCTTAGAGAAATCATGGATAATCGATATCAAGAGGTGCTTGAAACGCCTGATTTACAGAAGATCATTGAAAATAACACCTGGCTGTTTGGCCCACAGTATGCCACGTTAGGTGCTGAAGAAGACGGATTCCAGAGTATAGCTAGAAACCTTAGGGATGAGATTAAAGATATTGATATTATTAATGATCAAGACCTGGCTGACGGCGCTAATATTGAAGGGATTAATAGGCAGGTTGATTTATTTTTGGCTAGGAAGGTTCCTTCGATTAACTCTGCAGGCAAACAATTTTTCAAATGCGCTATTGTTGAAATTAAGCGCCCGGGTGTCTCACTGAACAAAACACATCTTCGTCAGTTAGAAGATTATGCTGAAATTATTGCAAGGCATCCTGCATTTGGAAGTGATTGCTTGAAGTTTGAGCTCATCTTGATAGGTAGAAAAATATCCAATACTGACGTCACTATTCGGAGTAACCTCAATACACTTAAAGATAGAATGGAGCCAGGATTGGTTTCTGATTCCGGTACAATAAAAAGCTATGTGCGTGACTGGTATAGCATATTTGATGAATTTGAGCTTACGAATAACTATCTACTCGAAACGCTATCTACAAAACGTGATGACTTGTCAGGTTTGTCAACAGAGGAATTAGTTTCAGATCTTCAGGGTGTTGCAGTTTAACCCAGCATATATCGGAGTGAGTTGTAACATGGATTAGTCTATAGCTACTATCGGCATTATGACCCCAGTCTTGGATGGTACATTCAGAGTGATCCAATCGTGAAACCGGTGAAACCGGGGTCAGATGAAAGTTTCTCGTCATAATGGCAAAGGCTAGTATCTTTATGGTTCGCAGCATGATTTTATAGATCCCAGCCTGCGCTGGGATGACGTTTCTGCGCTGTGAAACCGGGGTCAGATGAAAGTTTCTTAAAATTGCAGATATTGTGGGTGAATATTAGGGATAAGAATGGTGGGTAAAATACATCGAAAATGTCTGGGTTCGAAGGCTTGAAACCGGGGTCAGATGAAAGTTTCTGATGAAAGTTTCTGGGTCAGATGAAAGTTTCTTCGTCGATGAGATTGAAGAGATTGGTATCACTGCCACGGAGCTGTCTCGCCAGATTGATGTGCCGCCTAATCGTATTTCACAAATAATCAGGGGTAAGCGTGGTTTGACGGCTGATACGGCGTTGCGGCTCGGTAAGTTTTTTGGCACTGGTCCGGTGTTTTGGATTAACCTGCAAAAAGCCTATGAGCTTGATCGTGAAACCGGGGTCAGATGAAAGTTTCTAAGGGGCTTACGATGTTGAAATCGGAGATTATCACTAAGGCCACTATTATTGATGCAGGAAGAGTGAGGTAATTGATATGACTAGAGACGCTATACACCCCGGCGAATTTCTCGCCGATGAGATTGAAGAGATTGGTATTACTGCCACGGAATTGTCTCGCCAGATCGATGTGCCGCCTAATCGTATTTCACAAATAATCAGGGGTAAGCATGATTTGACGGCTGATATGGCGTTGCGGCTCGGTAAGTTTTTTGGCACTGATCCGGAGTTTTGGATTAACCTGCAAAAAGCCTATGAGCTTGATTGGGCCAGAGTTCTACTTGGTGCTAAGTTAAATAAAATACATCGTTGGGAGTCGGTTGTGCGCAAGGCTGGGTGATGGACTCCAGCCTTCGCTGGAGTGACGGTGGGTTCGCTGGAGAGACGGTGGGTTCACTGGAGTGAGGGTGGGTTCGCTGGAGTGACAGTTGAGAAGAGATCCTTCACTTCGTTCAGGATGACAGCATCACGTTATCTACCCAAACAATGACTTCAGCGCCGCCAATGACTCTTCACCCTTAGCCTGATTCTCTTCCTTACTAATCTCAACACAACCGCCAATTCGTATCAAATCATCTTCCGGTAGTTCATCAATAAACCGGCTCGGCGTGGTCGCCGATGTCTCTCCAAACTGGGTTCGCTGTCGGGCACAGGTCATCGTCAGGGTGCGCTGGGCGCGGGTGATGCCCACATAGGCAAGGCGGCGTTCTTCTTCTATCTGGCCGCCTTCTACGCTGTTTTTATGGGGCAAAATATCTTCTTCCATGCCGATCATAAATACGTGCAGGAACTCTAGGCCTTTGGCGGCGTGTAGGGTCATTAGCTGTACTTTGTCATCGGCGGATTCTTCTTTTTCGCGGTCGAGCAGATCCCTAAGAATCAGTTTCGAGATCGCATTTTCGATTTTGCTGTCGCCATTCTCTTCATCGGTGGCGGTCTCATCATTCTTGAGTACCTGGGCTAATTGATTGAGCAAAAACTGCACATTCTCCCAGCGCTTTTGGGCGACATGGTCGCTGCTGGCATTTTGTCTTAGCCAGTCGAGGTAGTCGATATCGTCGAGCATTTCATTAATCGCTTCAATCGGCTTGCCGTTGTAGACATTGCGGTTGATATTTTGCACCCAGTGTTTAAAGCGTTTTAGGCGCTCTAAATTATTCGCCGGCATGGTGGCGGTTAGTCCGACTTCATCGATGGCATCGTAGAGCGAGATATTGCGTTTATTGGAATACGCGCCGAGTTTTTCCAGCGTGGTGGGGCCGATCTGGCGTCTTGGCGTGTTGATAATGCGCAGCATGGCGTTGTCGTCATCTGGGTTAATAATTAACCGCAGGTAGGCCATGATATCTTTGATTTCGGTCTTGGCGTAAAACGATTGGCCGCCGGTAATCTCGTAGGGAATACTCTGGGATTGCAGTTTAATCTCGACCATCTTGGCTTGGTAATTGCCGCGATAGAGGACTGCAAAGTCGCTGTATTTACAGCGGCGTTTTAGGCGCATATCAATAATTTCATTGACCACCCGTTCGCATTCGCCTTCTTCATTATCGCTGCTGATAAAACGCAATGGATCGCCGGGTCCCAGCTCACTCCACAGCGCTTTGCTAATCAGGTGGGGGTTGTTGTCGATCAAGGTGTTGGCGGCTTTTAGGATGCGTCCTGTAGAACGGTAGTTCTGCTCGAGCTTAACAATATTGAGTGCAGGGAAGTCTTCCTGAAGCTGCATTAGGTTTTCCGGTCTTGCGCCACGCCATGCGTAAATTGATTGGTCGTCGTCGCCTACGACGGTGAGTGCTTGTTTTTCGTTGACGAGGGTTTTCACCAGTTCGTACTGGGCGAGGTTGGTGTCTTGGTATTCATCGACTAGCAAGTAGCGTATGCGGCGCTTCCACTTGTTGAGGATCTCGGGCTGGCTGCGGAACAGTAACACTGGGGTCATGATCAGGTCGTCGAAGTCGACGGCGTTATAGGCCTTTAGGGCGCGTTGATAGCGCTCGTAGAGCATGGCTGTGGCCTGCTCGCTGTTGCTGGCTGATGCGCTGGCGACCTGATGGGGTTCGAGTAGGCTGTTCTTCCAGTTGGAGATGGTGTTCTGGGCGGTGTCGATAAGCTTTTCATCGAGCTCACTGTTACGCGACAGTAGTTCTTTTAACAGATTGCGGCAGTCTTCTTGATCGAGTATCGAGAAGCCGGGTTTAAAGCCCAGTGCTTTGCTCTCGGTACGAATAATATTTAGTCCGAGGTTGTGGAAGGTGGAGACGGTTAGGCCTCGGCCTTCGGTTTTACCGAGTAGGGCAGAGACTCGTGCCTTCATTTCTCGGGCGGCTTTGTTGGTAAAGGTCACGGCGGCGTTATTGCGTGCGGGTATGCCACATTCTTCGACTAGGTAGGCGATCTTGCGCGTGATTACACTGGTTTTACCACTACCGGCACCGGCAAGTACCAGTAGTGGGCCATCGATATACTTCAGCGCTGCATGCTGTTGGGGGTTTAAGTTTTGCGACATTCCCAGATTAAGCCATTTCAGCTATTGCAGTACGTTTCTCTTGTAGCTGAGTTAGCGTGCTTTCGAAGTCGCTGAGTTTTTGGCGTTCTTTGGCGACCACTTCTGCGGGTGCATTGTCGACAAATTTTGCATTACTGAGTTTGCCGCTAAGCTTTTTCGCTTCGAGGGCATTTTTGTCAATTTCACGATCTAGGCGGGCAAGTTCTGCGTCCACATCAATCAGGCCTGCCATGGGCACTAGAATTTCCAGATCACCGGCTAGTGCTGTGGCGCATAACGGTGCATCTTCAGGATTATCCAGCCAGGTGATTGATTCGAGGCTGGCTAGCTTGCTGAGGAACTGGCGATTTTCTTCAAGTCGACGCTGATCATTGGCATCGCCTTTGGTCATGTAGATAGGCAGTGCTTTGGCGGGGGAGATGTTCATTTCGCCGCGGATATTACGCACGCCGACAATGACGGTTTTTAGCCATTCGATATCGGCGAGGGCAGCGCTATCAATTTGGTTTTCATCGGCAACCGGGAAAGGCTGCAACATAATGGTGTCGCCTTCGGCTTTAAGTTCAACGCCGGCCAAGGGGGCGATGGTCTGCCAGATCTCTTCGGTGATAAACGGTAGCATCGGGTGAGCCAGTCGCAGGGTTGCTTCTAATACTCTTACCAGTGTGCGGCGGGTGCCTTTTTGCACTTCGGGGTCGCCGTTTTCGTCCCAGAGTACTGGCTTGGATAGTTCTAGGTACCAGTCGCAGTATTCATTCCACACGAAGTCGTAAAGAGCCTGTGCGGCTAGATCAAATCTGTAGCTGTCGATGGCGGCGGTGACGTCGATTTCGGCTTGCTGCAGGCGCGAGATAATCCAGCGGTCGGCGAGGCTGAGTTTGTAGTTGTCGCTGCCGTCTTGGCCGCAGTCGAGAGCGCCTTCTTCACTTTGGGCGTTCATCAATACATAGCGCGAGGCATTCCAGATTTTGTTACAGAAGTTTCTGTAGCCTTCGAGTCGTTTCATATCCCAGTTGATATCACGGCCGGTTGAGGCCAGTGCACAGAGGGTAAAACGCAGGGCATCTGAACCATGGGGTTCTATGCCATCGGGGAATTGTTTTTTGGTGCGCGCGGCGATTTTTTCAGCCAGCTGGGGCTGCATCATGTTTCCGGTGCGTTTTTTCAGTAGTGAGTCAATATCAATACCGTCGATCATATCCAGTGGGTCGAGTACATTGCCCTTGGATTTGGACATTTTCTGACCCTGCTCATCGCGGATCAAGCCGGTGACATAGACGGTTTTAAACGGCACTTCAGATTCGCCATTTTCATCTTTGATCAGGTGCATGGACATCATCACCATACGCGCAACCCAGAAGAAAATAATATCAAAACCAGTGACTAGCACGTCGGTGGGGTGGAACATTTTCAGGCGATCTGTCTGCTCGGGCCAGCCCTGGGTGCCAAAGGTCCAGAGGGCAGAGGAGAACCATGTGTCGAGTACATCTTCGTCCTGTTTCAGAGGAATATCACCGAGGTTATATTTCTCTCGAACTTCCTCTTCACTGCGGCCAACATAGGCTTTGCCTGCTTCGTCGTACCATGCTGGGATTTGGTGGCCCCACCACAGCTGGCGTGAGATACACCAGTCGTTAATGTTGCGCATCCACGAGAAGTACATATTTTCGTACTGCTGGGGAACAAATTTAATGCGGCCATCTTCTACGGCTTCAATAGCTGGGCCGGCGAGTTTCTTGGCATCCACATACCATTGGTTGGTCAGCAGGGGTTCAATAACTCCGCCACCGCGATCGCCATAGGGTACGGTCATGTCGTTTTCTTCAATGCTTTCTAGCAAACCCAGCGCTTCAAAGTCGGCGACGATTTCACGGCGTGCGGCAAAGCGTTCCATGCCGCGGTACTTCTCTGGAAGCGTAGGGTCGATGTCGTTGTTGTCGCTGCCATCGGTATTAACACATTCAGCGGTCTGGCGAATATCGGCATTGGTGGTGAGTATATTGATCATTGGCAGCTTTTGACGCTGACCCACTTCGTAGTCATTAAAGTCATGGGCTGGGGTGATTTTTACACAGCCGGTGCCTTTTTCCATATCGGCGTATTCGTCGGCTACGATGGGAATCAGTCTGCCTACTAAGGGTAATTCAACAAACTTGCCAATCAGGTTTTGATAGCGTGGGTCTTCCGGATTAACTGCTACGCCGGTATCACCGAGCATGGTTTCCGGGCGGGTGGTGGCGACGATAATATAGTTTTTGCCGTCGTCGGTAGTTTCACCGTTGGCCAGCGGGTAGCGCAGGTGCCACATCTTGCCTTTGACTTCGCGGTTTTCAACTTCGAGATCGGAGATGGCGGTGTGCAGCTTTGGATCCCAGTTGACCAGGCGTTTGCCACGGTAAATCAGGCCATCGGTATGCAGGCGTACAAAGGCTTCTTGAACACCTTTATAGAAGCCATCGTCCATGGTGAAGCGTTCTGTTTCCCAGTCCACAGAGTTGCCGAGACGGCGCATCTGCTGGGTAATCGTCCCACCGGACTCTTCTTTCCATTCCCAGATTTTTTCAATAAATTTTTCACGGCCGAGCTCTTCGCGACCGGGCTGGCCTTCGGCGGCCAGTTTGCGTTCAACTACCATCTGCGTGGCGATACCGGCGTGGTCGGTACCCACTTGCCAGAGCGCATTTTTGCCTTTCATACGGTTGTAGCGGGTCAGGGCATCCATAATGCCGTGCTGCAGGGCGTGGCCAATATGCAGGCTGCAGGTAACATTGGGTGGTGGGATAACAATGCTGTAGGGGTCTGCGCCCGAGTTGTTGTCAGGTGCAAAGTAGCCGCGTTCTTCCCAGGTTTTGTACCATTTGGTTTCTATTTCCTGGGGGGCAAATGTTTTTTCCATTGTGGGGCTCAGTATTTAATTTTTGTGAGTCGTTTTAGCATCGTAATAGAGCGCTAAATTACAGGCTGTGGATTATAGATGTTGGCGGGTTTTGTCGCTAGCAGTTGTAGCTAGTTTTTGCGGTTAAAACGCTCTGCAACCATAGTGCGGATTTTGTCCCGCAATATCTGGTCAATCTTGGGTCGCAGTCGGGTCATTAACTTTGCCACCACCGCGTTGATCTGCTCAGCGATGACTGGCTGTGGTGACTGGCTGTGGTGAAGAGTGCTGGTCGAAAAGATGCTGCTGGGCGCTATTAAATTTTTCTTTTAGCTGCCGCTCGTCATGGATCTCGCTGTCGACCACTTCGGTAAGAATGGGTATTTCGAGACTATGATCATTTTCATCGGCAACACTGGGAGGCAGCGGGCTGTTGTTCTGCGACGCTATATCTTCCTCGGTCAGCAGGTTTTTCTGCAGGGAGCAGAGGTCGTCGAGAAGGTTTTAATAATTGGGATAGCGATCGCCACCGCTTTTGTTGTTCATCTATTGCTGTTTACTTATGGCTGTTCTCTAAGGCTTAAACTTTTCGCTCAGATCATGAAAACTTAACGGATAGCCACGTTCTTTGTAAAACTTGAAGTTGTCGCGCTTGGCCTGCTCGTATTCCGGCTGTTGGTAGATGATTTCCATCACTCGCTCGAAGCGACTAAACCAGGTGGGAATCTCGGCCTGCAGATTGATTAGTATGCTGTGGTGGTCGGCAGGGTTGCTGTCCACGGTAATGGCGATAGGCGTCTGCTCGGCGCCAATGCCGTGTGGGACAAATGAGCTAGCCTGAAAGTCCCAGAGCATTTTATTGAGCTGCTCTGCGGTTTCATTATTATCGACCAGACAGAGTACCTGTTGATTGCTTTTCAGGGCTTTTTGGGCGAGCTGACAGACAAGTGCCAGGGCAACCTGAAGGTTGCCTGACAACTTGTAAAAAGACACGTCGGTCATCAATTATCCCGCTTTGCTGCGCAAGTAATCCATCAGGATGGGTACAGGACGTCCAGTGGAACCCTTCTGTCCACCTGATACCCAAGCGGTGCCGGCAACATCCAGGTGCGCCCACTTATATTTCTGGGTAAAGCGCGCGAGGAAACAGGCGGCGGTAATAGTGCCTGCCTGAGCACCACCAATATTGGCCATATCGGCAAAGTTGCTCTGCAGCAGACTGTCGTACTCTTCGTACATTGGTAGACGCCATGCACGGTCACCACTGCGCAGGCCGCCGCTGAGAAGATCTTCCGCAAGTTGGTCATCATTGGAGAGCAGGCCGGCTGTTTCCTTGCCCAGCGCGCCAATAACGGCACCAGTTAGAGTGGCAATATCAATTACTGTGTCGGGCTTAAAGCGTCCGGCATAGGTCAGGGCATCACAGAGAATCAAACGACCTTCAGCATCAGTATTTAAGACTTCAATGGTCTGGCCAGACATGCTGGTCACCACATCACCGGGCTTGGTGGCATGGCCATTGGGCATATTTTCGACTGCCGGAATAATACCGACCACATTGATTGGCAGTTGGTTTTCAATCAGTGCATTGATTACGCCGATTACCGACGCGCCACCGCACATATCGTATTTCATTTCATCCATGCCGCGGCCGGGTTTCAGGCTGATACCACCGGAATCAAAGGTAACCGCTTTGCCGACCAGTACCACTGGCTTAACTGAAGCTTTGGCACCCTGATACTTAATAACAATTAATTTGCCCGGTTCATCTGAACCCGCACTAACCGAGAGCAGGGAGCCCATCTTGAGTTTCTTCATCTCAGTTTCGTTAAGTACGCTGGTGGTAACTTTAGCCTGGCCTTTGGCTAGTGCTTTGGCCTGAGTGGCTAGATAGCTGGGTGTACAGATATTGGCCGGCAGATTACCCAGTTGGCGAGCGGCATTCATACCGTTGCCCACCGCTGAACCATAAGCCAGACCTTTTTTGGCGCCGGCTAAACTGCCTTTTTTGCCGGTCCAGTAGGTCAGATTCTTTAATTTTTGCGCTTTGGCTTTTTTGCCGCTGCTATATTTGTAGCTGGCAGTCTGAATGCTGCGGGCGATAATACCGGCTTCCCATTCAGCATCTTCCGAGAGACCTTCGCCAACCCAGACAGCTTTGGCACTTGGAGTCTTTTTAAGCGCAGAGGCTCCGGCTCTGATAACTTTGATAAGCTGTTGATTGGTTGTGGCGCCCTCGGTACCGAGCAAAATAATACGTTTGCCGTTGGCGCCGGGAATATGCATAACCAGCGTCTCTGCTTTTTTACCGCTAAAGTCGCCTGCCTTAATAAGCGAGGAGATGGCACCGTCTAAAGATTTATCCAGTGCCTGTGCACTGTCTTTTAGTTGTGGGCCGGTCGGTAGAATGAGAGAATCTGCTTTTATGTTTAACAGCTGTGCGGAAGATGCAGTAAAATCCATGTTTGCTCCGTTTGATCGTTTTTTTTGAAAGTAAAATTTAATTCAATGAATGATCAACGATAGCATAATTTGCTTAATAACACCCAAGGGCTATAACCTTTACCTGTGATTATTTTTCGTTATTTATGTCGTGAAATCCTCTCCGCCACCACAGCTGTCTGTGTGATTCTGTTGCTGGTATTGATGAGCGGTCGCTTTGTAAAGTATCTCGCCAAAGCGGTTACTGGGGATATGGAATCGAGCGTTATTTTCGCCATGATCGGCTATCGAATTCCCGGTTTTCTTGAGCTGACCTTGCCCCTGGCATTCTTTTTAGCGGTGTTGCTCTCCTTTGGTCGCCTACATATCCAAAACGAAATGAGTGTTTTAAAAGCCTGTGGTGTCTCTGAAAAACGTCTGATGGGTTACACCCTGGTACTGGCACTTTTGTTTGCCGCGATTACCGCTTGGCTGAGTCTGTCTGTGGCACCTTCTGGTATGGCCAAGGCTGAGGCTCTTCAGCAGGCGGAAAAGCAGCGCAGCGAACTGGATAAGTTAATGCCGAAAAAGTTTTACTCGCTGTCTGGCGGCAAAGGTGTCACCTATGCTGAAGGGGTGACCGAAGATCGTGAGCTGGATGAAGTGTTCCTGGCCATGTCTGTCGGCAGTGAAGAAAATTCAGACCGCAGTCTGGTGTTGGTGTTGGCGGAAAAGGGTCGACAGAAGCAGGCTGAGGGCGATTCAGAAGATGGCCCGGAGCGTTACCTGGTGTTGGATAAGGGTTACCGTATTGAGGGCATTCCCGGTCAAAACGATTACCAGATTACCTATTTCGAGGAGTATGGCTCGCGTCTAGTGGACAGTAAGCCGCTCAACAAAGCACCCAAGACCGATGCTATGACTACGCAAGCCTTGCTCGACTCGGATGATCTTGAGTTGCAGGCAACACTGCAGTGGCGCCTCTCTATTCCACTGCTGGTAATAGTCGTGACATTGCTGGCGGTACCGCTAAGCCGCACCAATAATCGTCAGGGTCGCTTTGGTAAATTGCTGCCGGCGATTGTTTTATATTTCACCTATCTGGTTTCCTTGAATGCTATGCGCGGCGCTATTGAGTCCGGTTCAGTGCCGGTGTCGGTGACCATGTTGCCGGTACATTTTGTCTATTTGAGCTTGGCGCTTGTGCTGCTTAGATCGGGTCGGCCAAAGAAACCCCGCGGTGGTCAGGCTATTCCGCCGAGTACAGCCGCTGACGGAGTACAGGTCTAATGCGACAACTGTCACGACATGTGGGTTCGACAATTTTTGCATCCATTGCTGTAGCTCTAGTGGTCTTGGTTGGGCTTGATTCGGTAGGGGCGCTTATTGATCAGACCGCAGATATATCGCGTAATTATCATTTTTCCGATGTGCTGATCTATGTCGGTACTCTGGTGCCGTCGCGAATCTATGAATATATGCCTTTTGCCTCGCTGATTGGTTGCCTTATTGGCCTTGGGCTGCTGGCAACTAATAGTGAAGTCATTGTGATGCGCGCGGCGGGGGTGTCGCCACTGCGTATTGTTGGGTTTGTGTTACAGCCGGTAATGCTATTTATTATGCTGTCGATGGTGATTGGCGAGTATTTTTCACCCTATCTGGATCAGCTGGCCGAGGGTCGCCGCGGTTATCTGCTCAAAGGCGAGTCGGCTCAGGATTCCGCGTCTGGCCCCTGGAATCGTGAAGGCAACGAGTTTATGCACTTTAATGCGGTTTTCCCCGGCGGTGTTGTCTACGGGGTGACGCGCTATCGCTTTAATGATGATCGACAAATTGAAGAGGCAAGCTTTTCTTCGCGGGCGACATTTAATGTGACCGAGAATTACTGGATGGAAGAAAATGTTTCGGTAACGCGATTTTTAGACAATAGCACCGAGACTGAAAAGCTGGTCACCAGACGCTGGGACTCCGAGTTAACGCCGGGGGTGTTGTCGTTAAATATACTACCAGCAGATTCATTGTCGATGGCGAGTCTCTATAATTATATTCGCTATCTAAGGCTGCAAAATACCGATACAGCAGGTTATGAGGTCGCGTTCTGGCGCAAGGTTTTACAGCCGCTAATTATTTTAGGGCTGGTTCTAATCGGTATCTCTTTTGTGTTTGGCCCACTGCGCGACTCGACCATGGGTTTCCGAATCTTTATCGGCGTGGTGGTGGGGGTTAGCTTTAGAATTCTGCAGGATATGCTTGGTCCGCTGAGTATTGTGTTTGAGTTTCCGCCGCTGATGGCGGTGCTGGCACCGATTTTGTTTTGTGTTGCGGTTGGGCTCTATTTACTTAGGCGCAGCGGCTAGCGAGAAAGCGCACATAAATGAAGCGCACACAAGAAACACACTTGATCATAAATTAGCCGGGCATTTCTGCCCGGCCTTTTTTATTGTATGCCCGACCTGTTAAGAATTACCGGGCTACAACAAAACGTAAAGGCTGTTTTAATTGACTTGAAGAAAATCACCGAGGCTAAAATTTAAGCCGCTCTGATAACGTTGATTTTTCAAAAAATAATTTCTCTTAGAATCATTTAATCTTTAGATAAAGGGTAGATGCAAAGCCTAGGTATATCCAGTATTGAATGGCTGAGTTTTAATTAAGAATAAACTGGAATAAACTGGGGTCAGATGAAGATTTTAAAAAACAATAAACTGGGGTCAGATGAATGTTTTTGTAATTAAATTAGACTTCTGAAGAGCCTAATTGATCCTTTATCCGTATGCTTAAGCTTATGATTAAAACATCTAAGCTCGATGAAAATTTTATTGTCCAGAGCATATAAGGCAGTTAGAATTGCGAGCTTTTTTGAATCCAGACCCAAGAGAAATTTTGATGTCCGCTAATACTGCTGAAGCTTTTGCGCCACTGCCCAATATCATTGAACCACAATGGTGGACTGGCACACCTGCAATCTCCCCGGAATTATTTGTTATCGATGGCAATGACTACCGTATGAACGGTGAACCACTGGTTGCCAGTGATGCGTTGGCACAGCATATGCAGCGTGTGTATGACGCTATTGGCCTGGTGCACGTGATTAATACTGGCTTGGATAACCTGCAATCCATGCGTCTAATCGCCACTCAGGTGCTTAAGAAAGAGCGTCAGTATGAAGGTGGAGCAAATCCCCGCAAGACTATCGAAAAGAATGTCTATGAAGTAGGTGCGCCTTTATCTGCTTGGCTACATTACCATCATGAGATGGCCTATATCGGCTCCAGTACCAAGATGGTCAGCTTTATGGCCCATAAGATGCCCAGGGAAGGCGGTGCTACATTTGTTTCAGATAACTGTCAGGCAACAGATGCGCTGATTGCGACTGAATTCGGTCAGAAATTAAAAAGACTGGGTCTCTGTTACCACCGCAATCTGTCCGATAGAGATGCATTCAAGGGTCGTCTGGATATAGGCGTCTACAATCACTGGCAGCAATCCATGCTGACTGATGATCCGGATCAGGCGATTGCCGAAGCGCGCAGCCGTGGTTTGGAAGCCGAATGGGGTGAAGATAGACTGCTTAAGACTCGTTACTATATTTCTGCGTTTGAGTATTTCCCTCATCTCAATCGCAATCTTCTCTATGCCAGCCTGGCGGACGACGGCATGTGGTTTGATACTTGGCCGCTGGTCCAGCATCTGTCTGCTGAGGAGCGCCCGCTAAAGCTAACCTTTGGTGATGGTACAGAGATGACTTTAGAAGAGAAGCGCCTGTTTCTGAAAATCTATGATGACTATGGTATCCCGATCAATTGGAAAGTCGGTGATGTGGCATTGATTTGTAACTATAGATTTGCCCATGGCCGTCCAGCCGTTCATCTGCAAGAGGGTGAAGAGCGCGAGTTGGGTGTTCTGATCGGTGAGTCTTTCGATAGGCTTCAAACCCGCGAAGACAAATGGTAGAAAAGATGTTTTGTCAGTTACACTGCAATTCTTGTAACTTACAAATTTACTGCCATGGATAACTTAATCACTCGGCTTTCAGCCTTGCTAGACTCATCGTCGCTACTTCTTGGCGACGCTATCAGCGAAAAATATCATGCCGACTGGAGTGGTGTAGATCCCTGTCAGCCAGCGGCACTACTAAAACCAAAAACGACTCAACAGCTATCTGAAATCATGGCCCTTTGCCATGAGCATACCCAGCCTGTGGTTATTCAGGGTGGGCTGACCGGTCTGTCGGGAGGAGCCACGCCGCAACAAGGCGAATTCGCCATTTCTTTAGAGCGCATGCAGGGTATTGAAGAGATCGATACCACTGCCATGACCATTACCGCTAAAGCGGGTACGCCACTTCAGGTACTGCAAGACGCCGCTGCAGAGCATGATCTGTTTATGCCTCTGGATCTCGGCGCTCGTGGCAGCTGCAATATCGGTGGCAATGTGGCCACCAATGCCGGCGGCACTGAAGTTATCCGCTATGGTATGACCCGATCTCTGGTATTGGGTCTGGAAGCTGTTATGGCCGATGGCACTGTGATTAGCGCCATGAATAAAATGGTTAAAAATAACTCCGGCTATGATCTTAAACATCTCTTTATCGGTTCTGAAGGCACCCTTGGTATTGTCACCAGAGTAGTGGTGCAGTTGCAGCCTAAGTTGCGCAGCTGTCACACAGCACTCTGCGCCCTGGAAGATTATGATTCTGTGACCCAATTGCTGGGTGAACTTAAGCGCAGTCTAGGGGCAGGTCTTACGGGTTTCGAATTAATGTGGGACAACTACCTGGATAAAGTCTTAGAGGTAGTCCCCGATCTGCAAAATCCCTTTGCCGAATCGCACCCTTTTTACTTGCTGGTCGAGTATAAAGACAGTGATGAGATGGTTGGTGCTGAGCGCTTCGAGAGTGCACTTTTTTCACATCTTGAAGCAGGCCTAATAACCGATGCAGTGATCGCACAGTCCCATAAGGACGCAGAGCGGTTCTGGCAAATACGCGATGGTATCGGCGAATTACTTCAGGTGTTGGGCCCAGTATCCAATCAGGATGTCAGTCTGTCATTGAGCCAGCTGGGACTGTTTGCCGCAGATTTGGAAACCCGCCTAAAAGCTAAATATACTGATATGGATGTGCTGATGTTTGGCCATATTGGTGACAATAATTTGCATGTAGTGGCCTACACCGGCCGCGCAGAAGACAAAGCGCTGATCAACACAGATATTATGCTGATGATCGGCGAGTACGCCGGCGCGATTACCGCTGAACATGGTGTGGGTGTTAATAAGCGAGATTTCCTCGATCAGTCGCGAAGCCCAGAGGAAATCGCGCTTATGAGAACTCTTAAGCATGCGATGGACCCCAAAGGTATCCTCAATCCAGGCCGCGTAATCTCTGAATAAATCAGGGTCAGATGAATAAATCAGGGTCAGATGAAGGTTTTAATAAATCGGGGTCAGATGAAGGTTTTTGTGCAACTCATCGCCACGTAAAACTTATGTTAGCATTGACCCTAGAATGAACTTTATAAAAGCGACAAGGATGACGCTATGGCAAGATTTCCTCGATTCTGTCCAAAAGGGCACCCACAACACATTATCCAACGCGGTAATAACCGCCAACCATGTTTTGCACTAGATGATGACTATGCAAGCTATGCCTCTTGGTTAAAAGAATATGCGTCCGAGTTCGGTGTTGATATCCATGCATGGGTATTTATGACGAACCATGTTCATTTGCTTGCCACTCCGCAGAGCGATGAAGCTATTTCATTGATGATGCAAGCTTTGGGGAGGCGATATGTCCGATACTTTAATCGAAGTTATCAGCGAACGGGGACCCTTTGGGAGGGTAGATTCAAATCTTGCATCGTACAGACAGAGCGATACCTGTTAGAGCTTTATCGTTATATTGAGCTAAACCCCGTACGGGCAAAAATAGTCGAGGAGGCCGTTGATTTTCATTGGTCTAGCCATCATTTCAATGCGCATGGTGTTAAGTGTGCCCTTTGCCAGCCGCATGAGGTGTATATGCGTTTAGCCAAAAGTGCGAGCAAAAGACGAAAAATATACCGTGGGTTTTTTCAAAAACCACAAGATCGCTCGATGATAAAAAGCATAAGTGATTCGGTTAAAAAAGAGCTGGCATTGGGGAATGACCGCTTTAAGGGCGAAATTGAGGTTTTGTATGGCAGAAGAGTAACTCAGGGTAAAAGTGGTAGGCCGAGGCGGGCAGGTTAATGAAAACATTCATCTGACCCCAGTTTATTCATCTGACCCCAGTTTATGCGTCTGACCCCAGTTTATGCGGCAGATAAAAGTAAGCCGGGCAACAATGCCCGGCTTTTTGTTTGCTGTCCTACCTGTTAAGAATTTTGGACAACTAGCAAATCAAAGTTCGTCAATGCTTTAAAAGCTGTAACTAACCCCTCCATAAAAGTAAGAGCCGTTAAATCCAAAGGGTGCTGAGCGGCGAGAGAAATCAAATACTCCATTCGAGTCTACAAATACATTGCCGGATGAATCGGCGATGGTGCCTGCACG
>CAWUVN010000068.1:0-7150 GCA_963925995.1 uncultured Pseudomonadales bacterium | reverse complement strand
TTTACAGACGCAAGGGAAAGAGTAAATCAGGCCCTGAGTGATTCCATAGCTACCGTCGCTGTAGACACCCATGCTAACCCAATCGCCCTCGGCAGTGCCAAGAGCCCAGCTGCGCATATGGGCAATCGCCGCATTCGCTGCAGAGGCGGCACTGGAGGCGCCACGGGCTTTAATAATCGCTGCACCACGTTGCTGAACAACCGGAATAAACTCTTCTTCGTACCAAGTCTGGTCAACCATATCAATTGCCGCTGAACCGTTGACCTTAGTCTGGTGGATATCTGGATACTGAGTCGCTGAGTGGTTACCCCAAATAGTCATATGAGTAACGTCATTGATCGTAGTGCCAGTCTTATTGGCAATCTGAGTCAGTGCGCGATTGTGATCAAGACGCGTCATGGCGGTAAATTGACGCGGGTTAATATCTGGCGCATTGCGCTGAGCAATCAACGAGTTGGTGTTAGCGGGGTTGCCAACAACCAGTACTTTGATATCTTTAGAGGCATTGTCGTTAAGCGCCTTACCCTGAGCAGAGAAGATTGCTGCATTGGCTTCTAACAAGTCCTTGCGCTCCATACCTGGGCCACGTGGACGTGCGCCAACCAGCAGTGCGTAATCAGAGTCTTTAAAAGCAACGGCTGCATCATCAGTGCAGACCATTCCAGCCAACAGAGGAAATGCACAGTCTTCCAATTCCATCGCCACGCCCTTAAGCGCTTCTAGGGCTGGTGTGATTTCAAGCATCTGTAAAATAACAGGCTGGTTGGAACCAAGCATTTCGCCAGCGGCAATGCGGAATAATAAAGAATAGCTAATCTGGCCTGCGGCCCCTGTAACTGTTACGCGAACGGGTGAATTCAAGGTGTATCTCCGTAGAAGTTAATAACGTCATAGTTTAAGTCGGCGCTATTATAAGGCGGCATAAATAAAATGCATCTCCAGAGCACTAATGAAGGCTATTTATACCGCCAATAGTGCTCTTTTGATTGATTTTGGACATGTTTCAGCTATAAACAGAGCTTTTTGTAGGTTTCTAGCATGCGACTGTAGAGCTCATCTTTAAAGTTACTCGCCCCGGTATCCAGTTGCGCAACAATCTCCACTAAATGCTCATTGTCTTCAACACCGCCCCACTGCTTTTGATAGCTACCATCTTGATAGCCGTGATCTTGACGGAAGAAGTTGAGCACATTTTTGCCCACATAGCCGACATAGAGCTGTTCAAAATCCATATCGATGCCCTTCATCAACTTGGCAAAGCGCACCACCTCAAAACCCTTGCTGGCAAGCGTATGGTGGGTGAAGTCTTCGAGATCGAGTTTAAAGTCAGCACTCTGCTGAGGTACTGAAAACGCTTCAATCACATGGTCGGCAATCGCCTGGGGTGAATCACCCTTAAGCAGTAACAGGCTTAACCCAAAGTGCCAGATATCCACCAACTCCAGCTCAATTTGGCCTATATCGGGATTCTGCTTCTTCCACCACTTCCAACCGTAATGATCGAGCAGCTCGGCACATTCCACCCAGATGGCACGATACCATTCAAAGTTTTGCTTTTTCCAGTCCGCATGGACCTTGGTGTTCATATCGCTCTGCAGTTCGAGCATGGTTATCAATTGCTGTTTCATCGGTTTTCCCTATGGGGGTTTTAATCTCTAATCGGTTTGTTAGTTGACGCCACGGACAAAGTTATTGGTCTGTTTTTCAAGACCAATGCTGGTACTGGGCCCATGGCCCGTAATCACCACCGCATCATCATCGAGGCTGTATAGCCTCTCACTGATCGACTTCTTAATCTCTTCAAAATCACCGCCGGGTAAATCCGTGCGGCCAATACTGCCCTGAAATAAGGTATCTCCGGCAATTAATGTTTTGTACTCATCAAACCAAAAGCTCACTGAACCCGGCGTATGCCCCGGCGTGTGGATAGCAACTCCACCACAGCAGTCGAGCGCCTGATCATCGTTTATATAATCGTCTGGTTCTGGCAGGCTGACTTTTGGCACCCCAAACATCGCGCACTGCTGCTCAACCATATCCCACAAAAACTGATCACCTTTGTGCAGATAGATTGGCGCGCCGGTCGCCTGTTTAATTTCGCCCGCAGCGAGTATATGGTCGAGATGCGCATGGGTGTGAATAATCGCCACCACCGAGAGCTTGAGCTCTTTAAGCAGCGCCATAATCTTGTCCGCATCGCCACCGGGATCTACCACCAGCGCCAGACCACTAAGCCGGTCGCCAATCACCGAGCAGTTGCACTGCAGCGGTCCCACAGGAAAGGTGCGAATAATAAAATTAGACTCAGAAGTAACAGTATTTGTCAGTTGTTCCATAGCAGTCTCTATCTGGGTATCTGAAATAGACGGTGAAAGTTATCCGTGGTTGCCGCAGCTAGCTCTTCCAAGCTTATACCGCGCAAATCGGCCATGCATTGAGCAACTTCGCGGACATACTGGGGCTCATTCTGTTTACCTCGGTGGGGCACCGGGGCCAACCAGGGTGAATCGGTCTCGACGAGAATACGATCAAGCGGTACCTTGGTCGCCACATCGCGCAGTTCATTGGCGCTGGCAAAGGTTACTATACCGGAGAATGAAATATAAAAGCCCAGTTCCAAGGCCTGCTCAGCCATCTCCCAGCTCTCGGTAAAACAGTGCATAACACCAGCGGCACTAGGTGTGTATTGGCGCAGCAGGTCGATGGTTTCAACACGGGCATCGCGGGTGTGAATAATCACCGGCTTATTAATCTGCTGACTGGCTTTCAGGTGATTGATAAAACTCGCCCGCTGCCAATCGATAGTCTCGCTGCTGTAAAAATTATCCAGCCCGGTTTCACCTATGGCAACCACGCGCGGCTGTTGCGCAAGCGCGACCAGCTCGGCGACTGAGGGAACTTCCTGCTGCACTTTTTGCAGTGGATGAGCACCCACAGAAGAATAGACATTCTCATGTTTGGCAGTCAGATCAATAAGAGATTTTGAGGTCGGCATATCTACCGCAACACTCAGAAAATGGGTAATGCCGCGAGCTTTGGCAGCCTCTAAAACAGCAGTGATTCCACCCTCCCGATCAGTGATATCCAAATGATCGAGATGGCAGTGAGAGTCTACCAGCATAGGTTATTACATCTTTTATTAGAAAATTGGGCTACATAGTCAGTGTAGGTTTATGAGAGTGTACCGTACCGGTCAAAGCCTGTTCAATATCAACTTTCAATTCCACCTGTTCTTCTCCCAATTGCACCCCTACCCCTTCCTTTTTAAAGCTGCCTGAACCCTTGTGTGTTACCCACACCACCTTGCCGGTCATGGGGATAGGTTCAGGGCGCAGATAGATACTTAAAAGGAAAAAAATATCATCGCCCAGTTCATAACTCTTTTTCGTCGGCACAAATAAACCGCCGCCGTCGACAAAAGACATATAGTGTTGATAGAGCAGATTTTCATCATTGATATCGACGGTTAAAATTCCGCCCTTGCCACCATTAAACATACAGATCACCTCTCCTTGTGTGCTTCTATGAGCTTAGCATATAAAAAATCACTGGCATTTTTCAGGCTACTCAACAGGCAACTTATCGACGTTTGGCAAACACCATCAACCAGTCCATAAACAGCTCTTCCCAAAGCAGTTGAGGATTGGGATTATTACCGCTGACAACCCAGTTGCGCGCCTGCAGTAATTTATCTGAAAAACCAAACAGCGCAGGAATCGGCTGATCAGCTAAATCGGTAGTGGCCAGACGATGAATATAGCTGCTGAACCAGTCGATAGATTCGGTACTATCGAGTTTCTGGGCCTGCTGAGCCGCATCCAATGGCGAGATTTCACCGGCTCTTACCTGGTCGATCAATTCTTCAAAGCTCTGACGCTGTTGCAGGTTATCGCTTTGTAAATAATCTAACGCCAACAGTGGCTTTCCGGCGGCGAGAAACAAGACTTTATCCACAGCGGACTGATCACCAGTGACCTCTGTCAGCCATTGATTGGCCACTTCAGTATCCGGAATTGGCATATTAATTTTTTGGCAGCGACTTCGAATAGTCGCCGATAACAGGCTGGGTCTATGGGAAACCAGGATCAATAGAGTTTTCGGCTGGGGTTCCTCAAGATTTTTTAGCAGCGCGTTGGCCGCGTTAATATTCATCGCTTCGGCGGGGGCAATAATCGCCACCTTCCAACCACCCTGTTGAGCGGTTTTACTCAGCGATTCACAGAGCGCACGCACTGGATCAATCTTGATCGGCTTGCCCGGTTCTTCCGGTTCCAGATAGGTAATATCCGCATGGCTACCCGCGGCCAATAGCTGGCAACCTTTGCAAGAGCCGCATGCGTATTTGGTCATTTCTGCGGTGCACAGCAGATGCTGGGCAAGTGCTTTTGCCAAACGGACCTTACCAATACCACTGGGGCCACTGATTAAAATGGCGTGGGGCAAGCGCTCCTGCTCAATACTGGTATTAAGAGTATTCCAAAGAGTTTCCTGCCAGGGTAATGGAAGCACTAGGCGGTCTCCAAAAAGCGGGTTAGCGCTTCTTCAATTTGCGCCTGAACCCCTTCAAGGGATTGAGAGGCATCGATAATAACGCAGCGTTCGGGACTCTCTTCAGCGATCTGTAGATAGCGATTGCGAACCCGCTCAAAAAATTCAATCTGCTCCAGCTCAAAGCGATCTGGCTTACTGCGCTCACCGGCGCGCTGCAGACCAATCTCTACTGGAATATCCAAAATTAGCGTCAGGTCAGGACGCAGGCTGCCCTGAACTAAAAGCTCAAGCTCAGAAATCAGGTCATTGCGCATATGTCTTCCCGCGCCCTGATAGGCATAAGTCGCATCGGTAAAGCGATCGCAGAGCACCCAGGCGCCCTCAGCGAGCATCGGCTCTATCACCTGATTAAGATGCTGGGCTCGGGCGGCAAACATCAGTAATAGTTCGGCAGTGTTACAGACCTTTTCTTCGCGTGGGGCTAACAGCAGCTCACGGATCTGTTCCGCCAGAGGCGTACCACCGGGTTCGCGGGTCGTAGCAAAAGCCAACTGATTTTTTTCCATCCACGACTGGATAAACTGAATATTAGTGGTTTTGCCCACCCCTTCAGTACCTTCAATGGTTATAAATTTCCCGCGCATAGTTGTTTCCCGCATTATTGTCCCCGAACCTGCTTTTTATATTATCAATTATTATTCTGTTACGGCTTATTAATCTGAGCTCATTTCACTTTAGGCGCAGATCGATAATCCTCAGCGCGCCGCTCTATCTGATATTTCCGCACAGCCTTTTGATGCTCCGCAAGAGTCTCAGAAAAGTAGTGACCACCATCACCGCGAGCAACAAAGTAAAGACTGCTGCCGGCCAGTGGATGTAATGCCGCGTCAATAGCAGCCGCACTGGGCATGGCAATAGGAGTTGGCGGCAAGCCCTTAATCATATAGGTATTGTAAGGGCTATGGGTTTTCAAATGTGAACGTTTAAGATCGCCGTGGTAGGCAGCGCCCAAACCGTAGATAACGGTTGGGTCAGTCTGCAAGCGCATACGTTTATTAAGGCGTCGGACAAAAACGCCAGCTATCTCAGGCCGCTCCTCAACCAGCCCGGTCTCTTTTTCAATTATCGAGGCCATAATCAGCGCTTCGTAAGCAGAGTTGTAGGGAATATCTGCCGAGCGATTTCTCCATGCACGATCTAAGACCTGCTGCATTTTACTGTGAGCACGAGCGAGAATGTCAATGGCTGTATCTGAGCTTATATAGCTGTAGGTATCTGGAAAAAGCCATCCCTCCGGATGGGATTTATCGATACCCGCCGCACTCATAATCTGTGCCTGATTGAGCTCGCTAATAGCGGCAAACTGCTCGACACTGGCAAGATGCTGCAGCCACTGTTGATAGGACCAACCTTCGGGAAAGGTTATTTGAAAGTTGATAACCTCGCCGCGATTAAAGCGCTCCAATAGGGTTTTGGCGCTATCGCCGGCACTAATTTGATAGAGACCGGCCTGAATAGCCGTTTGGCCGCTAAGTCGCCCATAGAAGGTTAACAGTCGCGGATGGCTAACAATATTTTCCTGATAAAGCTGTCGATTGACACCACTGAGACTCGCACCTTTATCGATAGACCACTGCACTGTGTTATTAGACAGAGTTAAGGGCTGTTCAAGAAAGCGCTGGGCAGTGCCTAGCAGGACTGCAAGACAGACCGCGGCAAGCAGTATAAGAACAGTGCTGATTCGCAACAGACGTTTTAGCTTTTTTAACATAGGTAACAATCATAGAGATCAAACAGCGCTGATTGAAGCAGTTTTGTCTCAGGGCCAATAGACCAATGACCCAAGTCTTTTATCTCAGTCACTGGTATAAGCCCACGAATAGAACTGCAGATAAAAATTTCCGAGGCGGAGGCCAGTTGCTGTGGATTAATCCGGCACTCTTTTACATTTAAACCGGATTGGTTAAATAGTCTCTCCAATAACAACCCACGCATAACACCGAGAACACCAGATTGATCGAGCTGAGGCGTTAGCCAGCCCATTTCAGGTGTTTTAATAAATATATTGGCGCAGGTGGTTTCGATTAGATTAGAGTCATGGCCAAACATAACGCCGTCCGTATAAGGAGCCCCCTGCTGTTTCAGCTCCGCCGCCGCCAATACCTGATCGAGACGATTAAGGTGCTTAATACCCGCCAATACCGGATTGATAGGCAGAGCATACTGACACTGAATAAGGGCGACGCCATTCAGTCGTAACTGCTCAAGATTATCGGGCAAAGACGAGAATTGACAGATTATCTGTGGCGCTATTTTTTCCGGTGAGGCATAGCCGCGACCGCCAGTGCCAGCAGTAACCATTATTTTAATAATACCGCTGCTCTGTGAGTGCTGCGCCAACAGCTGTAAAAAATTTGCCAGATTATCCTCAAGGGACTTTTCGCTGATACTCAGCCCAAGGATTGGTGCATCACTGACTAGGCGCCCTAGGTGACGCTGCCATAGAGGCAAAGCCCCAGCGCTAAACAGCATGGTTTCAAATAGACCATGACCGTAGCTTGTTCCACGATCGGCAGCCGACAGCGAACCGCTCTCAACACCATTGACGGTGGTCAGGCCTGCTGAGATATTATCGGGGCGGTTTGTCGCGCTATTCATG
>CAWUVN010000067.1:0-27474 GCA_963925995.1 uncultured Pseudomonadales bacterium | reverse complement strand
GACAGTCAATTACAGCAGGTCGGCCATGAGGCGTTTAAAGACAAACGCGGCGCACTAGTCGCCATTGAAATAAAAACCGGCGGTGTTCTGGCAATGATCAGCGCACCCAGTTACGACCCCAATCTATTTGTCTCTGGCATCAGCCAAAAAAATTATGACAGTCTGCTCTACTCACCAGACCGGCCACTATTTGATCGCGCGGTGCGCGGCCAGTATCCGCCCGGTTCGACAATTAAACCGCTGTTTGGACTTACCGCCCTGCAACATAATATTGTCACCCCCAGTTATAAAATCAAAGACAACGGTTACTTCTACTTTAAGGGTATTGAACGGCCATGGCGCGACCACAATTTTGCCCGGGGTGGTCACGGCGATGGCGTTGATCTGGCTAAGGCAATTATCGAGTCCTGCAATATCTATTTTTATGGCCTCGGGGTTAAAACCGGTATCGACCTGCTCTCCAACTATGGCTCACAGTTTGGCCTCGGCGCTACCACAGGCATCGACCTGCCCGGTGAAAGACCCGGCATTATGCCGAGCAGAGCTTGGAAGAAAGGCGCCCGAGGACAGAGCTGGTTTAATGGCGACACCATCAATACCAGTATTGGTCAGGGCTTTATGCTTGCCACACCACTGCAACTGGCGGTGATGTCGGCACGTATTGCCAGCCGTGGCGAAGTACTCACTCCGCAGCTGGTCAAGGCGATTAATGGTCAGGAACAGCCCCTGCTAAAAACTGAGAGCGATATTAATATCAGTGAAAAACACTGGGACTATATGCACAAAGCCATGCAAGATGTTGTCCACAGTAATCGCGGCACGGCGCGCAGTATCAGCAAAGGATTGACCTACAGGATTGCTGGCAAAACCGGTACCGCACAGGCAATCAGTATTGATGCCGAAGACAAATATGACAGCAGCAAGATCGCAGAGCGGCAGTGGGATCACGCGCTGTTTATCGCCTTTGCACCCGCCGATGACCCAAAGATAGCGATCGGGTTAATTGTGGAAAATGGCGAACATGGCGGCTCTGCTGCTGCACCTATTGCACGGGCTGTGATTGATGCCTATATGCAATCAACCTCATCGACAACTGAAGTCAACCGGTGATGAGCTATGTATAGAAATGATTTTGTCAGGCAGCTAAATAGCCCAGGGGGTGATCGCAGACCCTCGCGCATTATGCATATAGACATCCCACTGCTACTTATCTTAATCGCGCTGTGCGGCATCGGCCTGGCAGTACTCTACAGCGCCAGTGCTGAAAGTATTTTCTATGTAAAACGTCAGGCGACATTTATGTTGATCGGCCTGTTCGCCATGATCGGCATCGCCCAGTTTCAACCGCGACTCTGGGAGCGCTGGTCAATTTTTATCTATATCTGCGGGCTGTTATCACTGGTCGCCGTACTGTTTTTTGGAGTTGGTGCAAAAGGTGCCCAGCGTTGGCTGGATTTGGGTGTCACAAGGTTCCAACCCTCCGAACTCATGAAAATTGCCGTGCCGATGACCCTTGCCTCCTACCTCGGTAAGCGCCATCTGCCACCGCGATTTAAACATGTCTCTATAGGGGTTATCGCAACCTTGATTCCGGTCTTATTAGTAGCCAGACAGCCCGACTTGGGAACCTCATTAATTATTTTCTCATCCGGATTTTTTGCCCTGTTTCTGGCCGGGCTCGGCAAGCGCTACCTGATTTCCACTGTCCTATTAATTATGGCAGCGGTACCCACCATGTGGTTTTATGTAATGTACGACTACCAGAAACAGCGGGTATTAACCCTATTGTCCCCCGAGCAGGACAAACTTGGTGCGGGCTGGAATATTATGCAGTCAACCACAGCTATTGGTTCTGGAGGCCTCAGCGGTAAAGGCTGGACTCAGGGCACTCAGTCGCAACTTAACTTTCTGCCTGAGAGCCATACGGATTTTATTATTGCGGTGCTGGCAGAGGAATTTGGATTGATCGGCGTGCTGGGTATGCTAGTACTGTATCTCTTGCTGATCGGGCGCTGCATGATTATCGCACTGAATGCACAGTCGATGTTTGGCCGCATTATGGCCGGCACTATAAGCCTGACATTTTTTGTTTATATTTTTGTCAATATGGCCATGGTTTCAGGTATCTTGCCTGTAGTTGGAGCACCACTGCCCTTTATCAGTTATGGTGGCACAGCAATTGTGACTCTGTTTCTCGGATTTGGTATTCTGATGGCCATCAGCACTGAGCCCAAACGGATCTAGGAATAAAACTTTGAACATACTTCTTAAACAAAGCCTTAATAAATTTTTTGCCGCACCGTTATTGGCGCTCTCAATCTTTGCTATTGGCGTTTCCTCTAGCAGTTATGGGGACTACTCAACACATCCTGAAGCCGCCAGCTTTATCGACACTATGGTGGAAAAACACCAGTTTAAGCGCGAAGAGATTATCGCCTGGCTAAAGGTCGCCGAGCACCAGACATCGATCGTCAAAGCGATGAGCCGCCCCGCGGAAAAAGTTAAGCCCTGGTACGAATACCGCAAACATTTTATCTCTGAAGCGCGGATTAAAGGCGGTGTAAAATTCTGGCAGGAGAATAAAGCGACTCTGGAGAGAGCCCAGCGAGAGCTAGGCGTGGAACCGGCGATTATCGTCAGTATTATTGGTGTCGAAACCAACTATGGCAGTAACACTGGCAGCTACAAGGTGGTTGATGCCTTGGCAACCCTGGCCTTTGACTACTACACCTACACCAATAAACGCGCCTCCCGTAAACGCTTTTTCACCGCTGAACTGGAGAATCTGTTTCTGCTCGCCCGCGAGCAAAACCAAAACCCTATTGAGCTAAAAGGCTCCTATGCCGGCGCTATGGGGCTAGGTCAGTTTATGCCTAGCAGTTACCGCAACTACGCGGTTGATTTTGACAATGACGAGTTTGCCGATATCTGGACAAATCCCACCGACGCTATTGGTAGCGTCGCCAATTACTTCTCAAGACATGGCTGGAGAGAGGGTGAAGCAGTGGCT
Organism: uncultured Pseudomonadales bacterium; assembly: GCA_963925995.1. Classification (GTDB taxonomy): domain Bacteria; phylum Pseudomonadota; class Gammaproteobacteria; order Pseudomonadales; family Porticoccaceae; genus HTCC2207. The sequence goes on along the minus strand of CAWUVN010000067.1, from coordinate 24,464 downwards.
ATGCGAGCGAATAACAGCACCGACCCCACTGAAGAGAGCCTCAATAATCTGCATCGCCCCAAGGCTACATTGGCTGAATTAAACACGCTGGGTTATAAAATCATTGAGCCATTACCCGCCGAAACTAAGGCCTTGCCAATGCGCTTTGAAGCCAAATATGGCAGTGAATACTGGTTGGGGTTGCACAATTTTTATGTGATTAGCCGTTACAACCCACGTACCAAATATGCCATGGCGGTCTATCAACTCAGTGAACTGATTCGGGAACGCAACTGTGCGCAGTCCACTGATTGTTAAACCAATAAAAGTTGAAACTTTATCGAGATATTCCAGCCGGATAATGTTTGCCTTGGCACTATCGGGGTTGGTTAGCTGTAGCTCCTCGCAGTTTATGGTCGAGAAAGATGGCGCAGGCAAACGCATAGATACTAGCGCTATTCCCAATGCGGTACCTAAGCCTGAACCGATCACCAGAGCCGGCAACAAAAGCCCCTACGAAGTATTCGGTAAAACCTACTGGGTAATGCCCAGTAACAAGGGTTATCGGGAGTCCGGTGTTGCCTCTTGGTACGGCACCAAGTTTCACGGCAGGCTGACCTCCAACGGCGAAATTTATAATATGTATGGGATGACAGCAGCCCACAAAAGCCTGCCGATACCCTCTTATGCCAAAGTCACCAATACTGAAAACGGTCGCTCAATTGTGGTCAGAATTAATGATCGTGGCCCATTTCACGATGAGCGCCTAATTGACCTCTCCTTTGTTGGCGCCATGAAGCTGGGGTATGCCGACAAGGGAACCGCCTCTGTTCTTATTGAGGCTATAGATACAGACCCCAAGCCTAAACCAGCTCCAAAGCCCGCACCTCAACAGATAGCGAAAGCAGAAGTCACCAAAACTGAAACTGCCACCACTGGCCAGTATCTACAGGTCGGCGCATTCACTGATATGGCCACTGCCCAGCAGCTTAAAAACAAAGTCCGCAACCTCACCAGCCAGCCGATTGTTCTGCGCACTCAGGATAAGCTGCACAAACTATGGATCGGCCCAATTACTGATAATCTCGAGCTGTTAAGCATTAAGGCCATGCTTAAAAAAACCGCTAACCTGAATACTTTTTCCGTTACTCCCTAGTCAGATCAGCACACCGAAACCGCCAGACTCTAAATCAAAAGAAATTACCTATTTGTCGGTTATCTCGGGCGGACATTCGCTGCTTTCAGGTGGTAAACTATCCCCCGTTTAAACTCATAACAAAGTCGTGAACTACTATGCTGATAAATTGGCTGAAAAAATGGATTTTACCCTGCGCTTCCTCTGCCCTGCTTCTACTGTGCCTATCTTCAGCACAGGCTCAGCAATTGATTCCAGCACCGCCGGAGCTTGCCGCTAAATCCTGGATTCTTATCGACGCGGAAACCGGCCATGTGATTGTCGAGAATAATGCCGATCTGCAACTGCCTCCAGCCAGCCTGGTCAAGATGATGACTACCTATATAGTCTCCAACGAGATTGCCGAGGGACGAGTCAAAAAAAGCGATATGGTTTTAATCAGCGATAACGCCTGGGAAAAAGGCGGCGCCAAAACTGATGGCTCAACCATGTTCCTCAGTCCTCGAACCAGAGTATCTGTCAGCGATTTAATGCGCGGTGTGATTATCCAGTCCGGCAACGACGCCTCTATCGCTCTGGCTGAACATATCAGCGGCGACGAAGATGCCTTTACCGACAGCATGAATCAACAGGCTGCGCTAATGGGTATGACCGGCACAGAGTACTTCAATGCGACCGGCCTTCCCTACGAGGGAATGGTCTCCACAGCGCGAGATCTTTCGGTTTTGGCGCGGGCGATTATTCAGGAACATCCTGATCACTACAGCATTTACGCGGAAAAATATTTTAAGCACAACAATATTAACCAGCCGAACAGAAACCGACTGCTATGGCGCGACAGCAGTGTCGATGGTCTTAAAACCGGTCACACCGAAGAAGCCGGTTACTGCCTAGTAGCCTCAGCCAAGCGCAAAGATATGCGCCTTATCTCGGTGGTTATGGGTGCTAACAGCGATAAAACCCGTGCCAGCCAGTCGCAGAAGCTACTCTCCTACGGCTTCCGCTATTTCAACACCAAAACTATCTATGCCGTCGGCGATATTATTAAAGAAAACGCCAAGGTCTGGTATGGCGAAGATGAGTTCCTCAACCTAACTATTAGCGACGACGTCACTCTGACCTTGGCGCGCGGTGCCGAGAAGAAACTCGAAGCCAATATTCTTATCGATGAACAGCTTAAAGCACCGATTGTGATAGGTCAGGAACTGGGACGCTTGCAGGTCTCTCTGGAGGGCGAAATACTGGTCGACACACCACTGGTTGCCGCTGCAGATGTTGAGCAGTCCGGACTGTTTTCACGCTTTATCGACTGGATTGTGCTGACGATTACGCAGCTTTTATCCTAATTTATAATTCTCCTGATATTGATCTGAGTGGTGCCTGTGAGCGAACAAGAACCCCCACAAATTGAATTCCCCTGCGAATATCCGATAAAGGTATTGGGTGCCGCACATCCCGAACTCCACGAGCACGTCCTCAGAGTAATGGACTTTCATGCGCCGGGCTTTGACCGCAGAGATATTACCATTCGCGACAGCAGCAAAGGCAGCTGGCAATCAATTACCGTGGTTATAACTGCTACAGGAAAGCCTCAGTTGGAGTTAATCTTTGCAGAGCTGAAAACCAGCGCTCGGGTCAAGATGGTGCTCTAACCATGCATCCCATGGAAAACCGCAAGCCGCTCGTGGTTCGATATCTTGGCACTCAGGATTACAGCGATATTTTCGCTAAAATGAAAGACTTTAACGAGCAGCGTGACAAAACCACCGAAGATGAGATTTGGATGCTCGAACACCATCCGGTGTTTACCCAGGGTCAGGCAGGCAAGGAAGAATATATACTTTTACCCGGCGATATTCCGGTAGTTAAAAGTGATCGCGGTGGCCATGTCACCTATCATGGACCCGGTCAGATAACTGCCTATGTGCTGGTCGACCTAAAACGTTTAAAGCTCGGCGTGCGCGATCTGGTTACCCTTATTGAGCAGGCTCTGGTAGATACTTTAAAGCACTGGCAAATCAGTGCGGCGCCGCGCCGAGATGCGCCGGGGGTGTACACAGACAGCGGCGATAAAATAGCCTCTCTGGGGTTGCGCATCCGCAAAGGTTGCAGTTACCACGGGTTAAATTTTAATGTCGCTATGGATCTTTCACCCTGGCAGCGGATAAATCCCTGCGGTCTTGGGGTGGCAATGACTCAGGTCGCTGATCTAATTGACAATCCCCCGAGTATTGAACAGGTAATGCAAGAATTGGCCGACAATTTAACCGCGGGACTCGGCTATAATGCGCACCGGATCGGCTCTAACAACGCTATAGTTAGTTAACAGTGCTAGTTTAATCAGTTTAAATTAAAGGAATCTCATGTCTTCAGAATCGGTAACACCTCCACAACGCACCCGTCGCCTTCAACAGGGCGAAAAGCTGCGCAGTGCCGACAAGGTGGAGCGGATTCCAGTCAAGGTTATTCCCACTACCGAGATTCAGCGCAAACCCGAGTGGATGCGCATCCGTCTATCTGCTTCACCCAAGGTGCAGCAGATCAAAAGTATCCTTCGCGAGCACAAGATGGCAACCGTCTGCGAAGAAGCCGCCTGCCCTAACCTGCATGAATGTTTTAGTAATGGTACTGCGACATTTATGATTATGGGTGAGATCTGCACCAGACGCTGCCCATTCTGCGATGTCGGCCACGGCAAACCCAACCCGCTGGATATTGAAGAACCAAAGAACCTCGCCAAAGCTATCCATGAGATGGCTCTAAGCTATGTGGTTATCACCTCGGTGGACCGCGATGATCTGCGCGATGGCGGTGCCCAGCATTTTGCCGACTGTATTCGCGAAGCAAAGATTCTCTCCCCGGAACTTAAGGTTGAGGTACTGGTTCCAGACTTCCGTGGCCGTATGGCACCGGCTCTGGAGATTCTTAGCGCAACACCGCCGGATGTGTTCAATCACAATATGGAAACGATTCCGCGTCTCTATCGCGAGGCGCGCCCGGGCGCGAACTATGAATGGTCGCTAAAGTTGCTCAAGGAATACAAAGCATTGAATCCAACTGTACCCACCAAGTCTGGTCTGATGGTAGGTCTCGGTGAAACCAAAGACGAACTGCTGAGAACTCTCGACGACCTGCGTGCTCACGATGTAGATATGTTGACTGTGGGTCAGTATCTGCAGCCATCGCCCAGCCACCTTGCGGTTGAGCGCTTTGTGCATCCCGACGAGTTTGCCGAGTACACTGAATATGCCGAGAGTATTGGTTTTGTTCAGGCGGCTTGTGGACCGTTGGTGCGCTCTAGCTACCACGCTGACAAGCAGGCGCGGGGCGAAGAGATTAGCTAGTCTTTATCTTCCGTCCAGACTTCGCGCAGGGGCTCACCAAAATCATCATAGATAACTTTCTTGCGGCGACGTTTGGCTGCAGAAGTTGAGGCCTTAGAGGCTGTTTTGGCGGGTTTCTTTTTGCGGCTATCTATCGCAGAGACAACATCGTTGATGTAGGTTCTGGTCTGGCGCGGTTGGTTACTGACAAATACTGATCTGGCTCGTGGTTTATCGGCGGGCTCACCGGTCTCTCCGCAATCGTGTTTTTTAATCTCTCCTCCACGGGAGAGAAATTCTTCAGTTTTACGCTGAATATCACCACGGATTTTATTCTTACTCACACGCTCAACCACAGATACAACCAACTCTTAAAATAAAGTTAACACCAACAACCAGTCTACCAGTGGGGCTCTAAATTGCACAGTATATTAGGGTCAAAAGTATATTAGGGCCAAATGATGCAGCTAATCAAAAAGATCCAGCTGAATCGCCCGCCCCGGCTCTCCTTCATCAATAAAACGCACACCTACACCCATTAATCGCACCGGTCGCGCGCCACGCTGCCAGGCCTGCTGACAAATCGTTTCAAAACTTTCCAGCGGCAGATCTTTTGCCACCGCTCGCTCGAGCGTGGTAATGGTAAAATCATTAAACTTTATTTTTATAAATTGTTTGGTGACCAAATAATCACTGTCGACTCGTCGCAGTCGACTGCGCAGTTCCATCAGCAATTCTGGTAATTTTTCCAAGCAGGCCTGTTGATCGGAGAGATCCCCGGAATAAGTATGTTCGACACTCAATGACTTTCGCCGGCTATTAGCATTTACCGGACGGTTATCTATACCGCGACAGAGATCGTGGAGACGCTTACCAAACACGCCAAACTTATTAATCAGCTCTATAAGCTCAAAGCGCTGCAGATCAGCACAGGTTTTCACGCCCAACCGCAGCAGCTTTTCATTGGTGACCTTGCCGACACCGTTAATTCGCTTGACCGGCAGTTGCTCAATAAAAGCCGCAACATTCTGCGGGGTTATCACAAACTGCCCATTGGGTTTCTTGATATCGCTAGCGACCTTGGCAAGAAATTTGTTTGGTGCAATGCCCGCCGAAACCGTCACCCCCACCTCGGCTTCGATAACCCCGCGGATCTCCTCGGCGATCAATGTAGCGCTGCCACTGCACAATTTAGACTCAGTCACATCCAGATAAGCCTCATCCAAAGACAGAGGTTCTACTTTGTCTGTATAGCGATAAAATATCTGGCGGATTTTTAGCGAAGCTTCGCGGTATTTGGCCATAGTGCCGGGAATCACTACCAAGTCGGGACAGAGCTTCAGTGCCTGGCCGGTCGGCATCGCCGATCTCACGCCATATTCGCGGGCTTTGTAATTGCAGGTGGCTATCACCCCGCGGCGGTCGGATTTTCCGCCAATGGCAATCGGATAGGCGCACAGCGAAGGGTCGTCACGCATCTCTACCGCGGCATAAAAACAGTCGCAGTCGCAATGAATAATCTTTCTCTGCTCACTAGTTTCAGTCATGGACTTTTTAGACTTGAGGGTAAGATTTGGGGGTTAGACTTGAGGGCTTTTCTCTTGCGCCCAATAGGTATTGAGCATAAATCCGCCGATACAGGCAAACCCAAGCCAGAGTGCCAGACCCGATTGAGGAACAGTTAGTAAAAGCCATGCACTGCCGAGCATAACCAATAGGGAAACCACTGGCAGCTTGACCTTGCTCGGCGTAGAATCAGAGGCGGTGAACCGATCAAAACCAGTCATCATCTGCAGCAGAGGGGCCGCGGCAATAAGCGCCACGGCTAGCCAGTAGAACTGCATCTGGTAGGCGGCAAAATAACTGCTCACCAATACCACGATAAGATTTAAGCTCTGATAGAAAAAACCAAATAGATATTTCATCGTCTCCCTTTAAAATAACCCGTTAGGATTCTTCAGTTTCAAACTGGTGATCAGCAACACGAACGCCCAGACGCTTGGATACTATTTCCGGCAGTAGCAACATCGCCGGTGTCAGCAGCAACGTCAGCACTGTGGCCAACAACAGGCCATTAACAATCGCGCTGGCCAGCGGCTGCCACCAGGAAGAAACCATACCACCGGCCTCCCAGTTGCGATTAATAATATCCACACTGTAGCCATTGGCCAGAGGCAATAGCCCGACAACGGTTGTCACTGTGGTTAACATCACCGGACGGAAACGCGACTTGGCCGCTTTAAAGACCGCTTCTGCAGCAGTCAGAGCTCTATTTTCGCGGCGCAGATAGTTATAGGTATCGATCAGGACAATATTATTATTCACCACAATACCGGCCAGCGCGACTATGCCGACACCGGTCAGAATAGTGCTGAATACGGCCTGCGAGAGTATCAAACCCAGCAGTACACCGGCGGTCGACATCACTACAGAGAACAGAATCAGCAGGGCCTGGTAGAAGCTATTGAACTGCATAACCAGCATAATCAACATTAGCGACATCGCCAGCGAGAAAGCGACACTGAGAAATTCTGCCGAGTCGGCCTGCTCCTCATTGGCACCGCGGAATTTAATCTTGATCGAGTCATCGATATCCTGGCTCTCCAACCAGTCGGCAATCTGTGTTGTCTGATTATCGGAGAGATAGCCATCTTCGGTATTGGCCATGATAAACACCGTCTCGACCATATCGAAACGCTGGATAGCATCAACCCGGGGTTTGGCAATTCGCTGGGTAAAGCTGCTTATAGGAACAGGCCCAGCACTGGTATTCACGCGCAGCTCATCGAGCGCCGCCAGCTGGCGATTCTGCTGGGGATACCTGAGGCGAATCTCCAGCTCATCATCGGCATCATCCGGGCGGTACTCGCCGACCATCACCCCGTTGGTGACCATCTGCACCATCTGGCCTATGCTGCCAACATTGACCCCGAGCATTGCCGCCTGAGATCGATCAACTTGCATCTCCCACTGGATTCCAGCGAGCGGCAAGGTATCTTCAATATCTCGCAAACCTTCAATATTACCTGCAATCCACTGGCGAATCTCAGCGGTCTTCTGATACATCCCCTCGCGATCTATAGAGGATATCTGGATTTGAATATCCTTGCCCACCGGAGGACCGCCTTCAACTTCCTTACCAGTGACATAGATTCCCGGCATATCCTTGGTGCGCTGACGAATCTCGGCAAAGATCTCTAGACTGCCACGCTCTCTCTGGGCGCGGGGATAGAGTTCGACCAAAAATGAACTGATCTTGTCACGGCTGGCACCCCTTTCAAGAACCAGTGAGTTGTTGCCACTAAATCCATAGAGCTGTTGAATACCTTCAACAGAGCTTATTTTCTGCTCTACCTCTGCGGTGATTTTCCGACGCTCTTCCACGGAGAGATTACCCAGGGCGCGAACATTGACCATGCCATAACGATTTTCAATATCGGCAAAAAATGCCTGCCCAGCACCGAACTTTCCATAGCTGAAAAAGATACCGATCAGGAAAATCACCGCCAGACAGGAGGAGACTACCGGCCTGGCAATAATCGGCGTCAGTAGTCTTAAATAGAAATTCAGCAGTGGTTCAAACAGGGTCTTTGCCGAATCTTCTGACTCATGACCCTCGGGGAGACGCTTGCTGGCACCGCGGCGGCGGGAAATAACGATTCCCAGTGTCGGCGCAAAAACTAATGCATAGGTAAGCGACCAGGCCAATACCGAGAACACCGTGATTGGCAGGTAGGACATAAATTCACCGGAGACCCCGGGCCAGAACAGCAGTGGCAAAAATGCAGCCAATGTTGTGCCGGTTGAGGCGGTAACCGGCACCGCCATACGCCGCACTGCCTCGACATAGGCCTCGCGTATCGAAAGCCCTTCCGATGCTTTGGTATTGGCAAATTCAACCACAACAATGGCACCATCGATCAGCATACCCAGCGACAGCAGCAGACCAAACATAACCATAAAGTTAAAGCTAAAACCGAGCATATTGACGACAATCATCGATCCCAGCAGGCAGAAGGGAATGCCGAAACCGACCAGCAATCCGGAGCGCACACCCAGTGTGGCGACCACCAGTACCAGTACCAGACTCATGGCGGTGAGAATATTTCCCTGCAACTCGCTGACCATCGACTGGGCCTGCTCGGAGCTATCAAAGATATAATCAATTTTTATCTGTTGCGAAAACTGTCCCTCGGCATTGGCAATAGCACTGCGCACAGCAGCTACAGTTTCAATCGAATTGGCCTTAAGGCGCTTACGAACATCAATGGCGATGGTCTTTTTTCCATTGAGCGTGCTAAAGCCAAGGGGATCTTTAAAGGTGCGCCTAACCTCTGCTACATCGCCTAGGGTGATAACCCCATCGGCGCTAAAACGCAGTGGTAAATTGCGAATATCTTCCGTGCTTTCAATTAGTGCAGGTATCTTGATACCAAAGCGGCCCTGTGCCGCATCCATCTCGCCGGCCGGAATCAGCAGGTTATTTGCCCTTACCGATCCTAGAAGTTCATCGGCGGTAATGTTGTATTGTTCGAGTCTGTAGGGATCCAGTATCGCCTCGACCACCTCGTCGCGATGGCCAGACATTTCCGCTTCGAGAACATCGGGCAGTATTTCGAGCTGGCGCTGGAAGTATTTCGCTGCGTTGTAGAGCTCGCGCTCTGAAATATTATCGCCGGAAAAAGTCACTACCACCGTAGGTTCTGGGCTTGGGCTCAGCTCATTAACTATCGGCTCTTTGGTCTCCTGAGGGAATTCCGCTTTGGCGCGATCGACGGCCTCGCGAACCTCGGCGACCACAGTGGCTATATTTTCACTGATATCAAATTCGGCCAGAATATAGACCGCACCCTCTCTGGCGGTGGCATTGATCTCGTCGAGACCATCCAGGGTCTTTAACTCTTTTTCAATTGGGCGAACTAACAGGCGGGCACCATCTTCTGGCGAAATACCGTCGTGCCTGACCATAATCAACACAACCGGCAATGTGACATTGGGATTTACTTCCACTGGCATGGACACTCGGGCCATGGTGCCAGCAAAAAGAATCAACAACATAATTGAAAGCGTAGCTCTGGAGTGGTCGATTATTCGGTTGAGAAAATTCATTTAAATAATTTCCCCGCTCACTGAGAGTCAGTGCTATTTTTTAAGGGCTCAGGGCTATCTATTAGCTCAAGGCTATCTATCAGCTCAGGGCTGTTACTAAACGAAACTTTCACCTGCTCACCCTCAGCCACATAGTTTTGCCCCAGAGTTACCAGCGCCACTCGATCCGGAAGACCCGCGACCCAGACACCATCACTGCTCTCACCCACGCTGGTAATACTCAGAGTACTAACTAAACCCTGTTTATTGACCGCGCGTACCGCAAGACGCCCCTGATCATCAAGCAGCATAAGACTCGCCGATATCAGATGGGCATTGACCAGCTGACCCTCTACCTGCAAGCGACCAGACATACCGGCAAGAAACTTCAGTTGCGGATTTTGCACCGTCGCCTCGACCCGGTAACTGCGGGTCACAGGATCTGCCTGATGGGAGAGATAGGTAATTTCTCCTTTTAACCGATCACCGTTGACCAGTGTCACTCGGGCATCACTGCCGAGAGAAATTTTACTGATTTCACTCTCGGTGATCACTGCAGATATTTTTAATGGGTTGAGTTCAACTATATGAGCACAGAGCTGACCGGGCTGCACAAAGTCCCCTATCTCAACCGGACGGCGTTCAATAATTCCATCAAAGGGCGCTTTTATCGATAAATTCTCAACATCCAAAGCGCTGCGCTCAACAGTCACTCGCGCCGCTTCAAGCCTGGTTTTAGCCTGAGCTATGGCCAGTTCAGACTGATAGCCACTCTGCTTGAGTCTCAGCGCACCGTTATATTCGATCTTGGCTTGGGCGAGAGCTGCTGTGGCATGCTGAATTCTTTGGGCGCGATCTTCCGCATCAATTTTGCACAGCGTATCACCGGCCACAACCTGCGCACCCTCTACGACAGGGACAGCGATAATTCGCCCCCCCACCTGGGCTTTTACATCAACCACTCGGCTCGCTTCAGTCTTGGCTCGCAGAGATAACTGCGGACTAAATTGCTCAACCTCGACCCAGGTCGCTTCGATAGCCGTGAGTGTCGAATCAACTGATTGACTGGCATTGCCATCCGTAGTCGGGGAGAGAAATAAACCGCTAAATAACCACAGGAAAATAGCCGCAGCAAGTATTAGTGAAACACGCACATTTCTATTCAAAGGTACCACCCATTTTTTATGCATTTACAACTGATTCAATACGATTTTTTAGGCCGCTTAGTTTACTTGCGCTAGCTATTTAATGTTAGAGCTGAAAATCTTTCTACAAGCCGAAAATCAGCTGTCACTGACTTAAAAGTAGTGCACTTGGTTAAGTTTTTCAGCTGAAACAGAACTTATATTCTCTGGAAGTACTAGAGATTTCCGATAATCAACTGTGATGCCAGTGGCAAAATATAGCAGTAAAAGGTGCACTGTTGGCATTTTATAGCACTCAGCTTGAACTGGTAATTGCCATGATGACAATGGGGTGACACAAAGCCTGTTAGATCGGATAAAAGGACTAGGGACGATGTTAGGAACAAAGTTAGGGCCAAAATTAGGAACAGTGTTAAAAACAGTGTTAAAACAAAATTCGGAGAAGGAGTCTTCGCAGAGGGGTCGATTATTTTTTACCCGCCTAACAATCGCGATGGTCGCGGTATTGTCCTCTAGCGTAAATGCCGACTTAATTCTCAATGGCAGCACTATCTACACTGATCTGGGCAAGGATCAATTTGTTGCAGCCCTGTATATCGAAACCGCCCATAACAGCCCGCAAGTCATCCAGACTATGGACATCAACAAGCGTATGGAAGTACGTATGCTCAACAACTACTCCAAGCGTCGCTGGGTCAATCTATGGATGCAAAGTATTTCAATCAACAATAGTCGCGAAAACTTCTCTGACTCAGCGGAAGAGCTAATCGCGTTAATGCAGGCTCCCAAATCAGCCCCTAAAAAAGGCGATGTTCTGGAATATATATTTTCTCCGCAGCAGGGTACGTCCATGCGCTTTAACGGCACCGAATTAATTTCTGATCTCTCTGGAGACGTTTTTGGCCTGCTGTTGCGCACCTGGATTGGCGCTATTCCACCCAGCACTAGCTTTAAAGAACAGCTTCTAGGCAACCAGAGCAATAGGGAAGCACGAGATCTGTTGGAGAGCCTTAGCCCAGATAAAGAGAGAGTGGCTCTAGCCGCAGCCTGGATGATTCCCCAGCCGAAATCACAGCCGAAATCAGAGCCGAAGCCGGCCGTTGTAATAGCACCAAAGGTAGCAGCGCCAACGCCAATAGCCGAGCCTGCTGCGAAACCAGTGGCCGAGGTTAAAATTGCTAAGGCTGAGAACCCCTCTACAGATGCGCCTAAGGAAGTGGCTTCTGAAGAAACATCTAGCGAAGAGTTTGCTCTCAGTGAAAACAACACTACAGCGGATGCGCCAGCACCTGCAGCCGTCGAAGCGCAAAGCGTTGATAAAGCTGAAGAAGAGATTGATTTTAATGTTGCTGAAGCTCTGGCACAGCGCGACTACACCCCACTGGTGGTGCAGAAAATCTATCAAAATATTTCCTATCCCAGTCGCGCAGTCTCGAAAAATCAGCAGGGAACTGTGCGTATTGCCATACAAATTGGCAGATCGGGAGAGCTGCAAAGTACTCAGACAACTCAGGAATCGAAATACAGTAGCCTTAACAATGCAGCGCTAAAGGCCGTTGAAAAAGCCGCGCCATTCCCCGAGTTGCCAGAACAGATCAGTGCTGAATTCTTTGAATTAAGTATCCCCATCACCTTCCGACTACAGTAATAAATCATCAGAGTGCAACCGAGCCTGCACTCTGATCGCGAAATAATTACCGACGCCTAAATTTTTAATAGCCCCAGACTGGTCAATTTTTCATCAAGTCGCTATAATCCGCGCCACAAATTTACAATGCACTCTCTTGCAGCAAACTCACAATAAACTCTGACGGATTAAAATCATGAGCTACAACGACATTCCGGCCGGTAAAGACCTGCCCAACGATATTAATGTGATTATCGAAATTCCAGCGAATCACGATCCCATCAAATACGAAGTCGATAAAGATAGCGATGCTATTTTTGTAGACCGTTTTGTTGCTACTCCAATGTTCTACCCAGCAAACTACGGCTATGTACCCCAGACTCTGTCAGAAGACGGCGACCCACTGGACGTATTGGTAGTATCACCTTACCCAGTAGTACCGGGCGCAGTTATCCGCAGCCGTGTTGTTGGCGTACTGAAGATGAGCGATGAATCAGGTATCGATGCCAAGCTTCTCGCTGTTCCTCACACAAAGCTGACTAAAATCTATGACCACGTTCAAGAGATCACTGATCTGCCTGAATTGCTGCTCAACCAGATCGTTCACTACTTTGAAAACTACAAGGCGCTTGAGCCAGGTAAGTGGGTAAAAGTTGACGGCTGGGAAGATGCTGAATCTGCACGCGCTGAAGTTATCTCATCTCGCGAGCGCTATCTGGCTGAGTAATATCCAGTTGGTAGTAAAAATAAAAAACCCAGCCTTGGCTGGGTTTTTTTTATTTCGCTATATATAAACGGGCTTTATATAAACGGCTTCTATAACAGCTATGCCTCTTCGAGTTCTTTGAATAACACATCGCCATTTAACCCGTGTTTACGCAATACATCACGCAGACGTCGTAAAGCATCGACCTGAATCTGCCGCACCCGCTCGCGGGTTAAGCCGATCTCTAGCCCCACCTGCTCAAGGGTCTCTTCCTGATGATGCAACAGACCAAAGCGTCTGACTAACACTTCGCGCTGCTTTTCAGGAAGCTGAGAAAGCCACTCATTGAGCGCCGAAAACAGATCCTCACCCTCTATTTGCAGCTCTGGACTAAACGATCCACCCGCAGAAATTGTCTCGACGAGACTTTTCTCATTATCTGCCACCGGAATATCAATTGATGAGATTCGCTCACTGAGGCTGAGAATTTTCAAGACATCGGCAACTGGCTTATCGACTTCCTCGGCAATTTCTTCAGGTGTGGGTGTGTGGTCGAGACGCTGAGCCAATTTTCGCGAGGCTCGCACATAGACATTGAGTTCCTTGACCACGTGGACTGGCAATCGAATAGTACGGGTTTGGTTCATCAGCGCTCGCTCAATGGTCTGCCGAATCCACCAGGTGGCGTAAGTCGAGAAACGATAGCCCAGTTCCGGGTCAAATTTCTCTACGGCGCGCATTAATCCGATATTGCCCTCTTCAATTAAATCGAGCAGTTCGAGCCCACGATTGACATAGCGACGTGCGATTTTAACCACTAATCGCAGGTTGCTTTCAATCATTCGCTTTCTTGCTGATTCGTCGCCCTTGAGAAATTTCCGAGCATAGAAGACTTCTTCTTTGGCCGTCAGTAACGGCGCGTAACCAATTTCTTTGAGATATAAACTGGTTGCATCAATGACCTGATGACTTATTTCCGACGTGTCAGGTTGACTGTCGGTTGTTCCTATTTGCTGCTCAGCAGCTAACGCTTGATCCCTCACGTTTGCATCCCCTCTGCATGTTTCTCCATGTTCCAAATCACCAATCTAGTGACCTATTCTGGAACAATACCTCTTCCTTTTTTACAACTACTTCTTTAACTTGATACCAATACTACACCGATTAATCAAATTTATATAATTTTTATTCACATTTATTTCAAATAAGCTACCGGGTTAACCGGATAACCATCTTTGCGTATCTCAAAATAGAGCGTTCCATTGGCCCCCAAACGGGAAATAATCTCCATTTGCTTAACCGTCTGACCCTCTTTCACCATAATTTGTTGGTTGTGCGCATAGGCGCTTAACAAAATATCACTGTGCTTGATAATAACCAACTTGCCATAGCCGCGTAATCCCTCTCCCGAATAGACCACCACGCCGGGTCCAGCAGAGCGCACCGCAGAGCGGCTAACCGCTTTTATTTTAATCCCTTTGCGCAGATCTTTGGGGTTGTAAGACTCCACTACCTTGCCTTTGACTGGCCATTGCCACTGCCAATTACTAGAAAAATTCACCGAGGGAGACTTGCCTACTGAAGTGGGTTTTACAGTCTTTTTCGTTTGTTGAACAGTCGTCTGGCGATTAGCCGCAACAGTAGTTTTAGGCTTTGTGGCAGCTCTATCGACAGCTTTGGCTGAGCTCTCGCTGATCTTACTGGTATCCAGTGACAGCAGCTCCCCGCGGCTGATGGTAAACGGCGTCCTGATACCATTGGCACGGGCTAATTTACGAAAGTCCAAATCGTAGCGCCAGGCGATTGAATAGAGCGTCTCACCGCGCTCAACCTGATGCACCATAATGCGTTTGGAGGGCGGTTGGGCACGGCTGCTAACCGGCGCTGGATGATTATTGCTATACGAGCTACAGCCGGTGATGACCAAAATCATCAATATAGGCAATAGTTTCGAGGAGGCGAGTCGTAGCAAATTAGTCCACCTACAGAGGTTTATCCTGATAGCGAGAGCCAACATATTCTAAACCGAGCACCAAAATCAAGCCAAACAGCATGGCTGACACACCCAGTAAAATTTGCGGATCACTGCCTACCAGTTGCAGGTATTCACTGGGCCAGAGATTTTGCGACGCCAGCACAATAGTCTTACCCGAATGGCTAATCATCGAATCGAGAACCTGTTTCCAGGGCCAGATAATATTTAGACTGCCAACCAGAAAGCCGCACATAGTAGCAATCACCGTGGCCTCATAATGGGCCAATAACCAGGACAGCAGGCGACTAAAAAACATCAACCCAAGGATTCCACCGAGCCCGAAAACCACTAGAATATCAATCTGAAAACCGGCAATTGCCCCTATAAAAACAGGGTATAGACCTAATAGAACTAAAATAAATGAACCGGATATGCCGGGTAAAATCATTGCGCAAAGGGCAATACTACCGGCAAAAAACATCGTCGTATGGGAGCCCTCTAACTGTACAGCCGGTGCCACAGAGACACCCCAGGCAGCGGCTACTCCCAACGCAAATAGCAGAGCATCTCGCCACTGGGTAATGGGATGCTGACGCAATAGATAAATCACCGAACCGGCAATAAGCCCGACGAAAAAAGACCACAGCGGTAGTGGATGTTCGGCGAGTAAAAACTGCATTACCACCGCCAGGGAAAATAGGCTGGTGAGAATTCCGCTGAGAAGTACGACGAGAAAATTGCCGTTGATATGGCGCCAGGCAGCCGCCAGCCCCTGCGATCTCAAAACCTTTAAAGCGGCTATATTGAGGGATTTAATCGTGTCAATAAGCTCGATATAGATACCGCTGACAAAGGCAATAGTGCCGCCGGATACACCGGGCACTACATCTGCCGCGCCCATGGCGATGCCCTTTAAGAAAAGTAATAAATTCTGACTAAGGCTGCGCATGGTAACTCCGGAAATTTTCGCTTTTGTCTAATCTTTGAGGTCTTTGATACTAGCGTGACAGTCCGCCTAGGAGTGGCACAAATTTAACCCGCTCGACTACTTCTTCTTCAAACTCCGAAGAATCACCGACTCTGCGCAACACACGAAGATCCTGAACATCGCCAACACCCACCGGAATCACCAGAATGCCATTGGGTGCCAACTGATGAAGCAGTTCGTCTGGAACCGCCTGCGGTGCTGCGGTGGTGATAATTCCATTGTAGGGCGCGTGCTTCTGCCAGCCAAAACTGCCATCGGAGAGTTCGGCGGTAATATTACGCAGACCCAGCTTGCGAAAACGCTCTTTGGCTTTGACTAAAAGTGGCTCAATGCGCTCTACGGAATAAACCCGATTAACCAGCTGAGCCAATATGGTTGCCTGAAAACCAGATCCAGTACCGATTTCGAGAACCTTATCGAGCGGCCCCTCAGCCAATAAAATCTCGGTCATTCTGGCGACTATATAGGGCTGTGAAAGGGTCTGGGAAAAGCCAATTGGCAACGCAGTATCTTCATAGGCGCGATGAGAGAGCGCCTCATCGAGGAAAATATGTCGTGGCGTAACTCTAAACACATCAAGGATTCGCTGGTTGCTGATGCCCTGATCTTTTAAACGCTGAATCAGCCGTTCTCGCGTACGCTGCGATGTCATGCCTATGCCAGCTAATTCACTTGAGTTCACTCAATATCCTCTATTCATAAGTCTGCATATACAAGCCCTGATATGCACTGGCCGATGCAGTTTAAAATTATTCTTTTAATACACGGCTACCTTATCAAAAGCCAGCTGTGCTGAAGCACGTAATACAAGCCTGTCAATATATCATAGGGCTTGAATCTGAGGGCGGAATAATTCAGCGATTTCGCGCAATACAACAGTCGCATAGCCGCCTCCAGTAAGACCGAAACATAGCTCCAATTGATCTTCTGCTAACAGTTTCCAGGCTAAACCCTCTGGAACCAATACCGTGGCGCGACGCTCCTGTTTAAGCCCTGCATGTTCAAGGGCATAACACCAGTCCTGCCAATCCGCCAATATGCCCTGTTCAAGCTTTGCCAGATCGCCCCCGGCGGCTGTTCGTCCTCGGCCCCAGAGTGGCGCGCAGGGCTGAGTTTCAAACTCCATGGGCGCAGACCAGTTATCCTGTCGAATACGTTCAGCCAACACGAGATTAAATAACCAGGAGCGCGCCGCGGACAAAATCATCCCAGTGCCGCGACGGTTGCCCTTGAGTTGGTCGCGCTCAATCAATGTCTGCGCCTGAGACAGATTGCCACCGCCATGACCAAAGCGCTGTTCACCAAAATAATTGGGCACGCCCATATCGGCTATGGTTTCGAGGCGAGCTTCAATCTCTGAAAACTGATCTTTAAGCGCGGAAAATTCCCTGAGGATAAGCCGAAACTGATTGCCGCTATGCATACCACGACGGAGTTTTTTATTGTGGCGAGCCATAGCAAGTATTTCAAAATCATCGTGCAACAACTGGTCAGGGTTTAATTCACGACCGGGCAGATAGAGACTAAACCACTGGGTGGTGACCGCAAAACGATCTTTAAGACCACAGAAACTGACATCATTGCGCTTAATTCCAGCTAACTGGGAGAGCAGCCCAGCAACCCACTGAGTATTCTGGTCGCGCTTTTTTATATGCACAAACAGATGCTCCCCCTCGCCACTGGGCTCAAAACCTAAAACCTCATCGACGACAAAGTCTTCCGGCTGACTGCGATAGACAGCCCGTCCAAACGACGCTGGAAAGCGTCGCGGCAGGTTCTGAAATTCAAATTCTTGAGGTTTAATAATATTTGTCCGGAGATTTATTTTGCGATCAGAAGTGCCACTGCATGGCAGGCAATGCCTTCCTTGCGACCTGCGAAGCCGAGCTTTTCGGTGGTAGTCGCTTTGATATTAAGTTGATCTATCTGGCAGTGGATATCGGCACATAGATTACTGCGCATCGCCTGCAGATGCGGCATCATCTTCGGTTGCTCGGCAACGATAGTGATATCTGCATTGCCGAGTTCATAGCCCTTATCATTCATCATCTGCACAACGGCTGTCAGCAGCTGTCGGCTATCTGCCCCTTTCCACTGCTGGTCTGTATCGGGAAAATGCTGGCCAATATCTCCCAGCGCAAGTGCGCCGAGAATAGCGTCGATTAAGGCATGGATTAATACATCTCCATCGGAGTGAGCGATAAAACTCTGGTGGTAGGGAATCGATACTCCGCCGAGTATTAGCTTGTCGCCGTCGCCAAATGCATGAACATCGTAACCATGACCTATGCGCATTTTTCAGTCTCCTGATAACCCATAATCGCCTGAGCAATAATCAGATCTTCACGATGGGTAATTTTAATATTGTCGCGACGACCTTCAACAATCATCGCCTGCTCACCGATAAATTCAATGGCCGAGGCTTCATCTGTTGGCATCTGCTGCGCTTGCAACGTAGTTTCAAGCGCTCTGACCAAGAGTCCGTAGCGAAACATCTGCGGGGTTTGTGCGCCGCGATAATCGCTGCGATCGAGGGTCTGTTGAATAGCTATGCCAGACGTCGTTTTCTCTGCCTGTATCTTTTTAAGAGTATCGCTAATCGGCGTGGCGAGAATACCGCCAACTTGATGACCATCCAACTGATCAACCAATTTATTGATATCGGTACTGGTCACACAGGGCCGCGCCATATCATGAACAAGAACCCAGTCTTCGCTGGCAGCCAGATTACTCAGAGCTTGAAGACCTTTTAAAACCGAATGGACGCGCTCAGTGCCACCGGCAATAAGTTCTACCCTTGAATCTTCAGTGGCTGAAACCTGAGCCCAGTACTCAGAACTGATATCACAGGGCACAAGAATTTTTTTGATATTGGGAATTTTTAACAGCCGGCCCAACGTATGGTCTGCAACCAGCTTGTCGCCGATACGGTGAAATTGCTTGGCTAGCTCAGTACCGAATCTCTGACCAGTGCCGGCGGCGGGAACAATTGCCCAATAGTTAGCGGCGCTCACTGGCTACTGTCCTTGCCTGTAGAACCGGAGGAATTTTTATCAATCACCAGATAAAAGGTTTCACCCTTTTTTATCATGCCGAGATCGGCGCGGGCTTTTTCTTCGATGGCACTGAGGTTGGTCTTTAAACTTTCGACATCGGTGGCGATAAGCGCGTTGCGCTCACGGAGGGTCTGATTTTCAAGTTCCTGCTGTTCGAGCTGGCGATTTAACTCGGCGCGATGGGCGAGACTGCCCTCACCGGCCCACAATCGAAATTGCAGACCGGTAAAAAGAACGAGCAAGATAACTAATAACCAACGCATAAATCCATTCTATTCGCTTTTGCGGGGTTTGCACATAATCCTGACGGCGAGCCGCCAGGATTAACTTGTTGCGCTGTTTTCTGCGCTCTTTATTTCTGAACTCTTTATTTCTGAGCTTTAAACTCAGACAGACCTCGGTATTTAGCCTGCTCACCTAACTCAGCTTCGATACGCAGCAGTCGGTTGTATTTGGCAACACGGTCTGAACGACACAGCGAACCAGTTTTAATCTGGCCCGCTGCAGTAGCGACGGCAAGATCGGCAATGGTTGTATCTTCAGTCTCACCTGAACGGTGAGAGATAACCGCGGTGTAACCCGCTTCTTTAGCCATCGCAATAGCGTCGAGAGTTTCTGACAATGTGCCAATCTGGTTGAACTTAATCAGAATAGAGTTGGCGACACCGAGCTCAATACCACGGCTCAAAATGCTGGTGTTAGTTACAAATAGATCGTCACCGACCAGTTGAATCTTGTTGCCGAGCTTTTCAGTCTGGTACTTCCAGCCATCCCAGTCAGACTCGTCGAGTCCATCTTCGATGGAGATAATTGGGTAGACTTCACAGAGCTCAGCCAGGTAGTCACTAAATCCTTCCGAGCTAAACACAACGCCTTCGCCGGATAGATCGTAATGACCGTCTTTATAAAATTCTGAGGCCGCGCAATCCAGAGCCAGAGTGACATCTGTACCCAGAACATAGCCAGCGGCTTCAACAGCCTGCTTAATCACTGCCAGAGCTTCAGCATTGGAAGCCAGGTTAGGGGCAAAACCACCCTCATCACCGACAGCAGTATTTAAGCCTTTGCTACTCAGTACTTTTCTTAACTGGTGGAAAATTTCAGCACCAACCTGCAGCGCTTCAGCAAAGCTTTTCGCCGCAACGGGCTGAACCATAAATTCCTGAATATCGACATTGTTGTCGGCGTGCTCGCCGCCATTAATAATATTCATCATAGGTACAGGCATGCTGTACTGACCGGAAGTCCCATTTAAGTTGGCGATATGCGCGTACAGAGGAATACCCTGATCCTGAGCTGCCGCTTTGGCTGCTGCCAGTGACACTGCCAGAATAGCGTTGGCGCCCAATGTCGCCTTATTCTCTGTGCCATCTGCATCAATCATCATCTGATCCAACTGACGCTGTTGTGCCGCATCCTGACCCACCAACAAAGTCTTGATGGTGGTATTGATATTATTGACTGCTGTCAGCACACCCTTACCCAGGTAGCGGCTCTTGTCGCCATCTCTCAACTCAAGCGCTTCGCGAGACCCGGTTGAGGCGCCAGACGGAGCACAGGCAGTTCCAACAATACCGTTCTCTAAAATTACATCTGCCTGTACAGTGGGGTTGCCACGAGAGTCCAAGATTTCAAACGCCTGAATATCTACAATGCTGCTCATTTACTATTTTCTCCAATTAAAATGGTTAAATTTATGACTTAATTAATTCTTAAAAATCTTTACACAATACCCAGATCAGACTGCGACTTGATCAAATCATCAAAGGCTTTCATCTGCGCAAGGAAGGGTTCCAGCTTATCCAACGGAAGTGCACTGGGGCCATCACAGCGCGCCTTTTTCGGGTCTGGATGAGCTTCTAAAAACAGTCCGCCAATACCCACCGCGATACCCGCTCGACCCAACTCGGCGACCTGATGACGGCGACCGCCTGAAGCTGCACCCAACGGATCGCGACACTGCAATGCATGGGTAACATCAAAGATTAACGGCAATCCGCCGCTGACTTCTTTCATGGTGCGAAAGCCGAGCATATCGACAACCAGATTGTCGTAGCCCATACATGTGCCACGCTCACAGAGCATTATCTGATCGTTGCCGCACTCGCGAAACTTATCGACTATATTGCCCATCTGCCCCGGGCTTAAAAACTGCGGTTTCTTAACATTGATCACCGCGCCAGTCTCAGCCATAGCTTTAACCAGATCAGTCTGTCGCGCCAAAAATGCCGGTAGCTGGATCACATCACAGACTTCGGCTACAGGTTTGGCCTGCTCTATTTCGTGAACATCGGTGATCAACGGAATATTAAACGTGCTTTTGATCTCTTGAAAAATCTTCAGCCCCTCATCGATACCGGGGCCGCGAAACGAATGGATCGAAGAGCGATTGGCTTTGTCAAATGAAGCCTTAAACACATAGGGAATACCAAGCTTTTCAGTCACAGTGACATAGGCTTCTGCAATCTGCATGGCCATATCCCGAGACTCGAGCACATTCATGCCCCCAAAAAGAACCATGGGTGCATCATTGCTGACGCTGATATCCGCTACCTTAATTGGCGTGGCTTGCACTTTTATGACTCCTGCTTATTCGATTGTCTTGCTTGGTAATCTACCGCCGCGACAACAAAGCCTTGAAAGACTGGGTGTCCATCCCTTGGGGTAGAGTTAAATTCTGGGTGGAACTGGCTGGCAAAGAACCAAGGGTGGTCTGGCAGCTCAACGGTTTCGACAAGAGTCTTATCATGGGATAGACCACCGATCACCAGACCCGCCTCTTTAAGCACAGGTAAGAAATTATTGTTAACTTCAAAGCGATGCCTGTGGCGCTCTTCAACCTTGTCAGCGGCATAGATTTCCTGCGCCTTGGAGCCCGGTAGCAAGTGACAGACCTGAGAGCCCAAACGCATCGTGCCACCCAGATCTGAGTCTTCACTGCGCAGCTCTTTCTTGCCCTGGGCATCAATCCACTCGGAGATAAGCCCGACCACCGGATTGGTTGTCTCAGCATCAAATTCGGTGCTGTTGGCATCTGTTAAGCCACAGACATTGCGCGCATATTCAATAATCGCCATCTGCATACCCAAGCAGATACCCAGATAGGGAATATTGTTTTCACGGGCAGTTTTAACCGCGTATATCTTGCCTTCAGTGCCTCGGCTACCAAATCCACCGGGCACCAGAATAGCGTCAACGCCATCCAGCAGTGAGTGGTCTTGCTCCAACAACTCTGAATCGATGTAGCGAATTTTCACTTTGGTTTTCTCATGAATACCAGCGTGAATTAGCGCCTCAGTCACTGATTTATAGGCATCCAGTAATTCCATATACTTGCCAACCATGGCGATGGTCACCAGACCCTCGGCATTCATATGACTGTCGACCACGAAATCCCACTCACTGAGATCCGCCTGCGGCAGATCCATACCGAAACGGTCGAGTACAAATTGGTCGAGTCCCTGCTCGTGGAGCATACGCGGAATCATATAGATAGACTGAGCATCGATAACCGGAATAACCGCTCGCGCTTCTACGTTGGTAAACAGTGAAATTTTCTGGCGCTGGCTTTCTTCAATTTGAACTTCCGAGCGACACAGCAACATATCTGGCTGCAGGCCAATCGAACGCATTTCTTTAACCGAGTGCTGTGTCGGCTTAGTCTTGGTTTCACCGGCTGATGCAATGTAGGGCACCAGAGTCAGGTGCAACAACAGCGCGCGCTGATGGCCGAGCTCAACTTTTAACTGACGAACCGCTTCAAGAAACGGCTGTGATTCAATATCACCCACCGTGCCACCAATTTCGACCACGGCTATATCCGCATCACCGGCACCGGCATAGACGCGACGTTTAATTTCATCGGTCAGATGCGGGATCACCTGCACCGTACCGCCTAGATAGTCACCACGACGCTCACGACGCAAAATCGTTTCGTAGACCTGACCACTGGTAAAGTTGTTGTTTTTGGTCATCTTCGAGCGCAGGAAACGCTCATAATGGCCGAGATCCAAATCCGTCTCTGCACCGTCCTCAGTCACGTAAACTTCACCGTGCTGGTAGGGGCTCATAGTGCCGGGATCGACATTCAGATAGGGGTCGAGCTTGAGCATAGTGACGTTGAGTCCACGAGATTCAAGAATAGCAGACAGCGAAGCCGCTGAAATACCTTTACCCAAAGAAGAGACCACACCACCGGTAACAAAAATAAAACGTGTCATAAAGACCCTGTAAAATCACGACCCTTTAACCCTTTAATCAATGAATCTGAATTCATTTTTTAAAGAGTTGAATCTAAAAAATTTGTAATTGTGAAAGGCTTGTTTGACCATGAAAATGGTCGAGACCCACCCTACCCAAGATGGGATAGTAGATTAACAGAAAGGGGTCGCGGATACTACAGAGAGTTTGTCTCCCAGGCGATTTTTAAGCCCTCTTCATCAGCGCCACACTGCCAACCCTGACAAACCCATAAATCACCCACAGCGACCAGCTGCTCGTCAATATAAAAAAGCGGGATTCGCTCTCGCCACCAAGGCTCAAGGGCATATTCCTGAAGTGCTTTTTTAAGGCTGTTAGAGCGATCTCGACCGGCCGGTTGGCAGCGCTCACCACCCTGCCGAAAGCGCAGACTCAGAGCACTCACATCCTCGATTCGCAAGCCTTCACCGCGCACCCGCTCGGCACTTAATCGAGAGCCATCAGGCAACACCAAATGCTCATCAAAATGCCAGTACAAACAGATATCATCAGCCACCTTGGGTCGGACACTTAAATTCAACAAATAGAGTCGACCTCGGTAGCGACACAGCTGAATATTACCGCGCACCACTTTCGGCTCGCCATCTTCTCGGGCGCTGATCAGTGAGTTTAAGGTTTCCTCAACAAAGCTCTGACTGAGTGGTGCAAGCATGTAGAAGCTCGGCCAGTAACGCAGCAGATTTCTCTGCCGCAGGGGTTCGAGCTGATTAAAGTGTTCTAGCGACAGTGACAAACCGGCGCGTTCGGGTCTAACATCCAGATCTTCAAGATCAGTCCATGCCACAGATTCCGCAAGCTGATCGGCCTCAAGACTGTGTTGAGCCGAACGAGTAATGCCCTGAATATAGTCTGGCCAGCGTTCGGCCAGAGCCGGAACAACTCGGTGGCGCAGGTAGTTGCGGTCGAACCGCTCTTGCTGATTGCTCTCGTCCTCAATCCAGCGCAGCTGTTTTTCTACCGCCCAAAACTCCAAAGAAGCTTTTGGCCAACTCAACAGAGGCCTTAATAGTTTTCCCGAACCCAGCGGGCGAGTCAGGGGAATAGCGGCCAGGCCCTTGGGGCCAGAGCCGCGCAATAATCGGTAGAGCACAGTCTCGACCTGATCATCTGCATGATGACCGAGCAGCAGAATACCCTCTTCAACCATAAGTTTTTCAAATACCAGATAACGGGCATCTCGGG
>CAWUVN010000066.1:0-33996 GCA_963925995.1 uncultured Pseudomonadales bacterium | reverse complement strand
AGAGGGTTAGGTTATCACCAGATACAGCGCCGGTTTTATCCAGAACTCGGGTGACTCGACCCAGAGCATTGGTCTCAACCTGCTCGCTGCCAACGTCCCCCAGGAGCTTTTGCTCATAGAACTTTTCTAGACCAATTTTGCCAATTGAATCCGTGCCGCGGTATTTAACCGCTTCAATGGTTTGAGTCTCTCGTTCATTTATGCGTCCAACATAGCCCACCACATGGGAGAATAATTCGCCATCAGGATAGAAGCGCTTTAAACGTGCAGAGGTCTCTGCGCCGACCAATCGGTGACCATTAACTGCGAGAGTGGCGCGCTCTTCTTCGCTGAGATTGAATCTCAGGTTGGTTTTTTCGAAGGGTCGGCGCTGCTTTAACCGTTTGCGAAAGCGTTGGATATCACGCTCGGAAATACTGATCACTTCGCCGAGATCGGCAAGTAATTTATCCACATCGGAGCTGCGCTCGGGAACAATGGTGAGATTATAGCTGGGTCGATTATCGGCAATTAGTTTGCTGTTGCGATCGTAGATTAGTCCGCGGGAGGGCGCGACAGGCCGAACCAGTACCCGGTTGTTATTGGACTGGGTGGCAAAATCTTCGTAGCGAGAGATTTGTAAATCAAAGTAGCGGGCGATAAGCAGGATAGTTAGCAGCAGGGTTATGACTGCGGTGAACAGCAGCCTGCGGGCGAATATTATCCGTTCGCGCGCTGGATCTGAAAAAGCTGCACCATCCCTCATGCTATCTTTTTACCATCTCTGTCTTCCATCTCTAGAGGTTCCTCGATTAACTGCGATGATAGGGATGATTGGCATTGATCGTCCACGCCCTGTACATCTGCTCCATCAATATTATCCGCACCAGTGGATGAGGCAGGGTCAGATCCGACAGCGACCAGCGCATATTGGCTCGGGCCAGACATTCTGCCGAGAGGCCGTCGGGACCGCCGATGATCAGGCAGACATCACGGCCATTCATCTGCCAGTCGGCCAATTTGCTCGCCAGTTTTTCGGTGCTTAGGGTTCGCCCGATCACATCCAGAGCAACTACAAAATCCTGAGCTCCTATAGCCTTCAGCAGAGCCTGGCTCTCCTTCTCAATAGCCTTGCTGGCGGACTGGTTTTTGCCCCGCGCACCCAGTGCTATTTCAATGGTTTCGATACGCAGCTCTGGTGGCATACGTTTGCCGTATTCAGTGCAGCCAGCTTCTACCCAGCTGGGCATACGCGTACCTACGGCGAGAAGCTTAAGTTTCATGCAACTGTTTCTAAGTCAGGTCGCCGAGCATATTTTGCTCGTCATCACCGTTCTCGGAAATATCACCGGGGCGGACTGACCAGAGTTTTTCGAGGTCATAAAATGCGCGTGTTGCGGGCAACATGACATGCACAATTACATCGCCAAAATCGACCAAAATCCACTCGGAAGTGTCGTCGCCTTCAACGCCAATAATTTCAAAGCCGGCCTTTTTGCCTTCGACAGCGACATTGGTCGCCAGTGATTTCACCTGACGATTTGAATTACCGCTGGCGACAATCATGGTGTCCATCACGCCGGTCAACTCACGAACGTCCAGTGAACTAATATTTTGCGCCTTAACTTCTTCCAGCGCGGAGATAACAATATCTTTTAATGCTTGTGTCATAGAAACAAATTACTCATATAAATGTTGTTGTTGAATACAGTTGACCACTGCTGCCGGGGTCAGATAGTCGATCTTTTCTCCCGCACTGACTTTGTTGCGTATTGCAGTGGATGAAATCGCCAGCATGGTCAGATTACAGAAGTGCAGTCTACCAGTGCTGGATTGTTTTAGTTCGTGTAAATCATCACAGAGCCGCTGTCTTATCCAATCGGCTAGTGGCCCGGATTTTGGTATTTGGTATCCGGGTCGGGAAGAGACTATCAGGTGACAATAATCGGTCAGCTGCTGCCAATCTTGCCAACCGTCCAATGTGGTTAGTACGTCCATACCGACACAGAGAAACAGCGGTGTCTGGCTGCCAATCTGCTGCCTGATCTCGCGCAGGGTATCAATGGTGTAACTGGGACCCTCTCGGCACAGTTCAATATCGTCGGCTAACAACCGTTGAGCCTGTTCGCCAATACCCAGCTTAAGCATCTCTAGGCGCTGCTGTGGCGAGGCACTCGGCGCTTCGCGATGGGCGGGTAGCGCGCAGGGAATCATCCGCAAGCTATTTACTTCAAGTAGCTCGGCAAGTTCGATGGCAATCCGCAGATGGCCATTATGAACCGGGTTATATGTGCCTCCAAAGATAGCAACCGACATATTATTGGCGAATTTGCCCGTCGCCATAGACCACCCATTTCTGGCTGGTTAGACCCTCGAGCCCGACAGGGCCACGAGCGTGAATCTTGTCAGTGGAAATGCCAATCTCGGCACCCAGACCATATTCAAAACCATCGGCAAATCTTGTCGAAGCATTAACCATCACCGAACTGGAATCTACTTCGCGCATAAAGCGTTCAGCAGAAGCGCTATTTTCAGTGACAATGGATTCAGTGTGCTGTGAACTGTAGTGATTGATATGTTCAATCGCCTGATCGAGGCCGGCAACTATTTTGATGGCCAGAATAGGGGCCAGATACTCTTCGTACCAATCCTGCTCAGTGGCTTGTTTGGCCTCTGTAATAATGCCGCAGGTTTTTTCACAGCCGCGCAGTTCCACGCCTTTTTCAACGTAGAGAGCCGCCAGTTCAGGCAGTACTTTGTTAGCAACTGATTCGGCGACCAATAAGGATTCCATTGCATTGCAAACACCGTACCTGTGGGTCTTGGCATTCAGCGCAATCGCAATCGCTTTCTGCAGATCGGCATCCTCGTCAATATAGACATGACAGTTGCCATCCAAGTGTTTGATAACTGGTACTCGGGCATCGGCGCTAATGCGCTCAATCAAGCCTTTGCCGCCGCGGGGCACAATCACATCCACATGCTCAGGCATGGTAATCAGCTCACCTACCGCCGCGCGGTCAGTGGTATTGATAACCTGCACCACATTCTCTGGCAGACCCACCGCTTGCAGGCCGCGGCTGATACAGGCAGCAATTGCCTGATTAGAGGCAATAGCCTCACTGCCGCCACGCAAAATAGTCGCGTTGCCCGACTTTAGGCAGAGGCTGGCCGCATCAATAGTGACGTTGGGGCGCGATTCATAAATAATCCCAACCACACCCAGAGGCACACGCATCTTGCCGAGCTTGATGCCGCTGGGACGGTCTTGCAGGTCGGTAACTTCGCCAATCGGGTCAGGCAGCTCTGCGACCTGCTGCAATCCCTCAATCATGCCATCAATACGTTCTTCGTTGAGTTCAAGACGGTCGAGAAGGGCTGCATCCAAACCATTGCTGCGACCATTTTCCATATCCACAGCATTGGCCGCCAACAGGTTGGTGCGGTCATTGTTCAGCGCGTCGGCAATAGCCAGCAAAGCCTGATTTTTAAGGGGTGTTTTAGCCGCGGCAATTACTCTCGACGCTTCCCGCGCCTGTGTGCCAACAGACTGCATATAGCTTTTAATAGTCATAATTTTCAATTAGATAGGGTTGATATAGTGCAAAGTAGACATTATACGTTTTGCTTGTGATTAATGCCTGACTTTAAATAAAATGCTGGTTGTAAAAATTTAGCGCTGAGTTAGCGCCGAGTTAGCGCTTAAGAGTATCCAGCAATAAACTCGTCTCAGTCGAGGAGACGCCATCAATTTCCCGCACCTCACCCAACAGCGCATTAAATGCTTCTAGGCTGTGGGTGCGAATATCAGCAATTAGATCCCAGCGTCCATTGGTATTGTGAATCGTCACAATTTGCGGAATACCCATCAGCGCACTGACCACGGCCGGGGACTTTTTACCCTCCACGGCAATGCTCATAAACGCACGAATCGGATTGATTTCCGCGCTACTTTTAAGGTTGACCGTGTAATTTAAAATAATCCCGCGACTTTCCAACAGCTGCATTCTGTTTTGTATGGTGGCACGAGACACATTCAACTGTTTCGCTAGCTTTACCACCGGTGTGCGGGCATCAGAGCGGAGAATCGAAATCAGCATTTTATCCAGAGGGTCCAGTTTTATCATAATGCTACTTATCTCTTTCAATTTGTCATTAATACTTACAATTAGTTACATTCTGGTGTCTTTTTTATAGCTGCGCAAGTCCCAATAATGTTGGTTAATGTCTACTTTTTATTGGATTTGAGAGGAGTGCGGGTTATGACAAGATTTATTGACACAGATACCATGGCGACACTGGTCGAAACAGTGGGTATCGAACAACTACTTACCGAACTGTGCCAATTTATCGAGCACGATTATAAACGCTGGGATCAGTTTGATAAGTCTGCGCGGCTTGCCTGTCACAGTGATATCGGAGTTATTGAGCTGATGCCCACGGCTGATAAGCAGCAATATGGCTTTAAATATGTCAATGGACATCCCGGCAATACCCAAAAAGGTCTCTCCACCGTTATGGCATTTGGTGCCCTCGCCGAAGTTGCCACTGGCTATCCACTGCTGCTATCAGAATTAACTATCAGCACTGCGTTTAGAACTGCCGCGACTTCAGCGATGACTGCGCGGGTACTGGCAAGACCAGAGTCAAAGAGCATGGCAATTATTGGCTGTGGTTGTCAGAGTGAGTTTCAGGCAATCGCCTTCCATACTTTATTGAGTATTACAGAAATTCGTGCCTACGATATAGACCCGGCTTCGATTAGAAAATTTGTCGCCAATCTGGCTCTATTCCCCAACCTAAAAGTGATCACTGCCTCATCTACTGCTGAAGCGGTTAAAGGGGCTGATATTGTCAGTACAATTACTGCCGACAAAGCCTATGCCACTATTTTGACGTCGGATATGGTGGAACCCGGTATGCATATCAACGCTATTGGTGGCGACTGTCCGGGCAAAACTGAAATTCACCATGAAATTCTTCGCCGCGGCAAAATTTTTGTCGAGTACGAGCCGCAGACTCGTATAGAGGGAGATATTCAACAGCTGGATGCAGATCATCCGGTCACGGAATTCTGGCAGGTGTTAACTGGTCATGCCAGCGGTCGAGATAGTGCCGAACAGATTACCGTTTTTGACTCTGTTGGCTTTGCCATGGAGGATTTCTCAATGCTGCGCTATCTGCACAAGACGGCGCTTGAGTTAAATCTGGGGGAAGAGATTTCACTGGTACCGAGCATGGATGATGACCCGAAAAACCTCTATTCCATGCTCGGCAATGGCAGAGCCGCAACTTCAATCAGGCGGGTTGCCTAATGGCTGATACCCTTAAAGGCTTTCATAAAGCCTCGCATAAAACCTCTCAACCGTGTATTCAAATTATTGGTGTGCCGATTGATCTCGGCGCTTCACGGCGTGGAACTGATGGCGGCCCCTCAGCGCTGCGAGTGGCAGGTTTGGGTGGGCAGTTGGCAGCGCTGGGATATCAGCTGGCCGTTGAGAAGGATATCCCGGTACCGGCGATGGAGAGCTGTGGACAGGATCAATCCACCATGCGCTACAAATCCGAGATTCTTCAGGTCTGTACCGAACTGGCGGAGCAGACTCGCAGTGCTTTGGCGAGAGGTGATATGCCATTAATTATCGGTGGTGATCACTCCATAGCCCACGGTTCAGTTGCTGGCGTTGCCTCTCATTACCAGGATCAGAATCAGTCGATCGGGCTGCTGTGGTTTGATGCCCACGGCGATATAAACACCCCGGAAATATCACCTTCCGGCAATATCCATGGAATGCCGCTGGCTCATCTGCTCGGTTATGGCGACACAGATCTGGCCAATATAATGGGCTACAGCCCAAAGGTTCGCTCGGAAAATGTTGTGCTGATCGGTATCCGCGATATCGATGCTGGAGAGCGAGAGTTGATTCAACGTTCAGGAATTACCGTCTACACCATGCGCGATATTGATGAGCGAGGCATGGCCGCAATCAGCCGCGAAGCCATGCAGATAGTTTGCAATGGCACCGCAGGCTTTCATGTTAGCTTTGATGTTGATGGCTGCGACCCGTCGGTAATACCGGGCTCTGGAACATTGGTACCCGGAGGGGTAAGTTTTAGAGAGGCGCATCTGCTTTTAGAGTACTGCGCAGATACGCAAAAAATGCTTTCCATGGAGGTTGTCGAACTCAACCCGTTTCTCGATCAGGGCAATATCTCAGCCGAGCGAACTATATCCCTAATTAAAAGCGCCTTTGGAAAACGAGTGCTTTGAGGTTAAAAGCTTTTGAATTCAAAAGCTCTTAAATTAAAAGCATTAAAGATACTTGCTAACAATCCCCGCCAGCGCATCAAGATGCAGCGGCTGTGAATTCAAGCAGGGGATATAGTGAAAAGTCTCACCACCGTGCTCGGTGAAAATTTCACGACCTTCGCCATCAATCTCTTCGATGGTCTCCAGACAGTCAGATGAAAAGCCCGGGCAGATCACTGCCAAATGCTTTACACCCTGATCGGGCAAAGCCTCAAGGGTCTTATCTGTGTAGGGCTGCAACCAGGGCTCGCGACCAAAGCGCGACTGGAAGGTGGTCATAATCTTATCTTCATCCAGACCCATCTTCTCGCGCACTAATCTGGTCGTCTGATGGCAGAGGCAGTGGTAGGGATCGCCATTGCGCAGGTAGCGCTCAGGTGTACCGTGGTAGGAGAACATCAGTTTGTCGGGCATACCATGCTCATCGATATGCGCCTGAATACTGGCGCAGAGTGCATTGATATAAGCCGACGTCTGGTGATAGCTGCCAATAAAATGCAGTTCCGGAACCCAGCGGGTTTTAGTGAACGTTTGCGCCACAGCATCAAAGGTTGAGCCAGTGGTTGCGCCGGAGTACTGAGGATAGAGAGGCAGCACAGTAATATCGCGAACATTCTGCGCGGTTAGCTCGGCAATCGCCGATTCCATAGAGGGATTGCCATAACGCATACCCAATACTACCGGCACATCATCATTAAACTTTTCATCGAGAATCTTTTTCACCCCGGCTACCTGAGCCTTGCTGTGAACCAGTAGGGGAGAGCCGCCCTCAGACCAGACAGTCTGGTAGAGCTTGGCCGAACGGCGCGGACGAATACGCAGAATAATCAGATTGAGAATCATCCACCACAGCAGTCGCGGAACCTCGACAACTCGGGGATCGCTGAGAAACTCTTTAAGGTAGCGACGCAGTTCAGGGGTTTTCGGTGCATCCGGGGTGCCCAGATTACAGAGTAATACTCCACGACGTGGTGAAGGTCCTTTGTGGTCATACTCGGTCTGGCCCTGATACTTCATTTTTGCTCCCAATGTGCTATTTTTTCGTGCTGTTATTGTTGTATTGATGCGAAGTGCCGAAACCATACTGCATGAGTCGCGGATCGCCAAATATTATCGACTAGTTAGCAAAGTAGATTTACGTGGTACAGGTGCGGCTGGATTTGGCAGGTAGGATTAAAAGCGCCAGAAAAACCATAGAAGAAAGTTATTGTGGGTGTCATGCCAGTGTGGCGGATTATGCCCAAGAGCTAACCGAGGACACCGGCAATATTCCAAGCCACTTAGAAATGTATATCGACTATGAACGCATGGGGCGAGATATGGAGCTAGGCGGCGACATCTTTACAATAGAAACAGGCTATCAGGAAATACATATATTTTGGAGCCATTAAATAGGTGAAGCCCCTGTTAAGGCGGGGGCTTCAATCTACCGCGCTTTTGGGGTTCAGAGGCCTATTGGCCTTAGTTGCTCATGCTTCGCTTATATTGTCTCTTGTCGAGCCAAGCTGAGCCCCAAAAGTTTAAATAATGCTGGCCTTGGGTAGTGTAAGTACCCAGAGACGCTATTTATTAAACCTTCCAGTTTGAATTTTGATTTATTTACGGCGTTAATCGCCGTGAAAAATAATGTTAGTAAACTTTTTCGGTTTATGTTAGTTTGATATTTATAAATTATACGGCGTTTTGCGCCGTATATATCGGTAGTGATAAACTATTGAGTGGTTTTAGCGGGCTTAACGGCCAAAAATACTAAGAAAGGTAAGTGCACTTGGTTAATAGCATGACTTCAAAGGGTGAGGGTGTAAAAGGGACTTATAAGCAGTCACTTAAAGCGCTTCTGCCTTATGGCATGTTGGCCACTAAAAGGTGGCTGGCAGATCAGGGCTTGAGTGCTCATGCACTCGACAATGCTGTTAAGACTGAAACCTTATTGCTTTTGGCGACTGGCGTTTATAGTCAGTATTCTCGCTCAGTAAGCTGGGAGGGCGTAATCGCCTCTATGCAGCGTATGGAGAAGGATGGATCTGAGAACGCCTCGCCTGTTGTTGTCGGTGGGTTATCTGCTTTAGGTCTATCAGGATTGTCGCAGTATTTGTCATTGGGCAATACGCCGCATATCCATTTATATGTACAAGGCAGGTTGCCAACATGGTTGGCGCGCTTATCATTGCCTATGAAGTTTGAAGGCCATAGAACAAGTAAGCTATGGCCTGAAAGCGTGTTACAGAACAAGGCTTTTATCAAAGAGCATGAGTGGGAGGCTGAATTACCTCCTGTGTATTTCTCATGCCCTGAGAAAGCCATATTGGAATTATTGATGGACTTGCCAGATAGAGTGACGTTTGAGCATGCCGATGAGTTAATGCAGGGGTTAGTGAACCTGTCGCCCAGAAAGCTCGATACACTTTTGAAAGCCTGTAAAAGCGTAAAGGCCAAGCGATTGTTTTTCTGGATGGCAAAGCGCCAAGCCTATCCTTGGTTTAGCAAACTAAACGTCAAGGATTATGACTTAGGCTCAGGTAAGCGTGTTGTGGCCAAAGGCGGTAAGTTGGATACGGATTATTTAATCACTGTCCCTTCAAATATGGTTCCGTCGCATATGGCATTGAACAGTGAAGATTAGAGATAAGGATATTGAGGATGGATAGAAGCAGTATTTATTACAAGCAAGTGCAGTTGTTGATGCAGGTTTTGCCCTTCGTCGCGAAGCAGGCCTGCTTTGCGCTTAAAGGTGGAACGGCTATCAACCTCTTTGTAAGAGAGTTTCCACGCTTGTCTGTCGATATTGATCTAGTTTATCTGCCTATGAAAGCCCGTGATGAGGCTTTGGATGAGATTTGTGAGGCATTGGATGTCATTAGTGCTGATTTAAAAACCGCGTTCAAAGATGCGGAGATAATCGAAGCTTATAAATCGAAACGGGATTCGTTGAGGCTCATCGTTGCGCGCAACGGGGTTCAAATTAAAGTGGAGCTTTCTCCAGTGTTACGTGGAACGGTTTACGAGCCGCGTCTTATGGAAGTTTGCGAAGCTGTTGAAGAAGAGTTCGGTTACGTTGAAGTACCCGTGGTGGCGCTAGCTGATCTTTACGCCGGAAAAATCTGTGCGGCATTGGATAGGCAGCACCCAAGAGACTTATTCGATGTTAAGTGGCTTTTAGAGAATGAAGGCTTAACGGATGACATACGCAAAGCCTTTCTCGTGTATTTATCGAGCCACAATCGGCCTATGGCCGAACTGCTGAAGCCGCAATACAAAGAGTTATCGGCCATTTACGCAGGTGAGTTTGCAAACATGGCCGAGACGGATGTGACGCTAGAAGAGCTGGTGGCTGTTAGAGAACGTTTGGTCGAACTTATTCACCAAGGGCTAACAGAAAGCGAGAAGGGTTTTCTTCTAACGTTTAAAAGCCGTGAGCCAGATTGGGCGTTGCTTGGTTTAGAGGGTGTAAGTAAGCTTCCGGCCATTAAGTGGAAGCAGATTAATCTGGCTAAGATGCCGGAGAATAAACATAAGTTGGCATTAGAAAAGCTGAAAGGCATTTTGGCGTAGTAGTGTATGGCGCAGCGGTTATTCGTTAGAATAGCGCGCTTTTTAGCCGCCTTTCCCCCAAAAACGGGTGAGGGGGCAATTTAACAAGCAAGTACAAATTTAAGTACAAATTAGGACTTATAGGGTATGGCTGATAGCAATTTTATCAATGAAATCAACAATAGACGCACGTTTGCTATCATCTCGCACCCGGATGCGGGTAAGACCACCATCACCGAAAAACTCTTGCTGCTCGGCAATTTGATTCAGGTGGCGGGTACGGTAAAAGGTCGCAAAAGCGACCGCCATGCGACCTCGGATTGGATGTCGATGGAGAAAGAGCGGGGTATCTCGGTGACTTCATCGGTGATGCAGTTTCCCTATCGCGATTGTATGGTTAATCTGCTCGATACTCCGGGTCACGAAGATTTCTCTGAGGATACCTACCGCACTCTGACAGCGGTTGATTCATCATTGATGGTGATTGACGGCGCCAAGGGTGTGGAAGATCGCACGATTAAACTGATGGATGTTTGCCGTCTGCGCGATACGCCGATCCTTGCCTTTGTAAACAAGATGGACCGCGAGATTCGCGATCCTATCGAGCTATTGGACGAAATCGAGGGCGTACTCAAAATTAAAGCTGCGCCGATAAACTGGCCAATTGGTATGGGCCGTGGCTTTCGCGGTGTCTACAACCTCTATACCGATACCATTCATGTCTACACTCAGGGCAAGGGCCACACTCTGGCGGATGATATCCAGATTAAAGGTCTGGATTCTCCTGAGGCCTATGCGGCGCTCGGTGATTATGCCGATGATGTACTCGAAGAATTGGAATTGGTTAAAGGCGCAACCCACGAGTTTGATAAGGATGAGTTTTTAGCTGGCCGATTAGCACCGGTATTTTTTGGCACCGCCATGGGTAACTTTGGTATCCGTGAAATGCTCAACGATTTTGTCCGCTGGGCACCACCACCACAGCCTCGAGCTACAAAGGAGCGCGAGGTGGTTGCCGATGAGAAAAAGTTTAGCGGCTTTGTATTTAAGATTCAGGCTAATATGGACCCCAAGCACCGCGACCGGATTGCTTTCCTACGCATCTGCTCGGGAAAATACACCAAAGGTATGAAGATGAAACATGTTCGCACGGGAAAGACTGTGCGAATTGCCGATGCTTTTAGCTTTAAAGCGGGCGAGCGAATCTCTCTTGAAGAAGCGCAGGCAGGCGATATTATTGGTCTACACAACCATGGTTCGATCCAAATTGGCGATGCCTTTACCGAAGGCGAAGATCTCAAGTTCAGCGGCATTCCGCACTTTGCCCCAGAACTGTTTAAGCGTATTCGGTTAGCCGATCCTCTCAGAGCCAAGCAGTTACAAAACGGTATTCGCCAGCTGTCAGAAGAGGGCAGTACTCAGGTGTTTTTCCCGTTTCGCAATAACGATGTGATTGTTGGTGCTGTGGGTCAACTTCAGTTTGATGTTGTCGCTTATCGCCTGAAAGAAGAATACGGTGTAGAGGCAATCTATGAATCAGTAAATGTGCATTCCGCGCGTTGGACTGAAGCTGAGGACAGCAAACAGATGGAGTCTTTTAAAAACAAGACTCAGGATAATCTGGCAGTTGATGGGGGTGGCCACCTGACTTATTTGGCACCGACCCGAGTAAACTTATCACTGACCGAAGAGCGCTATCCGGAAATTGCATTTCGCTCTACGCGCGAGCATTAATAACAGCTAACTTTAGCTAAAATAATAAAAATTGAAGAGCCCAGCTATGAGTGACAGAGGTGTGAGCAAAAAGGTAAATACAATCTCCCAGGAGCAATGTCCTGAGCATTTGCGCACCAATCGCAGTCGCCTTACCCGCTGGTTTGGCAGAACTTTCTACCGCTCAATCGGCTGGAACCTGGAAGGTAATATAGTCAACTCTGAGCGTGTATTGATTGTCGCCGCTCCGCATACCTCTAACTGGGATTTTGTTTTTGGTATCGCCGCTGTTTTAGGTATTAATGCCCGTGTACGTTGGCTGGGAAAACATACTATTTTTAAGCCCGGTATAACCTGGTTTATGCGCTGGCTGGGCGGTATTCCGGTCAACCGCGAAAAGCCCGATGCAGTGATGGGTTATGTGGATGAAGCGGTTAAAAAAGATAATGGTGTGGTTTTAGTGGTAGCTCCTGAAGGGACGCGTAAGAAATCACCGAAATGGAAGTCTGGGTTTTTGCGTATAGCTGAGAAAAATAACTGCAAAATTCAGCTCGGCGCATTGGATTTTGCCAATAAGCGGATTGTACTCGGTGATGTATTTGAGCCCACCGGCGATAATGAGGCTGATATTGCCGCCATTATCGAATACTACGGTCAGTTTAAGGGAAAGCACCCAGATCAGTTTTAAATAATGGTTTTCCATAGGCAAAAGTATGGATTTTATTATTACCGTTGGACTCACGTTTGTACTAATTTTGGTAGCCCTTTTAGTGTTTCGCTATATCGGGCTTCCTGTCTATCGTATCGAAGCTATCAATATAAAAAGACTCCTTGAATCCGTGCTGGCTGAAACTGCCACTGAGGATGACTGGGATGTATTTACCGGTATGCCTATTCACCATAATCCAGAGCTGGATGACATTCGTGTTCAATGTGCTATGTTAGCGCTCACTGAGATGACAGTGCGGCGCGGATTGGTTATCTTCTCTGACACTGGTCGAGCACAGATTAAACAGCAACTGCAAACTCTCAACAGGCTAATTCTCAATAAATAAGTTTTGCTAAAAACGGAGCACCATCATGATTGAAAAGACATCACCGATCGCCAGATTTTTGGTTATTGCCGCTGCCTTTGTAATTGTAGTCTCAGGCCTAAAAATGGCCGGCGCTCTGTTGGTGCCTTTTTTGCTGGCAGTGTTTATTGCCATGATAGTTTCGCCGATACTTGGGTGGCTTAAAGAGCGCGGCATTCCCGGCGGTCTGGCTATTCTGCTTATCGTTATATTAATTCTCTTGGTCGGTCTGTTATTAACTGCGGTGATTGGTTCCTCTGTGGACAATTTCCGTCAGGATATTCCAATTTACTCCGCCAAACTGACGGCCATGAGCGAGGGCGTTCAACAGTGGTTGAGCCTGCGCGGTATTGTTATCGACCAGCAGCTTTGGCAGAACAGCTTCGACCCCAGTGTCGTTATGTCATTTGCTGGTAGCACTCTGGCATCCTTTGGCAATGTGATGACCAATGCAGTGATGATTCTGCTGACAGTTATATTTATTCTTGCGGAAAATATGGGTTTTGGCGAGAAACTTAGATTGGCCAGGGGCTCGGATGTCTCTCAGGAATGGCTAACCAAATTTTCCGAGAGCGTGCACAGCTATCTGGCCATTAAAACGGCAATCAGTCTACTTACCGGATTGCTGATCTTTATCTGGTTGTCCATTCTCGGTGTCGACTACGCAGTACTCTGGGGGCTAATTGCCTTTTTACTTAATTTTGTCCCCACAGTGGGCTCGTTTATTGCCGCGGTGCCAGCGGTATTGTTGGCTGCTGTTCAGCTGGGGATTTTCCCGGCGGGCTTGACCCTTGGCGGTTTTGTTGTGGTCAATCTGGTGATGGGTAATATGCTTGAGCCGCGCTGGATGGGCAAGGGTTTAAATCTCTCCCCGCTGGTAGTATTTGTCTCTCTGGTGCTTTGGGGCTGGGTGTTGGGCCCAGTGGGCATGTTGCTGTCGATTCCGCTGACTATTATGATCAAAATTGCGCTGGAAAATCAGCAAGAAACGCACTGGATTGGTGTGTTACTCGGCTCTGGTATAGCGCTCGAACCCGTCGATGATGAGACCGACAATAAACAAACTACTGAACAGAGCTAGGAGAAAAAAGCAGAGTAACAACAAATTGCTACTTTCTAAGTTACCTCAGTGTCGACGATCTATTATTGAGAAAAACTGCGCTAAAATGAACGAGCCTGGAGTCAGCACTAGGCAATTCTATTTGAAGATTAGTCATGCCAGCTTCACTAACCTCAAGCCGGCGAAGGAACCATTGAATAAAGCCTTAATAATCTCTATATATAGCCTTTTAGCGTTATAGCCTTCACCTGCTGTTGTATTTGACCACTCATCATAAGTCAATTATGGTGGGCGTAATAATATCCATAACTAAATAAGAAATTTATCCCCCCCCATCCCCATTCCTATTCACATTTTTAAGGTTTTCATAATGTTCTGTCTAAGATCTATGCTGTTTTTAGCACTCTTGCTTGTTGCATCCGATGCGCTTTCAATGCAAATTTTTATTAAGACACTCACTGGTACAACAATTACCCTTGACGTTGAACCTTCTGACACCATAGAAATTGTGAAGCAAAAAATTCAAGACAATACGGGCATACTGCCAGATCAACAACGACTTGTTTTTGCAGGCAAACAGCTTGAGGATGTGAGAACGCTAAGCGATTACAATATTCAAAAGGAAGCCGCGTTACATTTAGTACTGCGCTTGACGAGTACAACTAGCTTACTCGATGTCGATGGCAACGGTGAATATGACGCCCTGACTGATGGCCTGCTATTGCTCAGAAATATGTTTGGCTTTACCGGTGAGCAGTTAATCAACGGTGCTATAGGTAGCGATGCCCTTTTCAGCGCTTCCATTGAGGTTCAAGAGCGTATTAATAGTCTTGGTGCAAGCCTTGATGTTGATAACGATGGGCATGTTGAAGCATTATCAGACGGCCTGATTATATTGCGTTACCTGTTCGGTTTTTATGGTGAGTCATTAATCGCTGATCTGGTTGCAGAAGATGGTCTAAGACAAGACCCTAGCGAGATTAAAGCCTATATTGAATCACTTTTGGCAGAGTATGTTGCGCCACAGATTACCTTAAGTAGCAAAGTAACTGTCTATGAAAATCAACAGGCTGTGGCAACTGTTAGCGGCACATTTTCGCCTGGCTATGCGGCCAATCTTATTTATAGCTTAACTGGTGATGATGCTTCACAGTTCAGTATAGATTCGGCTTCAGGTGTAATAACGGCCCACACAATGCTTGATTATGAAAGCCGGCCTACTTATTTATTAACCGTTATAGCCTATGACGGGATTGAGAGTAGCCAGCAGGAGTTAACAGTCAATATCGCAGATATTAACGAAGACCCTATCTTTAGTATAAATACATCAGTAACCATAAGAGAATCCGAGCTTTTGTTCCTTCAGACACCGGCAGCTCTGGGTATCAACGGGCTTATAGCGCCAGAGTCCTGTGCAAATAGAAATTGCGATGGAATAGATGGCTATCTTAGACTTGAAGAAGATAGTATTTTTATGACACTCAAAAGAAGATATGAACTTCTTAATGAAATTACGGGTCCAGGAGATTATTTTATAGAGGCTTTTAACCCGCAACTATCTGACCCAGAAAGTCGCACTAATTTTGTTGGGGGAGTAATTAACACCTATACCGGTGCTCTGTACATGAACACTGTTGATTGTGACGGGAACTGCTTTTGGTCTGATGGTGTGATTTACTCAGGGTTTCATTCTTTCTTACAACTCTTTGGAAGTGTGGGGAATTTTTTGGACCTTGCTGTTACCTATGGAGATATGCATCCTTCCGAGCTGGGTTTCGTTCCTCAAATGGTATCTAGCCTACCTATGGATTACGACACACTACCTTTTTTCAATCAGGTCGGGGACGAGCGTGAAGCATTGGGTGATGGAGTTTGGGGTGGCAGCCTTAGCCAGATGTATTGTGCCTGGGAGCGAACTCAAGAGGGTATAAAACATTACCCGCTTGGCGCCCCTTTGATTATCAGTCAGGATAATCAGATCTATGGGCCGGCTTATTTTGAGGATGGAGAAGAAGAGAGTTGGAGCAGTTGCCATGAATTATCTTTATTTATCATTAACGATAACGACAATGCGCCGGTCTTCACTTCCCCAACCAGCTATACAGTATCAGCAAATGATGTGCAGATTGGCACAGTTACAGCAACAGATCGCGATGGAACCATCAGTTACACAGAAGGTTCTTATGAAAATCCTGTTCAGCTGGAATTTATAGATACCCTTAGTTATTCCCTTAGTGGCTCTGATGCAGAGTGGCTAGTTATAGATTCAGAAACAGGCGAGTTAAGCTTTAATTCAGCCCCTGACCCGGCAGTTAAATCGACTTACTCAGTCACCGTAACCGCCTCAGACCAGGCAACTGAAAGTTGGTCGGATACAGAGTATAAGATGGTGCCAGGGCCGCTAACTACCGCGCAGGATATTACCATTGATGTTTTGATTGAATCCATGGTCGGTGAAGATGGGGAGGTCGACAGTCCATTAGAGATGCCCACCTGTGACAGGAATTTTGCTGTTCGTGGCCCAGATGGAGAGTTCTTTTACAATGAACAGGCGCATGTTTACAGCTATACAAATCTCGATTGGCAGCAACCTGATGTTAATCAGTTGGCTTGGGATGGATTAGTTGGAGACTATGGAGTCGGAATAATGATTGCTTGTGCTGCTTATCAGCAGGTTCTTGTAGATATCGTCGATCAGGTTGAAAGCAACGATCAATCATCGAGCTATATAACGTACTCAGAAGATTGGTCAAACCAAATTGCCAACGAATTATTCACTGAGGGTTGTGCAATTTCATCGGGTGATTCAAACCTTAGCCATTTTGTTGGTGAACTTATGTCAGTCTATGAACAGCGTCAAATGGACTTATTTATCAATTTAGATGGGTTGAAAATAGCCTCCTATGAATTATTAAATACCTGCCTACGAAATTATCAATTAGAGTCTGATTAATAGTCGTAGTAGCCCAGACATAGTCATACCAGCGAAGGTAGGTATCTATGTGTATATGGACCCCAGCCTTCGCTGGGGTGACGTGTTTGTGCTGGGATGACTTTCTTATATTGGTGCGACGATTAGAGTCATAGTGCCCTAACCAGCAAGGCTAAATAATTTCCCGAAATTGCCCTGTCTCGGACTAAATGCGCAGCATTTTGGGCGCGTTTCTCAGTTTCTTGTGATTTCGACCAGAGGGAGAAATCTGCTGGAGATCCCTCGTCGCTTCGCTTTGTCGGGATGACAAAAAGTAGAACCACTAACACCAAATAATTTCACAGGAATACGGGGTCTCGGACTAAATGCGCAGCATTTTGGGCGCGTTCGCTTGCGAAGGCGGGGCAAAGCCCTGAGCGCTCTTGCGCGAATCCATCTAACCGTTCGATGACTTTCTTATAGAATCAAAAAAGCCCCAGCGTAAACTGAGGCTTCTAAGATTATGGTGCCCGGTCTCGGAATCGAACCAAGGACACGAGGATTTTCAATCCTCTGCTCTACCAACTGAGCTAACCGGGCTTCGCAATAACAGATGCACTTTGCGAGAGGCGCGTATTAAAGCGTTTGAAATCCACTACGTCAAGGGATTATTCAGTAGGTGGCACGTATCCTTCAGCTTGATCCACCTGTTCGCCAGAAAAGTACTTTTCGCGCTGTTCCGAGAGGTAAGTTCGAGCGGTTAAATCCATCATATTCAGACGCATTTCATTAATTAGCGTCGTCTGATGAGTCATCCACTCTGCCCATGCTTGTTTTGAGACATTCTCGAAAATTTCCTGTCCTTTAGGACCGGGGAAGGGGGGCATATCCAGCCCGGGTAATTCTTGCTTGAGTTTGCGACAGTGAACCATGCGCGCCATAACTAACCTCTATGTAATGTTTTAATTCTGCTTCAGCAGTAATGCTTTAATTGGAGCAGGCATACCCAATGATAGTGGATTCTGCGGGTTATACCAGACTTGATTACCCTGTTCAGCAACCTGGCCGGCAGCGGCCCCAGAATGGCTGATAGATATCTCTACCGGCTGATAATCGAGATGAAAGTGACTGAACGTGTGGCGTTTCACGGCAAGAATCTGCTGGCTTTTAGCCTGTATACCAAGCTTTAAATAGGTTTCCTTTAATTGATCTTGTGATTCACATTGTGGAAATACCCAGAGCCCGCCCCAGAGTCCCGCCGGTGGGTTTTGCTCTAACAGCAGCGCACCTTGATTATTTTTAATCATTAAAAAGAAAGTAGTTTTTACCTGTAGCTTTTTCTTCGGTTTTTTACCCGGATAATCCTGCGGGTTACCCTGCTGATAAGCTTTGCAATCTTTTACCAGTGGACACTGCTCACAGTTAGGTGAGGATCTCGTACACAGCGTCGCGCCCAAATCCATCATCGCCTGAGTGTAGTCGGCAATACGCTTATAAGGAGTATAGGTCTCGGCGATCAACCAGAGCTTTTCAACCACCGCACTTTTACCGGGCCAACCGTCGATAGCGCTATAGCGAGCCAGCACCCGTTTTACATTGCCATCGAGAATGGTCGCCTGATTTTTAAAGGCGATAGAGCTGATTGCACCGGCGGTAGAACGCCCTATACCAGGCAGTTCAATTAGCTGGCTAACATTATCGGGAAACAGGCCGCCGAGCTCATTGCTAACCTGCTGTGCGGTTTTATGCAGATTGCGGGCGCGGGCGTAGTAGCCAAGACCTGTCCAGTGGTGCAGTACCTCATCTAAGGGTGCAGCTGCCAGAGTTTCCACCGTTGGGTAGCTGTGCATAAAACGTTCGAAGTAGGGGATTACTGTGCTGACCTGAGTTTGCTGCAGCATGATTTCCGAGACCCAAACCCGGTAGGGATTGATACTCTTTTGCCATGGCAAATTGGTACGGCCATATTGGTCGAACCAGTTGAGTACTGCATCTTGGAATTTTTTAGGGGACACTATTTTATAGCTCTTTGTTATAGCTCTTGGCTTTAGATAAATGCTTTAGATAAATCCTGAGATAATTATTTCAGCTTTCTTTCCAGAACACCTTTAAGAAGATTTTTCAGCGGGTCTGTTTCTTGCTCTTCTTGCTCGCTGCTATCTTTCTCTGTTACCGGCGTATCAAAAAGCTGTCCGCCAAGCTGCTGAAAAATACTCCCTTTAAGGAAGTCTCGCACCAG
This sequence comes from uncultured Pseudomonadales bacterium, assembly GCA_963925995.1. Lineage (GTDB taxonomy): Bacteria > Pseudomonadota > Gammaproteobacteria > Pseudomonadales > Porticoccaceae > HTCC2207. The sequence continues at coordinate 15,180 of CAWUVN010000066.1, read as the reverse complement.
ACTGTCGTCTGGTTTGCAGTTGGTTTTGCCGTCGGCATCGTAACTACCGGTGCAGATAAACGGCAGATTGCGGTTGCGCAGACTGGTATTCACCGAACATCCAGAAGCACTTGTGGTGGATGCATTAACTCTAGTATTGGCGGTAACGCTGTAGCGTTTAAGTAATAACTGCACAGTCCCACGACCGCTGACGGAGAGATTTCCGGTAGCGGTTTTTAAATCTCTAATCAGCACCTTGCCATTTTCCAAGCTAAATTGGCTAGTCAGGGTTTCCAACTCTGTGCCCTTTGACCAGGTTGTGTTGGTTGGGCTGCCACCAAACAGTGCGGCGGCATTACAGAAGGTCTCCTCAGCATTAATGGCCAAATAAGTCGGGTTTAAAACAGTTAGATCGCCCGTGCCACTCAGTGCACTGATTATTTCTTCACTACTGTTACCGCTACCTTGGATCTCAACCTCTAAGCTGAGCAGGCCTGACAAGTCACTGTTGTCCGCAATAGCCGGCAGAGCCAGCTCTAGATCTATATCTGTCAGCGAGTTTTGCAGTTCAAATTCAGGGGTGGCCGAACGCATATCCAGTCGTCCGATAGCATTCACCTGCCCACCAAACAGATCGGCATTTAACGAGCTCATACGCAATACCCGATCATTACCAAAGACATTGCTGTAGAAATTGTCCACTGCGAAATCATTAAGTTGAACACTGCCAATGGTTATTTCAACCTGACTCTGGCCCTGCCAAAGCGCAAAGGGAATGGCCAGTGGCGCGAATAGACCGCTGTTGTCGGCGCTGCTACCAGACTTGGGTAGATAGTTTGATGCCTTGATAACATCGGCTGAAACAATGGTGGTCAGCTTGTTGCGCGGCTGGTCTATTTGCAGGTCAACCTGAATGGCTTGGCCATCGAGCATGATTAGGTTATTAATATCTGATACAGCCACAGTATCAAGGGTAAAGTTGCTCTCGATACTGACCTCGGTCAAGGCTGCGGGGTCGGCCATCTCAGGTACGCTGACAATAGGCAGCATTTCTGCCACCCGTTGCAGTTGCTGTACCAGGCTAAAGCTGTTGGTTTGTAGATTGCCCTCGATAAGACTCAGGCTGTTGCTTGCTGCAATGCTGCCATTAATCTCAATATCGTTTAAGCGGACTGCCAGATCTGTCAGGTTAAGACTTTGTATTATGCGGTTAGCAACAACGACTGAAATATTACTATCTACGGCAACCTGCTGGCCACCAAGTGCCTGCAGAGACGCTGTGAGAGGGAAATCTGTTCCATCTAAATGGATGTTGCTGGCTTTAAGACTAATGTTATCCAATTGAACCGGCTGGCTGTTTGGGGGGCTATAGCGAAGTTGGCCACCTTCGAGTTTCACGGAGCTAAGGTTAAGCTGATTTGGGTCGAGAATGATTGAGAAAAGATCGATCCAGGATACTGAAAGAGTGAGCTTATCTACGCTGCCGGCAGCGGTGTTCTGATCAGAAAAGCGAGCCTGCCCAATACTGATGCCCGGCTGAGGGAGAAATGTCCAGGCGAGATCACCGTCAATGGCGAGATCGAAACCCTGTTGGCGTGCCTGAGACTCAATATCTGTCTTGAAGTCGTTGATATCGACAGCCAATGAGATATAAATAATTACTGCAGAAAATAAAGTGACCACTGCGATTAGGCAAGTGGTCACCCATTTTAAAAATTTTTTCACGATCACCAACAATTTAAGGGTTGCTCTTTGGACCTTATATTACATCAAAGAGTACAACCCTTAAATACTGATAAACGACTTAGTGTCTAGAAAGAGTAACTAGCTTTTACACCTAGATTTCTACCGGACATTGGCACTTCGTTCTTAACAAACGAGCTATGATTTCTAGCCACCTCATCCAACAGGTTTTTGCCGAACAATGAAAGGGTCAAGCTGTGTCCCGGGCTAGTTTCAATTGTTTTTGATAGATTTAGATTTAATAGTTTAAATCCATCGGTAGCAGTTTCATTTTCAGCTATATCGTTTTGAGCTGATACATCCTTGAGAGTCAGTGCAAACTTTAGACCATCTTCCACATAGGCAACTCGGTATATGTCTCTTTCCGGAGTAATGCGTGGAATATTTGTTCCGTCTGTAAATTTGCCTGTAACAGAATCTCTACCGTATGACAGTGTTAGTTCGCCACGAGCAAGGTCAAAGGTCTTGCCTATTTCGATTTCATAACCGTCAAACTCGGCGTCCTGCTGAAGGTAATTGGCAAGGATTAAACCATCATGATGGTCTTCATCATCATGATCATCGTGCTCTTCTTCAGTCTCATCCATAAGGTAGATATAGTTATCCACATCATTTTGGAAGAAGGTCAGAGCAGCAAAGAAACCATCATTTTTATAGTTAAAGCTCAGATCGATATTATTGGACGTTTCTGATGCCAGGTTGAAATTACCAACCTCAACTCTTCCTGTTGCCAGATGAGGACCATTCATTAATAGCTCAACCGCTGAAGGTGCTCTTTCGACAGATGACAGTCCAAAATTCACCTCAAATGAATCATTAATATCTCTGCTCAGAGTCAGGGCATAGCTAGTCGTGTTGATATCTCGATCAAAATACTCTAGTTCTGCTTCATGGCTGACAGAACCTTTTCTTGAAATTTGATCATGTCTAATACCAAAGTCGACATGAAATAAGTCAAAGTCTTTGCTCAGATAGTAACCCAGAGTCATTTCTTCGCTTTCCGTTGGGTTGATAAAGGCCTCATCACCGATAACGGAAATATCTTCAACAACAAAATTTACAGCGATTTTCTGTGATATTGAATCATTGGCTAGATCAAAGATGGCCCCATATTCTTGGGCTTCATTGCTGAAGGTGGTTGGGCCTTCTTCTTTATGAGGGTCATTTTCCAGATCCTCAATGAGATGCCCCTCTTCTTCGGCATGCTGCTCAGTCAATGAATAATCGGAGTCTCTGAAGTTGTAATCGATTTTTGCTAACCAACTATTATCTAAAACATAGGAGCCTTCTAGATTGGTAACGTTAGATTCAGTTGTGGAGAAAATTCTTTCTTCTTCAGGTTCCTCACCAGAGTGATCATCTCCATGAAAAGGAATACCGTACAGATTTTCGTTATCGCTGAAAGATAGCCCTAAATATCCCCAATCTCCGGTCTTGGAGATACCGACTTTTTTTGAGGTAGATCCGGCATCAGAATTAGGCAGATGATTTAGATCTTCTTCAGGTTCCTCACCAGGGTGAACTTCCTCATCATGAACAACTGCGCCCTCAGGAATATCGTATTCACCAAACTGAGAGTCTTTGTAAGCAGCGCTGAAATTCAAGCCACCGATATTGTTTTGATAGGAAAAGTCATGGGAGTCGCCATCATTGACCGTCTGAGCTTCCAAGCCCAATTGAAACTTTGATTCTGTAAAGTCTTTGCGGGCAATTGTGTTATCAACGATATTGACTATTCCGCCGATGGCTCCGTTGGAATAAAGTAGAGACGATGGGCCTCTAACTATTTCGATTTGCTGAATGTTATTTAAATCAACATCATTGGCATGATCGGGCCCCAAACCTGAAACATCTCTGATTACTTTGCCATTGTTGAGAATTTTAACCCTGGATCCTGACATACCGCGGATAATCGGTTGGCCAACAGCGGCGCCATAATCACTGGTAGATATGCCCACTAAACCATCAATAGTGGCACCAATGCTTTGGCTTGCATCGGTAGCGATAGATTCGCCACTGATAACATGCAGTGGGTTTGAGATTTCATCTGACGCGGCATCAATCAACGATGATGTAATAATAACTTCTTCTATATTGCTGTTTGCGCTTGCTGAAATTGGCGCGAACAGGACCGCCACAGACAGTGCTGCAACGTATTTAAAATTGTGCATTTTTATACCTTTTACTTAAAAAATTAGAGTTGTAGAGTTAATTTCTAAGCGTTAGAGGGCGAAGCTCTAGACAGGTAAAGGGAGAATCTTTGGGCGGGTTTAACCCTGCTGAAGACGGGTTTTGACGCTGTGGGTCTAACCACAATAGTGGCACTGGTATCAGGATTGACGATAACAGTGGATTCTTGAAAGCAAATACTACAGCTGCCCTCTAGATGCTCACTATTACTATCAGTGGGTCCATCAATATGACTATGTGCAGAGGTAACAACAGACCCAAGCCCTAAAATTAGGCTCAGTGCGACTGCTACTATCCATCTATAGTTTTTCATGCGCGAGATTGTAGCACCTAATTGTTTCGGAAATATAAAAAATTCTGGTTATAATGCGCCTTTGAAATGAGTCTGACGTTGGAGAACACCATGGCTGATCGCATTGCGACAGTGACACGCGATACACTGGAATCACAGATTACAGTAACGGTTAATCTGGATGGAACGGGTAAAGCAAACTTTGCGACACCTGTCCCTTTTTTGGAGCATATGCTCGATCAAATCGCACGACACGGTTTAGTTGATCTGGATATTCAGGCCACTGGTGATACGCATATTGATGATCACCACACCGTTGAAGATATTGGCATTACTCTAGGTATGGCGATTACTAAAGCGATTGGCGACAAGAAAGGCCTGACTCGCTATGGCCACGCCTATGTACCATTAGATGAAGCGCTGTCTCGTGTAGTGATGGATTTTTCTGGCCGTCCAGGTCTGATAATGAAAGCAGACTTTGTGCGCAGCCACGTTGGTAGTTTTGATGTTGATCTAGTCCGTGAGTTCTTTCAGGGCTTTGTAAACCACGCGCTGGTTTCACTGCATATTGATAATCTGCGCGGTGCCAATGCACACCACCAGGTCGAGACTATCTTTAAGGCCTTTGGTCGCGCACTGCGCGTAGCCGCAACTGCTGATGAACGCATGGCCGGTGTAATGCCATCTACAAAAGGTACTCTTTAAGAGTACCTTTTTTTAAAAGAAGTTTTTTGATAGATAGACCAACAACGAAAAAATCTTATGAGTGATTTCCGCAGCCATATAGCCGTGATTGATTACGGTATGGGCAATCTCCATTCCGTTGCCAAAGCCCTGGAGCATGTCTGCCCCGGTGCCAAAGTCTCTATAACTGCCGATCCTGCCGTGGTTGAGGATGCCGACCGCGTGGTATTTCCCGGCGTTGGTGCCATCCGCGACTGTATGGGTGAGATTCAGCGCTTAAATGTTGGTGACGTGGTCAGTCAGGCCATGAAGAGCAAACCGGTACTGGCTATCTGTGTCGGTATGCAGGCACTGCTCGAAAGCAGTGAAGAAAATGGCGGTGTCGACTGTCTGGGTCTTTTGCCCGGGCAGGTAAAGTTCTTTGGCAATCATCTCGTCGATGATCAAGGTGTTAAGCTCAAAGTTCCCCATATGGGCTGGAATAATGTTCAGCAGAGTATTGATCACCCGCTCTGGCAGGGCATTGAGCAGGGAAGTCGTTTTTACTTTGTACACAGCTATTATGTGGCACCCTCTGACCCATCTTATATTGCCGGACGCTGTGATTACGGGGTGAACTTTGCTGCCGCGCTTAGCCATAAAAATCTATTTGCCGTTCAATTCCACCCGGAAAAAAGTGCCGATGCCGGCCTGCAATTACTGCGCAATTTCTGTAACTGGAATGGTTAAGTAATATGTCAGAACCGACTGATCATCAGGAACTGATTACACGTCTAAATAGCGAGACGGCAAAAATTGACTGGCATGAACTGCAAAAGCACTATGCTTTAGGTAATGTTCTGGCCGTTGCCGAGGGTGGCGATTTAATTCAGGTCGCTATAGCTTTGCATCAGGATAACAGCGCACAGATTCAACAGTGGCTTGACGAAAAAGTCGTATTAGAAGTCAGTGATCAACAGGCATTAGCCTGGTATGAAGCCAATGCCACAGTTTGGGCGCTGGTAATACCGCCATTTATTTTGGTACAGGCGGTCAGTCAATAAGCAGTCATATTACTTAAGGATTAATTTTTTTAGCAAAGGAGTTGCTACATGTATTTACAACTCAATGAAGAACAACAATTCATTCAGGATACGGCGCGCCGTTTTTCCGCAGACGAACTGCTGCCTTTCGCAGAACAGCTCGATCTTGGCGAGGGCCGCGAGTTGCTGCTGGGCAATCTTAAAAAGCTCGCCGAACTGGGCTTTATGGGCCTCAACATCTCCGCTGATTACGGCGGCACTGAAGCAGGCTCTGTCGCCTTTAGCGTCGCGCTTACCGAGCTTGGTCGCGGCTGTGCCTCTACCGCAGTCACCGTCTCTGTCACCAATATGGTTGCCGAGGTTATTCAGGCCTGCGGTTCTGATCAACAAAAACAAAACTACCTGCCTAAAATCTGTGCCGGGGAATATTCCGCCGCGGGCTTCTGCCTGACAGAATCGACAGCGGGCTCTGATCCTGCGGGCATGAAATGTCGCGCCGTTAAAGAGGCCGATAGCTGGGTGCTTAATGGAACCAAGCTGTATATCACCAGTGCCGAATACGCCGGTCTGTTTGTGGTGTGGGCAGTCACGGATCCTCAGGCACCCATGGGCAAGGGTATTACCTGCTTTCTGGTAGAAGCGGATAATCCCGGGCTGTCTATCGGCAAAGCCGAACATAAAATGGGGCAGAAGGGCTCATCGACCAATGAGGTGTTGTTTAGCGATTGCCGAATTCCGTTAGACGCGGTTTTAGGCGCTGAAAATCAGGGCTTTAAAATTGCTGTGGGCGAGCTTGCCGGTGGGCGCATTGGTGTGGGTTCTTTTGCGTTGGGAATTGGCTTGGCGGCAATGGATTATGCGCGGCAATATATTACCGAGCGACAGCAGTTTGGTCAGGCGCTGTCGAATTTTCAGGGCTTGCAGTGGATGCTGGCTGATCGTTATACCGAGTTGGAAGCAGCGCGGCTGTTGTTGATGCAAGCGGCCTCAAGAAAGGAGCAGGGTTTAAGCTTTTCCAAAGAGGCCTCGATGGCCAAGGTATTTGCCAGTGAAAAAGCTAATGCCGCCTGTTATTCCGCGTTGCAGATGCTTGGGGGCAATGGCTACAGTGCTGAGTATCCACTGGAGCGATGGACCAGAGATGCGCGTATTACCAGTATTTATGAGGGGACCAGTGAGATTCAGCGAATTATTATTGCCCGTGAACTATTGTTAGAGATTGTATAGCTAGAAGTTGAATAGTCAGGAGTTTCAAAATGGATTTACAGAATAAGGTTGCAGTCATAACCGGTGGTGCATCTGGTCTCGGCCGCGCAGCTGCTCAGGCACTGGTCAATGCCGGCGCAACCGCAGTTATTTTTGATATGAATGCCGAGGCAGGTGCACTGGCAGTTAGTGAGCTGGGTACTGATAAGGCGCAATTTTTTAAAGTCGATGTCGCCAGTGGCGTGGATGTTGAGGCCGCCTTTGCACAGATTATTGATGTTTTTGGCCATGTGGATATCTGCGTTAACTGTGCTGGCATTGCTGTTGGGGCAAAAATTATCAATCGTGAGGGCCAGCCCCATGATTTAGATCTTTATCGCAAGGTAGTAGAGGTGAATCTCATTGGTACCTTTAATGTTTCTCGCTGTGCGGCGGCGGCTATGGCCGGCAATACGGCAGAAAATAGCGCTGAAAAGGGAGTGATTGTTAATACCGCCTCAGTTGCAGCCTTTGATGGTCAGATGGGGCAGTGCGCCTACTCAGCGACCAAGGGCGGGATTGTCAGTATGACCTTACCTATGGCGCGCGATCTAGCCAGCGAGGGTATTCGGGTGAATTCGATTGCGCCAGGTGTTATGGCAACGCCGTTGATGCTGGGTATGCCGCAGAATGTTCAAGATGGCATTGTGGCGAATATTCCTTTCCCAAAGCGTATGGGTGAGCCCAGTGAATTTGGTCAGTTGGTGGTGCATATTACTGAGAATAGCTATCTGAATGGTGAGACTATTCGTCTTGATGCAGGAGTAAGAATGCAGCCACGCTGATAGTCTTTGGCACTCCATCACCCCAAGCAAAGGATGACAGCGGTTTGGTTTAGCACCCCGTCATCCTGAGCGAAGCCGAAGGACCCCGTCCAGCACCAAGAGATTCTTCACATACGTTCAGAATGACAGCTTAAATATTCAATAACCTCAGAACGACTCCCTCTAAACACCACCAGTTCTTTCTTTTTATCCAACTGATAGCTATACATAGGATCGTAATACTCCTGAGTAAGCACTGTAAGCCAGTGACGGTGGCTGGCAAAATCATCCTGATGTTGCACGGCAATCGCATTTTCCATGGAGGCCAAAAGTTCTTTAGTGCGTTGACCGCCCAGACGCTTTTTTACCCGCAGTAAACTCTCGGTCAGGTAGTTGAAAAATTCCTGCTCACCTGTTGCGCCATAAAACGCCATAGTCTTACTGTGGCGCTCAATAACATACTCCTGCCACAGCCTTTTCAGACGCTCCTCAAAATCCATATCGATCACTACAAAGGAACTCTGCGCCATCAGATCAGAAAAATAATGCGGCAGATGGCGGGCGCCGATATTGCGGCTTTCATCTTCCAAAATAACCGTTTTATCGGGGTGCTGGTTTTGTACTTTTAGCAGATCCAGAGCAATTTTATTTTCAAAATCGATTTGGGCCGGCTGGCAATCCAGAGGCCGACCAAAACTCGAACCCTTGTGATTCGCTGCGCCTTCAAGATCAATACCCGTGGGTAAGTCTTTAATAATGTCAGTTTTGCCGGTGCCGGTCATACCAGACAAAATAATAAAATTATTATTCGGTCTGGTTTTAGTCTGGCAATAATCGCTTAGATAGTTAAATAGAAAGCCACGCAGGGATTTATAACCCCCCTCGACCTTGGGGCATTCAACCCCCGCTTCAGCCAACCATTCCTGACTCAGTTCCGAGCGAAGACCTCCGCGAGCGCAGAACAAAACAGCATTGGGGTTGGCCGTTATAAAGTCCTGCCATGCTTGTATGCGTTGGTCTTTGACTTTACCTGTGACTAGTTGATGCCCCAGTTCGATAGCCGCTTGCTGGCCCTGTTCTTTGTAACAGATACCCACCTCATGGCGCTCTTCATCGGCCATTAGTGGGAGGTTTGCGGCGAAGGGCAGTGCACCAGTGGCAAACTCAGTCGGTGCACGCACGTCTATCATTGGTGTGTCGTCGAGCAGCAATTGACGGTAGTTATTAACCCGTGGCAGGCTCATGCCATAACCTTTATCTGCGGGCCATCGGTCGCGTTCATAAGCTCGCCAATCGGCAGGTGATAACAGCCGGCTTGTTTTAGTAATTGACTGACTTTATCGGCCTCTGCTGGCTCAACGGAAATTAATAAACCGCCGCTAGTTTGCGGGTCGCAGAGCAGGGTTTGGCTCTGTTGATCAGTGCCGTGGATATGCGGGTGAATACTTTCCCAGTTGCGTGTGCTGCCGCCGGGAACGCAGCCCTGATTGAGGTAATCAATCACTGCATTATCTAAAAGCGGTACGTCTTTTAGATTAACCGTTGCCGCTACATCGCTGCCCTGGCATATCTCGAGTAGGTGGCCGAGTAGTCCAAAACCGGTGACGTCTGTCATGCAGGTAACCGCGTCAATTTCAGCGAGCGCGGCACCGATGGTGTTGAGTTTCATCATACTTTCGACCGCGAGGCGGGCATGCTCTGGTTTTAATTTGCCCTGTTTTTCGGCGGTGGTGAGTATGCCTACGCCTATGGGCTTGGTTAAAAACAAAACATTGCCAGCCTTAGCCGTACTGTTCTGTTTAAGGTTTTTAAGATCAACACGGCCAGTTACCGCCAGGCCAAATATGGGTTCTGGGGAGTCAATGGAATGTCCGCCAGCCAGATGAATCCCTGCATCACGGCAAGCATGACGGCCTCCGTCAATAACTTGCTGGGCTATTTCTGCGGGTAATGTATTTATTGGCCAGCCTAAAATAGCGATGGCCATCATCGGTGTGCCGCCCATGGCATAGATATCGCTGATGGCATTGGTAGCCGCCACACGACCAAATTCAAAGGCATCATCGACAATGGGCATAAAGAAGTCGGTGGTGCTGATGACCCCGGTGCCATCGCCTAGATCATAGACTGCTGCATCATCTTTGGTGTTGTTGCCTACGAGTAGATTGGGATCGTCTGGGGCTACAAAGTCGGTACGCAGAAAAGTCTCTAAAACACTGGGGGCGATTTTGCAGCCGCAGCCAGCGCCGTGGCTGTATTGGGTGAGTCTAATTTTATTGTCGGGCATGAAATTTCTAGTTAGGTGAAAAATTATGCTACTAGGGTACTTTGTTTGGCGAGGAAGGTCATGTTTGTTGTTGGAGAGTTTTCTAGCGTGTTCTAGGTTGGTAGCCAATGCAAATATCACATTGGCTACCGATCTTGCTTAGCGGTTATAGATCAAAACGAACATCGAAGGATACTGCGTCGAAGTCATCTGAAGAGCCATAACTCAGACCCAGTGAAATATCAGGTGTAGTGAAGTATCTTGCACCTAATGAGTAGCCGGTTTCACTTCCATCTTCGATATCGGCGTAATCAATAAAAGCAGACAATTCCAGCACATCTGAGGGCAGTGCTCTAACGCCAGCAGCAAGAATGTAACCATTGCCATCTTCTGAATCGTCACCGAATTCAACTTCAACATCTGAATACGAGAGTGTACTGACAAAATCAACAGTCGAATTAATCGGGGTATGGAAACCGACACCGAAGTTAAAGCCGCTAGCCTCAATGTCGTCGGTGAAGAAGCCATCGGTAAACTGGTCATCCGATTCAATTGAGAGGTATGAGGCTATGAGGAAAAATGAATCATTGAGTGCTTTGCTGCCATAAATGCCAAAACCACTGAAGTCTATGTCAGCAATATCACCAGTCTCGTAGCCGATGCCAGCGTATGTATAAGATAGGGAGGATTCTTGAGCAGCCACTGAGAATGAAGCGATAGATGAGATTGCACCCAGAATTAATGCTTTTTTAAACATGGAGTATTTCCTTATAAAGAATGAATTGCGGCAAAAGTAGGGTCTTGCCGAGCATAAACATAGATGAGAACATTCTCTGTCGCCGAGTATTTTGGTTATTGAGATAGGATTCATATAATTACTTATGAAACCTTTCAGTTTGTTGCTTTTGTAGCACCCAATGCCCACGAGGTGATAACCCCAAATATATGCAGAGACCTTAATGTCGAATTTATAGACATCTTAGCTCTGCTGTTTGATGTATTCCCGAGGTGACAGCCCAGTCCAATGCTTAAAGGCGCGAGTAAATGATCTTGACTCACTAAATCCTACGATCTCAGAGACCTTTTCTACACTCATGCGAGCATCAACTAATTTATGGGTAGCAAGCTCACGGCGCAAATTATCCTTAATCTTCTGGTAGCTTGTAGCACTCTCTTTAAGTCTTCTATGTAAAGTCTGCGAGCTAATACCCAGCTCCGCGGCTAGCTGATGAATGGGGGCAAACACCAATCGCTCGGGATGACGCTGAGTAATAATCCGTTCTATCTGAGCTTCCAATGTACTGTCAAAACCGGGGATAGTCATAATATCGGCCGGAGCATTTTGGACAAACTGCGTCAGCTCTTGGTCGGATCGAACCAGTGGTTTATCCAGATACTGGGCATCAAAGATTAGCCGATTGGCGCGGCTGTTAAATACCAGTGGAGCGGGAAACATAATTTGAAGTTCGCTCTTATGGGCGGGCGAACTAAAGGTGAAGTGAGTTTCCTGCAGGCGGATAGGTTGGCCTATATACCAGCTGGGAAATCTATGCCAGATCACCAACCAGAACTCGGTCATAAAATGTTCCGGATCCAAGTGAGGGTGAGCCATTTCAAAGCTCAGCACGGCATTGCCCTCGGCATGATCCAAACGCATGGGAATATCATTGCTGGTCAGGTTATAAAAACGCACAGCCTTTTCTAATAACTCGCCCAAATTAGCGCAGCGGCTAACCAGCTCAGCCATGATTGCAAACATCCCAACCTTGCAGTTGTTTTGCGTAAAGCCCATAAACTCATCGTCGAGAGTTTCCTGAACAGTTTTAAAAAGGCGCGCTACTTGATCTGTATGTACGCGCTGACTATGTTTATTTAAAACCACAGGATTGATACCGGCACGTTCTAAGGCGGGCTGCTGTGAGAGGCCTCTCTCCCTTAGTCCGTGCATACAGCTAATCACATGATGCTGGCAAATTGTCGCCATTTCACTGCCTCTAAATAAGTTTATAAATTGTGAGTTATAGGGCGATTTATAGCATATATAGCGGTTTTCGAGGAATAAATATGGCAACAAATGTGATATTAGTTGTTAGAAATAGACCTACTATTGCATGGGTTGCTGGTTCATAGTTTGCCAATTGAGTAAAAAAGTCGGAGAAGTACATGGCAGGTAAGGAAAAGCCAACAATGGCGGATTGGCAGCAACTTGCGTTTAAAGAGCGCAAGGGACGCCCCGCTGACGAGTTGGTTTGGCAAACGCCGGAAGGTATTGATGTAAAACCGCTGTATACCGCTGAAGATACGGATGGTTTAAAACATCAAGATAGCCTACCCGGTTTTGCGCCTTTTAAGCGTGGCCCCAAAGCAACCATGTATGCCGGTCGCCCCTGGACGGTTCGCCAATACGCAGGCTTTTCGACGGCCGAAGAATCCAATGCGTTCTATCGTAAAAATCTCGCCGCGGGTCAACAGGGCCTCTCGGTGGCCTTTGATCTGGCCACCCATCGCGGTTATGACTCGGACCATCCTCGGGTCGAGGGTGATGTGGGCAAGGCCGGTGTAGCGATTGATTCTGTTGAGGATATGAAAATCCTCTTTGACTGTATTCCGCTGGATCAGGTATCGGTGTCCATGACCATGAATGGTAACGTGTTGCCAGTGATGGCCAGCTATATCGTCGCTGCAGAAGAGCAGGGTGTGGCGCCAGAACAGTTAGCGGGCACCTTGCAGAACGATATCCTCAAAGAATTTATGGTGCGCAATACTTATATCTATCCGCCGGAACCTTCAATGTGCATTGTCGCGGATATTATTGCTTACACCGCCAGCCATATGCCCAAGTTTAATTCCATCTCCATCAGTGGCTACCATATGCAGGAAGCCGGAGCGACCAATGTGCAAGAGCTGGCCTATACCATCGCCGATGGTATTGAGTATGTGCGCACGGCGATTGCCAGCGGTATGGATGTGGATAAATTTGCGCCGCGGTTATCGTTCTTTTTTGCCATTGGTATGAACTTCTTTATGGAAATCGCCAAGCTGCGCGCCGCGCGGATTCTGTGGGCGACCTTGATGGAAGAGAAATTTTCCCCTAAAGATCAGCGCTCTTTAATGTTGCGCACCCACTGCCAAACCTCTGGTGTGAGTCTGACCAGCAAAGACCCCTACAACAATATTATGCGTACCACCGTTGAGGCCATGTCTGCGGTACTGGGCGGCACACAATCCCTGCATACCAATGCCTTTGATGAGGCGCTGGGTCTGCCCACCGAGTTTGCTGCGCGTGTTGCGCGCAACACGCAGCTGGTGATTCAAGAGGAAACCGGAGTGACCAATGTGATTGATCCTCTAGCGGGCTCATATTACATCGAAAGCCTGACCAATGAATTGGTTGAAGCGGCCATGGTCCTTATTAATGAAGTGGAAGATATGGGCGGTATGACCAAGGCGGTTGAGTCCGGTATGCCCAAGCTGCGCATCGAAGAGGCCGCGGCACTGCAACAGGCGCGGGTCGATCGCGGTGAACAGGTGATTGTTGGGGTGAATAAATACCAGCTCGCCGAAGAGCCCGATGTTGATGTATTGGATATTGATAACAGTGCGGTGCGTGATGGGCAGATAGCGCGTTTAACTAAGCTGCGTGCAGAACGCGATACGGTAGTTTGCGAACAAACCTTGGAAGCACTGTCTGTTGCGGCTAAAACCGGAGAAGGCAATTTACTCGAGCTGGCGGTTGATGCGGCACGCGCCCGTGCCACAGTGGGTGAAATAAGTGATGCATTGGAAAAACAATGGGGTCGTCATCGCGCCCAGACCAGATCAATTAGCGGTGTCTATGGTTCTGCCTATAAGGGCGATGAGGGCTTTATGAATATAACCAAAAAAGTTGAAGAATTTGCCGAAACCCATGGCCGTCGACCGAGAATGCTGGTGGTGAAAATGGGCCAGGATGGCCACGACCGCGGCGCTAAAGTGATATCCACTGCCTTTGCAGATCTCGGTTTTGATGTTGATGTGGGGCCTATGTTTCAGACACCGGAAGAAGCGGCGCGTCAAGCTATCGAAAACGATGTGCATATAGTCGGTGTTTCATCCCAGGCGGCAGGGCATAAAACTCTGGTGCCGAAAATGGTTGAGTCACTGAAAGCGCAGGGTGCGGATGAGATTTTGGTGATCTGTGGCGGTGTGATACCGCCAAAAGATTATGCGGCGTTAACAGAGATGGGCGTGGCGGCGATCTTCGGTCCCGGCACTAATATTCCTGAGGCGGCAGAACAGGTGCTCGGGCTTATTAAATGACAAATGAGGGTGTTCAGGATGAACCCCTTTTTTGTCATCTTGACCGAACGAAGTGAGTGGAAAGATCTCCCGAGGTTATACAGAGATTCCTCGTCGCTGCACTCTGTCGGGATGAAGGTGTTTTCGTTGTTACTCCAACGTAGGAACCTCACCTCAGCGAAATATAGCAAAATACAACGTCACCCCAGCGAAGGCTGGGGTCCACAAACAAGGAAAATAGCATGCACGAAATTCTTGCAGAACTTGAAGAAAAAAGACGCCGCGCGCGCTTAGGGGGTGGCCAGAAACGTATTGATGCCCAGCATGCCAAAGGCAAGCTGACCGCCCGTGAACGACTTGATCTTTTGCTCGATGATGACAGCTTTGAAGAGTGGGATATGTTTGTCGAGCATCGCTGCACTGACTTTGATATGGACCAGCAGCATGTGCCTGGTGATGGGGTGGTGATTGGCTATGGCACGATCAATGGCCGCTTAGTCTTTGTTTTTAGTCAGGACTTCACCGTGTTTGGCGGCTCGCTCTCTGAAGTCCATGCCGAGAAAATCTGCAAACTGATGGATCAGGCGATGAAAGTCGGTGCGCCGGTGATTGGTCTTAATGATTCAGGTGGTGCGCGAATTCAGGAGGGGGTCGCCTCTCTTGGTGGTTACGCCGAAGTATTTCAGCGCAACGTAATGGCATCAGGTGTCGTACCAC
>CAWUVN010000065.1:0-21349 GCA_963925995.1 uncultured Pseudomonadales bacterium | reverse complement strand
CCATTGGCAGCTTTGATCTGTCAGCGATAAAAATTCCGGACGAACCTGATTTTGTTAAGCCGTACTATGCGGATCACCACTGGTACTTTTATGCGCCGATCTCTCGCGAGGGTATATCCCTGCTTGATTATGATGAGGGCGTCGTGCCAGAGTCAGAATTGTTAGGTTGGGTTGTGGTTTCTCTCACCGATGAAATACTCCTGGAGCAGAGGCGTGAGGGAATCTTTGCTGTTCTTGTTGTAACTACATTAGGGTTGTTAATTGCAGCCTGGATTGCCATGCGAATAGGACGTAGCATCTCTCGTCCGCTGGAAAATCTGACGGCAATAGTAGATACCATGGAGGCCGGCAATCTTAATCTCTTTGCTACTGAAGAGGGGCCGCTTGAATTGCGCAAGCTGGCGTCCGGGATTAATCAGTTATCTACTAGTGTGCGGCAATACAATGTTCGTATGCAGAGCGAAGTTGCTCGCGCCACTGCACAGCTGCAAATTACCTTGATTGAGCTGGAAGATGCGATGGAGGCTCAGGATCAGTTTCTGGCGCGAATGAGCCACGAACTGCGTACACCACTAACAGCGGTTATTGGTTTCTCAAAGTTACTGGCAGCGGAGAGTGATGCGGTCAAGCGAGAAGAAAGTCTGCGTATTATTAGTATGTCATCGAATATGTTGCTGACAATGATTGATGATATTTTGGAATTTTCCAAGGCCCGAGCTGGCGGATTTACCTTGGAAAAAGTGACTTTTAATATTAATTCTTGGATGGCCGATCTTTTGGCTATTCACCGGCCGCGGGCTGAAGAGCGAGGGCTAGTCCTTATTTACAGCATTGACGACAATGTTCCAACAATAATGGTCGGCGATCCAGTGCGCTTCACCCAGGTAATTAGTAACTTGCTGAGTAATGCGGTTAAGTTTACCGATCAGGGCGGGGTAACAGTGACTATTAGCTGCATAGGTGCTGAAGAAGGGGCTATCTCCATACACTGCTCTGTTGAAGACACTGGTAAGGGCATCAAAGAGGAAAAAATCCCGGTTCTTTTTGACCCGTTTTCACAGGAAGATACCTCGATCAATCGCCGCTTTGGTGGAGCCGGTTTAGGTCTTTCGATCTGTAAAAGCCTTGTTCAGGCGATGGGTGGCGAGATAAAAGTGCGTAGTTTGCTGGGCCATGGGTCAGTATTCTCATTTACTTGTAAGTTAGCTGCAGCAGATAAGGATATCGCTCAACCACAGATTGCCAATCCTCTGAAAAGTCACGATGCAAATAAAATCCTTGCCGGTGTTACTGTGTTGGTAGCGGAAGATAATCCCTTCAATCAGGAGTTAATTGTTAGATTGCTCAATGCCTATGGCGCCAAATGCTTAACAGCAGACAATGGCCTTGAGGCGATCAAAATTGCTGAAAAGCAGCATCTCGATGCTATATTAATGGATATCCATATGCCGGTTATTGATGGCATAACCGCTTGTGAGACCATTGTGCAGCAATCAGGGGAAAGCCCTCCGATTATCGGTTTAACCGCTGATGTCACACTCTCTGAACAGGAGCGGATAAAAAAGGCCGGTGCAGTAAAGATGCTATTAAAGCCTGTGGATGAGGATAAATTGATCAGTAGTCTGGCGCAGGTACTGCCGCAGTCAGGAGATAATTTGGTCAGCGCTGGAATGGGGTTGCTTTCAACTGTGGTACCCGTTGATGAATTGAAAGAGGCGCTATATGGGAATTTGGACAAGTTAAACGATCAGCTGAAAAATAACGAAAATTCCAGCTTGCGTGGCATTATCCATGACCTTATGGGGTTGTCAGGCCTCTATGGGATGTCCGAGCTTCGTGAGCTGGTGATGCAGTTCCGCGCTGATTATGGAAGCCTGAATGCCCAGCAAAATCTGGCTAGGGTAGAGAAGATTCGCCAGCATATTGAAGGGTTTGTATTCAAATAATCGGTAGAAAACTTTAAAGTAAACTAATCCTTTTGTACTAACTCGTCAGTGTAATATTTTTTTTCTTTAAACCCCCTTATTATGTTAACTCGTATTGACTCCCTAGCATGATGCGTACAAAGGGACACTACTGGTGACTGAATAACAGACCTACACTGCTGTTTTACAGAAGGTGCTAATAAGCAGGATGTTTGAGGCTTGGCTGACAGGGAGTTGGCCTACTAAGGAAGAAAGCCAATTAGCTTACCACCGATAGTTTTGTGTAAATAGATGGCGACTAGGAAGTCGTGCACCAAGGACGGTGCGAGTCAATTTTTAATTTTTTCGATGCACTAGATATTCAGAGCATTAACTCTTTTATATTTCCCAGTATTTTTTAGTCAGCTATTGTTTACCCTCGGGCCTGAACCTGTTTCAGTTAGCCCGATTTTTTTTGTCTGGAGAATTTCTTTTACTCAATCGCCTATAAGACATAGACTGCGTGTCTTGCTTTAAAAAAAGTAAAAAGAAGTACTGAGAAGTAAAAATAATTCCGACAAAAAGTAGCCCGTAGCCTTATGCCTCGAAAAAGTAAAAGTATTGACCCCTACGCGACTCGTGAAGCCGCTAAATACCAGCGTCCGGTTCCAAGCCGGGAATTTGTTCTGGACTATCTCCGCGAAAGTGTCGGTCCGCTGACCCACGAAGAGATCTGCGCTGGACTTAAACTGGTTGATGAGGAACAGGTCGAGGCGATGCGCCGTCGCCTGCGGGCCATGGAGCGAGATGGTCAGATAGCCAGTAATAGAACTGGTGGTTATGGAACTCTGGACAAGCTCAATCTGGTCAAAGGCCGGGTTATTGGGCATCCCGAGGGTTATGGGTTTGTTACGCCACTGCAGGGCGGCGATCAGGATATTTATCTTTCAAGCCGTCAGATGCGACGGGTTTTTGATGGCGATATAGTGCTGTTAAGAATCGCCGGCTGGGATCGTCGTGGACGACCCGAAGGCACTCTGGTTGATGTGGTCGAGCGTAAAACCCGGCAGCTAGTAGGCCGTTATTTTTGTGAGAGTGGTATTCACTTTATACGCCCGGATAATCCGCGTATCAGTCAGGATATCTTAATCCCCGCAGACCAGCTCTGTGGGGCTCAGGCCGGCCAGATTGTTCTGGTGGATATCACTGAAGCCCCATCGCGCAACAGTCCTCCCGCTGGACGGATTAGCGAAGTGTTAGGTGATCATCTTGACCCTGGTCTCGAAATCGAAGTATCGATCCGCAATTACGGTATTCCCCATCATTGGAATGACGACGTTAAGGCCGAAACCGATGCCATACCGGACTATGTAACCGACAAGGATTTTCGCGTCGATTTGAGAGAATTGCCGCTCGTCACCATTGACGGTGAAGATGCCCGCGACTTTGACGATGCGGTTTTTTGTCAGCCGAAACCCCGTGGTGGATGGAAGCTAATCGTGGCGATTGCCGATGTTTCCCACTACGTAAAGCCGGGCAGCGCATTAGATGCGCAGGCCTTTGAACGCGGCAACTCAGTTTATTTCCCCAACTATGTAGTGCCGATGTTGCCGGAAAAGCTCTCCAACGGACTCTGCTCATTAAATCCCGCAGAAGACCGTCTGTGTATGGTTTGTGAAATGCAGATTAACGCTGAAGGTGATGTCACCAAATACCAGTTTTACGAAGCGGTTATGCACTCTCATGCGCGGCTTACCTACACGCAGGTGGCACAGATTATCGAAGAGAGAAACAGCGGTGACTCTTCCAATGCACGGGATCAGTTCGCAGCAATTCTGCCCCATGTAGATGCACTCCACGATCTATACGCGCGACTGCACAAACGCCGCAACGAACGTGGCGCAATTGATTTTGATACCCAGGAAACGCGAATCCTTTTTGATGGCCAGCGCAAGATCAGCCAGATAATTCCGGTAAAGCGCACAGAGGCTCACCGTTTAATTGAAGAATGTATGCTGGCAGCCAATGTCTGCACCGCACAATTCCTTGAAAAATCCAAGCTGCCGGCCCTCTATCGTGTTCATGAAGGCCCCAGCGAAGATCGCCTGTCCTCTCTAAGGGATTTTCTTGGAGAATTGGGTATTGGCCTTGGGGGTGGGGACGAACCGCAACCGGAAGACTATCAGCGGGTTTTAAGATCGGTTGGCAAGCGCGATGATGCCTCGGTGATTCAGTCCGTGATGCTGCGCTCAATGAGTCAGGCAGTTTACCAATCTGAAAATCTCGGCCATTTTGGCTTGGCTTTTGATGCCTACACCCATTTCACCTCACCTATTCGACGCTACTCGGATCTTCTGGTGCATCGCGCGATTCGCCATCTTATCCGCAGCAACAAAAAAGTCTCTGGCGTGGTGCGAGTTAAAGGTGCGGCTGAACTGGCCAAGCCGGATATCTATCCCTACGAACTGCCCCGTCTCGACGAGACTGGTACTCACCTATCGGTGACTGAACGGCGTGCCGACGAGGCGACACGGGATGTAGTCAACTGGCTGAAATGTGAATATCTGCTGGATCGGGTCGGTGAAGAATATACTGGGGTTGTCAGTGCAGTCACCGGATTTGGGCTGTTTGTTATGCTCGATGACCTGTATGTCGAAGGGTTGATTCATGTGACCGGCCTGCCCAAGGATTATTACTATCACGAAGCTGCCCAGCACCGTATGGTCGGTGAGCGTACTGGCCGCGTCTTCCGCCTTGGTGACAAATTAAAAGTCAGAGTGGTGCGGGTTAATTTGGATGAGCGCAAGATTGATTTTGAACTCGCCGAACAGCCAAAATCATCTGCATCTGCGGCCGCCGGAAAAGGGGCTAAAGTTAAAGCCTCGGCAAAAGCTAAACAGATGGCCAGTGAGCACGACGCAAAGCGCAAATCTAACGGCAAAAAGAAAAGAGGTCCTTCAAGTGCTGCTGGCAAAGGTAAGGGTGCCGGAAAATCCTCTAAAAGACGCCGCAATGCAGCGCCAGCAGGTTCAGGCAAGAAAGGTGGTACTTCTATGGGCAAGAAAAAGCCAAGCCGTTAAAGCGTTCTTTAACGACCTTTACAGGAAAAGCTCTTCTTAAAAAGAAGTTTATTTTAAGTGGTTGGGTATAACCCGATTGAGAATTTCTGCGATATAGCTCAAAAACAGAGTCCCCATACTGCTCTTGTAGAAGTTGGGGTCGCTGTTGCCCACCGCGAGAATGCCATAAAGATTGTCATAACGCAGAGGAACCGCAGCCACTGAACCTACATTGCGCCCTCTCTCACCAAACAAAAAAGTCATCTCATCTTCACGTAAAATTCCGCATACAGCGCGGTTGGCGCCCAACAGAGTGCCAATTCGCTCATTGGCTTTCTCCATAGTCGAAACCCGAGCCATGGTGCGCGGCAGTTTTTTCTCATCACCGAGCAGGGTCAGGCTTGAGAACTCAATCCCATAATCCTTGCCAAGACTGTCATATACCGTCTCAATTAGGGCTGACAGATTTTTAGCTTCGAGCAGATTGAGCACCAGTCGTTTGGTTTTTTCAAATAACAGATCATTGTCATGGGCGGTTTGCAGCATATTATCCAGTCGTGCGCGCATCTCTTTATTGCGGTCGCGCAGCACGCCAACCTGACGCTCAACCAGCGATACAGCTTTGCCACTATTGTGCGGCAGCACCAGACACTCGAGGATATCGGTGTTCTTATCGAGAAAAGTAGGATTGTCACGAAGGAATTCGCGAACTATTTTTTCCTTTGGGTCGGTTTTGTTTTCGGTCGAAGTTTTGGTTTCGATATCTTTGCTCATATTCTTATACGTCCATGAAAAACGGTTGCTGCCGGCCCTGTCATTATCAGCGCATGGCCCGCGCCTTGCCAGTCTATTTTTAAGTTGCCTCTGGTTAGCTGCATAGTAACTGGAGAGTCTACCAAACCCTGTTCCAATGCCGCTACTGCAGCTGCGCAGGCACCGGTGCCACAGGCTTCGGTCTCACCGACACCACGCTCATAAACGCGTAATTTAATTTCATTGCGGCTAAGTATCTGCATAAAGCCAACATTGACGCGATTGGGAAAGCGCGGATGTGTTTCTATTTTAGCCCCCAATTCGGCAACTGGTGCACTGGCAACATCGTCAACTTTAAGCACAACGTGGGGATTGCCCATGGAAACCGCTGCGATCTGTTGAGTTTGGCCATCCACATCAATATCGTAGAGCATGGCTTTTTCAGCGGCTTCGAAGGGGATATTGGCCGGCTCGAGTTCCGGAACACCCATATCCACAGCAACCTGTGTTTTATTTTCCATCTTCAGTTCAATAACCCGATTGGAGGTTTTAACCCGAATCGGATTTTTGCCGGTCAGGCGACGATCCTGAACAAAGCGCGCCAGACAGCGGGCGCCATTGCCACACTGTTCAACTTCAGCGCCATCACAGTTAAAGATACGGTAATTAAAATCAATATCCGGCTCTGAGGGCGGTTCGACAATCAATACCTGATCACAGCCAATACCGGTTTTACGGTCAGAGAGACGTCGCGCCATTGAAGCGGTAACACGAACATTTTGTGTTACTGCATCAATCACCACAAAGTCATTGCCGAGGCCGTGCATTTTGGTAAATTTCATCAACATTATTGATTTACCCCTGTGTCGCGGGCAATAACTGCTCGCCGTTAAGCAGGTCTTCGATGCTTTCGCGCTGGCGAATAACATGTACCTGATCACCGTCGACCATTAATTCAGGGGCTCTTGGACGGCTGTTATAGTTTGAACTCATCACAAAGCCATAGGCGCCCGCAGAAAACAGGCATAGATAGTCTCCAGCACTAATAGCCAGCTGACGATCCTTGGCTAGAAAGTCACCGGTTTCGCAGACTGGGCCGACGACATCGTAGCTGTGAGTCTCTGCGTCTGTGGCACTCACCGGTTGAATATCCATCCAGGCCTGATAGAGCGCTGGGCGAATCATATCGTTCATGGCGCCATCGACAATCGCAAAGTTTTTCTCACCATTGCTTTTTAGGTATTGAACCTGAGTCAATAAAACGCCGGCATTGGCGGTAATAGATCTACCTGGTTCGAGAACCAGTGTTTCACTGCGGCCTTTTAGCAGTGGCAGAATCTCGGACATATAGGCACCGGTTGTCGGGGGTTCTTCGCTTTCATAGCGAACACCCAGACCGCCGCCAATATCTATATGTTGCAGCTTGATATTTTGCTCTGCCAGTTGGTCGACCAGCGTCAGTAAGCGCTCGAGTGCCGCCACAAAAGGGGCCGTATCCACAAGCTGCGAGCCAATATGGCAGTCCACACCAACAACATTGATATGACTCATCTGCGCGGCACGCTGATAGACCTGCGGCGCTAAGTTGATATCAATGCCGAACTTGTTCTCTTTTAAGCCAGTTGAAATATAGGGGTGAGTCTGTGCATCCACATCCGGATTAACTCGCAGCGAGATATCCGCAGTCAGGTTACAGGCAGCGGCTGTGCTATTGAGCAACTCCAGCTCCGCTTCAGATTCGACATTAAAACAGTGAATGCCGACCTCAAGGGCGCGGCGCATTTCATCAGCTGTTTTTGCCACACCAGAAAATACCACCTTGGCGGGATCGCCACCGGCGCGTAAAACTCTCTCAAGTTCGCCGCTAGAGACAATATCGAAACCGGCGCCAAGCTCTGCCAGTGTCTGGAGCACGGCAATATTTGAGTTGGCTTTAACCGCATAACAAATCAGATGCTGTTTTTCGGCAAGAGCTTCTTGATAGGCTAGAAAATTATGACTGATAGCTGCTTTACTGTAGACATAACTCGGCGTGCCATATTGATTGGCGATGGTTTCAAGAGCGGTGCCCTCAATAAAAAGATTCCCATTTTGGGCGGTAACGGTGTTGTGCATAATTTCTTAGAGTTCGCTTTGGTCATTTAGAGTGTTGGTTGCAGAATCGGCTGCAGAGCTAAAAGTTTTTGCAGTATCTTCCGGCAGATACAGATCACCTTTATTGCCACAGCCAGACAGGCCGATAACTAATATAACTGCAGCGCCTATTGCAGTAGCAGTTAGCGCAATTTTTCGCAGTAATTGGGGAAGTAATTGTCGGTACATAGTTTATAATTCCTGCCTTAATAGACCCGCCTATAACAAGTTGGCCAGTATAGCCGCAGCGGCAATCAATACCAACAATATGACCAGACAAGCTGTGGCAACCAAGCAGCAAACAGCGACAAAATAAAATTAAGGACAACAGAACAATGAATGAAGCGCAGTTTAACCAGATAGTTGACGAGCTGATGTTCTCAATTGAAGAGACCATTGATGATAGCGGTGCGGATCTCGATTACGAAAACAGTGCCGGTATGCTGACCATTACCTGTGAAGCCAATGGCTCGCAGATTATTCTCTCGCGCCAGTCCGCAGTCAGTGAAATATGGCTGGCAGCTAAATCTGGGGGCTTTCACTTTAAACTCGACGGTGACCAGTGGCACAACACGGTCAGCGGTGAACTGCTGACCTTTATGCTAAGCGAAGCCTGCCGGGCTCAGGCAGGCGAGACGATTGAGTTTTCTTTTTAGACGCTTTACAAACTTCCGCCCGTAAAAGCTTTAGCGGGCGTCGAGTTTAGCCAGAGCACGCTGCGCTGCCGCTGTAACCTGTGCCGGAGCCGTACCACCCAGATGATCCCGTGCAGCCACAGAACCTTCCAGGGTCAATACATCAAACACATCTTCGCTAATTTCACTGGAGAACTGCTGTAACTCTTCAAGGGACATCTCCGAAAGATCTTTGTTTTCAGCAATACCATAGGCAACCGACTTGCCGACAATCTCATGGGAATCTCTAAAGGCAATACCTTTGCCAACCAGATAGTCAGCCAAATCTGTGGCTGTTGAGAAACCGCGGCGCGCCGCTTCGTACATCTCGTCTTTTCGCGATTCAATGGCCGGAATCATATCGGCAAAGGCCCGCAGGCAATCACTTATCGTATCAACCGCATCAAACAGCGGCTCTTTATCTTCCTGGTTATCTTTGTTGTAAGCCAGCGGCTGGCTTTTCATCAATGTCAGTAGGGCGATTAGGTGACCGTTAACTCGGCCGGTTTTACCACGCACCAGTTCTGGCACATCGGGATTCTTTTTCTGCGGCATAATTGAAGAGCCAGTGCAGAAGCGATCGGGCAGATTAATAAACTGAAACTGCGCTGAGGTCCACAGCACCAACTCTTCAGACATACGCGAAAGGTGAGTCATCAAAATACTCGAGAAGGCGCAGAACTCGATGGCAAAGTCTCGATCACTCACCGAGTCCAGTGAGTTTTCCGTCGGCTTATCAAAAGACAGCACCTCGGCGGTGAACTCTCTATTGATCGGATAGGTGGTTCCGGCCAGAGCAGCGGCGCCGAGCGGGCTCTGGTTAAGTCGCTGGCGGCAGTCTTGAAGACGACTGTAGTCGCGCTCAAGCATTTCATTCCAAGCCAGCAGATGATGACCAAAGGTGACCGGCTGTGCGGTTTGTAGATGGGTAAAGCCGGGCATAATAGTGTTAGCTTCAGTGGCCGCCAACTCAATCATGCCGCGTTGCAGGCGAGTCAAAATCGGTCCAATCTGATCAATCTGGTCGCGCAGCCAGAGCTTAATATCGGTGGCTACCTGATCGTTGCGTGAGCGTCCGGTATGTAATTTCTTGCCAACGATACCGATTTTTTCGGTCAGTGCAGCCTCAATATTCATATGCACATCTTCAAGGGGAATAGACCAGACGAACTCGCCGGACTCAATCTGCGCTTCGATTTCCTGCAGGCCGGTAATAATCTGGTCGCGCTCATTGGCGGTTAATACATCTGCCTCGCAGAGCATTTTCGCATGGGCGATCGAACCCTGAATATCTTGACGATAGAGGCGCTGATCAAAATTTACCGATGCGGTAAAGCGAGCGACAAAGTCATCGACCGGTTCGTTAAATCGGCCTCCCCAAGCCTGATTGGTTTTCGGGGCTGACGGCTTATTCATAGTGTTTTTCTCAGATTGACTCATTCGACTTATTTGCTCGGTTGTTATTTCGCGACTAGGATTATAGCTAATCACAGGGATGAGCAGAAACTCGAATGAGTGATTCAGGGAAAAAACAGGCTCAATTAGACAATTATTTTATTCCAGACCTCTGTCGTGGGCAGGGATTGTTGGGATTATTGGTTATCGCCGGTCTGTTTGCGGTGTTAATGACGCTTGTGCGCACGGGCATATCCGCCTTCGATTTTCTGTTTTTGGCCAAAATTTCTCTGGAGATATTCTGGATAGCGCTGCTCAGTGCGGTATTTTTATGCCAGGGGCGGCGTTTTCTGATTCATCTGCCGCTACGCCAAATCGCCCTGATTAATTATTCGCTGGTACTGTTGGCCGCAGCGATTTGCGCGACGCTTATAGAGTTGTGGCGTAACTACCTGCTCAGCACTGTATGGCGAGTAGATTACCTATTAATTGTTGATACAGTGCTTATCGCCGCGATACCTGCCGGGGCAATACTTAGGCTGTTTTATCTGCAGCATCAATTGCGCCAACAGCAGGGTGCTAGCCAGCAGGCGCGGATTGAAGCCCTGCAATCAAAAATCCGCCCACACTTTCTATTTAACAGCATGAACAGCTTGGCGAGCCTGATCCGCATTGACCCGGATAAAGCCGAGCAGACATTGGAAAACCTCTGTGATCTATTTCGCTACGCCCTCAACAACGGCAGCGAGGGTGTCAGCCTGCAGTTAGAGGTCGACAGCTGCAAAAAATATTTGCAGATTGAAAAGTTGCGTCTGGCTGAGCGCCTGCAATATGACTGGGAAATTGAGGTTGACTTGGCAAATATCGTTGTGCCCGCACTGATGCTGCAGCCGTTAATTGAAAACGCCGTCTTTCATGGCATTCAGCCTGCGCAGAAGGGCGGCTACCTGAAAGTGAGGATCTATCAGGATGGCGAATGGGTCTGTATAGATATAGTTAATAGTCTGGAAACGAAGGCTGGGCAGCTATTTAAAAAACCAGCAGGCCATAATATGGCGATCAATAATTTGCGCCATCGTCTGGATGTTTTTTTTAACCAACAGGCAGAGTTGCAGGAAACTGTAAAGCAAAATCATTACCATACAAGGATGCGATTTAAACCAACGGAGGGTTAAATATGGTCAAGGTACTTATCGCCGATGATGAGCCGCTGGCAAGGATTCGCCTGCAGCAGCATCTTGAAAAAATGTCAGATGTGCGCATTGTTGCCCAGGCCACTAACGGGCTTGAAGCTGTTCAATTAACGGTAAAATATTGTCCGGATATAGTCCTTATGGATATCCGTATGCCGGAAATGGACGGTCTTGAAGCGGCCAAAGTTATCGCCGAGATGAGCTTGCCACCAGCGGTTATTTTTTGCACCGCCTTTGACGACTTTGCCCTGCGCGCCTTCGATGCTCAGGCCTGCGCCTACCTGTTAAAGCCGGTTAAATTCGACGAGCTGCGCTTGGCTATTGAGCGCGCCAGTCGCAAAACTCGAGCGCAAATTAATACTCGGTCCCAGAGTCAAAGTAAAAGTCAGAGCCAGCGCCGTCATCTGTGTAGCCGCACTCATCAGGGTATCGATCTAATCCCGGTTAAAAAAATCCGGCTATTACAGGCTGAGCAAAAATATGTCACTGCCCATCTGGCGAACAGTGAAGCCGTTTTGTCGGACACCTTAAAAGAGATTGAAGAAGAATTCTCCGATCTGTTTGTGCGGGTTCATCGCAATGCACTGGTGGCCAGAGATGCAATTGAGGGACTCTCGTTTATTGACGGCCATCTTCAGGTGAGTATTCGCGATATCAGTATTAAACCGGTCGTCAGCCGACGACTGGAACCCAAGTTACGCCAGCTGCTTCCGAAGCTCTAATAGGTTTTAAAATAGCCTTCTTTAAAGCTGCCCAAGTGCGTCAAAATCGTCGATAATGTCGCCCTTATAAATTATTAGCGATGGAATTCCAGTGCCACAATCTATACCTCAAGCTATCCGAATTGCTACGCGAAAGAGCCCGCTGGCGCTTTGGCAGGCCGAATTTGTTAAAGCCGAGCTACTCAAACACAACCCCGATCTGGATGTGCAACTAGTTGCCATGACCACCCGCGGCGATGTGCTGTTGGATACGCCACTGGCCAAGGTCGGCGGCAAAGGGCTGTTTGTTAAAGAGCTCGAGGTCGCAATGCTCGATGATCGTGCTGATATAGCCGTGCATTCAATGAAAGATGTGCCCATGGAATTTCCACCCGGTCTGGGATTGGCGGTTATCTGTCAGCGTGAAGACCCTCTGGATGCCTTTGTCTCCAATCAATACAAAACTCTGGAACAGCTGCCTGATGGGGCAGTGGTGGGGACTTCCAGTTTGCGTCGTCAGTGTCAGATACGCGCAAACTTCCCCAGCCTAAAAATTAAAGACTTGCGTGGCAATGTGAATACCCGTCTGGCCAAACTGGATGGCGGTGATTACCAGGCAATTATTCTCGCCAGTGCCGGTCTGATTCGTTTGGGTATGGAGTCTAGAATTGCATCGCGGCTCCCGGCAGACCTGTGTTTGCCGGCCGGAGGCCAGGGAGCAGTAGGTATCGAATGTCGCAATAACGATCAGGCTACTCTCGATCTTTTGGCCCCCTTAAATCATCCAGACACCCATACCCGAGTGACTGCAGAGCGAGCCCTTAACCGTCATCTGCAGGGCGGCTGTCAGGTGCCTATCGCCTGCTATGCAGAGCTAGGGGACAATCAAGATTTAAGCGTTCGCGCACTGGTCGGCAGTGTCGATGGCTCGGTGATTCTCGAGAGTGAAATTGCCGGCCCCAGAGAGTCTGCCGAAGCACTGGGTATTGAACTTGCCGAGCGGCTTCTGGCTGCCGGTGCGGGAGATATTTTAGCTGAGGTTTACGGAAGCGACTGATGACTGATCACGCTGATAAAAACAGCTTGGCGGCCAAACGTATACTGTTGATTAGGCCACAGCGGCAGGACGATTTGCTATTAACTATACTGGAAGATAATGGTGCTCAGGTCACTCACCGGCCGGTGATGACTATTCAAGCTGTTGTCGAAATTCAGGAGCAAGAAAGCCAGAAGATAAGAGACCAGATTCTCGAGCTGGATAACTTTCATAAAGCCATAGTGGTCAGTGGCAATGCCGCAGAATTATCCCTTGAGTGGATCGATAAATACTGGCCGATGTTGCCGGTGGGAATTGATTATTTTGCGGTGGGTGAACGCACCGCTGAGCTATTAAAGCAGGGGGGTATTCATGCCCTTCACCCCAGCGGCCGTCAAAATAGTGAAGCGCTATTAACCTTGCCTCAGCTGCAGCAGTTGGAAAACCAGCGGATTATTATTTTCCGTGGCGTTGGCGGTCGAGAAATTCTCGGCGAGACATTGATTGAGCGCGGCGCGCGGGTTGAATACTGCGAGCTCTACAAGCGAGTTATTGATACTGAGCAGTTAGCGCTGGCACAGCAGCAGAAAACTGACTGCCTGATTGCCCACAGTGGCGAACTGATACAGGCCATGGGTGAGAGAGATGAGGGGAGTGAGGCGGGAGTGACTGCCGATACCGCCGTGGTTGTTCCCAGTGAGCGGGTTGCCGCAATCGCCAGAGGCTTGGGTTACCGGCAGGTTTTCAGTGCTGAAAATGCTCTGCCGGAGTCTATGCTTGCGGCTGTCTATAAGGCAATTAATTAGCTATTAAGAGTTAGCCTGTTGCATAGAAACCCCATCACGGGCTACTCTTTAATTAACCAACCCTAAAATAAAGGGCCCCAAGATCCAAGAGGAAAAATGGTGACGGATAAAAAAACAACACCGCCTCAGGCAAGCGAAAAACCGACTTCCGAGCCTGCTGCGAAAAAAACCGCTAAAACAGCGCCTGAAAAGCCTTCAGCAACGCCAAAAAAACCGAAGGAAAGCTCTGGGACCGATTCTAAAAAAGCCTTTCCTTGGATTAAAACCCTACTGGTTGTTCTGTTAATCGGTGCACTGGGTGTTGCCGGTTGGATAGGTTGGACTGAATGGCAGACTCAGCTGGAGAGCAGAGCCGGAATCTCAGCGAGTCTGCAGCAAGATTTAGCCGCTACAGAGCGTAATCTGGCCGAACAGCAACAGCTAAACCGCCAAACAATTCAGCAGCAGTCGCAGTTCATTGGCCAGCTTGAATCCCAACTTAAAGACCAGATCTACTCGATGAACCTGAGATTAAACTCTCAGGCCGAACGAATTTTGCAGCTCGGTACCGCCAGCCGCGGCGACTGGTTGCTCTCCGAGGCAGCCTACTTGATTCGCCTGGCCAACCAGCGTTTACAGGTTGAGCGCAGTACTGGGAATCCCCTGGCCATACTGGAGAATGTCGATACTATTTTTGTCCAGCTCAACGACCCCGAGCTGCTACCGGTGCGCCGAGCGCTAGCCGAGGATATCGCGGCACTGCGAATGGCCGGCAAGGTTGATCGAGAGGGTATCTATCTTGAGTTAGAGGCGATCTCCAAGGCCGTTAAGCAGCTGTCGATTATTGAGCGGACCACAGCGTCGCAAACCCCAGAGATAGTTGATGCTGTCACGGATACACAGCAGAAGCGCTCGCTGCTTGATAGCTTTGAGCGCTTTAGCCAAAAGCTCGGTCAGTTGATTGTTGTGCAAAAACGCCAGCAGCCAATCGAACCGCTGTTGACCAGTAATGAACAGTCTATTATCCAGAACAATATTTTTCTTTTAGTCGAGCAGGCGCAGAGCGCTCTACTGCGCGAGGAGCAGGTTATTTACCGCGCCAGTCTGGAAAAAAGTGCGGCCTTACTAGTTCGATATTTTCAATTAAACAGCCAGAGTCAGGCCTTGATTGAACGCTTAAATACGTTGAGCGAGCGGCAAATTATTCAGGGTTTGCCAGATATCTCAGGCTCTATAGCTGCGGTTCAGACCATGCTTAACCTGCGTCAAAGTCGCATCACCGACGGGGAGCCGCAGAAGTGAGAAAACTGCTTGTTCTGTTGATGTTATCGCTGTTGATCGGTGCCGCATTGGTTTGGGTTCTACAGTTTGGCAACGGTTATATCCTGCTTGGCTTTGAGACCTTCAGTATTGAAATGAGCGCCTGGACTGGGCTGCTGATTTATCTCACCGCTACTGGACTGCTGCTGTGGTTTATTCTCACCTGGCGCTGGATAGCGGGGGCTGGAGGATTTCGACTCTGGTGGAACAGTCGCCGCAGTGCTCGAAAAATTAACCAGACCGCCGAGGGTCTCCTGCTGTTCGCCGATGATGACTGGCAACAGGCGGAGAAATTATTAGCCCAGTCAGCGGATAAATCGGCAATGCCGGTGGTTAATTTATTGTTTGCCGCACGAGCTGCCGCCGATAACAATCAGATCGATCAGGCCCGACAGCTTTTAAAACGCTTAAAAATAACTTACCCCAAGGGCAGTTCTGTCGCCGACAAAGCCTTGTCGGAGCTTTTACTGCTTGAGGAAAAGCCCACAGAGGCACTGAAAATCCTGCGTCCAATGCACAGCAAAAAGCCCAGTGATCGCGGTCTATTAAGGCTTATGGCCGATGCCTATTATATGGCCGAAGACTGGGGCCCATTGCAGACGCTGCTGCGTGATCTCAAACATTACAAAGTGGTTAGCGGCGACGCGCTGGCCAATCTTGAGCTGGATGTTTACTGCAGTCTGCTCGATGAATACAGCCCAGACCCAGAACTTCCCGCCAGTGAGCAAAAGGCATTGCTTGAAGATATCTGGTACTACAGCCCAAAAAGGCTGCATAAAAATCCGCAGATGATTGCGGTCTATGCAGATTGTTTAAGCCGAGTGGGTGCTGTTGAAAAACAGCAGGGGCTGTTGGTCAAGGCGCTGAATAATCACTGGCATCCGCAGTTAGTGATGCGCTTTGGTGAACTGCGGTCGCAAACCCCCGATAAGCAGTTGATACAGGCGGAAAAATGGCTGCAGAAACATCTCGATGATGCGGATCTATTACTGGCGCTAGGGTTGATCTGTCAACGGCTGAGCTTTTGGGGAAAGGCGCGAGATTACTTGACTGAGGCCGTGGCACTGCGACCATCGACTCAGGCTTTTATCGCTCTGGCCGAAGTGCTTGAAAAAGCTGGAGATACCAGTGCCAGCGCTGATATTTACCGTCGTGGATTATTGGCCGCGCAGCAGTTCTCAGAGGCTTAATTAAAAAGCTTAGATCGGCGTCTGAAAGCTGCGCAGCAGATCTATCTCATCGGCCCAGATTGAAGGGTCGATGGTTTCCAATACCAGCGGAATACCATCAAACCTTTTATCCTGCATAATAAATTGAAAGACATTTAAGCCCAGATTGCCGTGCCCAAGGCTGTGGTGGCGATCGACTCGGCTGGAAAATTCCGAGCGCGAATCATTGAGATGCATACCGCAGAGATATTCAAAGCCAACAATACTCTCGAAATCAGCAAATACTTTCTCGCAGCCATCCGTGCTGCGCATATCGTAACCGGCAGCAAAGGCGTGGCAGGTGTCATAGCAGATGCCCACACGGGTTTTATCTTCGACACCGTCGATCATCGCCGCCAGCTGTTCAAAGCTAAAGCCCAAATTACTGCCCTGACCGGCGGTATTTTCGATCACCGCGGTAACCTCTGAAGTGGCATCCAGAGCCAGATTAATCGACTCACTGATGGTCTTAATGCACTCGTCCTCGGAGATTTTGCGCAGGTGACTGCCGGGATGAAAGTTGAGGTATTTAAGACTCAACTGCTCACAGCGCTGTAACTCATCGACAAATGCCTCGCGTGATTTCTCCAGCCCCTCGCGCTCTGGGTGACCGAGATTGATCAGGTAGCTGTCATGGGGAAGAATCTGTTCCGGGGTGAAATTATACAGCGCACAGTTTTCTTTAAAGGCTTCGATACTCTGCTCAGTGAGCGGCTTTGCCTGCCACTGACGCTGGTTTTTGGTAAAGAAGGCAAAGGCTGTGGCGCCAATCTTATGGGCGTTAAGCGGTGCATTTTCAATGCCGCCAGCAGCGCTGACATGGGCTCCAATAAATTTCATAAACAGGTGTTCTTTTGCAGTAAATAGCAGTTAAATGGGAGTTGATCTTTGGTTAGGGATGATAAGGTATATGCGGATAAAGTCCATCAGCATTGATTGCTATCAACGGCTGTGGATAATAAATCTGCTAGCCTGATAAATTTTAGAGGTAAGAAATATACAGAGGGGGCTAGTCATGACAGATTTCGATTGTACACCTCAGGTAGACCTTG
Organism: uncultured Pseudomonadales bacterium; assembly: GCA_963925995.1. Lineage (GTDB taxonomy): Bacteria > Pseudomonadota > Gammaproteobacteria > Pseudomonadales > Porticoccaceae > HTCC2207. The sequence continues at coordinate 4,136 of CAWUVN010000065.1, read as the reverse complement.
AGTTTATGAATGTTGAACACCGTAAAGCATTTGATGATGCCAATGAGATTAAATGCCTTTTAGAGATTGCCAAAACGGATTTAAGCTCGGTTGAAAAGAGCATAGATCAGTGTCTGGATAAGCTGCTTGCAGATACGGTCAATCACTTTCATCTAGAAGAGAAGTATATGGAAGAGTACCAATTTCCCGCCCGAGAACAGCATCGCCATGAGCATCAGCAGTTTTTGCGGAACATGAATATTGAATGCCGACTCTGGCAATCCGATCACAATCTGGCCGCTGCGGGGCGACTTGAGCGCTATGTTGAAGAAGATTTCCCCCACTGGCTGGTCAATCATATTGTCACTGTAGATACGGTCACGGCCAGCTATATAGCCCGTCATGGGGGCAGATCTCTTTAAAAAGAGCTTATTAAGGAGAGCTCTTTAAGCCAAAAAAATAAAACCTAAATACGTTTTCTTTTTAAATCGCGAATTAAAAAGCGTGCCGGATGCATCGCCTTCAAAAGCTCCAAATCCACCGGTGGTGTTTCACCGGCAATCTGCGCCGCGAGTATTTCGGCGGTCAGTGGTGCATAACTTAAACCCCGCGAGCCCATCCCGCAATTAACATACAAATTTGCCAGGTAGCTGCCGCGAGTCGGCAACAGCGTCTTGGCATCTTTACGTAAAATGGCATAGTCCTCAAGCATCTCCGGCATATTTGGCAGAGCACCAACAATTGGCAAATAGTCCGGCGTGGTGCAGCGAAAATTGGCGCGACCTCTGAGGTTTTTAATGTTTGGTTGGCCGACTGCAGCCGCTAGCCCCGGGTCGGTGGCGCTGATCTGGGTAATATTGGTGAGATGATCTTCGTCGCGAACTTCTGGGGTGAAAATATCTTTGTTATAAGTCGCGCCACAGCTATGTAAGCCATCTTCAGCGGGGGTGAAATAGCCCTCACCACAGATAACCGCTTTTAAGGATCGGCTCTCGACAGTGCTCGGCAGTTGCGTGATCTGCCCGCGTATTTTGCGCAGCGGTAGATGTTCGCTCTGAGCAAAATTTTTGCAGTCAAAGGCACTGGCAATCACCACCGATTCGCTATTCAGAACAGTGAGCCCATCGCCATCCACAAGTTCCCAACTGTTGGTATCTTTATTGCGCTCAAGACTGTGAATATCCGCCTGTAATAGGGGAATATTATTGGCCTGCAACAGTTGCTGACAGACCAGTGCCGGTGGCAGCCAGCCGAGCTGTGGAAAAAAGAGCGCTGTTTCGGCGCTCAGTGGAATACCCGCCAATTCGCAGAGTTGCTGGTTGTCGACCGACTGAACTATCTCTGGGCGGTCGACAAAGCGCTGGCTAATCAGGGCAAAATCAGCGGCTTTTTTGGGGTTTTCCGGCACCACTAAAATGCCGCATTGGGCACCCAGTCCGTGATCCCAAAAAGGTTGATAGTAGTCTTTACAAAATTGTATTGCGGCGAGGTTCGCTCGCGGTAAGAGATCATCCCGTGGCGATAATTTCGGGTAGACAATGCCCTGAGAATTACCGGATGCTTCTGAGCCCGCCTGGGGGTGGCGATCGACAACGGTAACCTTAAATCCGCGCCGCTGAAGTGCTACCGCCGCAGTGCAGCCAGCGATTCCGGCACCGATAATGGCGATTTCTCTGGTGGTTTTTAGCCTTGGCTGTTTTGCCAGATACCAGGGCAGTTCAGTTAAAGGGGCTTTACTCATTCGATACATCTTTATCAGATGGTAGTGATTAGAGAGTACCAAATTCAGTGATAATCTGCGTGCACCAGCTGGCGATAAATTTATCGGTTAATTCGAGCTGATTTTCGTCGTCCAGTGGCAGGCCGACAAAATGCTGTTTGTCCGCGGTAAGGGCTTTTGACTCTTCAAATTCGTAACCCTGATTAGGCCATTCGCCAACCATGCTGGCTCCCTGATTTTTAACCTTGGCCCACAGGTAACCTAGCGCATCCTGAAACCATTCCGGATAACCAATCTGATCACCGAGGCCGTAGACCGCGACTTTTTTTCGGGAAAAATCGATATTATCCAGTTGATCCCAGTGGGTCTCCCAATCTTCTTGGAGCTCGCCGTAATCCCAGGTGGGAATGCCGAGAATCAGGTAGTCGAAATCCGCCATTTGGCTGACAGGCACATCGGCAATATTGTGCAGGCTGACAACATTGTTTTTAAAGTTGCTATTGATCTGCTCGCAGATCTTTTCCCCTGCCATTTCTGTGTAGCAGGTCGAGCTGCCGTAAAATAAGCCAATTTTTGCTGTCATAATTTGCTTTTATTAATAGTGATTTTTAGTCTAAAGATTGAATGCCTGTTTGGTCTGCATTCTCGATCCGAATGAATTGATATATTACCTGCGAGCGTTAGCTACCGCCAGAAAAGTCCAGCTGTCGCCAAGCCTCATAAACCATAATCGATACGGTATTCGAGAGATTAAGGCTGCGGCTGTTTTCCTGCATCGGCAGGCGCAAAACATTGTTAACACCAATCTCTGTGCGAATATCCTCAGGCAAGCCGCGAGTTTCAGGGCCAAATAGCAGGGCATCGCCGGACTGATAGCTGACCGATGAATAACAGGCTGTGCCTTTGGTGCTCAACGCATAGATATTTTTTGGCGCGCAGCTATTAATATAAGCGTCCCAGTTTGGGTGAACTTTTAATGACTGAAATTCCTGATAATCGAGTCCGGCGCGACGCAATTTTTTGTCGTCGAGATCAAACCCCAGAGGCTCAATTAAATGCAGACGAAAACCTGTATTGGCGCAGAGGCGAATAATATTTCCGGTGTTCGGTGGAATTTCTGGTTGGTAGAGGACAATATCTAGCATAGGGGACTGAGTCGGGTTAGGGTTCGCCTTAAAGGGCGGATTAAGCCTCGACAACCTCCACCATCAGATCGTCGGAGAGACTCTCCAGTAACTGGGTGAGCTGTTCCTCGTTCATACCTGCCGGTAGCTGGGTGTAGGCATGGGCGTAGAACATCATCCCTGCAGACATTGGCGCGCTCTCACAAAAGGTTTCCAGTGAGACCAGGTTGACCTGATTTTTGGCCAGCAGAGAGGATATCTCGCCAACAATGCCAGAGCGGTCGTTGGCAACAATTTCCAGACAGCTAATATGAGCTTCATCATCGGTCTGTGGGCCGCTGTTCTCAACGGTGACTTTAATGCCCTGACTAGAGAGTGCCGCTAGATCCTGCTCTAGAGACTGCTGTTCAGAGGCGTCAATCTCGACTAGCAGGATACCGGCAAACTTGCCCGCCAGACGAGCCATGCTACTTTCCATCCAGTTACCATGGTACTTGCTAATAGTCTGGGCGACCTGCTCGACAATACCGGCGCGATCGTCAGAGACAATGGTTAATACTAAATAATTACTCATTTTTGACTCCGAGTCTTAACTACAAAGGATTATGGCACTATTATGCGCAGCATAGTTAGTGGATAGTTAGTGGATAGTGAGCGGAAGACTTCTGCTTGCGCCCTCTAGTGATTAATAGTAATTAGACTAATGGATAAGATTAAGTGATTGAAATTCCTGCTGAGAAATTGAGCGCTGAGGTGCTGCGTGCGGTGATCGAAGAATTTATTCTTCGGGAAGGCACCGACTATGGCTCCTATGAAGTCAGCCTGGACAATAAAATCGATCAGGTCAAAGGTCAGTTGAAAAGAGGAGATGTGTTAATTACCTTCGATCCGGCGACGGAAAACTGCAATCTATTAACCCGCAATCAGTTTCGCCAATATCAATCAGATTATCAGTCTGAGCAGCAGCAATCGGAGCCGGACTCTTGAGTCGGTCAACAGCAGCAGGCGATATTTCCGCCAGCGCAGTATTTGCCGATTACCTGCAAGAGCTCAATGCTGCCCCGCAGATTTTAGTGGGCCTTAGCGGTGGACTTGATTCCACGGTTCTATTGAGCCTGCTCTGCGAGATGGTCAGCCCGGAGAAAATTACCGCGGTGCATATCAATCATGGATTGTCAGTCAATGCGGATCACTGGCAACAGCACAGCGCTGAGTTCTGTCATTCTCTGGGGGTGCGCCTGCACGCTGAGTCGGTAGCAGTTCTTGAAGTTGGCGGTGGCCTCGAGTCGGCGGCCCGAGATGCCCGTTATCTG
>CAWUVN010000064.1:0-8023 GCA_963925995.1 uncultured Pseudomonadales bacterium | reverse complement strand
AGTGACTGGCGTTTAAATTCCCTGCGCACTTTTACGCAAAAAGGGCAGGTCTTGAATTGGTACATCGACATGGTTGCGGTGACTGCATCGATTTCTTGTTGCGCGGTGGCATCTCTAACAATCCCCTTGGGAGTGGTGATTGCGTCGAGTACTAAAATAATTCGGCCTAATATCCAGCGGATAATTTTCATTAATAAAACTCAGTTAATTGATGGGTAAAATTTTTTTATTAATACTGGGTACGTTTGTTTTTCATAAATCGATGAAATTTAAAACGCTTTTACTTAATACCTAGTTTCTCTAAAGTTTCTCTTGAGAAACTAGCTAGGGAGGTTTAAGTCGGAAACTATAGTGGGTAGTCATCCAGAACTGATCCCAGGCTCTCTTTCAGGGGCGCTAAGTGAGCCTCAAAGTTCTTCCACTGGTCGATACCACCTCGGTATATAGGTTGGCGCACCTGCTCGGAAGAGGGCGTCCGTACGGCGCGCTCAGTTTTATAGAAACTTAAGCAGGCTTCTTCAAAGGGCAGTCCACAATAGTCGAGTATACGCCGAACCTGGGCCTCAAAGTCATTGACCACATCTTCGTATTGCACATGCAGTATCTGCTCGGGGAATATCGCCTGCCAGGTATCCATCAGGGACTGATAGTCGCGATAATACTGACCGGCATCACTGAGGTCGTAACTAAACGCCTGTCCTTCGGCGAACAGCTGTTTGAAGCCACTAAAGCAACAGCCCATCGGGTGACGGCGGGCGTCGATAATCTTGGCGTTTGGTAGCATCAGTTTGATCAGGCCAATATGTCTGAAATTATTTGGCATTTTGTCGATAAAGAATGGCGCATTCTGACGGTGAACCTGAGTGTCGCGAATATAGGCTTCGCCATATTCAAGGTATTTATCGGTATCGAGAGTTTCGAGAATAGAGGGGTATAGGTTATCCCCAGTCATATTGCCGCCTCGGCGCAGGTCGTTTACCAGTGCAAGAACATTGGGTAGTTCGAGGGTTCCATCAACTTGGCTATGGGACGAGAGTATCTGTTCCAGCAGTGTTGAACCAGCGCGTGGAAGTCCTACTACAAAGATAGGGTCGGGGGCGCTGTGTCCAGAACCCTGCCTGTCTCTGACAAACTGATGGGTAAAGACCTTCTTTTGGTGTTCAAATTCATCGGTCATCTGCTCTGCAACATATCTGGTTTGCGCTTTTTTAGCTTTATTGCCGGCAGCATAATGACTAAAGGCCATGTCAAATTTTTCGGCGTCTTCAAAGGCTTTACCCAGGGTGAAGTTGATATAGACCCTGTCCATAAACTTTAAGTCATCGCTCTCTAGCTGAACGAGCATTTTCCCAATATCGGCATCGCTAAATTTAACGGTTTTTAGGTTGGCCAGAGAGTGCCAAGCTTCTCCGTAGGCGGAACTGCTCTGTGTAGCGTCTCTATAGGAAATTATAGCGTCGTCTGTATTGCCGCAGGTTTTTAATGCATGGCCCTTTGATGTCAGGGTTACCGGGTCACCGGGGATCTTGGTAAGAATGCTGTCAAACAGCTCTAATGCATTTTCGTAGTCACCCATTTGCATGCACAGAACCGCATACAATGATTCAAAGTGGATATTGTCAGGATTAGCTTTAAAGAGTGCCAAAACCTCTGCATGAGCAGCCTCAATCTTTTGGCGTTTGCGCAGCACCTCAATATAGTCGACGCGTAATAGGTCATTTTCCGGCTCCAGCTTAAGGGCGCTTTCCAGTAAGAACTCGGCGTCATGGAGTATATTTAATTTCTTACCTACTTCGGCGAGCAATCTCATTGCCTCGACATGATGGGGATGTTGTTTTAAAAATTCCCGACACAGGTCCTCAGCATTTGACAGTTTCCCCTGGGCGATAGAGTCCATTGCTGCAATCAGTGGTTGGGGCATTTTCAAAACTCGCTGCAAATGCGGTTTTAACCTAATTGCCTCCGCCTCTCGCCCCTGCTTGAGTAATATCTCAATTTGCCTGCGCCAGCTGCCCTGCAGTGAAGGGTTGGCATGGGTCGCGCGGGTATACAGATGCAGTGCCTGTTTTAGATTGCCCTTGGCGTTATAGATATGCCCTTCTTCCTGAAGCCCGCGGCCATAATTGGGAGCCATTTTTCTCAGCACTGTTAATTGCTGCAGAGCTTCATCTAATCGATTGAGATACCGAAGACAGACGGCACTGTAGTACAGAGCATCAATATCTTCAGATTGGGCCTCGAGGGCCAAAGCAATAACTTTAAGCGCCTTTTCAAAGTGCTTATCGCGCATCAATTGTTCAATCTGGATCTTATCTTGCTGATTCAAAATACTTTTCCTTAGGCAAAAAATATGCCCCTATAGAGGGGCATATCGATTCTAGCATTTAACAACCTTCGGTTAGAAGTTGTAAGTCATGCGCAATCCCATAGTGCAGGGTCTTGCGTATGAAACACGCTCTCTATCATTCACGAAGTTGCGAGATAGTTCTGCGCGCTCATCGGTCATGTTGTCCATGAAAAACTCAGCACCCCATGATTCACCGGTTACACCAGCAGTCAGGCCTACCATAGTCCAGCCTTGAATCTCATCGCGATTCATTCTAATGATATCGCTGTATGATTCTGCAGAATGAGCAATATGCGGCATGAAGTGGGCGGTTAAACCGTTTGAAAGAGTCCATTCATAACGTGCCTGCAGATTAGCCTGGAATTCAGGAGCAAATGCTAGGGAATCACCTTTAACAACATCGTCAGTTGGGGTTAGAACCTCAGTGATTTCAGTATCGAGGAACGATACGCCACCGCTAAGAGTCAGACCCATTACTGAATCTGGAGCGAAGATAAAGTCTGCTTCTAAACCAGTGATCTCAGCATTTGCTGCGTTATCTGAGAAGAACAGGTTGGCAATCGAAGGATCGAAGATTGTCGTCTGTAGGTTCTCGATTTCGGCAAAGAAGGCACTACCATTAAAGCGAAGCTGGCCATCTAACAGATCAGTTTTCCAACCAAATTCAATGTTGGTTACTTCATCGGTCATAAGTTCGAACGGAACAGTATAGCCATCAGCATTTGATGCGCCGCCAGGACGGTTCAACAGACCAGGGCGGAAACCTTCTGAGTATGTAGCGTAAAGCAGAACATCGGCACTAGGCGTCCAGTTCAATGTTCCCTTAAAGATGGTGCCGCTAGTTTTGGCTTCATCAGGTGCCTTAAGCGCATTAAGGATACCGGTGATTTCTAAATCACTAATTGCGTTTGGCGCATTGGCTACTGAGCCACGTCCAACGCTAAAGCCATCAGCTTCAGCTAGAGCGGCTTTAATTTCATCAAAGGTATCGCCATCTTCAAATGTGATTCGGGTCGATAATTTACTGTCACCAATAAAGGTCAACTTCCCATCGCCATCGTAGAGATCGGTGATATTAGTACCGAAAGCGTCGACATCTGTTTCTCGGTAAAAGTTACCGAATGAAGAGTTGGCGCCACCTTCCATATCAACACGTACGTCATACCAGCGTGCGCCGGCAGTGAATGAGAACTCATCATTTAAGTCAAAGGTCACTTCACCAAACACGCCAACCTGTTCGTCGGTACGCTTAATATCATTTCTGAAAATTGTATCTCTGGGAAAAGGGCCAGCCTGAGACAGGAAGCCGTCGTCAAAGGGCATATTTAAAGGTGCATCTGCGCCCTCATACAAGCCAAAGAAATTAGCCTGGGTCATACCTGGGTAGCGGAAATCAACACGTTCTTGTAACTCCAAATCACTATAAAAAGCGCCACCAGTTGCTCGGACCGACTTATCCTGATCTGTAGTGAAACGCAGTTCATGGGTGCTAACTGTCGTTTCGCTATAGCTAGTCGCATAGGTGTCTGGTGCATAGCAAGTTCCCTGAGCAACACCAAGCGTATCACCAACGGGATCGTAGTAGGCGTTATACTCAGGATAGGTCACTGCGGTATCACAAATATAGTATGGAAGATATTGACCGACAAACAGGTAATCGGTGTAATCAATCATCTGATCTGTTTCACGCTTGGTATAGGCGCCAGCATAGACAATATCCAAATCGCCAAGGCGACCTTCGAGCTTCCAGTTAACGTTATCGAATGAATCTTCCAAGCTCTCTGGGCTATAACGCTGAACAGAAGGGGATTTTGTGCCCAGGTTTGGATCAGCCTGGAATACACCGTCGGTGTCCAGATCCTGATGTCCGTAGCCTAGCAGTAGCGACCAATCGTCATTGAGGTCAACCAGTGTAGCTAGTCTAAAGCCTTCATACTTAGCGTCGTTAAAATCGTCTTCAACCAAATCGCTGTTGTTGGCTTCTTTGAAATCAACCAATGCATAGCTTGCAGGATCATTTGGATCCAGTGGCACTCTATTTTCCTGATAAGACAGGCCTTGAATAGAATCAATATAAGTCTGAGTCTGGAAACCAGCACGCAGATCTGAAACAGGAACGCCATTCGAACGCATAGTGCCCGCTTCACGGAAACGTGCACTTTCAAGTGCCGTTAATGTTCCCTGCACGTTATCAATGTAGCCGCCTTTATCATCGCGATAGATAACACCACGGACTGTTACATTATCTTTAACTGGGACGTTGAACATGGCTTCGACATTGTTGCTTGACTCGCCCTGAACTGTTTGTGAGACACCCACTTTAATGCGACCGTAAGTATCTGAAGGATCTGGTTTGTTGGTGATCAAGCGAACAGTACCGGCCTGTGAGCTAGCACCAAATAAAGTACCCTGAGGACCCGAAAGTACTTCGATACGTTCCATATCAGCAGCGTAGACATCAAGGTTACGGCCAGGCTGAGAGAGCGGCTGCTCATCTAAGTAGAACGCTACGTTAGGTGCCAGACCAGCTACACCAGCTGTTGTCAGGTTAGGCGTGGTTGAAGCTATACCACGAATGTAAATGGTGTTTTGTCCTGGGCCACTACCGCCGGCGGTTACGCCTGGCAATTGAATTAGGTAGTCTTCAAAGTTTGAAACACCTAACTGGTCGAGCTTTTCTGCCGTTATTGCAGAGACAGCAACAGCAATATCCTGAGTACTGGCACTACGTTTGGTGGCGGTAACTAAAACCTCTTCGATTTCAGCGTGAGAAAAACTTGTAACAGATGATGCAGCAACAATGGCACTAAATAATGCGGTGCGTCTAAGCATGAAGATAACCCCTTGAGAATTGTTATTGTTCTAGTGATGAACACGTTACTTTAGCACAATAAACATTAGTGTTCTAACAAAAATACAGGTGTAAAATTACCTAGGGAAATAAACAATAAATGAATAAGGCATATATATTAAGTTATTTGGTGTAACGCTGGTTCTTTTACCCTGTGATAAGGTAAGCTTTATGCTTTCAACTCTATCAATAATAGATTTAATTGACCGTTAATAATCCCAATATAAATTAAACCTCTAAACAGTTTTGGTCAGATTACCTATGAATTCATCAACCTATAGTCACTATGATATCGAATATGAACTTGGACAGGATAACGTCGAAATTTTGGGAATGGACGTCCACAATCCTGTGTTTGGTATCAGTGCGCTACTCATTATCATATTTGTTGCCGGCACAATCATGTTTCCCGAATTGGCCAACAACTATCTTGGTGCGGTAAAGCACTGGTGCTTGGTGAACTTTGATTGGTTCTTTATGGGATCGGCTAATATCTTGGTTTTGTTTTGCCTATTCTTGGTATTCTCTCGGTTTGGAAAAATTCGCCTTGGTGGTGAATCAGCAAAACCAGATTTCAATCGCATCTCATGGTTTTCAATGTTATTTGCTGCGGGCATGGGCATTGGGTTGATGTTTTGGGGCGTCGCCGAGCCCATGGCTTACTTCAGTGGTTGGGGCGGCACACCGCTTGCGGTAGAAGCCTGGTCCCCCGAAGCTGCCGAACTTGCTATGGCGGCCACCCTCTATCACTGGGGTCTTCACGCCTGGGCCATCTACGCAATCGTGGCGCTATCGCTGGCATTCTTCTGCTACAACAAAGGTATGCCTCTAACCATTCGCTCGGCGTTTTACCCACTTTTGGGTGATCGTATTTGGGGTTGGTGGGGACACCTAATCGACATCATGGCGGTGATGGCGACTATTTTTGGTTTAGCAACATCATTGGGAATGGGCGCTGCACAGGCGAGTTCGGGTCTAAACTTCCTGTTTGGTATCCCTGATGCGCTAAATACCCAAATAGCTATAGTTGTAGGTGTAACCTTATTAGCGATTATCTCTGTGGTGAGAGGGCTCGACGGCGGCGTAAAGATACTCAGCAATGTGAATATGGTTCTTGCACTGCTGCTGTTGATCTTTGTTGCTATCACCGGTCCGACACTGGCCATCTTTAAAGGCGTGTTTTCCTCTGCGGGCGGTTATTTCTCCAACCTATTACCGCTTAGCGTCTGGAACGATCGTCCGGATGAGGCCTGGATGCAAGACTGGACGGTTTTTTATTGGGCCTGGTGGATCAGTTGGTCACCGTTTGTCGGCATGTTTATCGCCCGTATTTCCCGAGGTCGCACCATCCGCGAGTTTTTGATTGCTGTATTGCTGATTCCCCCATTTGTCACCCTATTATGGATGAGTAGCTTTGGAATTAGTGCGTTAGAACAGGCACAGAATGGCGTTGGGTCACTTGCCAACGGCATCAGTACCGCCAGTTTGGCGACATTTCAAATGTTGGAAAATTTGCCATTCAATGAAGTTACCACCGGACTGGGTATTTTGTTAGTCATGGTGTTTTTTGTCACCTCATCAGATTCGGGCTCCCTAGTGATTGACAGTATTACCGCAGGCGGTAAATTGGACGCGCCTACGCCACAGCGAATTTTCTGGGCTGTACTGCAGGGCGGTATCGCAGGTGCCTTATTATTTGGTGGCGGAAAAGAGGCCCTCAGTGCACTTCAGGCAGGTGCAATCGCAACAGGGTTGCCCTTTACGCTGATATTGTTGCTGATGTGCGTTAGTTTGTATCGAGGTCTTGCTGAGAACTAAGTGATTGACTATTATCGCGGCGCTATCTCCGAACAATAATATAAGCTCTACTTAAAGGATTATACATTGGACAGTCTTCATCAGGTTTTAATTTCACTACGCCGTGTAATTCGCGCAACCGATCTACATTCCAAGCAACTGGTTAAGACCACTGGTTTAACCGGGCCTCAACTCTTATTATTGCAGGCTATCCGCGACAACGGCGATGTCACGATCGGTGAAGTTGCCAAAAAGATCAGCCTCAGCCAAGCCACAGTAACCACCATCCTAGACCGGCTGGAAAAGCGTGAGTTGGTTAAGCGAGTGCGCTCAACTAAAGACAAGCGCAGAGTTCACGTCTATTTGACAGATAAAGCCAATGAGATTTTGAAGGATGCACCTGTGCCCCTGCAAGAACAATTCTCTGATCAATTTAATGAGCTAGAGCTGTGGGAGCAGACCATGATTATTTCGTCTCTCCAGCGAATCGCGCAAATGATGGACGCAGAGGATATTGATGCCTCTCCGGTTTTGGATGTTGGTGCCTTGGATATTCATCAGCAGTCTTAGGTGAGATGCTGGCTTTCGTCAGTATAATGTTGGGTTGCGGCAGAGTTTCACCGCGGGATGATTAGAAGCTGTGCTTCTCACCGCTTTTTTTAAGTGAAGGGTCCCGCTGCGCTTCTTGTGAACCGGGGCGTAAACTCACTCCCACTAATCTACACCAAATAAAAAGCCCCTCACACTTGCGTATCAGATCTATATGGGGTGTGGCAGGTGCTGCATCGCGGGATGATTCGTCGCTTTGCGACTCACCCCTTCGGGGCCGCCCTGAAGGGCGTTCAAATTTGCGGTGCAAATTTAGTGAACCGGGGCTTAAACTCACTCCCACTAATCTCCGGCAAATAAAAAAACCCCTCACACTTTCGTGTGAGGGGTTTTTTTATTTGGTGGAGCCTAGCGGGATCGAACCGCTGACCTCAACACTGCCAGTGTTGCGCTCTCCCAGCTGAGCTAAGGCCCCAAAA
>CAWUVN010000063.1:0-39433 GCA_963925995.1 uncultured Pseudomonadales bacterium | reverse complement strand
GCGTTTGTCCGATGGTGTTCGTATCTGGCGTCTCGTCAAAGATATTGATGCCGCCGAGATTGACTACCAATCCATTGCCAAGATCATAGAGTAAGTTGAGATCAGTGAGCACTTTGGCACCAAAGGTTTGGGTATTTGAGGCACTGTCACAGCTACCTTCGCAGACGGTGTATTTGCCGTAACGGTTGAAGGAGAGTACCGCTCTAAAACCTTCGTTACTGTAGTTGGCGGTCAAATTGATCCGATCTTCGGGCTGCCAGTCTTCAATAATCGAAATATCCTGCGGGGTGAAAACATCGTCGGCACTGATGTTTTGCAGTCCTCCGCTGGTGAAGGTGTTTACCACTTTGGTCTCGGTAAAGTTAGCTGCCAGTGATAGGCCAAGTGCGCCTTCTTTCATGTCTATATCGTAGACTGCGACTATATCTACACCTTCCGTCTCGGTGTCGGCCCCATTGAGGAAAAACTGTGCACCGCTAGCGCCTGAGGCTGCGAGAGCTGCAGTGAGGTTTGGATCGCCAAGTGCCGACGTGAGGCTGCCACTGATAACGATGCGGTCATCTATATCGATCTTGTAGCCGTCGATAGCAATACTCAGATTATCAGTGGGTTCGATAATCAGTCCGAGGCTGTAATTGTTGGATTGTTCATCTTGCAGCTCGGGTATGCCAATGGCTCTTGCCAGTTCGCTGTCATTTCTAAATGTACCGCGCTCCTGGGCAATAACCATCTCGCTTTCACCCTCTCCAACAGTCACAAACTGAGTGCTGATATTATTGAAAAACTGTTGCTGCATGGACGGTGCTCTAAAGCCAGTGCTTACTGCGCCGCGCAGTTTTAGTTTGTCGTTGAACCTATAGCTTCCTGCTATTTTAAAGTTGGTGGTATCACCAAAATCGCTGTAGTCGTCATACCGGATTGCAGCACTGAGCATAAAATCATCACTGATTTCTGCTTCCGCATCGCCATAAATAGACCAGATATCGCGATTCTCATTCACTTCGTTGGAAGGTTGGAAGCCACGGAATACTTCGATACCGGCGTCGCCATTGATGGCGCCAAAGGTATTGGTACCTGCGGAGTCTGTATCATAATCAAGGTAAGAGTATTCCTCACCAGCGTTGATTTTATAATCATCGCGACGTAATTCAGCACCCCAGGCTATATTCAGCGTTTCCATCGGTTTGGTGAAATCTAAATTGAGAGTTTGCAACTCTGTGCTCAACTTGCCGGCATCTGCGCTGCGTGCGGTTGTGGCGCGAATTTCATCATCACTCAACATATTGCCAAGCAGCTGCAGGTTTACATAGGAGGCATTGACTGAATTACTGATATTAAAGTCAAAGTCGTTTTGCCCGTTGGTGTAAGAGATATCCATGCTGACCTGATTGTTAAGTTCTGTGCGGTAACCAATGCTGGCTGACATATCTTCGATGGTGGTATTGATTAAGGGTAAAAAGCCATCTGGGGCAAAAGCATCTCCGTCGGATAATGTAGGATTGTCCGAGGGTGCGTTGGCTCGACGATAAAAGCCGCCGGATTGGTTGTCGCGATCGGAATAGGTGACAAAGCCATAGAGTTCACCCTCAGAGAGTTCATAGGCAGCATTTAAGGTCACCGCTAACTGTTCAGAGTCGGCATCGCCAATTCTAAAGTTTTGTCGATTGAACTCAGCTTCCCGTGGGTCGGCAGCTTCGTCAATGCCATCCGGATCGGAACTGCCTGTGCCATCATCATTGGCATCACAGCCGGCTAAGTACTGGCATTGGCCGCTTAATCCGGCGCGGTTGGTTGCTGCGCGATCACGATAGTTGATTGATCCGCTGACATAGCCGCCGTCACCAAGGTTAAAACCATTAGTTATATCGATATTGGTTGTTTCACCATCGCTTGAATATTGGCCGTAAGAGACATTAAAGCTACCGATATCAGGATCGTCATTGAGGACGATATTGATAACACCCGCCAGTGCGTCTGACCCATACTGTGCTGCAGCGCCATCGCGTAATACTTCGATACGCTTAATCGAGGCGGCGGGAATAGCGTTTAAGTCGACGCCAGCAGAACCTCTGCCAACCGATGTGTTGACGTGAACTAATGATGTGTTGTGACGACGCTTACCATTGATTAATACCAGTGTCTGATCTGGGCTAAGGCCACGCAATGTGGCTGGGCGCAGTGCGTCGGTGCCGTCACTGATTGATGAGCTAGAGAAGTTAAACGATGGTGCAACGGTCTGCAGCATCCGTCCTACTTCAGTTTGCCCTGTTTGCTTTAAGGTTTCTGAGCTTAAAACATCTACAGGCACCGCGATATCAACAGCCGTTCGACCTGTTGTTCGACTGCCAATAGTAAGTACTTCGTCGACAATTCCCTCCGCTGCAAATACCTGGTTTTGCGGAAGTACTGCGCAGACTGCGGCGACGAAAAGTAATCGAAAAGATAGTTTTTTTAATGATTGGTGATTCTGCCCGTCATTGATAGAAAGGCAATAAGATTTGCTGTTCATGGTCTTCTCCCCTGAAGAATTGGTGTTTCTATTTTTATCTTGCCCTATTAGCTATAGATAAAAATTTTGTTGATATCCAGTGCGCGCGGGAGAAAAATTTAGGGGGTTGTTAGTGCTTGCTGCGTATGGGGTTTCGCTTCTTGTGTGGTGGTTTTTTCTTTTTACTGCCTATTAAAAGTGTCCGTTAAACTATGGCAAGTTCAAAGTGTCACTTTTATAACGGCTATGGTTTTTGTCATTAGAGTCTAATTTCTTCCAATCAACGTATGAAAATAATACAAAGCCAGATAGAACGGACATGCGTACTATCGGATTTCCAATCCGGATTGAACAACCGCTACGCTAGCCCGTTATATAAGCCATAGTCACCCTGCTATCTGTTTGATGGTAAGGTGTAAATGTGGGGACTGTAGTCCTATAAAAACAATAATAATGGAGAAGGAAATGGATAAACCAAATATTTTTAAACGATTAGTAATGCAGGTGGTTAACCTTTGGCGAAAGGTGATGGATGCTAAGGTCAATCCATTAAGATTCATTCCGGACAACACCCTGCAGTCATACTTTATGATGGTGCTATTTACGATTTGGAGTGTTACATTTGGATTTATTGCGACCTATTACTTAGGCTGGCTGGGTTACAGTACAGTGGTCAGTGTCGCTGTTCATTTGACGATTTTGATACCCATTATGATTACCAATGCCGTATTCCTCGATGCGGAACGCACTGGTGATCAGTGGCTATCAGAATGGAAAGAAGAGCAAAGCAAATATAAATTATTTATGAATAGAATGAAGTTGAAAAATATGGTTCGTTGGAAATCTGATACAGAGGCCTAAAAATCTTCCAACTATCTAGGTTATTCTCCTCGAAAAAGCCCTGTTAACGCAGGGCTTTTTTGTGCCTAGGCACAATCACTAGCAAATGATTAGTTTTTTTGAAATGGGCTTTTTTTATATATGGAGGGGTACAGTAACAATACCGAATTACCAAAGACTCCCCCCGCCCCCCAATAGTGAATGACTAAATACTGATTTAAGTAGCGTTGTGCTTAACCTATAGCCTCCCCGCAACTAAAAAACGCTTAGTTATGGCACATTAAGCAATACTGGCTGGAACTAAAAAGCATATTCTTTTACACTCCGCGTATGCCATCTCCTATTTTTCTTCTCGCCCTAGGGCCTCTATCCGTTATTATTTTTTTATTATTAGAGCAGTCACGAAAAACGCCTAAAAAGACTCCATTTAAGCGCTTAAGAGTATTTCTAGTCATTGCGCTATTAGGGCTAGCGGTGACAACCTACGCCAACAGTCATTTACTTATCCCACTAGTCAGTATCTTCTCACCATTTGAGATAATGAGTGTTTCAAGCATCGGCATACCACTTTATCTTAATATGATTCTAAGTTTCTTATTAATCGATTTATGCCAATATTGGGTACACCGCTTGCATCATAAAATCCCTTTTTTATGGCGCCTACACCGACTGCATCATTCCGATAAAGATGTCGACGCATTGACGACCTTTCTTCATCATCCAATAGAATACTTAACTACATTTTTAATTAGCATCATTTTATTCATTCTATTTGATATACCCATGATTGTTTTAGTCCTCTATTCAATTATATTTTCTATGCATGCCGCTTTTTCACACACAACCTTGAAAATAAACCGGACGTTTGAAAATTATTTCGGCTATGTGATTGTCACACCCAGCATTCATCGCCTTCACCATGCCTTAGCCTATGAAGACAGTAATAGTAATTTTGGGCAAGTCTTTTCTTTTTGGGACCGTCTATTTGCCAGCTATATAAAACCAAGCACGACAAAAAAGGCCTTGGTCTTTGGTATTAGCAAAGAACAAGGCCCCGTAGCATTATCGATAAAAAGTTTTCTAATAAATCCAACTAGAAACTAATAGGATTCATTAAAAATGGGTTTAAGACTCTACGGCTCATTCGCCCAACAATCATAGCCGCTGTTATATTCACTTTTTCCTAGAGGATAATCGGAACCTACCACACGGTCGTTATTACAAGTTCCCGTCCAATTTTCACCGAATTTAAGTGACGTTTTCTCAAGAGAGTTAAGGGTGATATAGGGTGAAAAGGCACTTTGGGTATCAGATGACCTAAGAGAATAATCTACACCTATGGTGCTATGCGCTGCGCCGAAACCAGCACCAATAAAAACACCCTTCCTTAAGTCCCATCCCACTGACAGCTCATTTTGGGTTGATGCATCCCCATCAAAATATTTGGCTCTTATTGCACTCAGCTTTAATTCCTCCAAATTAATTGAAAAGGAAATGTCGTGCCCGTTTACTCCATCTAAACTCAGCTCATCACTATTTATGTCCATATAATTATTCAGCGGGCTCAGGCTAACCACCAAATCTACATTCGTTTTTCTGTGACCCACAACGACCTCAGGTACTTTACTACCCGAACCCAAGGTCCACTTGAGGCCGCCATAAACTTCGTTGACTGCTTTAGAATCAATACTCACGATAAAAGCACCATTACCAGCTAAAGAATATTGCGACATGAAAAGACCCATAAATATAAAGGCTGCACTAATTAATTTTTTCATATATAAAAATGTCCTAGAATTTTTTAAGTTGTATTGATATATCGACACTGTCGACTGAAGATGCAGCGATTGGGATTAGGAAAGCGCACTATGCATTTAAACGGTTCATCATGCTTCTATAGCTCACTGGTCGCAACACTATCACGGATGGGAGCCATATCCTATGGGTTTCCGAATTGAGGAGTGTAGTTTTCCAAAGTGAACTATAAAGTACCCACGCAGGTACAGTAACATTAGCGAATAACCAAAGACTCCCCCCGCCCCCTATCAATAGGGCGCAAATATAATCTTATAAGCGGGATTATCTTTGGCAGGAATTTTGGCAGGAATTGACAGTTTAAGAACTAAAAAGCCCCTGCAGTCTAATGATTGCAGGGGCTTCAGAGTATGCTTGGTACCAGTGGCCGGACTCGAACCGGCACGCTTTTAAGGGCGGGGGATTTTGAATCCCCTATGTCTACCAATTCCATCACACTGGCATTTTAGTCTGTACTTCAAGGTTCGCAGTTAACTGCAGGTCGCCAGCGCTTCGCACTGGTCCTATGGTCGCTCTCGGACGTCCTGTCCTCCACGACACTCGAGCATCCTGCTCATCGTCTACCAATTCGACCGCCATGGACGGCGGAAATGCAATGTTTGCAGGAGCAAAACATTGCCATCATGCTTACCTTCTCTTTCACAACCACCCGTATAAGGCAGAAGGGCGGCGATTATAGCAGTGATCAGGGGTGGGTCAACTGATGTTGTTGTGGTTTATAAATTAAATGCCTTGCACCTAAATGGTTTGGCCTTTGGCTTTTATTTCTATACCCTTGCGGGCTGATACGGAATAACCCAAAAAAACCTTCGATTTAGCCTATATTTATGCGCCGTGACCTTTTCCAATTTGAGCTTCCCGATGAGCTAATCGCTCGACAGCCAACTGAGCAGCGTCAGGGCAGTCGTCTGCTTTATCTCGACTCTCTAAACGATAATCTTCAGCATCAGCAGTTTACTGATTTGCTCTCCCATATTCAGCCCGGGGATTTAATGGTGTTTAACAATACCAAGGTCATTCCGGCGCGCTTGTTTGGTCAGAAGGAGAGTGGTGGCAAGCTTGAAGTGTTGGTAGAGCGTGTGGTGGATAAGTATTCGGTACTGGCCCATGTGCGGGCGAGTAAGTCGCCAAAGCCTGGTACTCAGTTGATCTTTGATAATGATTATCGTGCTGAGATGCTCGGTAGGGTGGATGATCTATTTGAGCTGAAGTTCAGTGAGCCGGTGTTGGATGTTCTTGACCAGATTGGTCATATGCCTCTGCCTCCTTATATAGATCGCAGTGATACGGATGAAGATAAGTCTCGCTATCAGACGGTTTATGCTCAGCAGTTAGGCGCAGTGGCTGCGCCGACGGCGGGTCTTCACTTTGATGATCAGATGTTGGCGGATATTAAAGCTAAGGGCGCGCAGATTGCTTTTGTGACCCTGCACGTTGGGGCTGGTACTTTTCAGCCGGTGCGGGTGGATAATATTCTTGAGCACAGAATGCATTCTGAGTGGTTGCAGGTTAGTGAAGATGTTTGCCGCCAAGTGAGTGAGACTAAAGCCGCTGGTGGCCGTGTAATTGCGGTGGGAACTACCAGTGTGCGCTGTCTTGAGACTGCCGCTCGCGAGGGTGAAATTGTTTCCTTTGAGGGCGATACAGATATTTTCATCTATCCCGGTTATCAGTTTAATGTGGTCGATGCACTGCTGACCAACTTCCATCTTTCGGAGTCGACGCTGCTAATGTTGGTGAGTGCCTTTTCCGGTTATCAATCTATAATGCACGCCTATAAAGAAGCGGTTGCCGAGCGCTACCGTTTCTTTAGTTATGGCGATGCCATGTTTTTAATTAACAACCCCAATGCTGCCAAGGATATTCCTCAATGACCGATCTGCCCGAAAACAACCAATCCCGGGAATGCTTTATGACGTTTGCGGTTTCTGCCACTGACGGCAAAGCTCGTCGTGGTGAGTTGAGCTTTCCCCGTGGCACGGTGCAGACACCTGCGTTTATGCCGGTGGGAACCTATGGCACGGTTAAGGGTATGTTGCCGAAAGATATTATTGAGATCGGTGCTGAAATTATTCTCGGCAATACTTTCCACCTGATGTTGCGACCCGGTACTGAAGTGGTTAAAGCCCATGGCGATTTGCATGATTTTACTCAGTGGCAGGGTCCGATCCTTACTGATTCCGGTGGTTTTCAGGTGTTTAGTCTCGGCGATATGCGCAAGATCACTGAAGAGGGCGTGAAGTTCCAGTCGCCGATTGATGGCAGTCCGGTATTTATTGATCCGGAAAAATCTATGGAGGTGCAGCGGGATCTGGGCAGTGATGTAGTGATGATCTTTGATGAATGCACGCCCCATCCAGCCACTGAAAAGCAGGCCAGTGATTCTATGCAGCTGTCGTTGCGTTGGGCAGCGCGCAGTAAGGTGGCCCATGGCGATAGCCCTTCGGCACTGTTTGGTATTGTTCAGGGCGGTATGTACGAATCGCTGCGTGATGAATCACTGCAGGGTTTGGTTGATATCGGCTTTGATGGCTATGCCATCGGTGGTCTTTCAGTGGGTGAACCCAAGGAAGATATGATGCGCATTCTCGAGCACCTGGCTCACCAGATGCCTGAGGATCGACCGCGTTATTTAATGGGTGTGGGCAAGCCAGAAGATTTGGTTGAAGGGGTACGGCGCGGTATTGATATGTTTGACTGCGTGATGCCTACTCGCAATGCACGCAATGGTCACCTGTTTACCAGCCGCGGGGTTATCAAAATTCGCAATGCGCGACACCGTCATGACACAAATACTCTGGATGCACAGTGTGATTGCTATACCTGTACTAACTTTAGTCGCGGTTATCTGCATCACTTGGAAAAGTGCGGCGAGATGCTCAGTGCTCAGTTAAATACGATTCACAATTTACGCTACTACCAAACCTTGATGGCGGATCTGCGTGAGGCGGTGGCCGAGGGCCGATTGGATGCCTTCGCTGAGGAATTTTATCTTCAGCAGGCGACTCCTAATCCATAGCCTAATCCATAGCCTAATTCATAGCCCTGATCGATAGTTCAAATTGGGTGTTTTTTACCGGGGGTTTAAATCAGCAAATACGCCCCCAATTTATATGCTAATGCCGCTATAATGCGCCGCTGAAATTATTGGAATCTCTTGCTATGCCTAACAAGTTTCCCCTTTGGAAGAACCTGATGGTCCTTCTGGTTGTCGTCTTTGGTTTTATCTATGCCTCGGCTAACCTCTTTCCGCCCGATCCGGCTATTCAGTTGTCAGGGCAGAGTGGTGCTATGCAAATTGATGCCGCTGTTCTGCAAAAGGTTGAGCGTTCGCTAGACGAAGCGGGTATTGAATACTTTGCCGGTGAAACAGATGATGAGAGTCTGCTAATTCGCCTTCGCGATATAGACCTGCAGTTGCGCGCCAAAGAAGTTATTCAGGCGGAGATGGGGGGTGACTATATTGTTGCGCTCAATCTGGCGCCTACCACACCTCAGTGGCTGAGCGATCTGGGTGGTAAACCCATGAAACTGGGTCTCGACCTGAGTGGTGGTGTGCATTTCCTGCTTGAAGTTGATCTCGACACTGCGCTTGCTACACGTATTGAGAGCGATCTGGAAGATGTTAAGAAAGTCCTTCGTGAAGAGCGTATTCGCTATCGCAGCCTAGCCATAAAAGATGGTCGCATTGTTGGTCAGTTCCGTGATGAGGAGCAGGTCGAAAAAGCCAAAGCTTTAATTCGTACTACCTATCGCGATCTTCAGCCCCAGTCTGAGCCGGGTCAAAGCCCGCTGTTATTAAGCTTAAAACTCAGTGATATTGCCAGCGGCGAAATTGAAGATAATGCAATCAAACAAAATCTGACATCGCTGCGCAATCGCGTCAATGAGTTGGGCGTCTCAGAGCCATTGGTTTCTCGTCAGGGTAAAAACCGTATTGTGGTTGAGCTGCCCGGTGTTCAGGATACTGCAGAAGCTAAGCGTATTATTGGTAAAACCGCCAATCTGGAATTCCGTTTAGCCGCTATTGATCGAGTGGGTGAGGTATTTCCTTTCCGCACGCCATCAGGGCAGGGTCCGGATGCACGACTTGAAACTAAGGCTGTGATCACCGGCGAAAATGTCACTGATGCACGAGCCAGTTTCGATGAGAATGGTCGTCCACAGGTTAATATCACCCTCGATGCCAAGGGCGGTTGGCAGATGGGTTACGCCACCAGAGACAATATTGGTCGTCGTCTTGGTGTGCTGTTTATTGAGTACAAAACCAAGTTGGTAAAATCCTTCGACGAAAGTGGTGAGCTGGTGTTAACCCCAGTGCCTTTTGTTGAGAAACATATTATTAGTCTGGCAACGGTTCAGGCTCAGCTGGGTAAGTCGTTCCGTATTACTGGTCTCGAGCAGCGCGAGTCTTCTGAGCTTGCACTACTGTTGCGTGCCGGTGCACTGGCCGCGCCTATGTATATTGTTGAAGAGCGCACGATCGGGCCATCTCTGGGTGCCGATAATATTCAACTGGGTGTCAAGTCGGTAACCGTTGGTATGGTTATGGTGCTGTTGTTTATGCTGGTCATCTACCGCGCCTTTGGGGTGTTCGCCAATATTGCTTTGGCAATGAACCTAGTGTTGCTAATTGCCTTTATGTCGTTGATGGGTGCAACTCTGACCTTACCTGGTATTGCCGGTATCGTTTTGACGGTGGGTATGGCGGTGGATGCCAATGTGCTTATCTTCTCGCGTATTCGCGAAGAGCTGGCTGCAGGGTCCTCGATTCAGGGGGCCATTAGTGCCGGTTATGATCGCGCTTTTGTTTCTATTCTAGATGCCAATGTGACAACGCTGATCGTGGCGATGATTCTGTTCCTGATTGGCTCCGGGCCGGTACAGGGCTTTGCGGTAACTCTGTCGATTGGTATTGTGACCTCGATGTTTACTGCCATCCTGCTGACTCGCTCGCTGGTTAATTTAACCGTCGGCGGCCGCAAAATTGAAAAGCTTTGGATATAGGGAGAAGATAATGAGTGAATTAAGAATTTATAACTTTATGGGCCTGCGCAAAATCGCGGTGGTCTTCTCTGCTATTTTGCTGTTAGTTTCGGTGGCTTCACTGTCGATTAATGGACTGGTCTTAGGCTTAGATTTTTCCGGTGGTACTCAGGTTGAAGTCGGTTACGAAAAGCCCGCCGATGTGGCTGTGCTGCGCCAACAGTTGGAGTCTGCAGGATTTGAAGGTCCGGTGGTAGTTCACTACGGTTCTGAGACCGATGTGCTGATACGCCTGCAGGGCAAGCCCGATCAGGGTCTGGCTGAAAAAGTTTATGCGGTACTGCAGAGCGGTGGTGAGAAGGTAGATCTGCGTCGTGTTGACTTTGTCGGTCCGCAGATCGGTGACGAGTTGCGCGAAGACGGTGGCTTGGGCATGTTGGCGGCACTAATGGTGGTGATGCTCTATGTCGCTGTGCGCTTCCAGTTTAAATTCTCAGTGGGCGCCGTACTGGCACTGGTCCACGATGTGATTATCACCCTTGGCGTATTCTCACTCGCACGTCTCGAATTTGACCTGACGGTACTGGCAGCAGTGCTGGCGGTGGTCGGTTACTCGCTAAACGATACCATTGTGGTGTCTGACCGTATCCGTGAAAACTTCCGCAAAATCCGCAAGGCGACGCCGGTTGAAGTGATTAATGAATCCCTTTCACAAACATTGTGGCGAACCATTAACACCTCGGTGACGACCATGCTGGTGTTGTTGGCGCTGTTCTTTATCGGTGGTGAACTGATTCATAACTTCGCTATCGCGCTGATGATCGGTGTGGCTATTGGTACTTACTCTTCGATTTATGTTGCCGCTACGGTGATGCTGGCAATGAATGTCGATCGTGAAGATCTGCTTGAGCCGGTTGAAGGTGAGTTGGTCGACGACCTACCTTAAATAGTAATTTGCCTGTGGTGGGTGCTGGCGTGAAAACTCAATAGTAGGGGTTTTACGTCTGCCCACGGCAGTGATCTGCAAGCTTGCTAGATTCATCTCCCCCGCAATATTCTTTAATAAACACCCCTAGTTCAAAAAACGCCATTTGATGTGCTATGTTAGTCGCAGGATATTCCTAAATCCATGGATTTTCGCAGGACTACAATCGTAAGGGGACAACGTTGATTTACACTGATTCACCGAGTTTTTTATGGACAAAACCGCACTCTTTACCGGTTTTAATCATTGCCGGAATCCTCTCCAGTTGCTCATTAATACCTCAGCAAAGCGCTAACACTTGCCCCACCGTAGAAGTTGTAGAACTGCCATTAACGGTGCCAGCCTGTC
The DNA here is from genome assembly GCA_963925995.1 of uncultured Pseudomonadales bacterium. Classification (GTDB taxonomy): domain Bacteria; phylum Pseudomonadota; class Gammaproteobacteria; order Pseudomonadales; family Porticoccaceae; genus HTCC2207. The sequence goes on along the minus strand of CAWUVN010000063.1, from coordinate 27,971 downwards.
CAGAACCGAAGGTTGTTGAACGTATTGTCACCAAAACAGTGACTGCACCACTGCCACCTATGGCCAGTACCGCAGGCAAGTTGCATCTACCGATCATTGGTGCGGTGGAGTGGGCAAGGATAGAGCCGGCAAATCTGTGGGTGGAATCACGAATTGACACAGGCGCGGACACTACCTCAATCCATGCCGAAGAAATCCAACTGATTGAAAAAGATGGCAAGCGCTATGTCAGCTTTGTGCTGACTGATGCCCTTACCGGCAGCCGGTATTCCCAAGAACTGAGACTGCGCCGCCGGGTGCTGATCAAGCAGAGCGATGGGCCGGATCAGCGCCGTTATGTGGTTCGAATGTGGGTGACGGTGGGTCAGACGCGCTCGAGAATTGATGTCAATCTTACTGACCGAACTAATTTTGAATACCCTTTATTGATTGGCCGCAACTTCCTTACCGATACCATGATTGTCGATGTAAGCCGTCACCACACTATGACTTCGAATCCGACCGCAAAGAAGCCCTCTACAGATGATTAATTCAAAGGTTCAGATCGGCTTGATTGCTGGGGTATTTATCGCGCTGGGTATAGGTTTGACCCTCTACAAGGCGATCAGCCTGGATCTGCCACTATTGCCTGATCAGTATCGCGAGGTATGGACGGTTGAATCGAAAACCAGTTTTACGCCAACGCGTGCAGGGGCCAAGTCGCCGGTTAATATTGAATTAAAACTCCCTACGGCTCAGGCTGGCTGGGTGATTCTCGATGAGCACTTTGCCTCTTCAGGGTTTGGCTTTTCGATTGTTGAACAGAGTGCTGGCAGCAATAGTGTTAATGCTAGCCCTAATGCCAGTGCTGCCCGCTGGACTCGCCAAGAGCTAGATCGACCCACCACCCTCTATTATAAAATGCAGGTCTACCGCGCCAGTGAAAATGCTGTTCTGCCTGCACTACTAGTTTCTGTGGCGGAAAAGCCGCTGCTAGAGCCAGACCAACAGGCGGCGATGGATCGCCTGCTAGACCGACTGCATACCCAGTCCTCGGATATCGACAGCTTTGTGCAACTATTGTTACAGGAATTTCTTCGTGATTCCCCAGACCAGGATACGCTTTTTCTGATTGATGCCTACGAAGACGATTCTTTTGCGGTGCTAATGGACGTATTGGCGATGGCCGATATCAGCGCCCATCAGATTCGTGGCATTGTGCTGGAAGATGGTCGTCGCAGGCAGACCCTAAGCGCGCTTATTGAAGTCTACAACGGTCAGCGCTGGAGTATTTTTGATCCGAGTAACGCCAGTCCGGGGTTACCTGATAACTTCTTTATCTGGCAGCGCGGCAATGGCTCGGTACTCAGTGTCATTGGCGGTCGCGATTCAAGCCTGGAATTTGCGCTGGTCAGCAACAGTTTACCGGCAAAAGCCGTGGTCGGAATGGAGCAGCGCTCAGATAAATTCGCTATTTTGGACTTCTCGATTTATACCCTGCCGGTAGAACAGCAGGGTATTTTTAAAGGGCTTCTTTTAATACCTGTCGCCGCTCTGGTGGTGGTATTTATGCGCTTATTGGTGGGAGTGAAAACCTCTGGCACCTTTATGCCGATACTGATTGCACTGGCGTTTATTCAAACCACATTATTTATTGGCCTAGCCATTTTTCTCGGCCTAATAGGTATAGGCCTGTGGATTCGCTCCTACCTCAGCCACCTTAATCTACTTCTAGTCGCGCGGGTGGCGACGGTGATTATTATGGTTATCTTGCTGATGGCGGCGTTGGCGGTTATCAGTTATAAACTGGGCATGGATCAAGTCTTAACCGTGACCTTTTTTCCGACCATTATTGTTGCCTGGACGATTGAGCGGATGTCGATTCTGTGGGAGGAAGAGGGCGGTCATGAGGTATTGATTCAGGGCGGTGGCAGTCTGCTAGTGGCGGTGTTAGCCTATCTGGTGATGTCCAACCCTGTGGTTGAACACCTGACCTTTAACTTCCCTGAATTAACCCTGAGTCTGCTCGGCGTGATTCTCCTGCTTGGCAAATATACCGGTTATCGTCTCTCCGAGTTATATCGTTTTAGAGATATGGGTACTAAATAGCCCTATGGCCAAGTTGATCTCGCCTTTTGAGCTTCGCGATCTCGGTATTCTGGGGATGAATGCGCGCAATATCAGTTATATCGGCCGCTATAATCAGCGTAAAAACTATCGCCTTGTCGACAATAAGCTTGAGACCAAAAGTGCGGCACTGTCCCGCGGAATTCCGGTGCCACAACTCTATGGCACCATCGAGTACCAGTTTCAGATTAAAGATATGCTCAATACGCTTATTAAGGGTCGCGATAGCTTTGTGATCAAGCCGGCTCAGGGCAGCGGTGGCAAAGGTATTCTGGTAATTACCGCACGCGACGGTGATCGCTTTGTAAAGTCCAGTGGTGCATTGATCGATGAACGCGAGGTGCGCCGCCACAGTTCCAATATCCTTGCCGGACTGCACAGCCTTGGCGGTCGCAACGACAGTGCAATGATTGAAGCCTTAATCGATTTTGATCCGGTACTTAAAGACTACAGTTTTGAGGGTGTCCCGGATATCCGCGTGATTGTTTTTCGCGGCGTGCCGGTGATGGCTATGATGCGCTGTGCCACCCACAGTTCCGATGGCAAGGCCAACCTGCACCAGGGGGCGGTGGGTGTGGGTATAGACATAGGTTCTGGGCAGAGTATTTGCGCAGTACAGCACAACCGCATAGTCACCCAGCACCCAGATACCAAAATAGCCTTTAACCAGTTAAAGATACCTCATTGGCGGCAGGTTCTTGAGTTGGCTGCCAGCTGTGCAAGTATGACCGGGCTTGACTATTTAGGGGCGGATATTGTTCTCGACAGGCAGTCGGGACCGATGTTGTTAGAGCTTAATGCGCGACCGGGCCTGGCAATACAGGTAGCCAATCAAGTGGGGCTTAGGCATCGGCTTGCCGCTGCTGCAAAGATCGCCGATTTAACCGATAACCAGATTGAAAAAATCAGTTTGGCGCGCCAGCAGTTTAGTTCTGTTGCTGTTGCCAATGGTCAGTTGTCTATGAATATTCTTTAGTATTTTAGAAAACCTTTTAGAAAATAAGTCGGACAACAAGAGCCGTATAAAATATACCTGTGGCGAATAATTGCACAGGATAAATAAAATACTGTCACCACTGCTAAAAGCTCCTCTAAAAATTATCAATTCGCAATTTCTCTTCACTGGGCCAGTGCTAGAATTTCAGTTAGTTACTAATAAATACGCCAATGGAACTGGAGCTTTTAATATGTCGGTTTTCTCTCACCGTGAGTTTGATAATCATCAGCAGGTCGCTTTCTTCAACGATAAAAAAACTGGTTTAAAAGCCATTATTGCCGTTCACAATACCAATCTGGGTCCAGCCCTCGGCGGCTGTCGAATGTGGCCCTACGCCACTGATGAAGAAGCCCTGACTGATGTGCTGCGGCTATCCAGAGGCATGACTTACAAGTCTGCATTGGCCAACCTGAAGTTAGGCGGCGGCAAGGCGGTGATTATTGGCGACCCGCGCAGCCAAAAGACCGATGAACTTCTTTATGCCATGGGTGACTTTATCGAAGGTCTCGGCGGTCGCTACATCACTGCGGAAGACTCTGGAACCTCGGTACCCGATATTCTTAAAATGAGCCAGCGTACCAACTTTATCAGCGGTGTTGACAAAGCGTCTGATCACGGTGGAGATCCATCGCCGAGTACCGCTTACGGAGTGTTTGTCAGCCTTCGTGAGGCAGTGACCTATAAGTTGGGGCGGACTAATTTGCAGGGGCTTAAGGTAGCTATTCAGGGGTTGGGTAATGTTGGCTATCGTCTGGCGGAGTATCTGCATAAAGCCGGAGCAGAACTGTTTGTTACCGATATAGTTCAGGCCAATGTCGATCGTGCTGTTGGCGAATTAAATGCCACTGCAGTGGCTGGCGATAAGATATTTGCGCTAGATGTCGATGTCTTTGCCCCCTGTGCGCTGGGCGCTGCAATTAATGACCAAACCATTGATCAACTCAGGGCCACGATTGTCGCCGGCGCCGCCAATAATCAATTGGCCACCACTGACCATGGACAGCTACTTCATAATCGCGGTGTTTTATATGCGCCTGATTATGTGGTCAATGCCGGCGGAATTATCGATGTCTACTATCAACGAAAAATGCTCAGTGCTGACTACGGCGCGGACAATTATGCCAGTGATCTATCGACTAAAGTTGAGGGGATTGGTACCACTCTAAAAGAAATATTTGCTCGCAGTGAAGCAGAGAATCTGCCGACTTTTGTGATCGCCGACCGGGTTGCCGAAGAGCGCTTTAATAGCGCCACTAACTGTTGGCAACCGACTCGGTCAAATGCCCCAACGGCAACTCAGTCTTATAGCAAATCGGTTTAAGGGAAAAGCTGCTCTTCACATGATCCAGGCCTTCGACCTGGGTCAGTTTGTCGAGAAAAGCCTGATAGGCAAGCAGGTCGGGTGCGACTACGCGAATCAAGTAATCAAAATCACCAGTCATTAAATAACACTCCATCACCTCCGGCCAGTTAAGCACCTGATGGGCGAAGTGATCGAGATCCTTTTTGACCTGATGGTGCATGGTGACCTGAACAAAGACAGTCACTGGCAACCCGGCTTTCAGCGGGTCGATCAGTGTGACACGGCGACTGATATAACCGAGGACCTCAAGGTTTTTCACCCGCCTAGAGCAGGGTGAGGGTGAAAGGCAGACCTGATCCGCCAGTTCCAGATTGGAAATCCCTGCATCGGCTTGCAGGGTATTGAGAATCTTCCAATCAATACTATCTAATTTGTATTCAGTCATAGGGCTTCTATACTTTTTATAGTGATTAATTTTGCTGTTGGCCAGTCTCAACGACGGCATTGGAAAATCTGATACGGGCAAATACAGTGATCTGCCATAGCTAACAGAGTAATTAGTGATTTATTTGAGTATAGGAAAGATTGCGCAATATTTCGTTATTAAATCCAATCTTTGCGCTACAACCTATCTTAACAGTCTGTGCGGCTTAAGCACTTTGGCAGGATTCCCTAGCAATCATCATGCTAATTTTATGCCCTGAAATATAAGTTATAAACGGAATTGCAGGGGTGTCACATGGCAGTTAAAAATGCACAAAAAAATTCAGCTAAGAGTAAGCAAGTAGCCAGCGTAATGTTTATCGATGGGTCCGCATTAACTATTCCCACGCTGAGTGTTTTAAAGGCGAATGGAAGCTTAACCAACGGCGCGCAAACACCACAGATTGGTGAACAGCTGGCGAAGAAAATCTACAGCGATATGGTTTATACCCGTACTCTTGATGAGCGCATGGTCAGCGCGCAGCGGCAGGGGCGCTTGAGTTTTTATCTCACCTGTACCGGGGAAGAAGCCTCGGTTGCAGGCACTATCGCAGCCTTTAATCCAGACGATATGGTGATGGGTCAGTATCGAGAACAGGTCGCCCTGCGTTTTCGCGGTTTCACCACCGAACAGTTTATGAACCAGCTATTCAGCAATGGTAAAGATTTGGGCAAAGGCCGTCAGATGCCGGTTCATTACGGCTGCCGCGATCTTCACTTTATGACTATTCGCTCGCCACTGGCAACCCAGATACCTCAGGCTGCGGGTTATGCCTACGGGCAAAAGCTGGCGGGAAATGATGCCTGTACGCTGTGCTATTTTGGTGATGGAGCGGCTTCGGAAGGAGACTTTCATGCCGGCCTAAATATGGCGGCAGTGCTAAAGAGTCCAGTGGTTTTTGTGGTGCGCAACAATGGCTATGCCATTTCCACGCCCTCTTCGGAACAGTATGCAGGAGATGGTATTGCTCCGCGCGGTGTGGCCTATGGCATTAAAACTATCCGCGTTGATGGCAACGATATTCTGGCGGTGTATGCCGCGGCTGTAGAGGCACGAAAAATAGCCGTAGAGCAGCAGCAGCCGGTATTAATTGAAACCATGAGCTACCGTCTTGGAGCCCATTCAACTTCCGATGATCCGAGCGGCTATCGCAGTCCGCAGGAAGAGGAGCAGTGGCGGCAGAAAGATCCTATTAACCGCATGAAAAACTGGCTGATCAAACAGCAGTGGTGGGATGAAGGTCGTGACGAAGAGCTGCATAAAACCTATCACGCTGAGATTCTCGCCGAGCTAAAACTGGCAGAGAAGCGTCCCAAACCGCCCCTGGAAGACTTGATTACCGATGTCTATAAAACCCCTCCGGCGCATCTTCTCGAGCAGTTTGAAAGTCTTGAAAAGCATATAGCCAAGTATCCCAACAACTATCCAAACAGCAACCGCATGCACGGGGAGGGCTAGCTGATGGACGAGATGACAACAACAAAGATGAACTTACTTCAGGCGGTCAATAGCGGGCTGGATATAGCCATGGCAGAAAACGAACAGGTTATCTGTTTGGGTGAAGATATAGGCAAGTTTGGCGGTGTCTTCCGTGCTACCAGTAACCTGCAGGAAAAGTACGGCAAGCCGCGCTGCTTTAATACCCCGCTTACTGAGCAGGGTATCGCCGGCTTTGCCATTGGTCTGGCGGCTCAGGGCTCAGTGGCAGTGGCAGAAATACAGTTTGCTGATTATATTTTTCCCGCCTTCGATCAGATTGTTAACGAAGCGGCCAAATTCCGCTATCGCAGTGGTAATGAATTTAACTGCGGCGGCCTGACTATTCGCGCACCCTATGGTGGCGGTATCGACGGCGGGCTCTATCACTCCCAATCCCCGGAAGCTTATTTCTGCCATACCCCGGGCCTCAAGGTAGTTATTCCAAGCAATCCCTATCAGGCTAAGGGGCTTTTATTAGCCGCCATTCGCGACCCGGATCCAGTGATCTTTTTTGAACCCAAGGCGATCTATCGTGCCTCGGTAGGCGAGGTTCCAGAGCAGGATTATGAGTTAGCTCTGGGCGTTGCTGAAGTGGTTTGTGAGGGCACCGATATCACCCTGCTGGGTTGGGGGGCACAGATGATTCAGATTAATAAAGCCGCCGAACTTGCCGCCGCTGATGGTATCGCCTGTGAAGTGATCGATCTCTGTACCTTACTGCCATGGGACAGGGACTGTGTGGCTAATTCGGTGAGTAAAACCGGTCGTCTGCTAATCAGCCATGAGGCACCACTAACCGGTGGCTTTGCCGGTGAAATCGCCGCGACTATTCAAGAGCGCTGCTTTTTAAATCTGGAAGCACCTATTACTAGGGTTACAGGGTTAGATACACCATTCCCGCTGATTCAGGAAAAACAGTATCTACCGGATTATCTAAAAATTTACCAAGCGATTAAGTCGAGTCTGGCCTTTTAGAGCGGCCGATAGAATTCCAGGGAACGAGGATAGAGGAAGCAGTTATGCAAAAAGATTTTATATTGCCGGATATTGGCGAAGGTATTGTCGAGTGCGAAGTGATCGAATGGAAGATCAAAGAGGGAGACAGAATTGAAGAAGATCAGATAGTTGTCGATGTCAGTACTGACAAAGCCATTGTTGAAATTCCCTCAATGTACAACGGTCGCATTACCCGGCTGCATTATGCGGAGGGCGATACCGCTAAAGTCCATGAGCCGCTGTTTTCTATAAAGCTAGAAGACGAGGAAAGTACTGCCACTGAGAGTAAAACTATCAAAGCAGTTGTCGAACAAGAAGGTCAGGCTGAAGTCCTTACATCGCAGGAGTCTCTCGACAGTCAAAAAGTGTTAACCACCCCAGCGGTTCGCAAAATGGCCCGTGAACACCAATTAGATATTGCAACCCTAGTGGGGACAGGTAAGCAGGGTCGCGTATTAAAAGAAGACGTACTTGGGTTTTTGGCTGGAGATAAACCAGCCACCACCAGCAGTTTGATGGCAGCAGAGACTGAATCCTTAGAACCTGACGATCGCACAGAGCCGATAAAAGGCGTGCGTAAGATAATGGCTGAGCGCATGAGTGATGCGGTCTCAACCATTCCCCACTTTACCTATGTGGATGAAGTCGATGTCTCTGAGTTGATGGAGCTGCGCCAAAAACTAAAAGAGAGCTATGGAAAAGATGATATAAAAATAACCCTGATGCCGTTATTTATTAAAGCGCTGTCGTTGGCGATAAAAGAATTTCCGATTCTCAATAGCCGCACCAACGATGATTTTAGCGAGCTGACCTATGTAGGCAGCCATAATATAGGTATGGCAGTGGATGGAAAAACCGGCCTGTTGGTGCCAAATATCAAGAATGTCCAGCAGTTGGGCATATTGGATATAGCACGGGAAGTCATGCGTCTAACTGCGGCGGCTCGCAGTGGAAAAATTGACCCTCAGGATCTCTCCGGTGGCACCATCACTATCTCCAATATAGGTGCTATTGGCGGCACGGCCGCGACACCGATTATCAATAAGCCCGGTGTGGCGATTGTCGCCCTAGGCAAGATTCAGACCCTGCCCCGTTACAACGAGCAGGGAGATTTAGTGGCGCGAAAGATCATGACTGTAAGTTGGTCTGGTGACCATCGGGTAATCGATGGCGGCACCATGGCCCGGTTTAATAATTTATGGATGGGCTATTTAGAGGCTCCATCGACCATGCTAGCTGCCATGATCTGATGCTCTTAATTTTTAGCTCTTAATATTAGCTCTTGATAATTAGAGTTTAGCTGTCAGTTACCAGAAATGAGGTACTAAAACGTGAGTTTGCATGAGAGCAAAAACCTACAGCATTTCTATATCAATGAAGAGCAATCGTTTTATCTGCTCAGTCAAAAAGATGCCCGCAAGTTAAAGAGTTGGTTGGAGCTCTGTGAGTCGCAGTTAGAGCGTCTCGGATACAGAAATATTAAGCTAATTGGCAACGGCGCCTACGGCTTTGTTTTTGCCGGTACCAGTGGCGGTGAGGATGATTCGCAGACACAGCAATACGTCTTTAAATTCTCGCGTATCACACTGCCACAGCATATTAAAGATCGCCTCGAAGAAGAGGGCTTTATGCTCAGTCAAGTTGCTCATCAGGGCATTCCTGAATATATCGCCTTTCAGCATGTTCGCGGCCAATCGATTTTAATGATGTCCCGCGCGCCGGGGATTAACCTGCAAGATTATGCCTGTCAGGTGGGCAAGCTTGAACCACGTCTGGTACTAAAAATTGCCGCACAGATGTCAGATATTCTGTTGCGTCTGCGTAATAATTCCGGCCGTTCAACCATAGTCCATGGCGATATAAAGCCATCAAATATAATGTTTGATCCCGACTCTGAAACAGTTTCGTTGATTGATTGGGGTGCAGCGGTGGTTGCTCAGGAGAATCATCTCGGTGATCGCATTGATAGTCTCGGTATAGACGCCATCAATATGGAATACCAAAAGAGCAATGCAAAACTCGGCGATATTTATTTTATCGGCGAAGAGCAGCTGCAGGGAGCCTGCTCCACACCGCGCTTTGATGAACAGGGTCTGGCCGGAACTCTCTACGCATTAGCCTCAGGCCAAGGTAGTCGTTTTGGTAAAAAGGTTATCACTCCGGAGTCTCTGGGTCTGCCGATAGAATTTTCCAGAACTCTGGCCGGCATGCTCGATGACGATGCCGATACGCGCTGCAGAGCAGGGGACTACTTTTTTGAGAATATGCGCTATATGAAGCATATCGTCAGTCGATCAGAGTCCGCTACAGAGGCTCAGGAAGAGTCACTTATTCCACTGCAGATTACCTCCAGTGAAGTGACGGTAGAGACAGTGGTGTACAGCTCACGCAAGGGATTCCTCCGTCAGGAGATTGGTTCCGACGTGTTTGAAGCTCAGCCCCGCTATGCCAAACATCCACTGGTGGGAAGTCTGGGGGGCTATGGTGAGTATAAAAATTATCTCAGTGGTATGGGTGATACAGAAAAGGCCTTTGTGATTGCGGTTACCCATCTTGGCCGTTATCCCGTCGCGGGCGGTCTGGCGGTTAGATGGGATGATGGTGGTGTCTATATAGACTCCAATCTCAATCTCTACGATGCTGAATATGCTCCAGCGTTGATCACTGCAATTAACAATGTGGTATCTCTGGGTCGTGCGATCAATAAAAAAGGTGTATTTAAAAGCTGTATGTTTGATGCGCGAAAAACCCTGCATATAGAGCGTGAAAATGCCCAGCAAAAATTTTTGGTCGACTCGGATTTGCAGATTTCCTTTGATATAGGAGAGCTCTTACCCTCAGAGATAAGTCCTTCAGAGATAAGTCCTTCAGAGATTAGCCCTTCAGATAATGACGATAACAAAACTCGCCTGCACTCCTACTTTGAAGATGGCAGTGATCCCGATGAGAGGCTGCAGCTGCCGGAGTCAATTATGCAGATACTGGCCGTTATGAATCAGATACATCACACCGGTTGTATTATTTTTGAGGCGGTGGAGAAGGATTTAAAAATTCATAACTATTTCACCCTGCTCGATAAATCTAGGGAGCAGGAGTTTCGCGGGTGTCTCAGTGAGATACTGAGCAATCTTGATCAGATTGATGGTCTGGGGGTGTCGGGCTTTATGAAGTTACCCTATAAAAACACCAAGTTTTTTAGCCGTCAGGAAAAGCGATCAGACAGTTTTTGTAGGCAGGGGCAAGCTTAGAAACTCACCTAGGGTAGCGTTTAACCTGCACCCTTTAGGGATGCAGGTTATCGCGTTTTAGTCAGTAATGCTAAGCCGTATCCAATTCATATTCCATGAAGGCCCCACAGCATTAATACGCAGGATTTGTGGGCCAGCTTGTAAATTTATCGTTGCCGACTGGGTTATCCAGTTTTGCCAACCACCAGTATTGGGCACAGTCTGTCGATTTATCTCTACCCCATCAACCAGTGCTGTAAAGCCATTGCTACCCAGGTCACTGGCGAGTCTATATTCAATAAGGTAGCTGCCTGTGGTCTCTACATCAATGCTGTATTCCAGCCAGTCGCCAGTATCCACATAGCCGATATTTCTGCCACCGCCAGTACCACCACCGCTATCAGTAGAGGTCTCAATCTGAATGCCACTCATAGCTGCAAACTGCTCCGCTTCAATAGTGCCTGGAACCGAGAAAGTGATCTGTGGTTGAGTTGTTCCACCACCTGATGTGTCCAAATTGTCACCCAGAGTATCTGTGTCCAGATAGGTTAAACCAAAACCGTAGGCGAACAAGGGATCGTAATCTGGATCATTGCGATTAAGGACAAACTGGTCGGGGCTATTTGGCCAGGAGAACGAAAGCTTGCCGCTAAAATCGTAGTTGGTGGCGCCAGCGATAGTTTTAAAAATCACATCCGCCACGCCGGCACCCTCACTACCGGGTAGCCATGCCGCGACAAAGGCATCTGAGGCGTTAAGCTCTTTGTTTACCCACAGTGGGCGACCGGATAAAAAGATTGATACCACCGGTATGTCCTGTGCGTGCAGAGATTCCAGAAGCGCCAAATCCGATTTGTTACCGCTTTGGTACTCAATATTATTTAAATCACCGAAACCCTCGGCATAGGGTGATTCACCAAAGACTACAATGGCTACATCGGGAGTAGTGTCGGTAAAAGTACCTCCGGTACTCAATCTTGTAGTGCCGCCTGCGGCGTCAACTATCGAACGAATTCCCTCATAGATAGAAGTGGCACCGGGGAAATCGCCGTTGGCATTGTCGACACCCTGCCAACTTAGAGTCCAGCCACCGCTCTGCTTGCCAATATTGTTAGCGCCACTGCCGGCAACAAGAACGTTGGAATTACGTGTCAGCGGTAAAAGGTTGTCGCTGTTTTTCAGCAACACCAATGATTCACGTACTGCCTGACGGGCAATGGCGCGGTGCGCCGGAGCACCTATCAATGAATTGTTATTGGCATGAAGTCGGCTGGAAGGCTTAACCTTGTCAGCAAAGCCGGCACGCATTTTTACCCGTAGTATTCGGGTTACTGCATCGTCGATACGCGACATAGGAATAGTGTCGTTTTCGACCTGAGCAATAGTGTTTTGAATAAATTGCTGCCAGGCAAAGGGCACCATGATCATATCAACGCCTGCAATAATAGCCTGAGCACATTGGTCATCTGAACAGCCCGGCACCTGACCATGGCCATTCCAGTCGCCGATAACAAAACCATCAAATCCCATCTGGTCTTTTAAGATATCAGTCAGCAGATACTGGTTGCCATGAAGTTTAGAACCGTTCCAGCTGTTGTAGGTAGCCATCACTGTCTGCGCGCCTGCACCCAGTGCAGAGATATAACCCTGACCATGAATATCCCGCAATTCGACTTCACTGACGACAGTATTGCCCTGATCGACGCCGTTCTCGGTACCGCCATCACCGATAAAATGTTTCGCGGTGGCAATGACATGAGCCGGCCCAAAACGATCGGCATCACCACCCTGTAAACCGGTAACAATTTCACCGGCATAAGCTTTGACGATTTCCGGATCTTCGGAAAAACCCTCATAGGTTCTACCCCATCGATCGTTGCGAACAACAGCCAGTGTTGGGGCAAAAACCCAGTCGATACCTGTAGCAGCTACTTCAAGAGCCGTAGCCTCACCAATCTGACCCATCAGTTCGGGGTTGTTGGCTGCGCCAAGGCCTATATTGTGGGGAAAGATCGTGGCGCCAATAACATTGTTGTGTCCGTGTACTGCATCTGTACCCCAAATCACCGGAATACCCACACCGCCATCGCTGGTATCTGTGCTCGCCACATAGAAGCTATCGGCAAGGGCAACCCAATCAGCCACACTTGAATTCTTATTACCATTTGGCCAGGAGCCGCCGCCATTCAGTACCGAGCCGAGGTTGTACTGACCGACCTGAGCCGCGCTAATCTGGCCAATTTCAGCTTGCACCATCTGACCCACTTTTTCAGCAACGGTCATCTCAGCCAAAATAAAGCCCACAGCAGCATCCACATCGTCGGTTACCACGCTATTTACGGCGGGCCAGGAAAAGGGTGTGTTTGCAGCAATAATATTTATAGAAACTGTTGCTGTGGATAGATCACCATCGGCATCAGTAATTTTATAAGTGAAGCTATCATTGCCACTAAAGCCAGAAGCAGGAGTGTAGGTCGCAGTCCCATTGTTACTCACCAACACAGAACCATTTTCAGCGCCGCTATCCAGACTGAAGATGACTGGACTGTCTTCAAGCCCGGTATCGTTGCTGCTGAGATTCGCGGTTAATAAAGTATCTTCATCAATACTAAAACTGTCGGCCACGGCTTCAGGGGTATTGTCTACAGGTGGTGGGTTGGGAGTTGGGTTAGGAGTAGGGTCGGGGTTAGGCGTTAGGGTTGCCGCTGAGTGTCCGCCACCGCAAGCACTTAGTATAGTGGCAATAATAACCAATCCAATATTGCGTCGGATGGTCGTCAGGTTAAGTGTTGATCTGTTTTGTGTTTTTTTGCGCACCGCATTCTATCCTCATAAAAAGTATGAGATTAACTTAATCTAGTTTGGGTTCGAAAAGAATGTGATTGAGCCTGAAGTTAATGAATTTAGGACGAAATGCCCTCAGGCTGCGAAGCAGGTGCGCTTTATCTAAAGGGCGAGAGTCCTGTGTAATTGTTTTTAGAGGATTTTTTTTTGAGGCTAATGATTATTCGTGGTTTGCAGTATTGGTGCTGTAAATCACTCGGGACTGCTTTGGAGAAGCAATGCACATTATTTTTGAAAAAGATGTATTTAGTATGTTTTTTTTGTCAACTGCATTGTCTACTATACCTCCGGATACAAGAAGAAACTTGAGATTTAATAGTGAGTTACGTTGGGGTCCTAAGGATTATGGTGCCCAGGAGAGGACTTGAACCTCCACCCCCTTGCGAGGACTAGCACCTGAAGCTAGCGCGTCTACCAATTTCGCCACCTGGGCATAACAATAAAACTTGTCTTACTCTGAGATGAAAACCTTGCGTTTAGATATCTCAGCACTACTTGGATACTTCTAATTCCGCTATCTCTGTGAACCTCTTCAGGCTGAAACCTGTAGCCGCTCACACAGCGGGCGAGAACTATAGTAACCGCCGAAGTTTTTGTCAATTGGAAGAGGCAAAATTAATGATTTTGTGACCTATTCTTGATGATTGGCAGGGGCTTTTTGCCAGTATTAAACGGTCACAGGCTGTTTGGTGATGAAAACTCTGTGAAGCTCAGCTTCAGGGGATTAAAACAGGGATGATCATTGATAGTTGTGATTCATACATATCAATCTACAAGGAGTTAGACCATGTTAAAAAAAAGGTTAAAAAAAAGTAAGAAAATTATCTGGATCGGTGCTGCCCTTATGGCACTTTGTGGTTCTGCTACAGTATTTTCAGCACCAGCAGATCAGAGTCGGGCTCTGGTGACTGAGCAGACTCAGCAGCAGGTCAATGTTAACAGCGCCTCTGCCTCGGAAATTGCCGCTTCTCTGAAAGGCGTGGGTTTAAAGACAGCGCAACGCATAGTCGCCTATCGCGATGCAAATGGCGCTTTTCAGAGTCTGGATGCGCTGACCATGGTGAAGGGTGTGGGAGGTAAAACAGTCAAGAAAAATAAGCAGCGTATAGTGCTCGAATAAGACTCTTTTGCTGAACTATAAAACGGTCGCTTAGGCGGCCGTTTTTTTTTCATCTCCGGTTAAACCGGATTTGCCCTTGCAGGGCAGGCTTTTTACTCCCTATCTCTGGTTCCTTTTTTGTCAGGCATTCTGTACGATACAGGCATAATTATTATAATTTAAGTCTGCAAAAAAACATGAGTCCTCTATTCAAATCAATGTCTAACCCCTTTACTCTCGATCTTCGTGCCTTGGCGTTAATGCGTATCGGTGTCGGGGCGTTGATTTTGACTGACCTTTTGCTGCGCGTGCCCAGCTTTATGGCATTTATGGCTGACAGGGGTGTTATGTCCCGCGAGGTATCGATATCGGTCAATTCTAGCTGGCACTGGTCGTTGTATTGGCTTAATACTGAACCTTTTTGGGCTATCTCCCTGATGACCATTGCCGCAGGTTTTGCACTGATGCTGATGTTTGGTGTGCGCACTCGTATAGCCTCGGTCGCCAGCTTTATACTTCTTGCATCCCTGCATAATCGCAATCCTTATCTGCAGCAGGGCGGTGATAACCTGCTTTTACTGTTAACCTTTTGGGGCTGTTTTCTGCCCTGGGGCGAGCGCGCATCTATAGATGCTTCAATGGTCCGTGAGCCAAGAGTTTCAACCCGCTATTTCAGTACCGTCAGTGTGGCTCTAGTGTTACAGGTTATGTCGGTGTACTTTTTCTCCGCTCTGCTTAAAACCGGCGTCGAGTGGGTGCGCGATGGCACGGGTATTTATTATGCATTACACAATGATCAGGTTGCCTTTGGCTTAGCATCCCTGTGGCGAGACTGGCATTGGTTTACCGGACCCCTGACGGACTATGTCTGGTGGCTGGAGTTGATTGGGCCAATACTGGCATTGAGTCCATTATGGTTTGCTGGCTTTCGCACTCTAGTGGTCATTGCACTTATCGCAATGGAAATAGGCTTTATGTTCAATCTGCGCATTGGTCTATTCCCATTTATCTCCAGTTTATCGCTTATCGCCATACTGCCATCTTCAGTTATGGACTTTCTGTGGCGCTCGGAAAAGAAGGATAAGCCTTTAATACAGATGTATTTTGATAAGCAGTGCGCCTTCTGTGAGAAGACCTGTTATCTGTTGCGCTACCTCTTAGGATTAAATGCAACTATTTCTCCGGCACAAGATGATAAGCAGATAGGCTCGATTCTCGAACGTGAAAATAGCTGGGTGGTGGTCGATGAGCAGGGTGCTCAGCGTTTGCGATGGGAAGCATTGGTGTTTGTGTTTAAGGCGAGCCACAGATTCTCCTGGTTGGCAAAGCCTATGCAAAAGGCTGGTGCCGGTGGAGACCGAATCTATAACTGGATAGGTGATCGTCGCTACGGTTTTGGAGCACTGACTGCACGCTGGATGCCCTGGCGCAAGACATACCCGCGTATTGGTGTGCTCAGCTCAGTATTTGTCGCAGTTCTGGCTGCGCTGCTATTTTGGCAAAATTTATCTTCGATCAAGGTTTGGAATCCGGTACATGGTATAGATACAGGGGTTGCCAAAGGGTACCGAATTCCCGCCCCAAGATTTTTTGATCCACTCTATCGTGGGCTGCGCCTCGAGCAGAACTGGAGTATGTTTGCCCCTTATCCGCAAAAGAACGATGGCTGGTTTATTCAGCCGGGGGTTCTCAGTAATGGCAAACTGGTCAATATTTCTGCCGATAAGATTAAGCTGCCAACCGCAGAGCGTCCAGAGAGCAGTGAGCAATTTAAAAGCTATCGCTGGCGCAAATATATGAATTTCCTCTGGCTTAAGCGCAATGCAAAGTATCGTAAGTCGTACGGTGCTTGGGTTTGTAGAGATTGGAATAGCCGCCATGAAAAATCCGAGCAGCTTTTAGCCTTTAATATGTATTTTATTAAAGACCGAACAGTGGCCCCGGGAAGAAAGTCGCGACAATCGACCCATCGACTGTTGCGTTACCACTGTCGAGATGCCGGGTTGTTAACCAAAAAGCCCGTTGAAAACGCAATCAGATCTCAGGGCGAAAAAAACCTCATGAGAACTTTGAATATGTGATAAATTTGCACACTGTTATTTGCTTTTACATAAATAAAAAGTGCATTGAAATATCGCAGCAACTAATAACTCACTAATTTAACTAATTTAACTAATTATGGTGCTATGCACCAATTAAGGGCCATATATTTTGCAGAATGAGATTCCACTTCTTATAAACGAAGACAAAATTGATCTTCGTGAGGTCGCCCGAGCACTTTGGAATGGCAGGAAACTAATTGTTGGCCTATCGTCATTTTTTGTAATTCTATCCATAATCATAGTTTTGATTCTTCCAGATAGGTACAAAGTTACCTCTGTGTTGGCCCCTGTAACGCCTAATGTCAATGGTCTCCCGGGTGCTCTGAGCCGCTTAGGTGGTATAGCCTCGGTTGCCGGAATAAGTTTAGGAAATTTAGATGGTAGTGACTCTCAAATTGCTCAGGAAATTATCGGGTCCTGGGGCTTTATAGAGAACTTTATTGAAAAAAATAATCTTCAGGTGCCCATATATGCAGTCTCTGGCTGGGATAAAAGTACAAATAGCCTAATCATTGATGGTGATATTTATGATGAGAAAAAGCAAAGATGGTTAATTGAAGATGTTAATGGGCAGATAGTAGCCCCTTCAAGTTGGAAGCTGTACGAAAGGTTTTCCGGTATGTTCACCATTATCCCAAACTCGGAAGCCGGATTAGTTACATTGAGCATTGAGCACTATTCCCCCTTTATTGCCAAACAACTGGTTGATTTACTCTTCGAAGAAATCAACAGTCATATGCAGCAGAGAAAATTAAACAAGTTGAATAGCAATATAGAATACCTTCAGGCTCAGGTTGCGAGAACCTCAATCTCCTATATGGAAAATGTTTTTTACACCATTATCGAAGAGCAGATAAAAAATAAGATGCTCGCAGAAGCTACGCCCGAACATACCTTTGTTGTGGTTAACGAAAGTATGATTCCTGAAGAAACGGCAGGGCCAAGGCGTTTTCTGATAGTTATTCTCACTAGTTTTTTTGCAGTTATCTTTTCAATGCTCATAGTTCTGGTAAGGCATTCACTCCCTGCCTCATCAAAAAGTAATAGCTAAGTAAATTCGAATTAAAGCGGTGCCCAAATGAGCCTCGATGCAGTAATTACATTAGTCGTTCTGACCTGTTTTCTGGTTGCCGCAATCAGCGGCCGAATAGCAGTAGATATTGCTTTAGCGCTGTGCATGACAGCTTTGTTGGTTTTTGGTGTGTTAACTCCCAGTGAAGCTTTTGAAGGTTTCTCTAACCCGGCGATTTTTATTATTGCCAGCTTTTATATTGTCTCCTCCGCCCTCAAAGAGAGTGGCGCATTACACTGGTGGATTATGCGTTGGCTGGGCAAGAACAAATCCGTCAAAGGTGCTATTCCATTGATTATGGCCCCAGTCGCAGTCAGTAGTTCGGTGATTAGCAACACCCCGGTAGTGGCTATATTTATTCCGCTGATACAGGATTGGGCAAGGCGCCATAATTTATCAGTATCCAAGTTATTAATACCGCTCAGCTACGCATCGATTTTGGGCGGTACTTGCACACTGATCGGTACCAGTACCAACATTATCATTGTAGGTATGCTGCAAGGGTCTCCAGAGGCAGAGAGCCTCAACCTGTTCAGCCCGGCGGCAGTTGGTCTTCCCCTTGTACTGGTAGGAATTGGCTACTTTGTTTTAATTGGTCATCGCTTACTACCTGAGCGCAAGAGCCTCGGCGAAGACCTTATTGATACGCGTCAATATGCAGTATCTATGCGAGTAAAAGAGGACGGAGTATTGGTAGGTATGTCGATTGCCGATGCTGGTCTACGCCATCTTCAATACAGCTTTTTGTCTGAGATCCAGTCCAAAGGTCATGTAATTCCGGCTGTGGGTCCAGAAGAAATTCTTAGTGGTAATGATATTTTAGTCTTTGTTGGTCAGCCTGAAGCCGTAAGCGAGTTACGCCAATTTCGAGGTCTGACACCAGCCGAAAGTGAAGTGTTAGAGCTGGATGTACCCTACAGCAGTAGAGCCCTTATAGAAGCTGTAGTTTCACCGGTCTCCAACATGATTGGCAAGACGGTTAAGGAGTCGACCTTTAGAACACTGTTTGGCGGCGTTATCCTATCTATCTCGCGCAACGGCAAGCGAATTAATGAAAAGGTTGGCAGCATTGTTATTAAACCCGGCGACACTCTGTTGCTGGAAGCCGCTCGCGGCTTTGTTCGCCGCCATCGCTATAACCGTGATTTCCTGTTGCTCAGTCGAATTGATGACGCGACCATTCCCGATATCTCAAAAGCCCCAGTGGCGCTGGGTTTGTTGGGGCTATTTATCGTTGTTGTTTTGACGGGGCTTATGTCGTTGGTTTCAGCCTCACTGTTACTGGTTGCAGGACTAGCAGTCACACGCTGTATTTCTCTGGAGTTTGCTCAACGCAGTATTGATATGCGCGTGATACTCGCGATTGGCGCATCGCTGTCTCTCGGCTTTGCCCTACAAAAAACCGGATTAGCTGATATAGCGGCCCATGGAATTATGTCCTTTGCCGATGGCAATCCCTTTATAAACTTACTGCTTTTATACCTGGTAACCGTCGCTGCGACAGAGCTGATTACCAACAATGCTGCTGCAGTTTTAATGTTTCCGCTGGCACAGGCGCTCAGTACCGAGCTTGATGTCAGTCTGCTGCCATTTGTAATGACCATCATGTTTGCCGCATCGGCAAGCTTTTTGACCCCCTTTGGCTACCAGACTAACCTGATGGTTCAGGGACCTGGTGGCTACCAGTTTTCTGATTACTTTCGGGTCGGGTTACTACTTAGCATAATGGTGGGAGTAATGGTGGTATTTCTGGTGCCAATAGTTTGGCCCTTCTAGCTAACTGAATTATCTCAGCTATACTAATGTAGAAAAAATCTTCATGAGTCCCTCATAAAGGTTTGCACAAGCTTATATAGCAGGGTATTTTTAAATTAAACATCAATGGGTCTGGTTGCTATTGGCCAGACTGAAAAAGCCTCAAATGAGGCCTATCTAAGAGAGAGATGAATGACTGAGTTAACCTGTTTTAAGGCCTATGATATCCGTGGGCAGCTGGGCACTGAATTAAACGAAGAAATAGCCTACCGTATTGGTCGTGCCTATGCTGAATTTCTTCAGCCAAAAAGCATTGTTCTAGGCGGTGATGTTCGCTTAACCAGCGAAGCTCTTAAAACAGCCCTGAGTGAAGGTATCCGTGATGCTGGATCAGACGTTATTGATATTGGCATGGTAGGTACCGAAGAAGTCTATTTCGCCACCTCGCACCTCAATGCAGACGGTGGTATCGAAGTAACAGCCAGTCACAACCCGATTGACCACAATGGAATGAAACCAATTCGTGAGGGATCGCGACCCATTAGTGCCGATACAGGCCTGCTGGATATCAAGCGGCTCGCAGAGCAAAATCAATTCTCTCCCGCCTTACAGGAAGAGCGTGGCGGCTATAAGAAAGTGTCAGTTCTGGAAGCCTACCTTGACCACCTATTTGGGTATTTAGATGTCTCCAAAGTCAAGCCGCTCAAGCTGGTTATGAATGCCGGTAACGGTGCAGCTGGTCATGTGGTAGATGCGATTGAAAAGCGCTTTGCAGAGTTAAACTTGCCGGTTGAATTAATCAAGATCAACAATCAGCCAGATGGCACATTCCCCAACGGTATCCCCAATCCTATTCTTCACGAAAATCGTGCACCTACCATTGATGCGGTTCTCGAGCACGGAGCAGATATGGGTATTGCCTGGGATGGCGATTTTGATCGCTGTTTCCTAGTTGATGAGAAGGGCAACTTTATTGAAGGCTACTATATTGTTGGCCTATTGGCAGAAGCCTTCTTGTTAAAAAATCCCGGAGCCAAAGTTGTTCACGACCCTCGGCTTACCTGGAACACTATTGAAGTCGCTGAAAAGAACGGCGGTCAAGCGATCCAGTCCAAAACTGGTCACGCCTTTATCAAAGAGCGTATGCGAGCAGAAGACGCCATTTATGGCGGTGAGATGAGCGCCCACCATTATTTCCGTGACTTCTTTTACTGCGACAGCGGTATGATTCCATGGTTACTGGTTGTAGAACTGGTTTCTACCACAGGCAAGCCACTCTCAGAGTTGGTTAACGATATGGTTTTAGCCTACCCATCACCGGGCGAACTCAATCGCAAAATTGCCGATCCCGCAGCCGCTATTCAGCGCGTGCGCGAACATTATGAATCAAGTGCATTGGTTATTGATGACACCGACGGAATATCCATGGAATTCCCCGAGTGGCGCTTTAATCTGCGTATGAGTAATACCGAACCAGTAGTGCGGCTGAATTTGGAAACTCGCGGTGATAGTGAATTGTTGGCTCAATGTCAGGATGAGCTGCTTTCTCTCTTGGATTAAAGTGTGGGCAAGCAGGCCAAAAATTTTAAGAATATGGATGCAGGTATGAAAAAGGGAAGTTGGTTTTTACTTCAGACGAAATCAAGGCAGGAAGCCCGGGCGGTAGAAAATTTGGAACGCCAGGGCGTAGAGTCTTTTTGCCCAATGGTTCGTATTGAAAAAGTCTCTCGAGGCACCAGAGTGATTAAAGAGGAAGCGCTATTTCCCAGCTACCTTTTTGTAAACTTTAACCAAAGCAAAGTTTCAGCCACCACCGTTCGCTCTACCCGAGGAGTCAGCCATTTTGTCACCAGTGCGGGCTCACCGGTTATGGTGCCGGATACCCTTGTTGAGCAACTGCAAGAGCGCACTGACGCAAATAGTGATAAGTTGCTTTCTGATCTACCCAAGATTGGTGATCAGCTACAGATTATCGACGGTCCCTTTAGAGGCCTCAACGCAGTCTTTACCAAAATAGACGGCAACCAGCGCGCCGTTGTTTTAGTTAATTTACTCAACCAACAGGTAAAAGCATCGCTACCGTTTAAAAGCCTGACGGCAAGTGATAAGAACCCCGATTAGGGTGTTTCCTGTAAAAGTAAGATATCATCGGCATTACTCACACTTGAATGCATGCAAAAAAAATAAATTATGAGACTATTTATGTTTAAGACACCCACTTTTTACGCCTTTTCTATTGGCTTGGCCTTAATGCCATTAAGCGCAATGCTGTATGCTCAAGATTTATCCCTCAGTTCAGCTCAGGAAAGTATAAAAGAAGCTCGTCAGCTGTGTAGTGGAATGAGTGAGTCGAACAAGCGCCTCGCCAAATCCGCTGGTTATGATATAGACACGCTTTGCAGCAGCCTTGATCTATCTGAGCTTTCGGAAAGTTCCGTCGATAATAAACCACTGGTCTTGCCTCGCGAAGATGCAAAGAGAGATGCAGACAAATCTATGTCATCGCCGCAGCCCTCAGCAGAAAAACTCAGCGAAGCCGCTAAAGCGAAAGCATTAACCGCCTATGGCTACGATCTTTTTTCTGGAGAGCCAACCAGTTTTGAACCCGCATCGCGAATTCCTGTGTCCCCCAGCTATATTCTTGGGCCCGGAGATACGGTGCAGGTGCTTTTTTATGGCAAGGTCAATGAATCCCATAAACTGGAAATTAATCGTGACGGTTCCATAGACTTCCCGCAGCTTGGCCCAGTCAGCCTTGCCGGCATGACCTTTAGTGACGCCAAGCAGCTATTACAGCGCCGTATTAAAGAAGAAATTATTGGTATCGAAGCCAGTATCAGCCTCGGTGAATTGCGCTCCATGCAGGTGTTTATGTTGGGTGAAGCCTACAAGCCCGGCACCTATACCATCTCCGCACTTTCCACTATTACCAACGCCCTGTTCCTATCTGGGGGGCTCAGTGATATTGCCTCGCTGCGCAACCTGCAGCTAAAACGTGCCGGTAAAGTAGTCGCCAACCTAGATCTCTATGACTTGCTGTTACATGGCGATACTCGCGATGACGCACAGTTGCAGTCCGGCGACACTATTTATATTCCCACCGTCAACAAAACTGCCTCAGTCAATGGCCAGGTGCGCAGACCCGCTATCTATGAACTTAAAGGTAGCGTCACGGCCCATGAGCTTATAAAACTGGCCGGAGGTTTAACACCCAAAGCATTTTCGAAAAGCGCGCGAATTCACCGCGTTGGCAATTCCGGATTTATGGGTGTAGTTGATATAGATTTAAGTACCTCGAAAGGCCAGAACACCGCGATCAAAAGTGGTGATCTTTTAGTGGTCGACAGCGCAGTAGAGCGGCAGGAAATGGTTGTCACATTCTCCGGCCATGTCCACTACCCCGGTGATTTTTTATGGCGTGAAGGGCTGAAAATCTCAGACTTAGTCAAAAGCCTTGCAAGCCTAAAGCCCAATGCAGAACTGGACTTTGCCCTAATCCATCGCGAACTGCCGCCAGTGGGAAGAGTAGAACCGTTATTTGTCGACCTGCGTGCAGTGCTCGCCGATCCCGACAGCAGCGCCAATATTAACTTCCTGCCCCGCGACAAACTTATTATCTTCTCTAATGAAGCAAACCGCGCGGCCAAGCTTGAAGAGCTGGTGAAGTTATTAAGACTGCAATCGCGCTCTGGAGAAATGGCACGGGTTGTCACAATCACCGGTACCGTTCGCTCCCCCGGGGAATACCCACTGACAAAAGACATGACGTTGACCCAGTTAATTGCAGCAGCAGGTGGGCTCAATGAAGAAGCGTACACACAGGTCGTCGAGCTATCTCGACATGACTTTACCAATATTGAAAAGGTACAGGCAGACCATTTCGCCATCACTCTAGCCGAAGCCATAGGCGATGCGAGCAAAGACCCAGTGCTGCACCCCTATGATGTTGTCGCGGTGCGCACCATACCTGAATTTAGAGAATCCCTAAGCATTAGCCTGATGGGAGAAGTCAGATTTCCGGGCCACTATCGATTTAAGCGTGGCGAGAAATTAAGCGAAGTGATCAAGCGCGCTGGAGGCTTAACCGATCACGCGCACCAAGATGCTGCCGTATTTACTCGCGAAGTACTCCGTGAACAGGAAGCCAAGCAATTACAAGAGTTGCGCCAGCGTTTACGCGTAGACATAGCTGCAAGTAGCTTGGAAAAAACCATTGAAGGCAAGTCGTCCAGCCTCGATGATTCAACCAAAATACTTTCAGAGCTAGAGGTCAGTGAAGCATTAGGACGACTGGTTATAGACCTTTCTGGTATTCTCGACGCCAGTTTAGACGATATTATTTTAAAAGATGGCGATCTGCTGGTTGTCCCCGAATACCGCCAAGAGATATCAGTGGTGGGCGAAATTCAGCACCCATCATCACATTTGTTTAATAGAAATTTAAAGATTGATGATTATATTGATCTTAGTGGCGGTGTGACTCGCCGCGCCGACAACAAGCGTATCTATGTAGTAAAAGCTGATGGATCAGTATCCTTGCCAGGTCGCTCTGGCTGGTTTAAACACAGAAACAACAATATTGAACCTGGAGATACAGTTATAGTTCCATTGGATGTTGACCGCCGCCGCAAGCTAACGCTCTGGGGAGAAGCCAGTGCAATTGTTTACCAGCTGGCACTGGGTGCAGCAGCAATCAACAGCTTTTAGATTAAAAAATTAAAGGGTATTAGAAATGTTAAAGGTACAATGTAATGTGTTGAGCACTAATAATAAAAAAACGAATAGCTGGCTTAAAGGTTGCACACTGTTTCTTGTTCTGTTGATGAACGCATCCTACCTTGCCGCCGCAGAGCCATGGATTGACACCAGAGACTCAGGCCTGCGAGTTGATATAGAAAGGCTCTCTAGCGCCGGCATTATTAAAGTTCCTATCAACACTCGACCATTAATGTGGTTGAGTATCATTAACAATCTTGAAGCCACTGACAGTAAAGCGGTTCCAGATAAACTAAAAAATAGTTATGCACGGGTTTTGACCGCTGGAAGAAAAGCCGCGCGCATCCACAAGCCCAGTCAGTCAGTCAAACTGTCAGTTGCCAATCAATCACAGCTATTTCGGCACTTCGGAGACAAAGCTCGTGAAGAAGCCGAGATAACCCTGCGCCGCAGCGACATTACAGAAAACTTCACCTACAACCTTGAAGTCACTAAAACCAACAACCCCTGGGATGGTGAAGAAACCCACTACGACAACAGCTACTTCGGTGTAGTGATGGGCAACTGGGTCGGTCTTATTGGCAGTGTTGAGCGCTGGTGGGGACCCTCTTGGAACAGCAGCTTAATTTTGACCAATAATGCCCGCCCAACCACCGGTGTAAGCCTGCAGCGCAATTACTCCGAAGCCTCAGAACTGCCCGTAATAAAGTGGCTAGGCCCCTGGACTACCAATATGTTTGTCACCAAACTGGATGATGAGCGACATATTAAAGATGCCAAGTTGGTTGGCATGACGGTTGGATTTCGTCCCACTCAGTCCTTGGAAATTAACCTGCGACGCACTGCGCAGTGGGGAGGCGAGGGCAGACCTGAAAGCTTGAGCAATTTTTTACGACTCATGACCGGTCTTTCGGATAACTGTGTTGAAGAAAGCTGTAAAGTTGAAGAACCTGGCAATCAGCTAGGTGGCATAGATTTCCGCTGGGATTTACCCTGGTTGGATGCATCCTTATATGGCCAGACCATCGGTGAAGATGAAGCGGGTGGACTGCCTTCTCGACGTGCCAGTCAGATGGGTATGCAGTTCGATTTGACTAGTCAGTGGTTTGAGGGCGCGGTATTTATTGAACATGATGGCACCAAACTTTCGTCCGCTGAAAAACAATATAACACCCTCTACAATCACAGAATTTACCGTACTGGCTACCGCTATGAAGGTCGAGTGATTGGAGCAACCTGGGACAATGATTCAAAAGTGACCAGTCTTGGTGCTATAGGCCATCTCAGTAATGGCGACAAAATTGAAGCGCGTTACAGCTTTGGCGACATTAATTATGACAGCCTGACTGAAGACCCTGATTCACGTCACTCAATCACCTCTAAGAAAACAGCACTGAGCACAGTATCAGCAAAATGGCTGCGTCCATTTGTTTGGGGTGAAATAGAGATAGAAGGGCGATACACCGACAAAATAATTGATCAATTTGGTCGTCAGGAAGACAAATTGCGCGTAGCCGCGTCGGTTAACTACAATTTTTACTAGTATCTAATTGTAGGATAGGACAAAGAGGGGTCTTGCGAGACCCCTCAGCTTCGCTCGGAATTAAGCGGGGTGAAACTGTCATTATGCCAGAGTGTTTAACCTGTCATCCCGACAGAGTATTTAACCTTTCATCCCGACAGAGCGAAGCGACGAGGGATCTCATCCCACCACAAGCAGCATAGGAAGGCTGACTAAAAAACAGCCGAAAAAACGTAAGTTAAGCGAAAATTAAACAAAGGAATTGTTTACAGTTTATGGAAGAAACTGAAAGGAAGAACTACAAAGGGATTGTCCTCGCCGGCGGTTCAGGCACACGTCTGCACCCGATCACACTGGCAGCCTCAAAGCAGCTGTTGCCAGTCTACGACACGCCGATGATCTACTACCCCCTGTCAGTATTAATGCTGGCTGGGATCCGCGAAGTATTAATAATCACAACCCCCGTCGACCTGCCCGGCTTCAAGCGCATGCTTGGCGATGGCAGTCAATTTGGCATCAGCATCAGCTATGCCGAACAGCCATCCCCAGACGGACTAGCCCAAGCCTTTATTATCGGCGAAGAGTTTATTGGCGACGACAATGTCGCCCTAGTGCTCGGCGACAATATCTTTTACGGCCAACACTTCACCGACAAACTCGAAAATGCCACACAACGAGAGCAGGGCGCAACCATCTACGCCTACCATGTCAACGACCCCGAACGCTTTGGTGTGGTTGAATTTGATGCACAAGGCAAAGCCATCAGCATTGAAGAAAAACCGCAAAATCCAAAATCCAGATACGCCATCACCGGGCTCTACTTTTACGACAATGACGTCATTGAAATCGCCAAAAGTATCAAACCCTCAGCCCGCGGCGAGCTCGAAATAACCGATATCAACAACGTCTACCTAGAGCGCGGCGACCTGCATGTCAGCCAACTCGGGCGCGGCTTTGCCTGGCTCGACACCGGCACCCATGACTCACTGCTTGAAGCCAGTCAATTTGTGCAAACCGTCGAGCACCGCCAGGGACTAAAAGTCGCCTGTCTCGAAGAAATAGCCTATCAGCGGGGCTGGATCTGTGAGCAACGCCTGCAGCAACAAGCTGACGCACTGCACAAAACCGGCTACGGCCAATACCTGCAAAAAGTTGTCGAGGGCTACCAATGAATATAATTGAAACCGCCGTACAAGGCGCCGTAGTAATCGAACCCAAAGTCTATGGCGACGCGAGAGGCTTCTTTCTGGAAACCTATCAAGCCCAGCGTTACCAGAAACAAATTCATAACGACCTGCCATTTGTTCAAGACAACCACTCGCGCTCATCCAGAGGCGTACTGCGTGGGCTGCACTTTCAGAAAACCAAACCCCAGGGCAAATTAGTCAGAGTTGTTCGCGGCGAAGTATTTGATGTCGTTGTCGACCTGCGCAGAGACTCACCCAGCTTTGGAAAGTGGCACGGCGTCTGGTTATCCGAAGAAAATCACCGACAATTCTGGTTACCCCCGGGCACCGCCCATGGCTTTGTGGTCACCTCCGACAGCGCCGACTTTGAATACAAATGCACCGAATACTACGACCCCAGCGACGAAGGCTGTCTGCTGTGGAATGACCCACAGTTAAAGATCGACTGGCCGATAACCAACCCGATACTTTCAGACAAAGACAAAGTAGGGCAGAGCTTTGCAGAACTGTTTAAAGAGCAAGTTAAAGACTTATATCCGGGGTCAAAGGCATGAAGCTACTGATCACCGGAGCCGCCGGCCAACTCGGCAAAGCCTTTGTCAGCGAACTAAAAGCCAACAGAGACATTCATTTCTCAGCCTATAGCCGCGGCGACCTAGACGTCACCTGTGTCGACGAAGCCCAAACAGTGATAGCCCGTGAGCGCCCAGACTTTGTGATTAACACCAGCGCCTACACACAGGTAGACCTCGCTGAATCTGAAAAAGAAAACGTCTATCTGGTCAATGAAACCGGCCCAGCCACCCTCGCCGAAGTCTGCAAACGACTGGATATCCCCCTAGTCCACTTCTCCACCGACTATGTCTTTGACGGCAGCAAACAGGGCCCCTGGCTCGAAAATGACTCCACAGCCCCACTGGGAATATACGGCGCCAGCAAACTCGCCGGAGAAAAAGCCATTACCCAGATACACAGCAAACACCTGATCTTTCGCACCAGCTGGGTATTCTCTGAATACGGCCACAACTTTGTCAAAACCATGCTGCATGTTGGCTCCATGCGTGAAAAGATGAATGTTGTCG
>CAWUVN010000062.1:0-17960 GCA_963925995.1 uncultured Pseudomonadales bacterium | reverse complement strand
TTTTATTTGGCGGAGAAAGAGGGATTCGAACCCTCGATACGCTATTAACGTATACGCCCTTAGCAGGGGCGCGCCTTCAGCCACTCGGCCATTTCTCCATAAACTTGTTTTCCGGTATTTACTTACTAGCTTGAAGTCGCGCCCGGTCGCGCGTTGCTGCGAAGCTTTCGCTTCTTGTCTCTTCGAGACCGCCCTTCGTGCGTCCAAAATGCCTTCGCATTTTGTCAGCCACTCGGCCATTTCTCCATAAACTTGTTTTCCGTTTTGCCTGTTAACGCTGTCAGGCTCGCTCGGTCGCGTATTACTTTTTAAGGGAAATATTGTGCCTTTTTAGAAACAACTATGCCGCCCTTAAACAGCGGCGGCATAATAGCACATTGACGAAAAAATCAAACCAGTTTATTCAGCTGAATCGTCGACTGCAGGAGATACATTCCCGCCCTTCTCCATTTGGATACGCTGATAGATTTCTTCGCGATGTACTGCGACTTCTTTTGGTGCATTAACGCCCAATCGAACCTGATTTCCTCGAACTCCCAATACCGTAACGGTGACATCATCACCAATTACAAGAGTCTCTCCTACACGTCTAGTAAGTATTAACATATATTGCTCCTACACTGCTGTTCACCAATCATTGGTGAAGAATATTTCCTTAATCCGCCATACTCACTGTCTTATATCTAGTGGTCACGGCCAATCCCCCCGGTTGAACGCTGCTAAAGGTTTAAACCTCTTCCAAGCAGCGCAGAATCTAACAGTTTTTAACTGCTGTGTCCAAAATCTGACCGCTTATGCATCCGATTGTTCAAGCCCAAACGCAGAATGTAGCGCTCTGACTGCCAATTCTAAGTACCGCTCCTCAATTACTACCGTTATTTTAATTTCGGAGGTAGTAATCAACTGGATATTAATGCCTTCTGCCGCCAATGATTCAAACATGGTTGCAGCCACACCTGCATGGGAACGCATACCCACACCGACAATAGAAACCTTGACAATACGGTCGTCTGTATCGACTTCAATAGCGCCGAGATCCGCTGCAATTTGCTCCAACAGGTCCGAGGCTCTTTTAAGGTCATTGCGGTGCACGGTAAAGGTAATGGTCGCCGAATTATCTTTGGCTACGTTCTGTACTATTACATCAATTTCAATATTAGCCGCACTAACTGCGCCCAACACTTTATAGGCGACACCGGGCTGATCCGGTATACCGCGAATAGTTAACTTGGCTTCGTCGCGGTTAAACGCGATACCTGAAACAACTGGTTTTTCCATCTGATCGTCATCCTCGAGAGAAATCAACGTGCCTGGGCCCTCTTCAAAACTGGACATCACACGTAGTGGTACATTGTATTTGCCAGCAAATTCAACGGAGCGAATCTGCAATATCTTTGAACCCTGACTGGCCATTTCCAGCATTTCTTCAAAGGTAATCTTATCGAGTCGTCGGGCTTCTGCGACAACTCTTGGATCGGTGGTATACACACCGTCCACATCTGTATATATCTGGCATTCATCGGCGCTTAGGGCAGCAGCCAATGCCACAGCAGTAGTATCTGAACCACCGCGCCCCAGAGTGGTTATATTGCCGGACTCATCTGTGCCCTGAAAACCTGCCACCACGACAACTTTACCGGCATTCAGATCATCGTGTATACGATGTCCATCAATCTCTTGAATACGCGCTTTGCCGTGAGCATTATCGGTAAGGATACGCACCTGACCACCGGTGTAAGAACGGGCTTCAACGCCTGCTTCCTGCAGTGCCATGCACAGCAGTGCAATGGTTACCTGTTCACCGGTCGAAACCAATACATCCATCTCGCGAAGGTTCGGCTGTTCCTGAATCTCGGTGGCCAGGCCAATCAATCGATTGGTCTCTCCGCTCATCGCTGAAACGGCCACTACAATCTGGTCGCCGGCTCTATGGCCTGCGGCTACTTTTTCGGCCACGGCTTTAATTCGGTCAACAGTGCCAACCGAGGTGCCGCCATATTTTTGTACAATTAAACTCATCTTATATATCTACTTAGATAAAAAGGTCGCTGATTAAACAGCAATTTCGGTTAAAAGTTAAGGGCTTCAGACTGTATCCTCAACCCAACCATAAACAGATTCTAGCGCAGCAGTCAGATTTTCAGTGTTGCCGGCAGCACCCTGAGCCATATCTGCACGGCCACCACCTTTGCCATCGACCTGTGCTGTGACAAACTTAAGCAAACTTCCAGCATTAAGCTTATCGGTCAGATTGCTGGTAACACCGGCAACCAGTGCGGCTTTATTACCATCCACTGCGGCCAGTAAAAATACACCAGCCTGCATTTTTGAGCGCACCTGATCGGCAACACCGCGCAGGCTCTTGCCATCGGCACCCTCAACAATGGTCGCAAGTACACTGATACCCTTAACCTCTTTCAGGGCTGACATAAGATCAGTGCCTGAGGCATTGGCTAGCTTACTCTTTAATGCCTCTATCTCCTTCTGTAGGCGACGATTCTCTTCAACCACCTGACGAACCTTATCGGCGACATTATGTCGCGCAGCGCGAACTATATTCGCCACATCGCCAATACTGTCCTGAAGCTCATCGACCAGTGCTAGAGCATTCTCGCCGGTTACTGCTTCGATACGTCTTACGCCAGCAGCAACACTGGATTCACCACTAATTTTTAGCAGGCCAATATCACCGGTGCGCAATGCGTGAGTACCGCCGCAGAGCTCTACAGAGAAATCACCGCCCATACTCAACACGCGAACTTCGTCGCCATACTTCTCGCCAAACAACGCCATAGCACCTTTCTCAACCGCATCATCCATACTCATAACCTCGGTATTAACCTGAGTATTACAGAGTATTTCGCGGTTAACTATCTGCTCGATCTCGCGAGTTTGCGCGGCTGTCAGCGAGTCACCATGAGAGAAATCAAAACGCAGCCTTTGGCTATCAACCAGCGATCCCTTTTGCTGAACATGATCGCCAAGTACGTCCTGCAGAGCTTTATGCAAGAGGTGGGTCGCCGAGTGATTTAAGGCTGTAGCGCCACGCACGGAGGCATCGACCACTGCAGTGACAGTCTCAGCAGTTTTAATCTGACCTGACAGGACGCGACCCATATGCAGATGATGATCGCCAGATTTACGGCAATCGGTTATCTCAATTTTGCCCGAAGCAGTTTGCAGATAGCCACTGTCACCGACCTGTCCACCGGACTCGGCATAAAATGGCGTGCTGTCGAGAACAACGACAACTTCAGTATCTTCAGCGGCCGACTCAACTTCTTCGCCCGCGGCATACAGCCCAATAACCTTGGCTGTATTTTCCAGACTGCTGTAACCACAGAACTCGGTGCTGCCGTCTACGCGGATACTATCCGTGTAATCAATACCAAACTGGCTAGCGGAGCGGGCGCGATTGCGCTGCTCTTCCATGCACTTCTCGTAGCCATCCATATCCAAGCTATAGCCTTTCTCGCGGGCCACATCATTGGTTAAATCAGTTGGGAATCCAAAAGTATCGTAGAGTTGAAAAATCAATTCACCGGGAAGTACATCGCCGGAAACCTCTAACAGCGCAGCTTCAAGAACGCCCATGCCCTTATCAAGGGTTCGGGCAAACTGCTCTTCTTCCTTCTTTAGGGTATTGGTGATTTCTTCCTGCATACTCAGCAGCTCAGGATAGGCTTCACCCATTACTTCACCGAGCGGGGCAACCAGCTTAAAGAAGAAGCTGCCTTTGGCGCCAAGGTTATGACCATGTCTAAGGGCGCGACGAATAATGCGGCGCAGCACATAACCGCGACCTTCATTTGATGGCTGCACACCATCAACCACTAAAAAGGCACAGGAGCGAATATGGTCGGCAACCACTTTTAGAGAGTTTTCCTGTATATCAGATACGCCAATCACTTTGGCAGCAGCTTTAATCAGGTGCTGAAAAAGATCGATATCGTAATTGTTATGCACGCCTTGCATCACTGCAGCAATACGTTCCAAACCCATACCTGTATCGATCGAAGGTTTGGGTAGCGGCGTCATCTTGCCGCTGGCATCGCGCTCAAACTGCATAAACACCAGATTCCAGATCTCAATATAGCGATCCAGATCATCGTCTTCGCTGCCTGGAGGACCACCGGGAATATCTTCGCCGTGATCCCAAAAGATTTCAGTACAGGGGCCGCAGGGGCCGGTATCGCCCATCTGCCAAAAGTTATCTTCATCGAGTCGCGACAGTCGCGCCGGATCAACACCAATTTCATTGACCCAGATATCCGCCGCTTCGTCATCGCTGATATGAACCGTGACCCAGAGTCGCTCTTTCGGTAACTCGAGGACTTCGGTCAAAAATTTCCAAGCAAAATTAATCGCATCGCGCTTAAAGTAATCGCCAAAGCTAAAGTTGCCGAGCATCTCAAAGAAGGTGTGGTGACGGGCGGTATAACCGACGTTTTCCAGATCATTGTGCTTGCCGCCCGCGCGAACGCAGCGCTGGGAAGAGGCTGCGCGAACATAGTCGCGCTTCTCTGCACCGAGAAACAGATCTTTAAACTGCACCATTCCGGCATTGGTAAACAGCAGAGTGGGGTCATTCCCGGGCACCAGACTACTACTAGGCACAACACTGTGCTGTTGGCTGGCAAAGTAGTTTAAAAATGCGTCACGAATTTCGGCGCTTTTCATCATTAATTATTTCCTATTATGGCCAGGTCGTTGTGACCTGTGCCTTATATATTTGATTCAGAGAATGTTTCGCTGCTCTTGGAATCGGCCTGGGAATCGGCCAGTACATGCAGGTGCAGATGAAAAACAGTCTGACCCGCGCCGAGACCATTGTTAACCACCAGCCGGAAAGACTCAGCAACACCAGCCTGCCTTGCCACTTCGCCGGCCACCCACATTAAATGCCCGAGCAGCGACTTATCGTCCTCACCCGCATCGGCTAACTTGGCGATCGGCTTGCGCGGGATAACCAGCATATGTACCGGTGCCTGCGGCGAAATATCATTGATCACAATACACAGATCATCTTCATAGATAATCTCTGCGGGGATTTCGCGATTGATAATTCGGGTAAATAAAGTTGTCTCAGCCATCGTCAGCACCTCAGAGGTTATTGAGCAGAACTGCTGTCGAATGAGCCGCTATCAGAAGAAGCTGCGCCAGAAGAATCATGAAGCTTTTCATCAGCATCGAGAGGCCGCGCCTCAGTCTCCAACATCACTGGAATACCATCACGTATGGGGTAAGCTAGACCACTGGCCCGGCAAACTAATTCCTGCTTATCTTTATTATATTCGAGAGGTGCCTTGCTAACCGGGCAAACCAATATACTTAAAAGTTTTTTGTCCACGATAACCGTCCGTTTCAAAACCGCGTTAGTGTACTGAAAATCCCCCAAAACCGCCATGGCCTGTGGAAAATATCGCTGTTAATAAATATAAAAAGAATCAATAACTACTGCGCAGGAAGCGCCTTAAGAACCAGCTCTGGGTCAACGCGGACATTGCGCCAGTTCATCCGCCAATCCAAATGGGGGCCCGTTGCACGACCTGTGGCGCCGACTTTGGCAATTGAATCACCACGCTCAACGCGACTACCCTCGGCAACAAGGATATCACTGAGATGCAAAAAGCTGGAGCTGAGGCCATGCCCGTGATCAATAATCAGCGTGCCCCCGGAGTAAAAAAGATCTCGGTGAGCCAGACGAACTATACCCGCCGCCGGCGCAACGACTTCAGTGCCCGTCGGCGCGGCGTAATCGACACCATAGTGGGGACTTTTTGGCACACCGTTATAGAATCGCTGACTGCCATAGACACCGGTTTTGGGACCCTGCAAAGGCTTTATAAAACCCTTGAGAAAATCGGTTTTATCGGTCACATCACGCCGCGCCTTACCAACTAGCGCCGAGTCAGACTTAATTCTCTGCAACTGTTCCGCCGGTGGTGTCACCGTCCGCTGGGGAACACCTTCGATGCGCTGTATGGGGAAATCCCGCTCGGTAACCGGATATTGCTCTTCTGTAATAGTGCCATTGGGTCTGCTGATAATAAAAGATGTAGCGCCCTGAGCATTGCGCCCGAGGCCAAATAGAAAGCGTCCATCCTCGGTAGTTTTTATTGACTCACCGGCAACACTGACATGGTGGCTGGGGTCAATCTGACCCAACAAAAGCCCACCCTGCTGCCAACTGCCCTGCCAGACAATCACCGATTCGGCCTGTGCGCTGCTAGAAGAAAAAATACTGGCAGCAAGAAGCAACCCAACCGACACCAGTGGTTGGAATAAGTTGAGGAAGTAGTTAATAAAGCGATTTATTGGAATCATTTAAGGCCCTAAACAACAACTTTTAGAGCCTCAGAAAAGGGTTTAGTCCAAATCCCTTTCAGTCGCTGGCTCTTCAATATTTACATAAGGTTCCAACGAGCCTATTCGACAGCTATAGCCCGAAGAACCCAAAACGCTAAATCGATCAAATCCTGCGCACAGTTTAAGTCCGCCAGCATGGTGAATATAGCCGTTGCGCTTGATACCGGGGCACCGGCGCTTAAGCTTCAGTATGATCTTCTTCTTGCCAGAATCTCTATTCCGTATAGACAACAACGCAGTCTGATCATCGACAAACTTGATACGTTTTATTCTGTTTAAGGGTACACAACCATTGCGGATATTCCAAGCCGCTGGATTTACATCATCCTCTAGGTCTTCTAGCTGATCTGTTAGGCTCTCAACTTTTGAAGTATTGCCCGTACTGACAGACTCCGAAGCATTGGAATTCACCGCCTGCTCCGCAAAACCCTGACTGGTAAATAATAAAACTGATAATAAAAGAACTAATACAGACCCTATAAGTTGGATTATCTTCATCTTTATCTCCCTGATACACAGATGAGGGAATTACTGAATGGTAGAAAACATTGGCCCTTTAACCTTCAAGCAACTAATATTAAAACCTGAGCATAAAAATATTAGTATAAAAATCACCCTCACCAATAAAAATAATTAACACTCTATCTAATATGACTACATCCGACCCATTTACCCCACCCCGGTTATTAAAAAACCCTCATATCCAAAGTATTCTCAATAGTGTCGGGCCGAGAAAATTTCGTGCCAAGCGTTTGGTTCAGCAGTTGAATAGTAAGTTACTGATTCTTACCGCAGAAGATGGCACCCGGCTCGCAGCAGAGTATGACCTTAGCCAGACACCAAACGGGGCGGTGATTATTTTGATCCATGGTTGGGAGGGGTCGAGCAAATCTGCCTATCAGGTAACCACCGCCAATTATCTTCTAAAGCAGGGTTTTGATATCTTGCGCCTCAATCTCCGCGACCATGGCGACACTCAACATCTCAACCAGGGTATTTTTAATTCAACCCTGACCGATGAAGTCGCCGGTGCGATTGCCGACTTTAATCAGCAATACAGCTATCAAAAAACCTTTCTCTGCGGATTTTCACTGGGGGCCAACTTTGCCCTGCGTATTGCCGCAGACCATGGTCAAAGGCTAAACCTAAGCTCCACTGTGGGCATTTGCCCGCCGGTGGATCCGATTAACGCCATGATTGCACTGGATCGAACGGTGTTTTTCTATGAGAAATATTTCTTCTATCGCTGGAGCAATTCACTAAAGAAAAAGCTTAAGCACTTCCCCGAATATGATTTTGCCGAGGCCCTCGACAGCGCCCGTTCAATCAGCGATATGAATAACCTGTTTATTACCAAATATACGCCGTTTGACGATATAGATAGCTACTTTTCATCCTACGCACTGACCGGAGATCGGCTTTCCAATCTCACGGTTCCAGCGCACCTTATCGCCTCGCAGGATGACCCAATTATTCCAGTGGCGGATATTCAGAGAATCAACTGTCCTGATCAGCTTAATATCGATATACAGACATTTGGGGGGCATTGCGGGTTTATTCTAAATCTTGCTGCGCACAGTTGGATTGAGCCGCGACTGGCAAAGATATTTAACAGCTATCTATAAAAAAAGGGGGGAGTATTAGAACCTAAGATCAGTCTATTGAGTGATCGAAACTATCGTCATCTACCGATGAATCCAGTGCATATTTAATCTGGTCGTAACTGAACCCTCGGTACTGCATAAAGCGCATCCGCTTGGCTTTTTCTTTCTGGCTTGTGGCATGATCTGTAGACGATCTATGAATCTCAGACTTGTGCAGTCCAAACTTACGCCCGGCTACATCTCTAGCCAGTTCAAACCAATCAATATCAGCCTCTTCTAGTGCCACAGAAACCAGCTCATCGGCGACTCCTTTTTGACGAATATCCTGACGGATGCGATTGAGACCATGGCCACGGTAGATGCGGGATCGTATATAGGCTTCAGTAAAGCGCTTATCCGACTGCAGGCCCTCTTCAGCAATCTGCACAAGCACCTGATCGATAGAGGTGTGAGAATCAAAGCGCTTATTAAGCTTGGTCGCCAATTCGGCACGGGAGTATTCCCTGCCAGTAAGTAGATCCATCGCCGCTATACGAATTTTCGCTGGGGTGATTTCTGCTGGGTCTTGCAACATAAATCTTTGTCTCTTGTTTATTGCTTATCTTTTTCCAGAACTACCTTTCCAGTACTACTTTTAAAGCCTTTGGTCTTTATCTTTATTTAGGCTCTAATAGACAAAAAGCGCCAAAAGGCGCTTTTTGTGGTGCTTAAATTAGCTAAAAACCAACTAAAAGCCATCGAGCGAGAACTGCTCTTTTCGTCAATCAAATTACTTTGCTACATCACCAGCTGACTCTTCCGCTGGCGCTTTGCCACCGAGCTCTTTCGAGCGAATAAAGGCTTCAATTTCTGCAGCAATTTCTGGGTTCTCAGTCAGATAAATGCCAACATTGGCTTTACCCTGACCGATCTTATTACCTTTATAGGCATACCAAGCGCCAGACTTATCAATAAGACCATGCTTAACACCCAGATCTACCAACTCGCCATTGCGGTTGATACCCTGACCATAGAGAATCTGGAATTCAGTCTGCTTAAAGGGTGGTGCCACTTTGTTTTTAACCACTTTAACCCGGGTCTCATTGCCGACAATCTCATCGCCATTTTTAACCGCACCAATACGTCGAATATCCAGACGTACCGAAGAGTAAAACTTCAGTGCATTACCACCAGTAGTCGTTTCGGGGTTGCCAAACATCACGCCAATCTTCATACGAATTTGGTTAATAAAGATAACTAGGCAGTTAGCGGTTTTAATATTACCGGTCAACTTTCGCAGCGCCTGAGACATCAGTCGCGCCTGCAAGCCAACATGATGATCACCCATCTCGCCTTCGATCTCGGCACGTGGCGTCAACGCAGCCACCGAGTCAATCACCAGTACATCACAGGCCCCTGAACGAACCAGCATATCGGTGACTTCGAGTGCCTGCTCACCAGTATCTGGCTGCGACACAATCAAGTCATCAACTACCACACCAAGCTTCTCTGCATAGACAGGATCAAGAGCGTGCTCCGCATCGATAAATGCACAGGTGCCACCGGCTTTTTGTGCCTCGGCAATCACCTGCAGTGTCAACGTTGTTTTACCTGAGGATTCTGGACCGTAGATCTCAACCACACGGCCTTTTGGCAAACCGCCAATCCCCAGTGCAATATCCAAACCCAAAGAACCAGTAGATATAGCCGGAATAGCCTGACGGGTGCCTTCACCCATACGCATTACTGTGCCCTTACCAAACTGTCGTTCTATCTGTCCAAGCGCGGCTTCTAATGCTTTTGTTTTATTGGCATCCATTATTCTGTCCTCGATATAAATATTGTTGTGATGTCTAACTACTGGTTACTTGATCAGTAGCTGTATGGTTATACAGTATTACATCCAGTAACCTGATGCAAGAGTTCTTGTAGAGAAATTTCTACCGCTTGCTCACGCACTGAATGTCGGTCGCCCGTTAAATGATACTTACGCGTCATAACGCCATCCGGACTCAGCCAAGCGAACCAAACTGTGCCAACCGGTTTATCCTCAGTGCCGCCATTTGGCCCAGCAATGCCACTAATCGCCACTGCGTAATCAGCCGCGGCACGCTGTGCCGCACCACTGGCCATGCTGACAACCACGGATTCAGACACCGCGCCATGCTCTTCGAGTAGCGCTTCATCAACACCAAGCATCTCCTGCTTGGCGCTGTTGGCATAGGTAATAAAGCTGCAGTTAAACCAACCCGAGCTACCGGTAACTGAGGTAATGGCCTGAGCCACTCCACCACCAGTACAGGATTCCGCGCTGGTAACTGTGGCCCTTTGTTGGCTAAGCGCCCTGCCCAATTGTTCGGAAAGATGATAGATTTCATTATGCATTGGGAAAGTGTATCTTCGTTTTAATTCTGACTATAGCTTTTTATAATTTTAAATCTTGCCGCTGTGATTTAGCCACCGCTCTGATAGAATTCTTGTCCTTGTCAAACCCGACAATCTGTTAAATCATACACAAAGAGCCGTCGTTTAATGAGCACAACAGCCAAAGCCAGTGCACCAGTCCACACGCCAATGATGCAGCAGTATTTACGTATCAAGGCAGAACATCCCAACGATATAGTGCTCTATCGTATGGGCGACTTTTACGAACTGTTCTTTGACGATGCCAAGCGCGCCAGCCAAATTCTCGATATCACCCTGACTGCCAGAGGCAAAACCGGCGGTAATCCTATTCCAATGTGCGGCGTTCCGTATCACGCCGCCGAGGGCTATCTGGCCAAGCTGGTTAAACAGGGTCTATCCGTTGCCATCTGTGAGCAAGTCGGCGACCCCGAAACCAGCAAAGGCCCGGTTGAACGTCAGGTTATGCGGGTTATCACCCCGGGTACTATCAGCGACGAAGCGCTGCTCGATGCGCGCCGTGATAATCTTCTTCTGGCGGTTCACTTTGATGCCAGCAATGCCAACAACATAGGCCTGGCCACACTGGATATGAGCAGCGGTCGATTTATGTTGCTTGAACTGCCCAGTGAAGAGGACTTACTCAGCGAACTGCAGCGTTTGAATCCGGTTGAGATTCTTATTTCAGAAGAGCTGCCAGATAATGACTTTCTGACCAATCGCCCCGGTGTCCGCCGTCGGCATATCTGGGAATTCGAACTGGACAGCGCCCAGCGATTGCTCAACAAACAGTTTGGCACCCGCGACCTCAGCGGTTTTGGCTGCGACCATCTGCCTCTGGCGATGAGCGCCGCAGGCTGTCTGCTGCAGTATGCCAAGGATACCCAGCGCGGCGCCTTGCCGCATATTCGCAGTATCAGCACAGAAAATCGCGACGAGACCGTCTCATTGGATGCCTCGAGCCGCAGAAATCTCGAGCTAGATATCAACATGACCGGCGGTCAGGAAAATACCCTCTTCGATGTACTCGACAATACTGCGACCAATATGGCCAGCCGTCTTTTACGTCGCTGGCTAAACCGCCCGCTACAGCATTTGCCAACCCTGCAAGCCCGCCAGCAAACGATCGCCGCGCTGCAGAGTAATTATCTCTACGAAACTTTGCATGAGTATTTAAAGCAAGTCGGCGATATGGAACGCATTCTCACTCGCGTGGCACTTCGCTCAGCGCGCCCTAGAGACCTTACTCGCCTGCATGAGTCGCTTACCGTACTACCACAGTTGGAAACAGCACTGGCTCAGGGACCCGTCGATCATCTCGCAAAACTAGCCATTGCAGCCAAACCGCTGCCCGATCTAGTCGAGCTTCTAGCCTCAGCTATTCAGGAAAATCCACCGGTTGTTATTCGCGATGGCGGCGTAATAGCCGACGGTTACGACAGTGAACTCGACGAACTCCGCGCCCTAAATACCAATGCCGGAGATTATCTACTGGAACTCGAGGAGCGTGAAAAAGCACGCACCGGGATCGCCACTCTAAAAGTCGGCTACAACCGCGTACATGGCTACTATATCGAAATCTCTCGCGGTCAGAGCGATAAAGCCCCAGTGGAATATATCCGCCGCCAGACACTGAAAAATGCCGAGCGGTTTATTACTCCGGAGCTGAAAGCCTTCGAAGACAAGGCATTAAGCGCAAAAAGCCGTTCGCTGGCCCGAGAGAAATTTCTCTACGAAGAATTACTCGAACAACTTAACGAAAGCCTCGAACCACTGCAGAACTGTTCCGCGGCGATCTCCGAACTGGATGTACTATCAACCCTGGCCGAACGCGCCCAGAGTTTAAACTTCTGCCAGCCAGAACTGCTCGAACAGCCCGGCATCAACATTCAGGGCGGCCGCCACCCGGTGGTAGAAAAAGTTTCTGACCAGCCGTTTGTTGCCAATGATCTGCAGATGAATGCAGAGCGCAAAATGTTAGTTATTACCGGCCCCAACATGGGTGGTAAATCGACCTATATGCGTCAGGCCGCGCTAATAGTCCTGCTCGCACAAATAGGCAGCTTCGTTCCCGCCACCTCGGCCAGCATAGGTCTGGTAGATCGCATCTTTACCCGTATCGGTTCCTCTGACGATCTCGCCGGTGGACGTTCAACCTTTATGGTAGAGATGACCGAGACCGCCAATATCCTCCACAATGCCACTGATCGCAGTTTGGTCTTAATGGATGAAGTAGGGCGCGGCACCAGCACCTTTGATGGACTCTCTCTGGCATGGGCCTGCGCCTTTCATCTGGCGGAAAAAGTACGGGCATTTACCCTGTTTGCGACCCATTATTTTGAACTGACATCACTGCCGGAAAAAGTCGCCGGCGCAATTAATGTGCATCTGGGTGCCACCGAGTACAACGAAAATATTGTCTTCCTGCACAGCATTCAGGAAGGCCCCGCCAACAAAAGTTACGGTATACAGGTCGCCAAACTGGCCGGCATTCCCAAGGCGGTTATCGATTTAGCTCGTCAAGAACTAGCTCTACTCGAAGCCGGAAGTCACGCGGTTATCACCCCGGAAAACCCCGCCCCTGCGAGCGCAGAACCCAGTCAGAGCGAATTATTTCTGCCCTCGGTTAACCCACTTCTACTGCAGCGCATGGAACAACTAAAGCCCGATGAACTATCACCTCGGGATGCACTAGATCTGCTCTATGAGCTAAAAAAGTTACTCTAGATAGCAGAGTACTCAAAAAACTCCAACTAAGCATTCACAGGTCAATTCTAGCTGTTATAATGCCGCGCAATTCTGCTCACGAACACTAACAAGAGACAACAACATGACCTTTATCGTTGGAGACAACTGCATTAAATGCAAACACACAGACTGTGTGGAGGTTTGCCCTGTAGACTGTTTTTATGAAGGCCCCAACTTCCTTGTGATCCACCCAGACGAGTGCATTGATTGCGCCCTCTGTGAGCCAGAATGTCCGGTAGGCGCAATTTTTGCCGAAGACGAGATCCCCGAAGGTCAGGAAGTATTCCTCGAGATCAATGCCGAACTCGCCGAAGTCTGGCCGAATATTACCGAACAGAAAGACGCCCCCGCCGATGCAGCAGAATGGGATGGCGTAGAAAACAAGCTTCAATATTTAGAGCGTTAATAGCGCTCAAGCGGTCGTTAGAAAACAGTAAAAGAAAAAGTAGTTCGCGTAATTACGCACCCGTAGCTCAGCTGGATAGAGTAGGTGGCTTCGAACCACTTGGTCGGGGGTTCGAATCCCTCCGGGTGCACCATTTTTATTAGTAACCCATTGTTTTCCTTGTGTATTTCTCAAAT
This sequence comes from uncultured Pseudomonadales bacterium, assembly GCA_963925995.1. Taxonomy (GTDB): domain Bacteria; phylum Pseudomonadota; class Gammaproteobacteria; order Pseudomonadales; family Porticoccaceae; genus HTCC2207. The sequence continues at coordinate 4,275 of CAWUVN010000062.1, read as the reverse complement.
TACACAGGTAGGGTAGACAATGCGGTATACACAGAAACATCCTCAACACACTTATGTTAAGCGTGATGTATATTATTTCTCTAGAGTAATACCTAGTGATTTAAAGCATCACTACAGCAAACCTCGTATTATTCAAAGCCTAAAAACAAAGTCAGCACATAGAGCTACAGCTGCATCTAAGATGTTGTCAGCCAAACTTGATGATTACTGGTTAGGTTTAAGACTGAAGCAAGTAGATGTTCCTGCATCTCATTTGTTGGTCAGCGGAGCTACGGTCAATCTTGAATCAAATCTACCAACGATTGACGAAGCATTAGAGACTTATCTCAATGTTAAAGGTCTTGGTAAATCCGAACTATTCTTCAGTCACACCAGACGGTCAATCAAATACCTTAAGGAATGCTTAGGTTCTCGCTCTTTAGACCAATACACCTCTGCTGATGCTGCACAATTACGAGACTGGTTTGTCTTGCGAGGTTTAGCTAGTGCATCAATAAAACGTAACTTTGGTTCTATTAAAGCAGTGGTCAACTTTGTCGTCCTTGAGCAAGGATTAACCTGCAGCAATCCATTCAATGGTGTTTACCTTCACTCAGGCAGCGCATCCAAGAAGCGTAAGCCTATCGCCCTCGACAACCTAAAAGCTATTCAGACTAAATGCATGGAAGTTGATGATGACTTAAGACACCTTGTATCGTTAATTAGTGATACTGGTATGAGATTGTCAGAAGCAACAGGCTTGATGAAATCAGACATTAACATTGATTGTGCCTATCCACACATTGTCATTACGCCCTACCCTCACAGGCCCTTAAAAACACACTCGAGTGAGCGCATTGTTCCGCTAGTAGGACAATCTCTATGGGCAGCAAGACGGATTGAAGATACCACAAAATCTGATTATTGCTTTCCACGCTATACATCTAGCTTAGGATGCAATGCTAACTCAGCTAGCGCAGCAATTAATAAATGGATTAAAACAGTAGCTGACTCTGATGCAGTTATTCATGGCTTGCGTCACAGCTTTAGGGACAGGTTAAGAGCAGTTGAAGCTCCGTCAGAGGTAATTGACCAACTAGGTGGTTGGAGCTTAAAGACTGTAGGACAAGGATATGGAGAGGGTTACAAAGTAGAGGTTCTTAGCAAGTGGCTAGAGAAGATTGTCATCCAACAGGCATTGTCTACCCTACCTGTGTAATTTGAGAAATACACAAGGAAAACAATGGGTTACTAATAAAAATGGTGCACCCGAAGGTTTGATTTGAACCCCTGTTCGAGCCGAGCACGCAAGTGTGAGACAACGCGGGAGTGAAGCGACGGCGGCCCCAACGGGGTGAGCGGCAACGCCGCGAATACTAGATGCGAAGGCATCTTGGACGAGCCACGCAGTGGCGAAGCCCGAAGGGTCATTAACGCAGAGCGTTAATGACCAATCCCGACCAAGGTTGCACCCCTCTCCATAAACCAGCAAAACCAACACTATCCGGCTGGGGGTTTTTGGTATGGTGCACTCGGAGTATTTGGTTCGAACCCATGTGAAGAACCTCTTGATTCCCGCTGAGATCCTTCGACTTCGCTCAGGATGACAAACTTTTTGTCATTCCGACAGAGCGAAGCGATGAGGGACCTCGATCGGATCTCTCAAATACGTTCGAGATGACGGCGCTAGAGTCAAGATGACGGCGCCAAATTTCTCGCCAACCCAAAAAATCGTTAAGGATCAGCCCCGCAATCGGCTATATCTAACCCCGCAACCGCCTAATTTTAAAACTTCGCCCCTTAAGTTTACCCTTACTGAGCTTATTAAACGCAGCTTTCCAATGCTCATTGGCTACGGCGACGTAGGCCCAGTGATCACCCACCTGTATTCTGCCAATCTCTGTACCTGGAATACCATCTACACCCGTTAAGGCACCGACAATATCTCCTGCTCTAAGCTTTTGCTTTTTGCCACCAGCAATGTGAAGGGTCACCATGGGCGGATAAAAAATAGGCTGTCGTAATAATCTTATATGCGGCAAGTCACCACGCTCAAACTTTTGTTCTAAATAATCTTCTAGCAAGCCAATTCTGTAATTTTCGCTATGCATATATAAGCTGCAGGCAATGCCTTGAGCACCTGCGCGACCCGTGCGGCCAATGCGATGAGTATGGACTTCTTGCTCGCGCGCAACTTGGTAATTGATCACCAAATCCAGCGACTCAATATCTAACCCGCGGGCTGCCACATCGGTAGCGACCAGCACCGACACGCTGCGGTTGGCAAAGCAGACTAGCGTTTGGTCCCTGTCTTTTTGCTCTAAATCGCCATGTAAGGCCAAGGCTTCGTAACCCACTGCACGCAACTCATTAGCCACTCGGTCAGTTTCGATCTTAGTATTACAAAATATCAGCGTGGTCTCTGGCTGATGTTCCTGCAACAAGAGCCTAACCGCCTCTACCCGAGACTGATCATTTTCAACCTGGTAAAAGGTTTCTTCAATGCTTTGATTACTATGACTGTCCTGCACTTCTATAGTCACTGGAGATAGCATAATTCGCTGTGCAATTTTTTCGATTTTTTCAGGATAAGTGGCACTAAACAACATAGTTTGCCGTTGTTTAGGCATGTAACTAACAATATCATCTAGGGCTTGCTGAAAACCCATATCCAACATTCTATCGGCTTCATCTAATACTAAAGTCGTCAGGTTATCGAGATTGAGATTCTCTTTACGCAGATGTTCTTCAACCCGCCCAGGTGTGCCGACAATAATGTGCGCGCCATGCTCCAACGAGCCCACCTGAGGCCCAAAGGCCACGCCACCACAGAGAGTCAGCACCTTAATATTGTGAATACCGCGGGCCAGTTTGCGTATTTCTGTCGCCACCTGATCGGCCAACTCGCGGGTTGGGCACAACACTAGCGTTTGAACACGAAAACGTTTTACATCCAGCTTATTTAACAAACCTAAGGCAAAGGTTGCGGTTTTACCCGAGCCCGTTTTGGCCCTAGCAATAACGTCTTTATTGGCTAAAACAGGGGGTAGTGCTTGCGCCTGAATCGGCGTCATCTCTGTGTAACCAAGACTTGCAAGGTTATCAACTAAGGCGGGGTTTAGATCTAAACTGGCAAAATCATATTCTGACAAGGGGATTCTCATATGTTGTTTTGGGGCCTGTAAGCATAGACTCAGAACTAAGCTTTGACCTAGAGGCTAACAGTCTAAATCGACCGAAGGAATAACCGACCCACTGGCTGTATTGGATCGTGCGCACCTATTTGGCAGGTATATGGCTTAGGGCATTTATTAGCCCATCTTAACAGAATAACCCACCCGTAGCTTTTTATAATCGGCGACTTATGGTCGGCTTTATCTCTCTTCTAACAGCTGCTTTCAATCTAGTTATTACCCCCCCTCCCCGCTCAACCCATACACAAAAGCATGATATAATTGGCACAATAAAAACTGAAATAACCTTATATAGAAGACTAAAAATGAAAATCCTTTCACTCAAGTTCTTTGCGTCATTTATTATCCCCCTATTCTTATCCAATTTTGCATTGGCAGACGGACAAAGAGCAGATGACTCATCCATCCTCGATATTGATGCTTCCGGTGAAGTCGACGCAATGACCGACGGTCTGCTAATGATGCGATCGATGTTTGGCTTTACAGATGATGTACTGGTCGACGGAGCTGTTGCAGAGAACTGTACTGAATGTGATTCGGAGCAAATACAAGAGCATATATCCAGAGTTAGAAGCGCTACAATCGCTCAATTAAACTCATCTGGGGAGCCTGGACCGGAAGGACCACAAGGTGAGAAGGGTGAAAAAGGGGATGCTGGCCCGGCAGGTTCTATAGATTTCTCTGAACCATCTTTTTTCCAAAATAACCTGCAAGTAGAAGGACCCTTTGGAACGCTTCTTGGTATTTATTTCGAGGGCCCTCCCACGTTTAATGACAATGAAGTCGGCCCTGAAGGACTACTTGAAGTCGCCAGCCCAGCCATCTTCCAGAATGACCTCCGGGTAATGCCTTATGGAACACTTACCGTCGAAGGAACTACCACGTTAACGGGACCGACCAATATCCTCGGCCCCGTCTCATTCGGCGATGAGTTCCAAGTGTTTGGAACCGCGCAGATGGGTCAACTTTTCGTCGAGGGTAACCTTAATGTCATGGGCCCAGTATCTTTCGAGAATGGTTTTCAAGTAGGAAGTAACGGCCCTAACGGCCCCATTCTTGGCGCTTATAGTGAGTTTTCTATCACACCCAATGGCAATGAAGT
>CAWUVN010000061.1:0-27757 GCA_963925995.1 uncultured Pseudomonadales bacterium | reverse complement strand
TGGACATCGGTAATTCTGGGCTTTGTGTTATTTCGTCTATTTGATATTTTAAAACCCTGGCCGATTAGTTGGTTGGACAAAAAAGTATCCGGTGGATTTGGCATTATGATTGACGACGTTATTGCCGGCTTAGCTGCCGCTGGGATAATTGCCCTGCTCGGTCGAGTAGGACTGATATAAACCCTTTACTGGTCGAGTGTTGAAGCTACAATAAGCGACCGATTAATACATTATTAAACTTTGGAGAAAACTGTGGCGCTGCGCTTTATCGAATCATCGAAACTACCCACTCGCTGGGGTACTTTTGATATTCACGGTTTTGAAGATCCGTTTAAAGGTAAAGAGCATATTGCCATCACCATGGGCGACTGCTCGGGTGATGAGCCACTGCTGATTAGAATCCACTCTGAATGTCTGACTGGCGATGCACTGGGTAGTTTGCGCTGCGACTGTGGTGAACAGTTACAGGAAGCGATGAAGCGCATTTCAGAAGAGGGGCGCGGGGCAATTTTATATCTGCGCCAGGAGGGCCGGGGTATAGGTCTGGTCAATAAAATTCGCGCCTACAACTTGCAAGATCAGGGTGCCGACACTGTTGAAGCCAACGAGCGTTTGGGTTTTGGCGCTGATATGCGTGACTATTCTATCTGTGCGCCGATGCTTGAGCATCTGGGGACCAGCGCTGTAAAACTGATGACCAATAATCCGCGCAAAGTCGATGCTCTAAAAGAGCTGGGTATCAATGTCGTTGATCGGGTTCAGATTCAAGCTGACAGCAATCCCCACAATGCCCAATATTTATTGACCAAAGCTGGCAAGCTGGGTCATCTCTTAAAGGAAGAAAAATGAGTCTAGCGAAACGTATTATCCCCTGTCTTGATGTGGATAAAGGCCGCGTGGTTAAGGGTGTACAGTTTGTCGATATTCGCGATGCTGGCGATCCGGTTGAGGTTGCTCGTCGCTACAATGAGCAGGGTGCCGATGAGATTACCTTTTTAGATATTACTGCCAGCCATGAAGCCCGTGACACAACATTGCACACGGTTGAGCGTATGGCCGGAGAGGTGTTTATTCCTTTAACTGTTGGTGGAGGTGTTCGAGAATTGCAGGATATTCGCAATCTGCTTAATGCTGGTGCCGACAAAGTAGCCATCAATTCAGCGGCTATTCACAATCCGGAATTTGTTCGCGAAGCGGCGCAGCGGTTTGGTTCACAGTGCATAGTGGTAGCTATTGATGCCAAGCAGGTGGAGCAGGGTGATCAGCCAAGATGGGAGATCTTTACTCACGGCGGTCGCAAGCCAACCGGTATTGATGCGATTCAGTGGGCGGAAAAGATGACCGGCTATGGTGCTGGTGAGATTCTTCTAACCAGTATGGATCGCGATGGCACCAAAAATGGTTTTGATCTGGATATTACTTCACGGATCAGCGATGCGGTGCATGTACCTGTGATAGCTTCCGGCGGTGTGGGTAACCTACAGCATCTGGTTGATGGTATTGTTGAAGGGAAAGCGGATGCAGTTTTAGCGGCGAGTATTTTTCACTTTGGTGAGCATACAGTGCCAGAGGCAAAACGCTATATGGCAGAGCGCGGCGTATCTGTTCGTCTTTAGATACGCCTGTTATCCTCTGCTAAGTTTTACATCGGGGTGAATGTCAGTCCCGCATGATCCTCAAGGCGCTTAATCAAAGTGTCACCCATCGCAGTTGAAGGTGTTAAAAAGCCACCGCTCTGATCTTCTTTCTTGATATCCATAGCCAGACAGAGTCCTGCTTGAGCGAGCATTTTGGCGGTCGAGCCGTAACCGGGATCGCGATCACCAGTGACCTTAACCATCAAATGGTTGCCATCATTATCGGCACCGTAAACACGCATATCAAAAAAGCCTTTTAACTGTGCCTCTGGACTTGGACCTTCGCCCGGCGCTGGTAGTACAAATTGTTCCAGAAGTGCCCTCAACGGAGCAAAAAACAGACCCACCGCCAGTGCGCCAAAGGCGCTGGTAGATAAAATCGCTGCAAGACGGCCTTTAAAACCTCGTCCGGTCAGCACGCCTTCGTCATAGGTAAAATCACTGCCGTAGGCCATATTTTTAAGTGCGTTGGAGTGCAGTACGATTCGAGAGTTGATCGCTTCCATAATAAAGGGCGCTACCCATGAATTAAACTCAGGGTCAAATATAGGGCCTTTTACACTGGAGGCTTTCTGTTGATACTGATGATCTTTGCCGCAGAGTAAATAGGGATTGCCCATCTGGCGACGAACCTTCGGATCAGCTTTGGCGGCTTTAATGGCCTCGATCATGCTCGCCACCGTGCCTCCGGAAGCGCCTCCTTTCATGGCTTTTACCCGCAGCTTGGTGTGTGGCATTGGGTGATTAAATTGGTCAGTGGCCTGCTGTTGAAGTCGGTGCATGCCCAGATCGGATGGGATCGAGTCAAAGCCGCAGCTATTAACGATGCGTGCGCCGCTGGCCTGTGCTGCCTGTTGGTACTTATCCTGCATCTGTTTAATCCACAGCGCTTCACCGGTCAGGTCGGTGTAGTCGGTGCCGGTCTCGGCGCAGGTTTTTATGAGTAATTCGCCATAGAGTGCGTAAGGGCCAACAGTGGAGACAATAACTCTAGTCTGGGCGCACATGGCCTGAAGCGAGGCTTCATCATGAGAGTCGGCAATAATCATTGGCAGTTGACTGGCACTTTCACCGTAGGAATCGCGAAGTTGACTCAACTTGGAGGCTGAGCGCGCGGCAATAGCCCAGGAAATATCTTCGTTGGTACCCAAATGCTCAACCATATAGGTGGTTAGAATTTGCCCGACAAAGCTAGTGGCACCAAAGATAACCAGGTCATATTGGTTGTTGGCTGATTTATCTTCAGGTGTCTGGTTGCCAGGTTCTTGATTATTTGACATAAGTTATTCTTCTTTTTGTTAGAGTTGTCGTTTTATTTAACCCGCGGAGCGGATATTCCCCAATGTTACCTGTGCTTTATTCTTTTCGGCGCTGCCCCTATGCAATGCGCGCTCGCATGACGCTGATATATTCGAGTATAAACCCAGAACTTCGCGAAGTCCTGCTCAAGGATAAACCATCAGCAATGCTGGCTATTTCTGTTAAGGGAACTGTTCCTGTCTTGCTGTTGCCAGACTCGCAGGTGTTGGATCAAAGTTGCGATATTATGCTCTGGGCGCTGGCTATTAGTGATCCACAACAATGGTTAAACGAAGAGTTGGCTGAATCAATCAGTGAGTTGATTGATTGCAACGACAATCAGTTTAAAACCTATCTCGACCACTACAAATACTGGGAGCGCTTTCCCGCCGAGTCGAAAAATTTCTACCGAACTCAGGGGGAGATTTTTTTGCAGCGACTGGAAAACCACCTGAGCAGCCAGCGCTTCCTGTTGGCAGACAACATCAGTATGGCGGATATTGCGCTGTTCCCTTTTATCCGCCAATTCGCCTTTGTCGATAAAAGCTGGTTTGATCAGGCTCCTTATCCGAAGCTTCAAGCTTGGCTGCAGGAGTTTCTCGACTCGGCATTATTTTTAACGGCAATGAAGAAGCTACCGCCATGGCGCGAGGGCGATTCCCCAGTGTCGCTCTATCAACAAATGTAAATACTTACTACCAACTATTAACAAGCAATTTAAGGCTATTTGTCCCAATCTATAATCACCTTAACCCGTGCGTCTTGAGGCGCTCTTAGCGACGGTTCACCCAGTTTAAAGCGCAATCCCATCTCCGGGATATTGGCGCCGCCAAAAGGTAGCTGAGGGTTCTGATAGCGATTTGGGCGGGTATCTGAGAACTCACTAACTGGCGGGTAGGGGCTAGATTGTTCTTCAACGATTTGCTTGTCTTGAATACCGTAGATAGAAACGCCCTTATCAAAAGGCTTTAGAGCAAAGGGGGCATCACCAGAATGGCGGTTGCGCAGCGCACGGTCATAGAGGCGATACTCAGTTTCACCATTGCGAATGCGCAGATCAAATAGCGTGGATGCGCCCTTGTACTTGAGTCTATCGGCACCGGGTAACAGGTCATTGATCAATGTATAACCGTACATAAGCTGACGGCCATCCCAGCTTAGTGATTCAACCGGCGGCAGACCATTAACCAGTGATTGGCTGCAACGCTGGCGATCTTCGGCGCTAACATCGCTGGCATAAAAGGCCGCGCGGCGTTGATGACACATCACATCCACATAGCTCTGGTGCAACCATGGCTGCGCTTCTTGATCAAATTTGTAGAAGGTCCAGCCATCTTTATTTTGCAGATACTTCTCTGGCACTGCCGGCAGTTTAAATTCCTGAGGGTTGGCATCGACCAACAGCAAGAAGCCATTGCCCGGACCAAACTGTGCCGGTTCGTTTTGGCTCCAGAGATATTCACCGTTGTAGTACCAGGCTAGAACCCCGGGGCGGTAGTTGGCGTTAAAGGCTTTCATCTGGCCAGAGTCATCCTTATAGAATGAGAACCCTGGTTTGGCTAATCCGGCATCGTAGTTCTTAACTTTTTTGAAGCTTGCGTAGGGGTCGCGATATTCAAGCAGGTAGTAATGGGGCACGGCAATGCGATGGTAGCCACTGCTTAAGGTAAAACCTTTGCTGCTCCAACCCTGTATGGTGCCGCTCTCAAAATCTTCGTGGTAATCGATCGCCGGTAGGGAAATATTGTCTACTAATGCGCCATCTTCAACGGCAGCGCCATCGGCAAAGTAGTGGAAGCGGATTGAAACCTGTTGCCCGCGATAGGCTTCGAGATCAAATTTTCCAGTAATCCACTGCGCGGTTTCACAGGCATCGATAATATTGTTGCCAACTCGATCTTCAGCCAGGGTTTTGTCCATTTCCGGATCGCAGCCGCTAGATAGCTCTACTTTGCCATCGCCGTCCATATCACCTGATCGCCCACTAAATCCTGGAAGTGAGCCCTCACCTTCATGACCTTTCTTGGAGGGCATGCTGCTGATCGAATCCGCAGCGTTGTCTTTGTCGGTAGGTAACAGGCGCTGGTAGTCACCGTTGTTGGTTGAGGCTTCTATATACAGATAGTCCCAATCTGATTCGATTTTAAACCAGGTATCAAAGGACAGCGTGATCGTTTGTTCTGCAGCCACATTGGTCAGATCAAAGCTGCGGGTCATGAAGTTATGTAAATCATTGCCCTGTCCGGAATAGGCGGCATAGTTACCGTGATCAGCATTGATGAGGGGGCCGAGGTTTAGCTCGCGTATTTTTGGCGGCAGAATCACCATGGTTGAATCGCAAACACCGGGGCTGTTGATATCGCCGGTTTTATTTGACCAGTTATTCATGGTTTTTAGGTACATAGAGCGACGCTTATCGCCGCCAAAACCTGGAGGTCTAACAATACAGGGCTGCATCCAGCCCAGCACCATTCGTGACCAGCTGCTCATTTCCTGAGGTTCCGGGGAGGCGGTCGAAGACATAACTTCCCAAGAGGCGGTGGAGTTGTTGGTGGAGCGGGCGTAGATATCCGGCAGTCCCAGTGAATGGCCAAACTCGTGAATAAAGGTCGCTACCTCGGTATATTCCGACTGCATATTGTAGTCGATAAGCCATAAATCTTTCTCAATCTCTATGCCACCGCGCCCATTAACTGCACCCTCCATTGTTGGTCCCTGGCCTAGATCGCGATTCAGTGAACCGCGGTGGGGCCAGATGCGATCGGCGCAATCTCTCTCTGCCTGAGGCAGGTTGTCGAAAATTGAGCTGTCAGCATTGACGGTAAATTTTTCACTGAGTTTGTACAGCCCCTGACAGGAAGACTGCCCTTTACCCGCGTAAACAATCACCAGATGGTCGAGATAGCCATCGGCTTCAGAGCGATTATCATCCCCATCAAAATCTTGTGGATCCCAGATATCGTAGTCTTTCCAGGGGAAGTCTGGATTATTTTTATAGACTGCGCGAACAGCGTCGGCGACCAGTTCATCGGTGTGGTCGTCATTGCGCCAGCTGCCGTCGGCATTCTGTATGGGTCGCCCGTAGTAAGCCAGAGGTTTATCGACCTTGGCGATCGGCATAATATTGCCGGTCACGTTGTATAGGCCTTTGGACTGATGACGGTAGTAATGGGAGAGTGTCCCGGACTTGGGTCGTTTAACGCTGCCATCAAAAAGTTGTTTCTGAAAATAGTCGCGATTTTTGCGGTTTTGTTTTTTATCCCCAGCGAAGCGTTCATAGCCAATCTCGGGGAATTCCACCGCGATAACCAACAGGCGATGAGGGCGATCTACAGGCGCGAGCACGGGCTTGATCGAGTCAGTTTTAATCTGCGGGCTGCCCAGTCGGTCAAACTGCAGGTTGGCGAGATTGTCGATCATGCGTTCTGCTTCAAGATCAATTGATTGGGCAAAAGTTGCGCTGACGATCGTTGCTAAAAAGAAAATCGTTACGCAAATAGAACGTTTAAAAATCATTTGTTTCTCCTGAGGAGGCCTAGATATTGTTATTATGGTCGACTGAAGTATCCACTGACAATTTTGTGTCGCATCGTCTTATTATAGAACCCATTATCAGGACAATAAATGTTTGGCTTTTTTGAACGGCTGATTAATCCTTTTCCAGCCCAGTCTCCCCAAGAACCGCCCCGTGGAATCTACCAGTTCTGCCGCTATTACACTCGCGGCATAGAGCATTGGTTGATTTTAATGGCGGTTCTTACAGCGATCACCGCGATCTCCGAAGCGATGCTATTTGGCATTCTTGGGCAGGTGGTTGATTGGCTGGCGACCAGCGATCCAGAAACGTTCTTTGATGACTCATGGAAAACCCTGCTGGCCATGACATTGTTTGTGTTGATAGTGATTCCCGTCGCCAGAGCACTGCACTCGCTGGTAGTGCATCAGACGCTGATGGGCAATTTCCCCATGGCAGTGCGCTGGATGACCCATCGTTACCTGCTAAGTCAAAGTTATAGCTTCTTCCAGAATGAATTTAGTGGGCGAATCGCCACTAAAGTGCTGCAGACATCTCTCGCGGTGCGCGATACGGTGATGAAGTTACTGGATGTAATGCTGTTTGTGACTATCTATCTGGTGACCATGATTGTCTTGGTCGCCAACGCCGACCTAATGCTCTGTATACCTCTAATAGCCTGGCTGTTGGCCTATATTTCCATACAGCGACACTTTGTGCCGAAGATGAAAAATATCGCCATGCTGCAGGCGGATGCCCGCTCGTTAATGACCGGGCGCATAGTTGACAGCTACACCAATATTGTCACCCTTAAGCTTTTCTCCCACAGTTCCCGCGAAGCCGCCTATGTCAAAGATGGCATGACCGAATTCCTCGATACGGTTCATCCGCAGATGCGCTTGGTTACCCAGCTTAATATCTGCCTGTGGATACTGAATATGTTGTTGGTATTTAGCACCGGTGCGCTGGGTATTTATCTGTGGACTCAGGGCGCGGTAACCCCGGGCGCCATTGCAATTGTGATGAGTCTGTCGATACGCCTAATCAGCATGTCCCACTGGATTATGTGGGAGATTGGCAGTTTGTTTGAAAATATAGGCACGGTTCAAGACGGCATAAATTCTATCTCTATCCCCCATGGTGTAACCGACAGCGTAGATGCCACAGAGCTGGTGGTGGATAAGGGTGAGATTCATTTTGATGGAGTTAACTTTGCCTATAACGACGATGAGAAAGTGTTCGAACAGCTCGATCTAACCATTGCAGCCGGAGAAAAGGTCGGCATTGTCGGACGCAGTGGTGCCGGTAAATCCACTCTGGTCAGCCTGTTGTTACGCTTCTTTGATACTCAGAGCGGAGCCTTGACCATTGATAAGCAGAATGTCACAGAGGTGACTCAAGAGAGCTTGCGCGACAATATTGCCATGGTGACTCAGGATACCTCGCTGCTGCACAGATCGGTGCGGGAAAATATTATGTTTGGCCGGCCTGATGCCAGCGAAGAGCAGATGATTGCCGCTGCCAAACAGGCCCAGGCCCATGACTTTATTCTTAACCTGCGCGATAACATAGGTCGCCGCGGTTACGATGCCCATGTTGGTGAGCGCGGTGTCACCCTTTCCGGCGGTCAGCGCCAGCGAGTGGCCATTGCCCGGGTACTGTTAAAAGATGCACCGATTCTGGTGCTTGATGAAGCGACCTCAGCGCTGGATTCTGAGGTCGAAGCAACCATTCAGCAAAGCCTCAATCAGCTGATGGAAGGTAAAACCGTGATTGCAATTGCTCATCGACTATCGACGATTGCGGCGCTGGATAAATTAATTGTGTTTGATCAGGGAAAGATCGTAGAGCAGGGCAGCCATAAGCAGCTGCTTGCTAAAAACGGGCTTTATGCCAAATTGTGGAGTCACCAGTCCGGTGGTTTCTTAGGTTCTGAATAAAATTTTGGTAATAAGTCCAATATGATTACATTAAGTAATGTCGAGCTGCGGCGCGGCATAAAAGTCTTGTTAGAGGATGCAGAGCTAGTCGTTCACCCCGGCCAGCATATTGGTATTATCGGTGGCAATGGCACCGGTAAGTCGAGCCTGTTTAAATTATTGCTCGGACAGATTGCACCGGATGCCGGTGATCTGTTTATTCCCTCATCTTGGCGTATTGCCCATATGGTGCAGGAGTTGGCTAACTCTGAGCACAGCGCAGTAGATTATGTGCTCGATGGTGATCCTCATGTGCGCGCCATAGAAAAAGCGATTGAACAGGCACTACTCGACGAAGATAACAATCGTCTGGCACTGGAATATGAAAAACTGGATGCCGCCAATGGTTTTGATGCCCATTATCGCGCTGAGCAATTATTGCATGGTTTAGGCTTTACTCAGGCGGAAGTAAATCGCCCAGTAAATAGCTTTTCTGGTGGTTGGCGAATCCGTTTAAATCTTGCTCAGGCACTGATGAGTCCCTCGGATTTAATGCTGCTTGATGAGCCGACAAATCACCTCGATTTAGATGCCACATTGTGGCTTGAACAGTGGTTAAAAAATTACTCAGGAACACTGTTAATTATTTCCCATGACCGTGATTTTATCGACAATGTTGTCGAGAGAATTGTGCATATTGAACAACAAAAAACCAATTGCTATAAAGGCAATTACTCGACGTTTGAAAGAGTGCGTGGTGAGCGTTTAGCACTGCAACAGGCGAGTTATGAAAAACAGCAAAAACGCCGAAAAGAAGTCGAAGGTTTTATTGCGCGATTCCGCGCAAAGGCATCAAAAGCCAAACAGGCGCAGAGCCGTGTTAAAGAATTACAGCGAATGGAAGATGTTGCACCAGCCCACGTTGACTCGCCATTTTATTTTAATTTTCCAGTTCCAAAAAAAGCGCACAGCGCACTGGTAAATATTAGTCAGGCAGATTTAGGTTACGGCAATAAAAAAATTCTCAGTCAGGTTAATTTTGATTTACAGCCGGGCACGCGAATTGGTTTATTGGGTCCAAACGGAGCCGGTAAGTCGACATTAATTGGTAGCTTAACAGGCGATCTTGAATTGCTCGACGGTAAACGTGTCTATGGCGAAAATATAAAAGTAGGTTACTTTGCACAGCACCAGTTGGAAGTTTTAGATTTGCAGGCAAGTGCATTTCTACATATCCAAAGAATCAGTCCTAAATCAACCGAACAAGAAATTCGCAATTTCCTCGGTGGATTTGATTTTCATGGTGATAAAGCGCTGGAGCCCATTAAAGATTTTTCCGGTGGCGAAAAAGCCCGTGTAGCTCTAGCGATTATTGTCTGGCACAAACCCAATCTGCTATTGCTCGATGAGCCGACTAACCACTTAGATTTAGAAATGCGTCATGCACTCACGATGGCGTTGCAGGGCTATGAAGGCGCGCTGGTAGTGATCTCTCACGATCGCCATTTGCTACGCAATACAGTCGATGAATTTTATCTGGTGGCCAATGGATCTGTTGAAGAATTTGACGGAGATCTAGGGGATTATCAGCAGTGGTTAAAAAATTACAATCGGGTAGCTGATGCGCCTGTGCAAGCTGTTGTCGAAGAGGCGCTAGTGGAAAATGTTGAAGTGGCAGAATCCCTTAGCAGTGCCGAGAAAAAACTTCAGCGCCAGCAATCGGCAGAGGCGCGTAATAAACTGTCGCCGCTCACTAAAAAATCTAAAAAACTTGAAAGTGAAATTGAGAAATTACAAAAACAGTTAGCCGAAATTGAAGTGCTGTTAGCGAATGTCGAAATCTATTCCGAAAGTAAAAAATCTCAGTTAAAAGAGCAGTTAGATATTCAGACTAAAGTTAAAAAATCCATAGCTGAAAAAGAGGAAGTTTGGTTCGATCTTCAGCAGGAAATTGAACACCTAAGTTAATGTTTTTGCTGTTAATTATTGTGCTGTAGGTTTAAAAAAATTCTTCTTCAGACTGGATGAATGGTTTTTATATTGGTAGCATGATCCGGTCTTTAAAGTTTTAACTGGTATTCACTATGTTTGATTTTACAAAAGATGCGGACAGTAAAAGTTCTGCAGGGAAAAAGTCTTCTCTTGGTTTTGGTGAGCCATCCAAGGGCAAAATGATATCGTCAGGAGGTGCTGCAGTGATAGGTCCAACAGTGACTATTGAAGGAAAAATTATCAGTGGTGAAGATCTGATTGTTGAAGGTAATGTGTCAGGTAGCATCAGTGCCAAGGGGCATGAAATTACCGTGGGTACAGCCGGCAAATTAAAAGCTGATATCTCCGCTAAAGTGGTTCGTATTGAAGGCAGTGTGCAGGGCGATATTTCCGGCGTTGAAAAAGTGATTATTTCCAAGACCGGCAACGTACTGGGTAATATCGACGCTCCTCGGGTAACCCTTGAAGATGGCGCCAAATTTAAAGGCAGTATTGAGATGGATCCTGGCGAGACGGCCACCGCAGAATTGTCGTCCAAGGCGGCGATTAAGGATAATGCGCCACTGTTTTCTGCAGATAAATCCAAGGCATCCTAGCGCCCTATTTCACAGGTTATTTCTGTTTCTGCTATTCAGGCAAAGTTCAATCAGGTGGATAAGGTGTGAGGACTAAACGAGCTGAAAGCTACAACCAATCTCTGAACACAGAGTTGCACAGCAACCTTGCGCCACTTATGTTTGAAAGGGTACAGGTCGATAAACAGCTGGTTGTTTTGGATATTGGCTTGGCCATGCCGGCAACCGTAGACCTCTTCTCCAATTTTAAGTGCAAGCTAATCTTTGCTGACCTTTATTCCGCTGAGATGCTTTTTCCAGACACTCCCCAAGACACTCCCCAAGATATTCCAGAAGATTCTTCTGAAGAGAAAGGCCATCAACAGCTAGTAGACCAGTTTACAGCCGCGCTTAATCTGGATGTTGAAACAAAAATCGATATCTGCCTGTTCTGGGATTTCTTTAACTATCTCGATGGCACATTGTTCAAAGCCTTTATGGAAGCGCTGCATCCCTATATCAATGACAACACCTGTGGTTATGGGCTGGGCGTTCTCAATGCCCGCTGTCAGTTGCCAAACTATCAATACGGAATCAGTAAACTCAATAAGCTCAACCAGTATTTGCGCAGCGAAGAGCAAAAACCCGTCTACCCCCATTCCCAGAGAGATCTTAATAATCTGTTAGGCTATTTTGATGTGGATAAGAGCCGACTGATGCCGGATGGTCGTGTAGAGTATTTTATCGCTCAGGGTAGTGACTCCAAGTTCGCTAAAAAAGCTATTTTTTAATAGCTGTTTTTAATAGCTATTTTTAAGAGCTATCTTCTAACCACTATTTGCGCTTAAAATCGGTTAAATATTAATAAGTGTCTCAAGGCACAGGTGGGGAGCGTTATGAAGCAAGCTATTATTGTCGGTGCCAGTTCAGGTCTTGGTTGGGAGCTAGCTATTCAGTTAGCCGATAAAGGCTACCAGTTGGGATTGATGGCTCGCCGCGAAGACCTCTTAGAAGATCTAGTCGCCCAGTTGCCGGGTACGCACTTTACTCAATTCACTGATGTGACTCATGCCGAACTGGCTCAGCAGCAGTTAAAAGATTTAATTGAGCGCATGGGCGATGTTGAGCTGATAGTATTGAGTTCCGGTGTTGGCCTCTTCGAGAAAAAGCTCGATTGGACGGTTGAGCGCGAGATGATTGACGTTAATGTGCGTGGATTCGCTGCTATGGCACTGGTTTCCTATGAGTATTTTGAGCAACGCGGCGGCGGCCATTTGGCAGGAATCTCTTCGGTGGCATCACACCTTTTCGGCGGCTTAACCCTGACCTATCACGCTACTAAAGCCTTTGTTTCCAATTACCTTGCCGGAATGCGCGCGCGGGCCAGACGAACCCAGTTACCGATTACTATCACCACGATTGAGCCCGGCTTTGTAAAAACGCCAATGGTTCAGGGCAGCCCTGTTTGGATGGCGCCAGTGGAAAAGGGCGTTGCGCAGATGGTTAAAGGACTTATTAATCAAAAGAACCATATTTATATTACCAAGCGCTGGCGCTTGGTGGCTTGGGTGCTATATTTAATGCCTCAGTGGTTACTGCGCCGGTTTGTCTAAACCGGCTCTATTTTCCAGCCTTAATTTCTGACTTAAAGTAAGCGATCACTTCCCTTATGAAACATTTAAATAGAGGTGTTAAGCTTTCCCTGCGCAAGGGCGTAATAGATATGTTGCCGCTTAGTTTGGCGGTGCTGCCCTGGGGGATTCTATTTGGCTCGATTGCTGTGCAGCGCGGTTTTAGCTGGCTGGAAGCACAGATGTTTTCGGCAATTATTTTTGGCGGCGCTGTACAGATAGTCACTGTCGAGTTGATTGCCGATAATGCCTCTCTGATAACTGTTCTGTTTACCGCCTTTGTGATCAGTTCGCGACATTTCCTCTATGGACTCTCTCTGCGTGAAAAACTTAGCCCCAAGCCATTGCGCTGGCGTTTGGGGTTGGGGTTTTTGCTTACCGATGAGCTATTTGCGTTGTCCGGCCATCGCCGTGCCTATCAGGGTAAATTGCGGCTGATCTATGGCTTGGCTGCTGGGGGCAGTTTCTATCTTGCTTGGAATCTCTGGACCTTTATCGGTATTGTCGCTGGTGCATCATTGCCAGACCTGACCGAATTGGGCTTGGACTTTGCTATTGCAGCGACTTTTATTGCATTAGTAGTTCCGGAAATCAAAACTTTGCCGACCTTAGCGGCTGTGATAACGGCAGCGATATTCTCGCTGATCTTTAGTCTCTGGGAATTTGAGTTGGGGCTAGTCTGTGCTGCTCTGCTGGCCATGTGCGCAGGCTTTACCGTGCATCAGTTGCGGAGTGATGCATGATCACTGTGACTATACTGCTGCTGGCCGGTATTACCTTTGGTACTCGCTATCTATTTCTTGAAGGCAGGTTGCCGGTGCGTCTGGGTTCAAATATAAAACTGTTTCTCAGCTATAGCGGTCCTGCGGTTTTAACCGCTATTACTATGCCGATACTGTTTGTTCATCAGCACCGGTTAGATACCAATATTGCTAACCCCTATCTCTGGGGAGCGCTTGTGGCCATTACAGCAGCCTATAAAACCGCCAATATTTACTGGACCGTTGGGCTGGGTATATTGGCTTTTTCTGCGGCTAGCTACCTGAATCTCTAGTTTTTATAGGTTGCTATTCTTTGAAACTGGGATCAATCTTCTCAATAATTCTGGTCAGTGCGGTAAATTCAAGCTCACCAATGGGCTGCCCCATACTTTGCATAGTCATTAACTGCTCAGTTCTCACCAGCACATCAGCGCCAACCGGAATCATCGGCTTACCGGTCGAATCGCCAGCCACCTGAACTTCGCAGGCGCGCTGCATCGCCCATATACTTTGAAAGGCCTCGGCAATACTGCGGCCACAGGCCAGCAGACCATGGTTGCGCAGTATCAGCATATTTTTATCGCCCAGATTAGCCACCAGACGCGGCTTTTCATCGTCCATTAAAGTGATGCCTTCAAAGTCGTGATAGGCGACGCGATTGTGCAGCAGTGCCGAATAGAAGTTCTCGTTGCGCAACCCCTCCTTGGAACAGGCAACGGCCATGCCGGCATTCGTATGGGTGTGGGCAATACAGACCACATCCGAGCGTGCGGCGTGAATGGCGGTATGGATCACAATGCCGGCGGGATTCACGGCATAGCCTGTCTCTTCAACTATATTACCTTCGATATCCACCTTGACCAGATTTGAGGCGGTGACTTCGCTGTAATGCAGGCCGTAGGGGTTGATCAGAAAGTGATGTTCGTCCCCGGGCAGCTTGACGGTAATATGGTTGTAGATCAGTTCAGTCCAACCCATATAGTCAAATATGCGATAGCAGGCTGCGAGTTGAACGCGCAATTCTTGTTCGGTCTGTGCCATTAGTTTGCCCTCTTTACGAATTTGGTCAGTATGACAATCTGTGTGCCGTTTACGCGGCCTTCTATATGTTCTTCATTACTGGAAACCAACGATATATTGCGCACTGCAGTGCCGCGCTTGGCGGTAAAGCTGGTTCCTTTGACATTCAGATCTTTTGTCAGGGTTACCGTATCACCTGCGGCAAGTAGGGCGCCATTGCAGTCTTTATGAGTAACTGTGTCTTCATCGGTTTGACCTTCGCCCGTGGCCTGTGCCCAGCTTAGCGTCTCGTTATCCAGATAGAGCATATCCAGCAATTCCTGTGGCCAGCCTTCAGCGCTGAGTCTGGTCAGCATTCGCCAAGCCATTACCTGAACCGCAGGCACCTGACTCCACATACTGTCATTGAGGCAGCGCCAGTGATTGATATCGACGCTTTCTGGATTATTGATTTGATTTGAGCAGGTTCCACAGATCAGTATCGACTGGTCGGCGGTTTCATCAGAGGGTAGTACGGGAAAAATATCGAGCTGCTCGCTGCTCGAGCAAAGTTCGCAGATAGAGCCGCTTCTGGCCTGAAGATCTGATTCTGTGGTCATGGTTAAACGCTGCTTATAAATTATTATTTGTACTGCATTATAAACACCAATATAACTAAGAGTTTAAAGTAATTGCGGTATAGCCGAAGTGATTAAACTAGACTGGCAAGTACTGCTGCGGCGGCCCAGCCGGAGCTGACGGCACCCTCAACTTTTGGCCCATCGAAGGCATCACCAGCCAATACCAGCGGTGGCAGCTCTGTGCCATCAGTCAATAACATACAGGATTCCGGGTCGACTACCGTAGGCTTGCTGTAGAGCCAGCCATGTACCTGATAATCGGTAACTTTGGCGCCTAGAAGAGGGCGTGCCGCATCAATTAATTGCTGGCCGGCGGCCAAACGGTCGTCAGCAAAATATTTAGCGCTAAAAGCACCGCTGCCATGAATAGTCACGGCTGGGATTTTCGATACGCCTTTTTGTTGATTGTCGCTGATCCAGGCGATTGGGCTATCTTCAATAACCACTGCTCCGGGGGCGGGAATCTTTGAGGGGCTATCCAGAACCGCCATCACTGCAATGCAGGCTTCATATTCAATACGCTGCAATCTTGCCAGCTTGTCAGCAGGTATTTGAATATTGCCGGAAGCTAAAAGATCCAGGGTTTGCGGAATCGGTGAGGTGATAAGCATAGATTTGGCGCTGATGCTTTCGCCATTATCGAGCTTTGCCAGCCACTGATTATTATCTTGCGCTATCTCCAGCACTCGCACTGAACGAAGGATATTGAGATCGGTTGCCAGATATTTGGCGATAGCAGTCATGGTCGGCACGCCGCGGTAGCGCGGATGACTATTTTGATGCCCGAGATAGCTGCTGTACCACTCTTCAGCGATACCTGCTTTTATCCACTTTGCGACGGTTTTTTGAAAGCGTGGACCGCGGGCAGTCATAAACTGCGCGCCATGATCGAAGGTTGCCTCACCAATACGCCGTCCAGCCAGACGACCACCCAGTCCGCGACCTTTGTCTACCAGCATTACATTGTGGCCTGCCTGCTGCAGATCGCTGGCGGCACTGAGTCCTGCCAGGCCGGCGCCAATAATTAGAATATCAATGCTGTGCTGGATAGGGGATTTCAATGTAGGGTCGGGCATAAGGTCAGTCTTATCGGTTATTTTTTACGGGCATCTGTTCTGCAGCGCTGCGAACAGTAGCGCACTTCATGCCAGACCTTTTCCCATTTCTTGCGCCATACAAAGGGTCGCTGGCAAACAGGGCAAAGCTTGGCTGGAAAGTCAGATTTTTTGAGGGTTTTTGGCATGGATAACAGTCGCTAGTTTGACTGTTATACGACCGTCCCTGCCAGCCAGTTTAAAGCTTTTTAAGTTGGCTGGCAGTATAGGCTTTAGACGGCCGTAATTTTTGCAGAGTTTACATGGCTAATGTTAGATAGCTAAAGATTGTGGCTTTTTGATAAGGGCACCGACAATAGCGCCAGATATACCGGTCTGTACTAACGCTGCCGCAAACCAGGCTTCGGCCATAGTCAGTGGGATTGGCATATACACATAGCTACCCAGAGCCATCAAACCATTGCCGAGACCCAAGAGCAGGCCGAATTTAATCCCATTGTGGAGTGACTTTTCACTGATTAGCAGATCGTAGATCAGCACAAAGCAGATGCTAAAGCCCAGTTTTACGCCATAACACAGCAGTGCGTTCATCTCCTCCATAGGGCGCCATAGATTTACGGTTGCCTCGTAGGATGATTGCAGCAGTATGCCGTGGATTAAATAGTCGAGAATTGACCAGGCAATAAATACCGCAGCAATTGCTAATAGATTACGTTTTAACATGATTTTGACTCCTTTAATTGTTAGCCTTTTTAGGCGTTTATTGGATTTGTCCCCCTCAGATAAACTTAATCTTAAAATTTAAATACCTAGGCTTAGAAAAAAATCAGATAGATAAGCCAGGCATATAGCCCGTACTGCAAAATATAATAGAGCCTGCGGTTATAGGCTTTTATCTTTTTGCCGAGGATACGAACCTTATATATCGATGAAAAAATTCTGTTTAAAAAACCGATTTTGTCGCCATCAATATTTTTTGTCGCCGAGGCACCCAGTACCACTCGAGAAAACAATCTATTGATCCAGTCGACCAAAAAAAAGGCCACTGGACGTCTTACGTCGACAAATAAAATAATACGGTTTTGCTCTGATGTGTTTTCAGCGTAATGAATAAATGTTTCATCAAATATCACTGCTTCGCCATCGCGCCATGAATAGCGCTGGCCATCGACATTGATATAACAGTTATCAGAGTTGGGGGTGACCAGGCCCAAGTGATAGCGCAGGGATCCAGCATAGGGATCACGGTGCTTTACCAGTCGGGCGCCGGGCGGCAGCATGGCAAACATTGCGCCTTTAACGGTTGGAATACTTTCAAGCAGTGCCACTGTTTTTGGGCAGAGTTGTCTGGCCGAACCCAGACTCGACCCATACCACTTTAGGTAAAAGCGTTTCCAGCCAGTGCGGAAGAAAGAGTTAAAGCCAATATCGTCGAGTTTGTCTGAGGATTTAATCTGCGCCTGTTCATTTAGGGCAATGGCCTCATCACGAATTACCTGCCAGTTATTTTGCAGAATTTTCAGCTGCGGAAAGTTTTCCAGATCGAGGTATGGGCTGGTTGGGACTTTGGAGAAACTGTAAAAAAGGCAGTTGATGGGGCCAAAGATATTCGAGTGGTCGGTGAGCTTGCGGCTCAACTTTTCATGCTGCACTACACCGCGGTGCTGTACATAGATGCCACAGAGCACAAATAATGCAAAAACCGCCAAACCCATGATCAGTCCTTTACCCCTTTACCCCTTTACCCCTTTACCCCTTAATTTTGTGGGGGGGGGAGGGAGAGAGTTATTTATCACCTATATTTAGACTATGCAGAGCAGTTCTGCAAAGACCTAGGACCATATACGTGGCTTACTGCATAGCGGAGAGCACGATAATAATTATCAGGCTAAGAATAAATGGTATTGATAGCAGGCTGGCGGCAAAGTAAATTAGATGGCGGTTGGTTTTTAACATGGTCAAGTGTTTTCCCTTTTTCGAAATAACACTAACAATCTAATACAGTCGTTTAAATCCTACATTGATTTGCCTCTATAAAGTGGCAGATTGTGGTGGGGGGCGTTCTCTGTGAATAAAAGGGCGCTTTATTAGCGCCCAGTGATGAGTTGTTTAATTACTTGTCGAGGCTCCAGATGCCGGGGCCGCGGGCCGCAATAAACAAAAACGCAAAGCAGAAGAGAGCTGCTAATTCACCGCCGTTAAGAATTGGGAAAAAGTGATTCATACCGTGGGCCATCCAGTAGGCTGCGGCCATGGTGCCACTGCAGATAAAGGCCGCTGGGCGGGTAAACAGGCCAATCATTACCAGCGCTCCGCCAATCATCTCTATGGTACCGGCGGCGTACATTAGTGGGTTGAGTGGATAGGGAAATTCGGCGGGAAAATTGATCAGTTTTTGCGTGCCGTGCCAGATAAATAGAAAGCCGCTGACGATTCGTAGCAGTGCGTAGGTTTCTTCTTGATACTTGTCTAGAAAATTCATTTTATGACCCCTTTTTTATTTATAGATTTAAATAGTACCTTCTGAGTGTAATTTAATTATTCAGCAGGAGGGGATAATTTTTGCTGCGGCTGCGGCATCAGAGCCCCAGAGTTGGAGCTCTTCGGATTGTTACTTTTGCTACGCAGCACCTGCCGCAGTTAGGGCTAAAACATACTCTGCACCATGGCCGTGTTCACCGGCAACCTGTTTCAGAGTTTGACCTTCGGGGTTGGTGGCATTGAGGTCGTAGCCAGCTTCTTTAAAGAAATTCAAAAAGGTCACAAAGTTATCGATATTCATCCCGCGATAGGCTTTTTCCAGCAGGTGAAAATCAGTACTGACACCCTTGGGTGCCTGAAAGTCTAAAAAGCTTTTTACTCGCTCATCGTCAAAGACTTCGCCGAGAACTTTCTGTTTATCTTTCTTTAATGACATAACTAAATGATTCCTTTTTGCTTCTCAATTTTTGCTTTTAAATTTCTGCTAAAGAAGCTCGTTAAGCTTCTGGGCTAATATTTGATTGACCTGCTGGGGGTTGGCCTGGCCTTTAGAGGCTTTCATTATCTGACCCATAAAGCCGCCGAGCTTTTTCTTGCGCTTGGCTTCATCGGTATTGATATAGTCATCGACCATTGCCTGATTGGAGGTCAGTACATCGGCGACCATCTGCTCCAGTGCGCTGCTATCGGATACCTGCTTTAAGCCGCGCGCTTCAATAATTTCATCGGCACTGCCTTCACCGGCCCAGATACCTTCAAAGACTTGTTTGGCCATTTTGCCTGAGATGCTGTTATCGGCAATCCGGATAATTAGCCCTGCAAGCTGTTCTGCGCTGACTGGGCTGTTGGCAATGCTCAGGTCTTCGTTGTTTAAGCATGCCGAGAGCTCGCCCATAGTCCAGTTGGCAGCCAGTTTGGCGTTTTTGCAGGCTGTGCTTACGGCTTCAAAATAATTGGCCATTGCCGCATCGCTGCTGAGTATGCCGGAATCGTATTCTGACAGTTCATACTGTTCAACAAAGCGAGCCTGACGCGCATCCGGCAGTTCTGGCAGTTTGCGCCGCAACTCTTCAACCTGTTCGTCACTGACAACCACTGGCAGTAGGTCGGGGCAGAGGAAGTAGCGGTAGTCATTGGCTTCTTCCTTACTGCGCATAGAGCGGGCGACTTTGGTTTCACCGTTATACAGACGGGTTTCCTGAGCGATAGTGCCGCCATCTTCAATCACATCAATCTGGCGCGCAACTTCGCGTTTAATCGCCTCTTCCATAAACTTAAATGAATTGAGGTTTTTGGTTTCGGTTCTGGTGCCGAGAGTATCGCTACCACTGGGTTTGACCGAGACATTGACGTCAAAGCGCATACTGCCCTGCGACATCTCACCGTCGCAGATACCTATAGAGGTAACAATGCTGTGAATCTTTTTCGCAAAGGCGATCGCTTCTTCGGCATTGCTCATATCCGGTTCCGAGACAATCTCAATTAGCGGTGTTCCGGCGCGATTGAGGTCGATACCGGAAAAGCTGCTGTTAAAGTTGCCTTCGTGAAGGGACTTGCCGGCATCTTCTTCAAGGTGGGCATGGTGGATGCGGACATTTTTTGTGCTGCCATCGGCGAGCTGAATCTCGACATTGCCGCGACCAACGATCGGCTTTTCTAGCTGTGTGGTCTGGTAGCCTTTGGGTAAGTCTGGATAGAAGTAGTTTTTTCGCTCGAAGGCGGAGACCTGCCCAATCTCGGCATCAATTGCCAGACCAAACATAATTGCGTAATTGACGGCCTGTTTGTTGAGGACTGGCAGTGTTCCGGGCATCGCCAGATCAATGGCGCAGGCCTGAGTGTTGGGCTCGGCACCATAGGCGGTGCTGGCGCCAGAAAATATTTTCGTTTTAGTGGCTAGCTGCACGTGAATCTCTAGCCCGATTACTGTATCCCAACTCATGCGATACCCTCCGGAGCCTGTGTGTGCCAGTCGCTGGTCTGCTGATACTGGTGGGCGGCATTTAAGATCCGCGCTTCGTCGAAATAGTTGCCGATAATCTGCAGGCCAACTGGCTTATCTTCAACCATGCCACAGGGAATTGACATTCCGGGTAGCCCGGCCAGATTGGTGGCTATGGTGTAAATATCTTCCAGATACATGGCGACCGGATCATCGCCTTTGGAACCAAACTTAAACGCTGGCGATGGACAGGTGGGGCCCATAATAAGATCGACGTTTTCGAAAGCACTGACAAAATCCTGCTGAATCAGCTGGCGCACCTGTTGGGCTTTGCCGTAATAAGCATCGTAGTAACCGGCGGACAGGCAGTAGGTTCCGATCAGAATACGTCGCTGTACTTCTTCACCAAAGCCTTCGGCGCGACTGCGGCAGTACATATCCTGTAAATCTTTAGGATCTTCGCAGCGGTAGCCATAGCGTGCACCATCAAAGCGCGATAGGTTGGCAGAAGCCTCTGCTGGTGCGATGACATAGTAGGCGGGTACTGATAAAGCCGAATTCGGCAGGCTGATTTCAACCAGTTCTGCGCCCTGAGCTTCGAGGTCGGCCAATGCGGCGCGAACCGCTTTTTCGGTGCCTGGATGCAGGCCTTCTGAGAAGTACTCTTTGGGTACGCCAATTCGCAAACCTTTTACTGAGCTGTTTAATGTGGCGGTGTAATCCGGTACTTCGCGGTCGATACAGGTCGAGTCTTTGTCGTCGTAGCTGGCCATACAGTTGAGCAACAGTGCGCAATCTTCTGCGGTGCGGGCCATTGGACCACCCTGATCGAGGCTTGAGGCAAAGGCAATCATGCCCCAGCGTGATACACGACCATAGGTTGGTTTGATGCCGCTAATCCCGCAGAGTGCGGCAGGCTGGCGAATCGAGCCGCCGGTATCTGTGGCGGTAGCGCCTGGTGCCAGTCGTGCCGCAACAGCTGCTGCGGAGCCGCCGGATGATCCGCCGGGCACTGAATCTGTTGCCCAGGGATTTTTAACTGGACCGTAAAAACTGGTTTCATTGGAGGAGCCCATGGCGAATTCGTCCATATTGGTTTTACCCAATACTACAGCGCCGGCTTGTTCGAAGTTTTCAACTACGGTGGCATTGTAGGGGGGGATAAAGTTATCCAGCATTTTTGAGCCGCAGCTAGTGCGTACGCCGTCGGTGCAGAAGATATCTTTATGCAGGATGGGTACACCGCACAGCTCCGGAGCATTGCCGGCGGCCAGTCGTTGGTCGGCAGCGGCAGCGGCTGTGAGGGCCTGCTCAGCGGTAACGGTAATCACCGCATTGTAGGCAGAGTCGAGGCTGCCGATGCGGTCTAAAAAGTGCTGAGTTAACTCAACACTGGTAAATTCTTTGCTCTGCAGCCCTTTTACAAGCTCGGCGATAGTCAGGTTGTGCATTATTGGCCTGCTTATTCTATGACTTTGGGCACTAAAAATAGGCCGTCTTCGGTTTCTGGCGCTACCGCCTGCAAGGCTTCACGTCTATTGAGTTCGGTGACTTGGTCTTCACGTAAGCGTTGGGTGGCTTGCATAGGATGAGACATGGCTTCTACGCCGTCAGTGTTGACTGCCTGTAACTGATCGACAAGCTCGATAACACTGCCTAATCGCTGCGACACTTCACTAATAGTCTCTTCGTTGATGGCGATACGCGATAGCGTGGCCAGCTTTTCAATTTCACTAGGTTCAATACTCATTAAATTATCCGTTAGCTCAGCTCGGTAAATACCCTGAATAAGGGTCGCGTAAGGTACCATAAATGAGATGATCAGGTTAAGGGGGTGGAGCACTTATAACGCTGATTTCACATGCTTTTTTACGACTTTTTCTACAGATGACAGCAACTTGCGAAAAGATCAGTTAGAATGATTTAAAATTAACACAAAAGACGCAGTGAGTGCTTGCTCTGCTGTTCTGCCGCTGTTAAATTTGCCGATTAAATTTACCGTCGGTTTTGTTGCTAAAACAGGACTGATTATTAAGGAATATCGATTAGATGTTTAAAAAAATACGCGGGTTCTTTTCAAGTGATCTCTCGATCGATCTGGGAACAGCAAATACACTTATTTATGTGCGTGAAAAAGGTATTGTTCTCAATGAACCTTCGGTGGTTGCTATCCGCCACCATCTTGGACAAAAGATTATTGAAGCCGTGGGTGTTGATGCAAAACGTATGCTCGGTCGTACTCCCGGTAATATCACTGCGATCCGCCCTCTAAAAGATGGGGTTATTGCAGACTTCCAGGTTACTGAGAAGATGCTGCAGCATTTCATTAAGAAAGTTCATGCTTCCAGTTTTGTTCCTCCAAGTCCCCGTGTATTGATCTGTGTGCCCTGCATGGCAACCGAGGTTGAGAAGCGCGCAATTAAAGAGTCGGCCTACAGTGCTGGTGCTCGCGAGGTATTTTTGATTGAAGAGCCAATGGCGGCGGCTATGGGTGCAGGCATGCCGGTTGAAGAAGCGGTAGGCTCCATGGTAGTGGATATTGGTGGTGGTACCACTGAGATCGCTATCCTGTCGTTGAATGGTGTGGTGTTCTCTGATTCTGTACGTATTGGTGGTGACCGTTTTGATGAGTCAATCGTCAACTTTGTACGTCGCAAGTATGGCAGCGTGATTGGTGACAGCACAGCTGAGCGCATCAAGATGGAAATTGGCGGTGCCTATCTGTCGAAAGAGGTTCGCGAGATCGATGTTCGCGGTCGTAACCTCGCCGAAGGTGTTCCCAAGAGCTTTACCCTTAACAGTGATGAAATTCTCGAGTCACTGCAGGAGCCGCTGGCCGGTATTGTGCAGGCGGTTAAGCGGGTACTCGAGCAGTCTCCTCCAGAGCTGGCATCTGATATTGCCGAGACTGGTATTGTATTAACCGGTGGTGGTTCGATGTTGCGTGATTTGGATCGACTGTTAACCGCTGAGACTGGCTTGCCAGTTATTCTCTCTGAAGAACCTCTGACCTGTGTGGCACGTGGTGGCGGTGAGGCACTTGAGATGATGGACAACAACAAGATTAATTCTTTAACTTTCTAAGCTGTTTGGTTAGCGGGTAGCTGCTTTGACACTGCCTGCTGGCGATCGGGAGAGGATTTATCAGAAACGTTTTTAGTAAAACATCCTCTTCGGCGAGAAAATTTCTAAGCGTCGCATTTATCGCTCTGCTATTTATGATGGTGGACGTGTTTACCCCCTGGTTAAAACCTGTTTACAGCGCCGTCGATAATCTGGTGCGGCCTCTCTATTGGTTTTCAAATATTCCCCAGCGTGTTCAGGAGTGGGGCACCAGCAGTGTCGCTTCACGCTCTGAGCTTGAGAGCGAAAATCTGCGTCTCACAAAAGAGAGCCTGATCTACCACGGTCAATTGCAGCGTATGTCTGATCTGGCCGCCGAAAACCTGCGTCTTCGCCGCCTGCTAAATGCCACAGAGCTTTTGATGGACAGCGTACTGGTCACTGAGGTGATCGGCGTGTCAGCTAACCCCCAGCGCCATACATTAAGTATTGATCGCGGCACTGATGATGGTGTCTTTGTCGGTCAGCCACTGCTTGATGCCGAGGGGCTGATGGGGCAGATTATTACTGTTCACAAGAATCACAGCACGGCCTTATTGGTCACTGACAGCAGCCACGCGCTGCCGGTGCAGGTATTGCGTAACGGTGTGCGTTCAATTGCTGAGGGCTCCTCGGATTACAATCTGCTGAGTTTAAAGTTTGTCTCGCCCACCGCCGATATCAAAGAGGGTGACAAACTGGTCAGTTCTGGACTGGGGGGGCTTTACCCGGTTGGCTATCCGGTGGGTACGATTATCAGTATCGAACAGGAAGTGGGAGATAGCTTTCTTAAGATCAGCGTAGATCCCTCAGCAGAAATCGACCGCAGTCGTCATTTGCTGTTGCTCTACACCTCTAAAGATGGTGTTTTGGATAGCACTGAATAATGGCGCCGGTTAACCACACTGCTGCTATGTTGCTGTCGCTGGTTATCGCCGTCATCTTCAGTGTTATGCCGGTCAGCGGCGACTGGATTGTCTGGAAACCCAATTTTTTATTACTGGTCACCATGGGCTGGGTTTTTCATCGACCCACGGAGTTCGGGATATTCTTTGCCGCTGGGATCGGATTGCTGGCAGACTTTCTTTTGCAGACAACGCTCGGCCATTCAGTGCTGGTGTTTGCCCTCTGCGGTACTCTGGTGGTTATTGTTAGTCG
Source organism: uncultured Pseudomonadales bacterium (assembly GCA_963925995.1). Taxonomy (GTDB): domain Bacteria; phylum Pseudomonadota; class Gammaproteobacteria; order Pseudomonadales; family Porticoccaceae; genus HTCC2207. The sequence goes on along the minus strand of CAWUVN010000061.1, from coordinate 3,072 downwards.
CTGGGTTAAGTACCTGTCGATTATTCAGCGTACATTGCTGGTTTATCTGATTATTCTTTTGGTGGGTTTTCTCGAGGCGAGCATTTTACTCTTGTCCGGGCTGCCCACGGCAATGGACCATCTGCTGATGAAAACACTGTTTTCTGCATTGACCTGGCCGCTGATCGATAAGCTTATTACGCGGCTTCTTACTGATGAACGCTAAGGGCTTTTTACCAATGAACGCTATAGGCTTATTTTGCAAATAACCACAGCACAACTTTTACTGGCTTCTGCCTCTCCCCGTCGCAGCGATCTTCTTGAGCAGATCGGGGTGAGCTTTTCGGTGCTAGCGGTAGATATTGATGAGAGCCGTCGCGAGGGTGAATCCCCAGTCGATTATGTGTCTCGTCTGGCGGTGGAAAAAGCTCAGGCAGGCTTTAGCCGTCAAGAAGGTCAGTTGCCGAGTCTGGGGGCTGACACGATTGTGGTTTTTGACGACCAAATTTTTGGCAAGCCGCGGGATCAGAAACAGGCTGAGGAAATGCTGTTGGCACTGTCTGGCAAGGTGCATAGTGTTTACACTGCAGTAGCTTTAAATAACGGCACTCACAGCGCCATGGCGATTGTAGAAACTCGAGTGGGGTTTCGCACAATTAGCCAATCTGAGTGTCTGACCTACTGGCAGACCGGTGAGCCGCAGGGCAAGGCAGGAGCCTATGCGATTCAGGGTCGCGGTGGGGTTTTTGTTGAAAAACTCGAGGGCAGTTACAGTGCTGTTGTAGGCTTGCCGCTGGCAGAGACTGAGCAGCTGTTAAATAAGTTTTCTGTGCCGCTGTGGAATACGGGTACAAAATAGAGTTTGGAAATGCCCTAAGTTAGAAAATGTTTTAAGCCAGGAAGTGCTATGAGCCAAGAAATACTAATCAATATTACGCCGATGGAAACCCGCGTGGCAGTTGTCGAGAACGGCGTGCCCCAGGAAATCCATGTCGAGCGCAATAAGAAGCGTGGCTTGGTTGGCAATATCTATAAGGGTAAGGTGGTTCGAGTGCTGCCCGGTATGCAGGCAGCCTTTATAGATATTGGCGAAGAGCGCACCGCATTTTTGCATGTCGATGATCTGGTTCAGCGCAGTAATAAGAAAGTTGATGCTGAATCGGCAGATATTTCCCGTCTACTTCACGATGGCCAGCAGCTGGTTGTTCAGGTGATAAAAGACCCTGTGGGCTCCAAAGGTGCGCGGCTCTCTGCGGAGCTCTCGATAGCCTCCTACAATCTGGTTTATATGCCGGATGTCGCGCGTATAGGTATCTCCCAGCGCCTTGAAGATGAAGAGGAACGCGAGCGGCTTAAAACGGTACTGACCAAGGTCGTCGATGAGCTGCAAGTCGGTGGCGGCTATATTTTGCGCACCGTTGCCGAGGGTGCTACAGAAGCTGAGTTGCGCAATGCCGTGAGTTTTCTCAATCGGGCTTGGGAGGACCTTTTAGAGCGCAAGGTCTCTGCGGTAGCACCCTGTTGCCTGTATGAAGATTTGCCACTCTACAAGCGTGTACTGCGCGATATGGTGCGCCCCGAAGTTGAAAAGATTCGTGTAGATTCCCGTGAGATTCTCGAAAAGCTGACGTCTTTTGCGAATAAATTTAATCCAGACATTGTCCGTCTGCTCGAGCATTACCCCGGTGAACGACCGCTGTTTTACCTGTATGGCATTGAGGATGAAATTACTAAGGCGCTACAGCGCAAGGTGGTTCTGAAATCTGGGGGCTCTCTGGTGTTTGACCAGACGGAAGCGATGTCGACTATCGATGTGAATACGGGAGCCTTTGTCGGGCGCCGCAATCTTGAAGAAACTATCTATAAAACCAATCTTGAAGCTGCGGTGGCGATTGCTCGGCAGATGCGTATCCGCAATCTGGGTGGCATTGTTATTGTCGATTTTATCGATATGAAAAATGCTGAACACCGCCGTCAGGTGCTACGCACCTTTGAAAAAGCGGTGGGTCGGGACCGTGTTAGAACAATAATTTCAGGAGTAACCGAGCTGGGATTAGTTCAGGCTACACGCAAGCGTACCAGTCAGAGTCTCGGGCAGATTATGTGTGGCGAGTGCCCGACCTGCCAGGGCCGCGGCTATGTTAAATCCCCTGAGTCGGTGAGCTACGAAATACTCCGTGATATTTTGAGAGTGGCTCGCGCCTATGAATGTGATAGTTTGCAGGTATTGGCGCCACCCTCGGTGATTGAATATCTTCTCGATGAAGACTCTTCGGAAGTGGCAGATTTAGAGCAATTTATTGGTCGGACAATTCAGTTCAGAGTTGAGAGTCTCTATCCTCTCGAACAGTTTGATATTATTCCGGTTTAATCAGACATGGCTATAGCGAAGATGGGTAAAGCATTTAAAAGCGCGATTCGCTGGCTATGGCTAACAATAGCCCTGCTGATTATCGGTACGGTAATACTGGTGGTGATCGGCCGCCAGACGATTGCCGGCATCGACAGTTATCGGGCGGAAATTCAGCAAATAATCGAAGATCAGATTGGCCTGCGGGTTGAGCTCGGCGAGCTCAATGGTGACTGGCCACGACTGGTTCCAATTCTGGATATTCAGCGCGCTGTAGTTTTTGCTGAGGATAATTCCCCGGCGGTTGTGGTTAGCGGTGGGCGTGCACATCTGGATCTATTTGAGACTATCGCCCGAAAAACCCCTATCTGGCGAGAGCTGGTAGTGGATAGTTTGCAGTTAACCATGGTCGAGGACGAGACGGGTAGCTGGGGATTAAAAGGTTTTGGCGGCAACTCTAACGCCGATTTAAGCCTGTTTATTGACCCGCTGTCATATAGTCGCTTGATCCGGTTTCGAGATGTGCAGGTTGTCTTGCAATTCTTTTCGGGCAAGTCGATGCTTTTGAATGGCCGCGATGTGGCGATGGAAAATGCCGATGATTTTCATCGCGCAGAACTCTCGGTGATTGTCTCTGAACAACAGCAGTCGGCCACTGAAAACGACTCCACAGCGCTTGCTCAAAGCCCGGCCTACCTTTTAATTGAGGGGCATGGTGATGTCGCTGATGTAGAGAGTTTTTT
>CAWUVN010000060.1:0-29733 GCA_963925995.1 uncultured Pseudomonadales bacterium | reverse complement strand
CAACCCGCGCGGAGCAGTTTTTAAATGCACTGGCCGAGCAGTTTGACCAAACTCATTACCGGTGTTCAGCGCAGTACCAGCAAGCTAAACTTGCTTAATAGCTATTCAATGGACTAATTAGAGAAAAGATACGCAGGAGCGCGGAGAAAAACTATGCAGGCATATTTAATAGATTCATCAATTTATATATTTCGCAGCTATTTTACGCTACCGGATAATTGGCAAGCCCTCGACTCTGGGCATCCGACCAATGCGGTCTATGGCTTTACCGGATTTTTACTCGACCTGCTGCGCAATAAAAGCCCCGAGCATCTTTTCTGTGCCTTTGATGAAAGTCTGCGCACCGGCTTTCGACATGATTTATGTGCCGATTACAAAGCCAACCGCGAACTTCCTGATGAAGCGTTGGCCTTTCAGTTAAATGCCTGCCGTCAACTCTGTCGTGTGCTGGGAATCACCGAGATGGCTTCAAATACCTATGAGGCCGACGATCTAATTGGCGCTGTGGCACAAAATGCGCGTCGGGAAAATGCCCAGCCAGTAGTAGTGACTAGAGATAAAGACCTGACCCAGATAATTGAGTCCGGCGATCTTTACTGGGATTTTGGCAAAGCACCGCCAAAGACTCAGCGGCAGGTTGAAAAAGACCTTGAACTGGGTTGCCAGCAGATGGCTGACTTTCTCGCCCTGACTGGCGATAGCAGTGATAATATTACCGGCGTTCCCGGTGTCGGTGCTAAAACGGCGAAACAGTTGCTGATGCACTATGCGGATATACAAACCATTCTAGAGCATCTGGATCAGCTTCAGGATCTTCCGATTCGCGGTGCCGGTAAATTGGCTGATAAACTGGATAACGGTCGACAGCAGCTTTTGTTATCGCGACGATTGGCAACCATCATCACTGATATTGAAGAAGCGCCGAATCTCTCGCAGATTAGCTGGCAGGGTATTCACCGAGATGCCTTTGAGCTATTTTGCGATGAGATGGGTTTTGCCAATAGTTTTAATGATCGGGCAAAATCCTTGCGCGCTAGACAGACTGAACTTGCTTGGTAGCAATACTTAAAAGCCAATAACAAAAGACTATGGGGATTCCACTCTGAAAATTGTAGCCGATCAAAATATGCTGATGGTTGAAGAATTATTTGGCCAGCTAGGCACTATTGATTATATCGCCGGTCGTCAGATCAGTGCTGCTGATGTTGCCGATGCGGATATATTACTAGTGCGCTCGGTGACCCGGGTTGATCAAGCGCTTCTGGAGAGTTCCTCGGTGGCCTTTGTCGGCTCTGCCACCATCGGCACAGATCATGTGGATCAAGCTTATCTAGCAAAGCAGGGCATACGCTTTGCCCATGCGCCGGGCTGCAATGCCAAAGCGGTGGTGCAATATGTTCTCTCGGTATTTTGCAATCTGCAGCCGGACTGGCTCAACTGCACTGTGGGTATTGTTGGCTGTGGTAATGTCGGGGGCAGACTCTATCGTACGCTGCGCAGCCTCGGTGTTGACTGTCGTGTTTATGATCCGTTTTTGAATCCCGCGGATAATCCTGATCTGGTCGATTTTGAGTCGCTGCTGCGCGCCGATATTATCTGTGTGCATACGCCGCTTACAGCAGACGGGGAATTTCCTACCCAACATTTATTTAATGCTGATGTACTGTCCCGTCTGAGTGAAGATAGCCTGCTTATTAATGCCGGTCGCGGGGCGGTGGTTGATAATACCGCGCTTTTGAATTTACTGGAAAACGGCTCAACATTGCGAGTAGCTCTGGATGTCTGGGAGCCTGAGCCAAATATAAATACTCAGCTGTTGGAGCGAGTTTTATTGGCGACACCACATATTGCGGGGTACAGTCGCGAAGGCAAAATTCGCGGTACAGAGATGCTCGCGCAAGACTTTTATCAGTGGCGTGAAGATATTGGCGGCTCTGTTGGGGAGTGCGAAGCAGCTAGTGAGCAGACCTCTCCAGTGGCAATCTCTGGTCAGACTTTAGCGGAGCTTATTCTTTCGGCCTACGATGTTGCAGATGATGATCGGCGTATGCGTGAGGCATTGGTTGTGCAAACGGCTCAAGCTGCTGCGGAGAATTTTGATCGCTTGCGCAAAGAGTATCCCCGGCGTCATGAGTTTAGCCATTTTAGCGCTGAGGCCACCGGCTCTTCTGATGCAGAGAGAACCCTTAAGCAGGCGCGATTACTCGGCTTTATCTGAGTTCTTAATCTCGTCAAAGGCATCAACAATCATCGACTCGGTAATTGGAACTTCACGACCATCCTTGTCGATAATCGCTGCGCCATTAAGGTTGGCGGCAGGTGGCTTTTCCTGCTGTGGCTGATTATTTGAGTCAGCTTTGCTGCCGTGAGTCTGGGGTTTTTCTTTACTCAAAATTTAAAGCCCTCTTATTATAAAAATCTTTTGCTTAACCATTACCCTTGCGCCGTCTTTCCAAAAAGGCCGCAAGCCGTTCAATTGCCTCGGTTAACTGAGCTTTATCTGGCAGGAATACAATTCGAAAATGCTGTTTGTCGACACTATTAAAGGCGCTGCCTTGAACCAGCAGTACGCGCTCTTCTTTAAGCAGATCAAGCACCAGATTTTGGTCGTCATCTATGGGGTATATCTCTGGATCTAGTTTGGGATAGAGATACATTGCCGATTTCGGTTTGACACAGCTGACACCGTGAATTTGAGTGATCATCTCGTAGGCCAGGTCTCTCTGTTCTATCAGACGGCCACCGGGCAGGGTCAAATCATTAATGCTCTGATAGCCGCCGAGTGCCGTCTGCACTGCTAACATTGCCGGAACATTGGCGCAGAGTCGCATCGACGCGAGCATTTCCAAGCCTTCAATATAGCTGCCAGCGCGTTGCTTGGCACCGGATATCACTACCCAGCCTGAGCGGAAGCCCGCTAATCTGTAGGTCTTGGACAGGCCGTTAAAGGTCAGGCAGAGTACATCTTTGACCAGTGTTGCCAGCGGTATATGCTCTGCTTCGTCGTAGAGAATACGGTCGTAAATCTCGTCGGCAAAGATAACCAGGTTGTGTTTTTCGGCAAGGGCGACAATCTGCTTAAGGTTGTTTTGACTGTAGACCGCACCGGTTGGATTGTTCGGGTTAATAACCACGATACCTTTAGTCTGCGGCGTAATCTTACTTTCTATATCGGCAATATTCGGCTGCCAGTTGTCATCTTCATCGCAGAGATAATGCTTGGGTGTGCCACCGGCCATGGCCACAGAAGCCGTCCACAGTGGGTAGTCAGGGGAGGGGATCAGCACCTCATCGCCATCGTTTAGCAGTGCCTGCATTGACATGACAATCAGCTCACTGACACCATTGCCCATAATCACATCGTCTACCACAACACTCTTAATACCCTGAGTCTGAGCGCGCTGCATAACCGCCTTGCGCGCGGCAAACAGACCTTTCGAATGGCAGTAACCCTGTGCGTTGCGAAGATTGTGAATCACATCGTGCATGATTTCATCGGGCGCATCCAAGCCAAAGGCACCGGGGTTGCCAATATTTAATTTAATAATTCGTTGGCCTTCCTCTTCAAGCAAGTTAGCATGGTCGAGGACAGGGCCGCGGATGTCGTAACAGACATTGGCAAGTTTGTGAGACTTTTGTAATTCAGTCATTGTTCTGATCATTTTATAAGAGTGGCGAATAGACCGCTTATTGTAGCTAAACATATCAGGGTAGGGGGAGTTTTAATGAAATTAATCAATTGGTTTGGGTTGGGCGCATTTATTATTGGTGCGCTTGTCACGCTCGGACATCGTTTTGGCTTCTTGCACTACCACATTGCCTTTTTAGTCTTTGTTGTAGCGCTGATTGCCTGCACACTGATTATGTTGATCGGCCTGGTTATGCTGGGTTTATTAATTGCCAGAAAACGACCGATTCAGGCTGAGCTGATACCGATCATATTGGCCTGTGCGATGTTTCCAGTAATGTCTTTCTACGCTGTGGGTATGTCTGCTTTTAAGGCACCTATGATTCACGATATTACGACTGATACTAATAACCCGCCGGTATTTAAGTATATTCAAGATGATGGATATCGTGTTAACTCGCTTATTTATCCTGGGGCTGAAGTTAGCGCTTTACAAAAAGTTGCCTACCCAGAGATCAAAACCTTTATCACTCAGCATGCGCCGAGAAGGGTTTACCAACAGTCAATTTTTACTGGCAGTTTATTGGGTTGGGAAATTATTGTTAAAGATTCAGATAGTCTGCGCTTTGAGGCTATTACCAAAACTCCTCTATTCGGTTTTGTCGATGATATTGCGGTTAGGATAACGCCAATCGAGAGTGGAGGCAGTGCTGTGGATATGCGCTCTATGTCCCGGGTTGGCTTATCAGACTTGGGTGCTAATGCCAAGCGTATCCGTAGTTTTTTTGCTCAGTTAGAGGCGGTGCTGGAGGAAGAATTAATAAATCTGCAATAGTCTGAAAATAAGCGCCTGTTAGGCTTGACAGTATCCGGTCAGCTACTTATCATGCGCGCCTCCTAGCCAGTCACGTCCCGTTCGTCTAGAGGCCTAGGACACCGCCCTTTCACGGCGGTAACAGGGGTTCGACTCCCCTACGGGACGCCATTTTTACACGCTGCTTATGGATAAGCTTCTGCGGGAATAGCTCAGTGGTAGAGCACAACCTTGCCAAGGTTGGGGTCGCGAGTTCGAACCTCGTTTCCCGCTCCAAATAAAAAAACGCAAAACTTCGGTTTTGCGTTTTTTTTTTGCATTTTATTTATCCTTTAATTACCTTGGTTGGTGGTTCTGTCGGTATATAGAAACCCTGTATAAGAGGGTTGATTCTTTTTCGTGCTTAATTGACCTCAAGCTTTGAGGTAGGTTACTGTGATTAAAAATGCACAATAAATAATAATATTAAGTCGTCTTCCTTTGCATTAGAGGAACAGCATGGCAGATAAAAAGCATGGCAAATAAAAAACTCCTTATCGCACTCTCGGTTGCAGTTGGATTGGCCTTTGTTATTGGCAGACCATCTGTGGATTATGGTCAGGGTAATCTTTTGCAGAGCGAGTCGACTCAGCAAGGCCATTTAGATCAAAACCATTCAGAACAAAGTCACTCAGAAAAAAGCATAGCGCAGGTTTTTTCGCCTAGTGATATGGAGTTTTATCGGCAATTGAGCATTGGTAGCAGGTTAGTTCTGCAGTTGGGTGTTGATAATTCCTCGGCTGTTGCAGAGGTGATTGTTACCAAAGTTAAGCCTGAGGGGAGTGCTGTTTCGGTTAAGGGTTTGGCTTTTACTCTCACTTTATTACAGAACGCTGAAGGTTCTTTGTTAAGAGAAGCTGAGGGCTCTTTATTAGAAGATGCTGAGGGCTCTTTATCTACTGAGGGCTCTTTATTAGGAGAAACTGAGGGCTCTTTATCGGCTAATGGCTCTATGGTTATGACCATAGGCGAGAAGTTTATGCATATTTTCCTTAGTCTTGATTCGGGTATCTATGAATACTCGGGAAAAGACTTTCAGGGCGTTGTTAGCCGTACAACAGATATGCGCTTTAAAAATGATACTGCTGTTATGCCAAATCAGTCTTATGAATTAACCGACAAACCTACACGGCAGCATGCTGTGTCTGAGGTGGAGACGCAATGAATATTCCACGGCAGTTGTTGAGGCTTTTTACCTCGGTCATCTTTCTAGGATTTTTTTCCGGTTCTGCAATCGCCGGTTCGGCGGTGGCTTTAGAGTGCCCCTGTAATCTCATAAGAATTAATCCTACTGCGGCCGAACTTGATTTCAATCTGGTATTTACACAGAACCTCAATCAATCCGGCCCTCTGGAAGTTTATCTACGTGGCCATGATAATCGCGATGCGTCCCGCGGTAGCTTCTATATATTGGCTGAAGCAAGTCTTGCGTCGATTAGTTTCTCTCAGTCTCCAGTGCCATTTACTATTAAGTTGCCATTCTATTTTACCGGCTTTGACTCAGGCTACCTGAGTTTGGTTTTAGTGGATGCTAACAGCGGTGAAATACTTGATATGGTGTCGCTGTCGGCTCAGCCAGTATCCGTAACATCCACTCTAGGTGCGGCGGTAAGGATTGGCTATGGCGAGCTATTTTTTGCGCAGCAGCCAAGTTTTCAGGTAAGCGGAAGTTCCTATGAGTTTGACGCGGTCAATATTACCAATAGTTCAAATCCACAGGGCTCTGACAATTTGGTTTTTGAGATTACCGCTTCAAATTTAAATACCTATTATGTCCTTGATGAGCAGAGTTTTACCCTTAACTATGATGCTCAGGGCAGGGCTAATATCAATATTCAGGCCGTTGCCAATAGTCTTTTAGATGGGCCTTTAAGTTATGCCCCTGAACATAAATATCTTCAAATAGCAGTTTATCGCGGTAGCCAGCTATTGCTGTTTTATACGGTGGCTATGCTCGATAATTCAGCGCTGCCTGATTTCAGCCTAGATTTGTCTGCCGTGGATACCCTGACAGACAGTGATGGCGATACCGTTAGCAATTACGCTGAACTATTGAGAGGTTCGCCCGCGGATACACCTGAATCAGAGGCTAATGCTAATATAGAAACGGCTTTTTTATTCGGTGATGCGGCCCTCGATTACTATGGGTCAGTTACTGATATTGAAGCCCAGCTCAGTCATTTACTCAGCGTTGCCAATGATGCCTACACAGATTCAGAGCTGAATATAAGCCTGCAAAAAACCGCGCTGATCTATATTGGCGACGACCGGGCTGTGACCAATAATGAGTTGCTTGATCGATTAGCAGGCCGGCTCTGGCCATTTAATAATGTAGATAGTCTGCTGGCTCGCCAAGCGGATATCATTGTTCATCTCAGCACATTATCTTTTGATGATATCAATGGCGGTGTCGCCTGGATCAATGGCCACTGGAACGATGGTGTTATTGATTTTGAGGGTATGGCGTCTTCAGGTACCAATACGGCTGTGGTGGACATGGATAATACAGCGCTAACGCTGGTTCATGAGGTGGGTCATCTGTTGGGGCTGGACCACTCCAGACCACAGGTTCAGGGGGCACACTACAGTAGTTTTCCCTGGGCACTGGGCCGCGGTGAAAATTCACAATTTGTCACCATTATGGGCTATTCGGAATTTTACAATTTTGCACCGCAGGTGGCGCTGTTCTCTTCGCCACAACTTACCTGCACAGACAGTGGCAGCAGCTGTGGCCTGTCGAGGGATAATTATATTAACGGCGCAGATGCGGTCTCCGCTTTAAAAAGTAGTGCCTACCAATGGACGGCAGTTGCCAATGGCTTTGCGCCGGCACTGACCCTGGTCGGGGACAGCCCGTTGCTGCTCGACCCCAGTCAATCAGTGATTAATCTGGGGGCTACAGCCGTTGATGCGGAGGATGGTGATATCACCAGCGCCATCAGTTTTACCCAGACTGAAGATAATCAGGATCCGGCGGTAGATTTTTTGCAGACCTATTCGATTGTTGACAGTAATAACAACCGTTTTTCAGTGATCCGCAAAGTTGCGCTAGTTATAGATACGGATTCCGATGGTATCTACAACCGCTTTGATAGCGACGATGATAATGATGGGGTGGCGGATAACAGTGATCAGTTTCCCCTTAACAGCCTTTACAGCGCCGACTCAGATACTGATGGTATGCCAGACCTCTGGGAAACCTTCTATGGACTTGATCTCAATAACTCCACTGATGCGAGTAGCGATCTGGATGTCGATGGTTTAACCGCGGTTGAGGAATTTACCGCGGGCAGCGTGCCGATAGGCTCGCTGGACATTGATGGCAACGGTCAATACGACGGTCTTACCGATGGTTTACTGATCCTGCGCTATATGTTTGGTTTTAGCGGTGAGCAGTTAATCAATGGCAGCTTGGCTGCGGATGCTCTCTACAGCAGTGCCAGTATAATAAAAGCGCGTATTGAGGGGCTTGGCGATAGAATTGATATAGATGGCGATAATCAGCTCGATGCCCTGACCGATGGTCTGCTAATACTGCGCTATCTACTCGACTTTAAAGAGGCGGCGTTAATCGATGGCGCTCTCTCCGAAGAGGCGTTAAGGGTTGATCCTGCGGCTATTGAGGCCTATTTGCAGGCGCTTAAGATAGATCTTTAAGGCAGGCTGGTAAAAAGTTTGAAAAACGCTCAGTTAGATGCTGCTCAGATAACGCTCGTCGGATTATTGATATAAATTTTGAGGGGGTTTTCGCTTAGTTCGTTGTACATATAATCCACGAGATGCTTTCTTGTTATTCACGGTAACAAGATGGGGAGAGCTAGCGGACCCGCAAGGGTCCGTTTTTTTTTGCCTCTCGTTCGCTTATTTCGTTCAGAGCTGTGGTTTTAAAGACCAAAAAACTGCCGGATCTCGTCCTCTTTCGCCTGTGCATCGCGCATCCCCAAATCAATTAGCTTGCGACAAAATCCCGGCTCAAAAAGCAGGTAGCTAGCGGCGCTCGAGCCACCGCCCTGAGCCGTGGCACCGGTTAACCGGAGAAATAAGCGCAGTGATCTGGGCAATTCATGGATATGCTCCTGCGCGATGGTATCTATAGACTCGGTGGGAGAGATAGCCAGCACATCAACCGGATTGAGATCGGTAATATTGTTTTTCTCCCGCAGTGATTGGGGTAGTGCACTGGCCAACCGATTAATACTCTGCAGGGTTTCGAGATCACTTTCCACCGCATCGATAAAGGCGCTATTAAACATATGCCCAACAATTTGTGCCGTGGATGGCGAGTGCTCGAGTTTTGTCGGTCGCTGACTGTGGATGGGGTTGTCGCTAACGCCAATAATAAACAGTTTGGTGGCGCCCATATGCAGTGCCGGGCTAATGGGTTTTAGCTGTCTAACCGCGCCATCGCCAAAATAGTCACCATTGATTTTTACTGCCGGAAACAGCCCGGGGATCGCGGTCGACGCCATAAGCTGGTCGATATTAAGTTCTATTTTTTCACCGCGCCGCCGCGAGCGATTCCAGGCCGGTATTTGATCCTGACCCTGAAAGAAGGTCACCGATTTACCTGAGGCGTAGCTCATTGCAGTAATCGCAATAGCCTGCAGTTCACCGTTTTTGATGGCGGTATCTAGGTAGTCAAATTTGACATAGTTCTCCATCATCTGACGCAGCGGACTATTGTCCAGCAGAGAGATAGGCTTGCCAATACCGTAGCCGCTGTGAAAAAAAGAGGCGAGCAGGTGGAAGGTGTTTTTAATAACACCAGTGGCATCGGTACGGTAGACATCGGCCGGGGTCAGTTCATGCCAGATTCTCTCGAGTTTTTGCGTGCGCAGACGAAAGGGGCCGGCTCTTCCGGCAATCGACAGGGCATTAATCGCCCCGGCAGAAGTGCCGCAAATAATCGGGAAGGGGTTGTAGACTGATCTTGGCAGTATCTTGGAAATCCCTTTTAAAACGCCCACCTGATAGGCGGCTCTGGCACCACCGCCAGTTAATACTAATGCTTTACTCATCGTTTAAAATATTCCTATTGCCAGGCCAGCGGCCATTGAAAGTCCAAATTCTTCACACTGTTGCAGATGATCGCGGCTTACCTCAGCCTTTGCAATCAGCGCTGGGGCGATTTTTTTCATCGGGTAGCCGCTGACAATTCTATCGATCTCTCTAACGGCGCCGCTGCCATCATTGCCGGCACTGATAAACAGTGCGTAGGGCAGATTGATTTTATAGGGTTCGGCGGGATAGTAAGTGCGGTCAAAAAAATCTTTTAGGGCGCCGCTCATGGTGCCAAAGTTTTCCGGAGTGCCAAATAATACGCCATCAGCCCAGAGCAGCTCTTCGAGACCTGCATCAAAGGCTTTGTAGAGACGGGTTTCCACATCAGCTTCCTGTTGGCAGCCACGCATAACTGCCGCGGCGAGCTGTGCCGTATTACCGCTCTGTGAATGATAGATAATTAGCAGGTGCTTCATCAGTGATTCTGGCATCCGTTTTTGTTTGTAGGCTGTTGAGCAGCTTTGATCCCTAACTGTGCGGCAGGGTTACCATCTTTTTTACCTACACAGCGCTAAAGTGCCGTTGCTTGCTGAGAACTTTAACAGTCTTATCACTATCTGAAAACAGGGACCCTCAATGGCTTATTTGATCATGCTCTCGGTTGGTATTTTTTCAGTGGCCTGGTGGTCTTTTCTTCCGACGATTGAATTCTGTTTGATTATTTTAATCTGCTCTATCCCCCTGTGGACTATTGGCAAGCTCAGGTTATCGCTGTGTTTGTTGATGGGCATTTTATGGGGGCTGTTTTCTGCCCATTGGTTGCTTAATCATAGCCTGCCGGCAGAGTTTGATGGGGAAGACTTTTTGCTCTCTGGAACCATTGTCAGTCTGGTGGATAAAAATCCCAGGCGTAGTCGTTATACCTTGCGGGTGGATTCCGCTCAGTTACTCAGTGATAGCTCGCAACAGATAGCGATTAAAAAACTTTTGCTCAGTTGGTATGGGTCACCGGAACTAACCCCGGGTCAGCGCTGGCAGGTGGTGGCTCGACTGCGCAGGCCGAGAGGATTTGTTAATCCACAGGTGTTTGATTATCAGAGCTGGCTTTATCAGCAGGGTTACAGCGCAACCGGTTATGTTCGCGGCAGTCATCGAGCAAAGAGGCTTGCTGCCCAGTCTTTGTTTAGCGTTGGTAATTTATCCTTACTGGCCGGAGTAATTCCTGCCCAGCTGCGCACAGAGCTTGGTCAAAGAATTGATCGGGCAGATTTATCTGAGCGCGGCAGGGCGGTTATTTTGGCGCTTACGATTGGTGATAAAAAACCGCTGGCCAATTGGTGGCAAGATTTAGCGCGCTTGGGGATTGTCCATCTGTTGGTGATATCCGGGTTGCATATTGGGCTTATTGCATTAATAGGCACAGTGTTGGGCAGTGGTCTAAACCGCGCTATTCTTTTAACCCGAGGTCTACTGTCCCGAGGTCTACTGTTTCGTTTTGGAGTGCGCGCTAAATCAGCGACCAGCCAACCTTGGATAGCGCCCCTAGGTGGATTGATATCAGCCTTTTTATACAGTTTTTTGGCGGGTTTTTCACTGCCAACTCAGCGTGCGCTGATCGCTGTAATGGTGGTTGTGGCCGCCAGATTAAGTTATCGCAAAATACCGCCGCTGCTGTGTCTGTGTTGGGCGCTGCTGTTAATTGCCATAAGTCAGCCACTGGCGGTGCTAAGTGCCGGGTTTTGGCTGTCGTTTAGTGCGGTGGGATTATTGGTCTGGTGGTTTACCCCCTGGCGATCAACCGCGCGATACTTTGCATGGCGGCGCACAGGTAGCGCTCAGCTAGCGCTTTTGGCGGGAATGTCGGTGCCTCTATTGCTGTTTATTGGCAAACTTTCATGGTTGGCACCTTTAGTTAATCTTTTCGCAGTGCCATGGGTTTCTTTTATTACTGTGCCGTTGTCGCTGCTGGGAAGTTTGATGCCCTCAGACATGCTAGCTGAGCAGTTATGGCAGTGGGCTGATCGATCGATTTCTGTGCTCTGGTGGCTATTAGATTCTATTCCGCCGCAACTGGGGTTTTGGGTCTCTCCCTTGGCGGTTTCGCCGATAACGCTCGCTGCGCTGCTGTTAGCCGGTCTATGTCTATTACTGCCGCGAGATTTTGCCTGCCGATGGTTGGGGTTATTGCCGGCCTCTCTATTATTGCTGTTTCCCCAGCGGGATATTCCCCTGCGAATCACGGTATTGGATGTCGGGCAGGGACTTGCTGTTACCGTTGAAACTGAAAACCATACGCTGGTTTATGACAGCGGCGTTGAATTTAGCAAACAGTTTAGTACCGGCAGCGGCATTATTGCCCCTTATCTGTGGCAGCAGGGCAGAGATATTATTAATACCGCTATTATTAGTCATGAAGATGCTGACCACAGTGGTGGCTTGCCATCGCTGCAAAAGGTGCTGCCAAGTCAGCAGCTATTGGTTGGGCCGGCGGTAAACTATAGCGAATCGGTTGTTGGGGACTCCGAACTCAGTGTTTGTAGAGGGGGTCAATACTGGGTCTGGGATCAAATTAGGTTTGAGGTTTTAGCACCCTATAGTAGTGATCTCGAGGGTAATGATAGCTCCTGTGTTGTGCAGGTAAGTTTTCGTGATGTTGGCGGTCTGGGTATTACTATCCTGCTACCTGGAGATATTCAACGCAGTGCCGAGCAGCGGTTATTGCAGTCGCTGCAGCTAAGTCAGCAGCCAATTGATTTATTGATAGCTCCTCATCATGGCAGCAAGACTTCATCCACCTATAATTTTGTCCAGCGCCTTGCTCCGCGACATGTGGTTTTCTCTGCCGGATACCGTCATCAGTTTGGCCATCCTCATGCCGATGTTGTAAATCGTTATCGGCAGGCGGGCAGTCAATTGTGGAATACCGCGGAACAGGGGGCGATTACTTTTAGCTGGTTACACTCTGGCAAATTGGAGGTTTCTGCAGCCCGCGATAAGCAGAGGCGCTGGTGGCGTTAAACGCCGATTTTCAGATTTTTCCTCAACGCTGTTTGTGTTAAGGTTAGCCGAATTTCATGGACTGACCGGAATACAACGTGTATCAAATTTTCCTCTCTGGTGGCTGGCTGATGTGGCCACTATTAATCTGCTCAATTATCGTCGTGGCGATCTCAATCGAGCGATTTATCACGCTTAAGGCAGATAGAATTATTCCCAGTGGTCTACTGGCCCGTGTCTGGCAGCAGCTGCGCAATAGAGAGCTGCAGGGCGAGCGTCTTAAAGATCTCCGCGATTCATCGCCTCTGGGTTATATTCTTGCTGCAGGCATCAGTAACTCCGGCCATGGTCGGGATATTATGAAGGACAGTATTGAAGAGGCGGCCGGGCAGGTTGTTCACGAGCTGGAACGCTTTCTATCGATTCTCAGCACTATCGCCAATATGGCGCCATTAATTGGTTTGCTGGGCACCGTGCTGGGTATGATTCAGGTGTTTGCCGATATTATGTTGTTTGGTACTGGCAACGCGGCTGAGTTGGCTGGGGGTATTTCTCAGGCGCTGATTACCACCGCTGCTGGTCTGACCATTGCGATACCAGCGATGATTTCTCATCGCTATTTTGAGCGCCATGTGGAATCGCTGGTAGTGCAGTTAGAGGGGCAGGCGACCAAGCTTGTCGACGCTATGCACAGCGACCTGTTCCAGCAGCCCTGAACGAATGAAATTCCAACGCCGACGCCGTGCGGATAACGGTATTAATCTAACACCGCTGATCGATGTGGTGTTTTTGCTATTGATTTTCTTTATGGTCACCACCACCTTTACCAAAGAGACCAGATTACTAATTGATCTGCCCGAGGCCAATGGTGAGGTTGCAGACAGCAGTCCGGCGACACTGGAGTTGGTGATTGCTAAAGATGGCAGTTACGCGGTAAATGGTCAAAATTTGATAAATCGCGATATCAAGACCATTATGGCGGCACTGCGAGAGGCATCGAGTGGCAATACAGAGTTGCCGTTGGTGATTACCGCCGACGCACAGGCCACTCATCAGGCCGTTATAACCGCAATGGATGCTGCGGGCAGGCTAGGGTTTAGCCAGTTAAATATTGCGACGCAGCAGGTTGGCGACGCCCTACAAGAATCATTACAAGAGCCATAATATTATGCCCAACCCAACCGTCCCTGACGGAGCAGCAACTTATCTGCGCTTACTAAGGTATGTACGCCGTTACTGGTTAGCCTTTGTGGTCAGTGTATTTGGTCTGATGCTGCACTCTTTTGCCGAAGTCGCCTTTGTCGATCTGCTCGGTTTTATCACCGATACCGTGGGCAATCTAACCAGCACCTCCGCGGATGCTGGTGCCGCAAGTCTGCCGTCCACGGGCATCACCGCAACGCTGGCCAATGGCCTGCTCGGTGATCTTATGATCACTCACTCGTGGCTGGTTATTCCTATTTTTCTGGTGGCTTTAAGTGTTCTTCGCGGTATAGGATATCTGATTGGCAGCTATGGTCTCGCCTATGTCTCCAACTATTTAGTTCATGCGCTGCGCACAGATATTTTTGATAAGTACCTGCAGTTGCCGTTTTGTTTCTTTGACCGCTCCATGTCAGGACATCTGGTGTCGGTGGTGACCTTTAATGTTCAGCAGGTGACTCAGGCCTCTACCAAAGCCTTAAAAACCCTTCTCCAGCAGGGCACTTTGGTACTCGGACTACTCGGCTATCTGTTCTATGTGAACTGGAAGCTAACCCTGTTCTTCATTGCGGTAATGCCACTAATAGCCCTTTTGGTCTCGGTGGTCAGTCGTCGCTTTAGGCTTATTAGCACGCGTATTCAGTCTGCGATGGGCGATGTTACCCATGTCACTCAGGAGGCAGTTAACGGCTATCAGGAAGTGCGCATGTTTGGCGCTACTGAAAATGAGCGCGAGCGTATGCAGTTGGCTAGCCACAGCAATCGCCGCCAGAATATGAAAATGGCAATGACTGAGGGTGTCAGCAATCCATTGGTGATGCTGCTAGTGTCCTCGGCGTTTGGCGGCATTACCGGCTTTATGCTCAGTCCATCAATTCTCGAGACCATGACCACCGGTAGCTTTATTACCTTTTTAGTCGCCTCTGGTATGTTGATTAAGCCGATTCGTCAGATCACCGAAATAAACAGCGACATCCAAAAGGGTATTGCCGCGGCGGAATCGATTTTTGAAATTATCGATGCCGAGCCCGAGATCGATAATGGCACCACTGAGCTGGATTCGGTGCAGGGTGGCTTTGAATTTAAAGATATTAATTTCCAGTACAGTGCTGATGGCAGGATGATTCTGCAAGATATTAACTTTAGCGTTAAGCCTGGCGAGACTATTGCGCTGGTCGGTTCCTCAGGCAGTGGTAAAACCACCTTGGTCAGTTTGATCGCGCGTTTTTACAACCATGGGCAGGGCAGTATTTTGCTCGATAATGTGGATGTTAATGAATTCACCCTGACAAACCTGCGCAGTCATATTGCCCAGGTAAGCCAGAATGTCACCCTATTTAATGACACGGTGTTTAAGAATATCGCCTACGGTGAACTCTCTAACTGCACTCTGGCCGAAGTTAAGGCCGCGGCAACGGTCGCTCATGCAGATGCCTTTATCGAACAGTTATCCGACGGCTATCAGACCCATATTGGCGACGATGGGGTAATGCTCTCCGGTGGTCAGCGTCAGCGTATTGCTATTGCTCGAGCTGTGTTAAAGAATGCTCCGATACTGATTCTCGACGAGGCGACCTCGGCGCTGGATACTGATTCCGAGCGCCATATCCAGGCGGCGCTAGAAGAGTTGATGAAGTCACGCACCACCTTTGTGATTGCCCATCGTCTGAGTACTGTTGAAAAGGCTGATCGTATTCTGGTCATGGAGAAAGGCCAGATTGTTGAGCAGGGCACTCATCAGCAATTACTCAATCAGGCAGGGCGCTACTCGCAGCTCTACCACAACCAGTTTAGCGAGAAAGAGGCGGGCTGATCTTGTCTCTGGAACAGCTTATTACCGGTGCCTGGGCGCGCAATAGTCGCTGGTTACTCTTGCTGCTGCCATTTACCTGGATGTTTGCCGGTCTGTCTAATCTGCGGCGTTGTTATCTGCAGCGTCGCTATCAGGGGCAGCCCTATACGGCCCCCGTGGTTATTGTTGGTAATATTTCGGTCGGCGGTAGCGGTAAAACCCCTTTGATCATTGCATTGGTCGCTGCGCTAAAACAGCGTGGCTATTCGCCGGGCGTTGTCAGCCGCGGTTATTCCGGTAATGCAGCTCAGTACCCGCTGTCGGTCACTGCTGCTACTGCGGTTAGTGAAAGCGGTGATGAGCCGCTGTTAATCGCCACGCTGGCAGACTGTCCGGTGGTGGTCGATGCCAATCGCCGTGCTGCTGTAGATTATTTACTTAATCACCATCAGTGCAATCTGGTGCTTAGCGATGATGGACTCCAGCACTATGCACTGCATCGAGATATAGAGCTGGTGGTGGTCGATGGTCAGCGCGGTCTTGGCAATGGTCGTCAATTGCCCTCAGGGCCACTGCGTGAGAAGCCTCAGCGCCTCGAACAGGCGGATCTGGTGGTGATTAATGGTGGGCGGGCTGATCAGTCTTTAAAGGGTGTTGAGCTTGGCTCTGGCTGTATACAGCAGATGAGTATTAAGCCAACTCAGTTGCGACATTTACAGTCTGGTCGCATAGAGGCTATTGAAAGCTGGTTAGAGTCTCAGACCAGCGCCGATAATCGGGTGCATGCCGTGGCTGCTATAGGCAATCCACAGCGTTTTGCCGATACCCTGACCGCTATAGGTCTTGCGCCAACCCTGCACAGCTTTGATGATCATCAGGCATTAGTTCTTGAGGATCTTTCTTACGGGGATAAACTGCCAGTAATAGTCACTGCCAAAGATGCAGTGAAGCTTAGGGCTTTGCCGCTGGAAAATCAGGCTGCTGTGAGTCAGAATATCTGGGTTCTCGACATCGAAGCGGTAATTGATTCGACCTTTGTCGATAAGCTAATGGTTAAATTGAAGGCGCTAAAAACGCCGTCTTAAGCACTTAATAAATAGAACGAAGCCTAAAAGAGACCTATGGAATTTATCGTTATTATCCCCGCCCGTTACGCATCAACCAGACTGCCAGGTAAGCCTCTCCGTGATATTTCCGGAAAGACCATGATTCAGCGGGTCTGGGAACAGGCGGGCAAAAGTGCCGCCAGTCGTGTGGTTATCGCCACTGATGATGGGCGTATTGAAAATGCCGCCCGCGAGTTTGGTGCCGAGGTCTGTATGACCAATCCGGATCACCCCTCCGGCACAGATCGCCTGCAAGAGGTGGCTGCTCTTTTAAAGCTTAGCGATGATCAGATTGTGGTCAATGTGCAGGGCGATGAGCCGCTGATCCCGCCGGCTGTGATCAATCAGGTAGCGTCGAATCTGGCGGCTAATCCGCAGGCAGGTGTGGCCACTCTGGCAGAGCCAATTGATAAAGTCGCTGACCTGTTGAACCCCAATGTGGTTAAGCTGGTGACCAATCAGCAGGGTATTGGGCTGTATTTTAGCCGCGCGCCGATTCCCTGGCCTCGGGACAGTTTTAATCAGTTAGCGGTTGAGTTGCCGGAAGAGTTGCCCGACGAATACAGCTTTCGCCGCCATATAGGTATTTACGCCTATCGCACCATAGAATTAAATCGCTTTGTCACCTGGCCGGTCGCGCCACTGGAAGACAGTGAAAAACTCGAGCAGCTGCGCTTTATGTGGCAGGGCGTGTCTATTCATGTGGCTGATGCGGTGGAGAATGTTCCTGCCGGCATTGATACAGAAGAAGATCTTCAGGCTGCAATAAATCTGCTTTAAAAATTAAATTAAACTGTTATTTATTAATATCTTATAAGGACTATCAATAAATAGCTTTAAGTGATATTCAGGGTTCGCTATGCATAAGGTTTCGGTTCTATTCGTCTGTCTCGGTAATATCTGCCGGTCTCCAACTGCCCATGGTGTATTTCAGGGAATGGTTAATAGCGCCGGTCTCGGCGATGTTATTGCCGTGGATTCAGCGGGTACCGGAGACTGGCATATTGGTCATTCGCCAGATCAGCGCACTGCGCAGGTCGCCGAGACCAAAGGCTATGATTTAACTGAACTGCGTGCCCGACTGGTTACCAGTGATGATTTTGCCCAGTTTGATTATGTTATCGCTATGGATAAGGCCAATTTAAGTGATCTTAAGGCAATGCAACCGGCGGATTACTCAGGCCATCTAAGTCTGTTTCTGGATTTCTCTCAGCAGAACAGTCACAGCGAGGTTCCCGATCCCTATTATGGCGGTGATAATGGCTTTGAGCTGGTATTTAATCTGGTTGAAGAGGCTTCTCAGGGGCTGCTGCAACATATACAGGCCAAAGGCTTTTGAGTCTCTCCATTCAACAGCATATCTCTCTGCAGCCCTATAACAGTCTAGCGCTGCCCGCCTATGCGGAGTATTTCTGCTCGCTGGATGGCGAAGAGGATTTATTGGCCGCACTGGAGTACGCCCGAGTCAATCAGCTCGATGTTACCGCGCTCGGTGGTGGCAGCAATCTGGTTTTAGTCGGCGATATAGCCGGTCTGGTTATCCATCTTAATACCAAGGGTTATAGCCACTCTGTCGGCGCTGAGGCTGATTCCGTTGAAGTGACCTTTGCCGCCGGTGAGAAATGGCATCAGGCGGTTTTAACCACCCTTGAACAGGGTTGGTACGGTATGGAAAACCTGTCGCTGATCCCGGGCAATATAGGTGCGGCGGCGATTCAGAATATCGGTGCCTATGGTGTCGAACTTGAGGATATCTTTGTCTCGCTGCGGGCGGTGGAGATTACCAGTGGCAAGCTGTGCAGCTTTACCAAGACTGACTGCCAATTTGCCTACCGCGATAGCCTGTTTAAAAACGCCGCTCGCGATCAGTATATTATTCTCGATATGACCCTGCGCCTAAGCCAAAAGCCACAGGTAAATATTCGCTATCCGGCGCTGCAGCAGGCGATTGCTGAAGCCGAGATCAATGATTCCTTAACCCCGCAGAGGGTCAGCGAATTGGTCTGCCAGATTCGTCGGCAAAAATTGCCCGATCCGGCGGTTACACCCAACGCCGGCAGTTTTTTTAAAAACCCAATGATTGAAACTGCCGCTGCAGAGCAGTTGCTTGAGCTCTATCCGCAGATGCCCAATTATCCCCAGCCGGATAAGCAAACCAAAATTTCCGCCGCCTGGTTAATTGATCAATGTGGCTTTAAAGGGGTGACTCGGGGGCCGGTCGGTGTGCATCAGTATCAGGCGCTGGTGTTAGTTAACAATCTTACTGAGGGTGGCGCTAACGGCTCGCAGATACTGGCATTAGCCGAAGAGCTTCGCGCAGCCGTTTTGGCGCGCTTTTCTATAGCTCTTGAGATTGAACCTCGGGTCTATGGTTCTTCTGTGAACTCAGATTGATGGATCTCTTTGATCATCAAACTATTCCCTTACAGCTCACTCCAGAGCGTCAAAGCTCAATTACATTCTGGCCCAATTGGTTATCGGCAACTACGGCCGATAAGTTACTAGACAGTGCTATTAATACCGTCGACTGGCGTGCCGACCATATCAAAATTGTCGGTAAACAGATCCCGCTGCCGCGCTTGCAGCAGTGGTTTGGCGAGCCGGGAACCAGTTACACTTATTCGAATATCCGCCTGCCTGCGGTGAGCTTTCCCGACTTTATTGAGCAGCTGCGGGTTGATATTGAAAAGCAGACTGGCGCTGCCTTTAACCGCGCACTAGTCAATTATTACCGAGATGGATCGGACAGTGTTGATTGGCATGCGGACGATGAACCTGAGCTAGGGCCAGAGCCGCTTATTGCATCCCTGAGTGTCGGTGCTGAGCGGGTTTTTCAGTTGCGCCATACCGTCACCAAGCAGCGTATCTCGATTCCTCTGCCCCATGGCTCACTACTGATGATGGGTGCGGGAATACAAAACTACTGGCAACACCGTATTGCCAAGGTTAACAATTTGCATCAGCCACGGGTTAATTTTACCTTTCGCTATATGCAATAAGCGGCTACTTTAAAGTCTGTAGATCAAAGTCTGTACATCAAAGTCTGTACATTAAAGTCTATATATCAAATATCATATTTAAGATCACAAGCAAAGGAGAGTGACAGAGTGGAGTTGTCGAAGTTTGGGAAAAAGTTTTCCGGCCAGTCCGGAATTGTTGAACTGATGGATGATCTGGGTTCAGCGCTCAATGAAAATCCCGATATGCTGTTTATGGGCGGCGGTAATCCGGGCCGAATCCCCGAGGTGGAGCAGGTCTTTAAAGCCCGTCTGGAAAAGGTTTTAGCCGATCCCCAACAGTTGCACAGTCTGATGGGAGTCTACCAATCCCCTCAGGGTGAGAAAGCCTTTCGCGAGCAGATAGCCCGGCTATTAAAGCAGCAGTTTGGCTGGGATCTCTCCGCCGCCAATATCGCCGTTTCCAATGGCAGTCAGTCGGCATTCTTCGTGCTCTACAATATGTTTGCCGGTGAGATGCCCGACGGTAGCCATAAGTCTATTCACCTGCCTCTGGCCCCTGAATATATTGGCTATCGGGATATAGGGTTGAGTGAAAATCTGTTTACCGCCACCCGTCCAGAGATTGAGCTGCTCGACAATAATCTTTTTAAATATCATGTCGACTTTTCAAAGCTCAATATCACCGAGCAGACTGCGGCGCTCTGTGTTTCACGACCCACTAATCCCACCGGCAATGTTTTAACCGACGGTGAAATTGAGCATCTCGATGCCATAGCCACTGAACATAATATTCCGTTTATTCTCGATGGCGCCTATGGCTTGCCGTTCCCGAGTATTATCTTTAACGATGCCAAAGCGCACTGGAATATGAATACCATTCTGGTGTTGAGTCTCTCTAAGCTCGGTCTGCCCGGGGTGCGAACTGGCATTATTGTTGCTCGCGAAGATATTATTCAAGCCTATACCAAGGTCAATACTATCGTCAGTTTGGCCTGCGGTAATCTCGGTCCGGCGTTGGCCGGAGAGTTGGTTAGCAGTGGTGAGATTTTATCCCTAAGTCGTCAGCAGATTGCGCCTTTTTATCACCAGCGTGCAGAGCAAACCGTCGACTGGTTTCGTCAGGCGCTGGGTGATCTGCCATACCGTATTCATCGCCCCGAGGGAGCGATCTTTTTATGGCTGTGGTTTGAGGGTTTGCCGATCACTAGTCAGGAGCTCTATGAACGCTTAAAAGTCCGCGGCTTGTTGGTGGTGCCCGGGCATAACTTCTTCCCCGGTATCAACGATGATTGGGCTCATAAGCAGGAGTGTATTCGAGTTTCCTATGCTCAGGATGCAGAGGTGGTGCAGGCCGGTGTAAAGATTATTGCTGAAGAAGTCGCCCGTGCTTATGGCGAATAGGCACTTATTTAGGTGTATAAAATATTTCCAGCGCCTCTAACAGGGCGCTGATCTTATCGATCGATTCCTGATATTCCCGGTCTTCCTCGGAGTCCGCGACAATGCCGCCGCCGCCCCAGCAGTGCAGCTTATCGCCATCGGCAATCACCGTGCGGATAGTAATATTGGTATCCATACGATTATTGGCGCTGATATAGCCAATGCTGCCGCAGTAGGCCGAGCGCTTTACCGGCTCCAACTCTTCAATAATTTGCATAGCACGCTTTTTCGGTGCCCCGGTAATTGAGCCACCGGGGAAGCAGTCGCGTAGTAAATTAAGAGGGCTCGAATTGCCGGCCAATTTTCCGGTGACGGTGCTGACCAGATGATGGACATTGGGAAAGCTTTCCAGTTCAAACAGTTTTGGCACCGCGATGGAGCCGGATTCGCAGTTTTTGCCTAAATCATTGCGCAGTAAATCGACAATCATCAAATTCTCTGCACGATCCTTGGGGCTGTTAATCAACTGTTCCGCGAGCTGTTGATCTTCGGCAACGGAAGTGCCACGGCGAGCGGTGCCTTTGATTGGCTTGGTCTCTACATGATTGTCCAACAACTGGACAAAACGCTCGGGCGACAGGCATAACAGCGCCTGATCGTTCCACTGCCAAAAGGCTGAGTAGGGTGAGGCAACCCTGTTGCGCAGGCTCAGGTAGGCACTCCACAGGTCGCCCTTAAAGGGCGCTGAAAAATGCTGGGTAAAATTGGTTTGGTAGCAGTCACCAGAGCTGA
The DNA here is from genome assembly GCA_963925995.1 of uncultured Pseudomonadales bacterium. Lineage (GTDB taxonomy): Bacteria > Pseudomonadota > Gammaproteobacteria > Pseudomonadales > Porticoccaceae > HTCC2207. Next base: position 8,021 of record CAWUVN010000060.1, on the reverse strand, counting down.
TGTAGTCCTTGATGCGACGAATAGATTGCTGATACTGCTGTTGGCTGAGTGTCGCTTTAAACTGTTCTGACAGGCTAAATTCGTTTTGAGCTTTAGTTGTATCGGGGCTGGCCTGGGATTTTTTAGTGAAGCGTTGAACAATCTGATTGCGCAGCTGCTCTGAGCAGTTGCTATGAAATACTAGCTGACACTGTCTCGCACTGTGATCGATGATCAGTGCCCAGAGATAGCGGCCAATACGCATATCCGGCAGACCGGTTACGGCCTCAGTATGATCTTGTAGATCAATTAAACGGCGCCCCAGATCATAACCAAAATAGCCGATCAATCCGCCGACAAAAGGGGCGTTGGAGATACTGTTATCGAAAGGTAGCAGGGGTTGCAAAAGCTGCTGGGCTAGTTCAAAAGGGTCTTGGTTACTGTTGCGGGTACCGTTGCTATCCGAGAGGATCGACTGTTTGCCGCGGGTTTCTATCAGAGCATCTGGAACCGCTGAAATAATATCGTAGCGCCCCTGAGTGCTGCGCGGCTTGCCGCTGTCGAGCCAGACCGCATCGGGCAGATCACGAACGGCATCGAACAGTTTTTCACTGTTGGCCTTGTAGGGGATCTCTTGGATGGTGATGCTGTGCATAGGTATAGATACTTTTTTATACTTGCATTCTAAACCCGCCTTTGGGGATTTAGCCGGCGATAGCCTGCACTATAACAAAGGTTAGCCAGGCAGCGGCATAGGCAAAGATGCTGTAGCTGACAAAAAGCTGCGTCGGTAGACGCCATGAGCCGGTCTCTCTGCGCAGCACTGCCAGTGTGGACACACATTGCAGTGCAATAGAGAAAAACACTAGCAGGGCAAAGCCAGCACCAATCGGCAGACCACTATTTTGAATATGCTCGGCCAGCGAGATAATATTTTCTTCGCCGCCTTCAATACCAAACAGGGTTCCCAGTGTGCCGACAAAAACCTCGCGGGCCAGGAATGAGGTGAGTATGGCTACACCATATTTCCAGTCGAGACCGAAGGGCGAAAATAGGGGTTCAATCCACTGGCCCATCTGACCCAGCCAGGACTCACCGAGTGAGGCACCCTGATTGGGGAAATAACCGAGCAGCCAGATTACCACGGTAACCAGAAAAATCACCTTACCGGCTTTGGTGACAAAGTGTTTGCTGCGACTCCAGGCATTGCGCAGCAATGGTCGCCATGAAGGCAGACGGTAGGGAGGCATTTCGAGAACAAAGGGCAGATCGCTCTGCATGGCTTTATTGGTTTTGGAAACCAGTGCGGTAACCAATAGTCCACAGAGAATGCCGAATACATAGATGCCAAACATCGCCAGACCCTGCCAGCCAATTAATCCGCCGAACATATTTGAGGCGGGAATAAAGGCGGCAATTAACAGGCTGTAAACCGGCAGTCGCGCAGAGCAAGGCATCAGTGGTATAGCCAGATAGGTCAGCCAACGCTTGCGCGGAGAGTCGACGGTGCGCGCCGCATAAATACCGGGAATAGCACAGGCGACACTGGAGAGCATGGGGATAAAGCTTTTGCCGGTCAGGCCAAATAGTCGCAGTGGTTTGTGGCAAATAACCGCAGCTCTAGCCAGATAGCCGCTGTCTTCAAGCATGCCGACAACCAGGGTGAGAACAAATATCTGCGGTACAAAAACCAGAAACGCGCCTATACCGCCAAATAGAGCATCGGCGGTAAAGTCGCTGATAACACCCTCGGGAAGCAGGGGCAGAATAATTTCAGCCATAAACTGCAGGCTGCTTTCGACGCCGTCCATTACTGGGGCAGCCCAGGTAAAGATGCTCTGAAATAACAGATACATAATCACCAAAAAGCTTAGCCCGCCAAACCATGAATGCAGAAAGAACTGGTCGAGTCGCGTCTGTGAATTAATTAACAGATCGCCTTTGGGGCCGAAGTCTTCGGCCAGCCGTTGGGCTTGACGGTGATTGAGCGATTCGTCACTGGCGATAATATCGCTAGTGTATGGGCTTGGCAGATCGCGATGATTAATCGCCATTCCTTGCAGCTGGTCGAGACCGCTGCCGGATTTTGCGGAGATTTTCACCACTGGAACCCCGAGAGCCTTTTCAAGCCCGGAGGTATCCACGCTTAGATTATGCTGCTCGAGTACATCACTCATATTAGCGGCGATAATCAGTGGTTTCTGGTGCTCAGCACAGGCATTGATTACCTGCAGGGCAAAGATTAATCCTTTTTCAAGCCGGGTTGCGTCGACAACGCAGATAATCGAGCCGATCTCTGGGTCTTGCAGTGCCTTGTAAAAGGCCTCAACTGCAATTTTTTCTTCTGCAGAAATGGTCTGCAGGGAGTAGGCGCCGGGAAAATCGAGAAATTCATTGGAGGGCTGGGCAAGACTTTTGCCTGAATTGATATTGACCGTCACACCTGGAAAGTTGGCGACTTTTTGGTTGAGGCCGGTAAGCCGATTAAACAGCAGGCTCTTGCCTGAGTTAGGGCTTCCAATAAGGATGGTTTTTGTCATTAAGCTGTTTGTTCGTCACTGCCGACTTTGATGAGTGAGGCGACGCTGTCGTCGAGGGAGTAGACGCTGTTATTGACTCGGTAGAGTTTTGGCGCACCCAGACTAGGGGAGAGTACACAGGAGATTAATTCACCGGGGTGAAAGCCGAGTTCGCTAAGACGGGTTCTGTAGCTGCTCTCAAGGGTTGAGACAAAGCTGTCAACGGTAGCGGAGGTTCCCTGCTTAAGATCCCAAAGGGTCATTAGTTAATCCTGTAATGAGTGATGCAATAACCTTATTGTACGCCAGAATTGGCTAAATGTTAATAATATTGATTCTCATTCGCAAAAAAGATCGAGGTTATCAATTTAATCAGATACGCAGGTTTCTGCGTATAGGGTCAATGAATCTGTTAATCAGTAAAACAGTCGCTCTCGGCAGGTCTAAATCCGTTACAATGATCGCCGTTTTAACCCTACAACAAAAGCGTATTTGACCGATGGCAGCAAAACAGCAAACCCCAACAGCTCTTTACGACTACCCAAAGTACTGGGCTGAATGTCTATTGCCGACACCTTTTTTGCCGATGTCCCGAGAAGAGATGGATCAGCTCGGCTGGGACAGCTGTGATGTTATTTTGGTCACCGGTGATGCCTATGTGGATCATCCGAGCTTTGGTATGGCTGTTATTGGTCGAGTTCTCGAAGCTCAGGGTTATAGAGTAGGTATTCTCTCGCAGCCGGATTGGCGCGATGCTGAGAGCTTTAAAGTGTTGGGTAAGCCCAATCTGTACTTTGGTGTAACTGCCGGTAATATGGATTCCATGATCAATCGCTACACCGCTGATCGCCGACTGCGCCATGACGATGCTTATACCGCTGATGATGTGGGTGGCAAGCGTCCGGATCGTGCGGTGACTGTCTATACCCAGAAGTGTCGCGAAGCCTTTTCTGATTCGCCAGTCGTGGTGGGTGGAATTGAAGCCAGTCTGCGTCGCCTTGCCCATTATGATTACTGGTCAGAGTCGGTAAAACGCTCGGTGCTGATTGATTCGACAGCGGATATTTTACTCTACGGCAATGCCGAGCGTGCGATGGTTGATCTGACCCACAGAATGGCTCGTGGAGAAACTATTCGCGAGATTACCGATTTGCGTGGCAGTGCCTTTTTGTGTAGGACTATTCCCAAAGGCTGGAGTGAAATTGATTCTACTCAGGTGGATCAGCCTGGCCCAATGTCCAAGCCAAAGAATCCCTATGTGACGTCTAAGGCCAGCGATTCCGACGATGCTAAGACCATTCGCATGCGCTCTGAGAAAGGTGCTACCTGCGCCACAGGTCAGGTCAATCTTGAAGATATAAATGGCGTTGAGGGTACTGAAAGCCAGCCAAAACCACTGGCGATAATTCCCGATACTCAGGCGATCAAAACCGACCCGAGCACGACCTTTATTCGTATGCCATCTTTTGATCAGGTGGTTAAAGATCCGGTTTTATACGCCCATGCGGATCGAATTTTTCACCGTGAAACCAATCCGGGCAATGCGCGCCCGCTTGTTCAGAATCAGGGTCGTAATGATATATGGGTCAACCCGCCACCAATTCCTCTGGAGACCGAAGAGTTGGACTGGGTGTTTGATCAACCCTATAAGCGTGTCCCTCATCCAACCTATGGCGAGAGCAAGATTCCCGCCTACGATATGATTCGGTTTTCGGTCAACATTATGCGCGGCTGTTTCGGCGGCTGTACTTTTTGTTCTATCACTGAGCATGAAGGACGGATTATTCAGAGCCGTTCAGAGGAGTCGATCCTTAACGAAGTTGAGAAGATTCGTGATATGACACCGGGCTTTACCGGGGTTATTTCCGATCTGGGTGGCCCGACGGCCAATATGTATCGCCTCAACTGTAAGGATAAAAAGATTGAAGCGACCTGTAGACGTCCATCCTGTGTCTATCCAACAATCTGTGTCAATCTTGAAACCGATCATAAGCATACCACCCAGCTGTATCGCAAAACCCGCAATCTGCCTGGTGTAAAAAAGGTCGTTGTTGCCTCAGGTCTGCGTTATGACCTGGCGGTGCGTGATCCAGAATATGTTAAAGAGCTAGTGACCCACCATGTCGGTGGCTATCTAAAAATTGCCCCAGAGCATTCTGAGGACGGCCCGCTAAGTAAAATGATGAAGCCGGGTATGGGCAGTTATTATGAATTTAAGGAAATGTTTGAGCGCTTCTCTAAAGAAGCCGGCAAGAAGCAGTATCTGATTCCGTACTTTATCTCCGCTCATCCGGGTTCGACCAATGAAGATATGATGAGTTTGGGGCTGTGGCTTAAAACCAATGATTTCCGGGTTGATCAGGTGCAGAGTTTTTATCCGTCGCCCATGGCATCGGCAACAACCATGTACTTTACTGAGAAAAACCCCCTAAAGCCGCTGGGTAAAAACAACAGTGAGACGATATTTAGTGCCAAGAGTCAGGAACAGCGGACTCTGCACAAGGCCTTTTTGCGCTACCACGATCCAGAGAACTGGCCAATGTTGCGCAAAGCTCTGCGCCGTATGGGCAGAAGTGATCTGATTGGTAGTGGCGATGGGTTTTTAGTGCCCGGTGAGTCACGTCGCGAGAAAGAAGTGATGCGTCGCGATTCGAAAAAGGCTAAGCCGCAGTTAAAGGCCCAGCCTCGTTCGTCACGTCTAAAGCCTCGTCGACGCTAATAGGTTTTTTATCTAGGCGGGAAATAATCTTGAGAGCAGGGCGGGCACTGCGGTTTCAACGCGGAGAATGCGCGGCCCTATATGCACGGTTTCAAATCCTGCTGCACTCAATAGCTCGACCTCGTAGGGGATAAATCCGCCCTCGGGCCCAATAGCCAGTGTTGCTGGTTGCTGAATATCAATTGGGCAGCGGGTCTCTGTCACTGGATGCGCAAGCAGGTTTTTTCTTCCCCTAATAATCTCCGGTAACTCGTCTTCGACAAAGGGTTTAAACCGTTTGCGAATATGCAGCTTCGGCATGATGGTGTCGCGAGCCTGCTCCAAGCCTAAAATAAACTCTTCCTCGACAGCCTCGGGCTTTAAAAAGGGCGTCTGCCAAAAGCTCTTTTCAACCCGCATTGAGTTAATTAAATAAATCTCTTTAACCCCCATGGCTGCGATGGTCTGCAGACTGCGGCGCAACATTTTTGGTCGCGGCATAGCCATAATTAGCGTTAGCGGGATGGGTGGAGGCGGTGGGTTGGATAAGTTGATCTGCAGAAATGCCTCGGAGCTGTTGAGCTCAATAATCGTGCCGCTGCCGATAAGACCATTGATCTCTCCCGCGCGCACAGTGTCACCAATAGCAGATCGCTGCACGTTGATTAGCTGATGCAGTTGACGGCCAGCAATTCGAGCCAGATTTTCGCTCAGGCTGTTATCGGAATTTTCGCTCAGGCTGTTATTTAGGTTAACGCTCAGGCTGTTATTTTGCAGTAGGAGTAAGTTCATAGCGGGGATTGTAATGTAGATTGACGGTTGTGTAAGTATGTGGTGGTTTGTTTTTGTCTGTGGGTTAGTGGGTAGCTATTATCTTTAAGCATTGAAAACTATATTTTTTACGTCTATTTTGAGTCTATCTATTCTTCTATGTTATTTTATAATATCAGCCGCTCCCCTTGGTGAAATTGGATATCACGCTAGCCTCCTAAGCTTGAATTTCAGGTTCGACTCCTGAAGGGGAGACCACTTTTTTAAAGGCCTGTTTTAGACCTTTTGTTTCGCATTTGTGTGTTTTTTTTATAGGCCTTTTGTTCGCCTAATGAGTGGTTAAATTTACTATATACATTTATGAATTTTCGACTCATAATCAGCGGGTATAAAAGTTCTATAAAACAAAAAGATAAATTTTATCTGAGGGGTAAATGCTGCAATGTTAGGTTATTTAAACAATAGTCTTATTAAAATTTTTGTTTTGTCTTCGATGTTGGCGGCTTTCGGGGCCAGCGCAAAAGATCAAATTGTTGATGCAGATTTATCTTCTTCGGCGATTCTCTCAGGAGAGTCAATATCCATCTCAGTGACTTACACTACCACTGATCAAGAGCTTGCCACCGGCTTGGGTTTTCGCCTTCACTTTGATAGCTCGGCTCTGTACTGTGATGACGCTGGGATAAGCGATCTATTAACTGATTCCAGTATCGGTATGCAGCTTAGTGATGACACTGATGATTATGATAATAACTCATCAACTGATAAATACTTAAATGCAGCCTGGGCCAGTGTTAATGGTGCCTGGCCTTCCAGTACCTCTCTGCCGGTTACACTTTATACGCTTCCCTGTACTGCACTTGAAGGCTTTACTGATACTACCTTAAGGTTTTCGCGCAGTTCTGGTGCCAGTGGTTTTGGCTTTGTCGGCACTGAGATTGTTATCAATCAAGGCGTCGCTAATATTGATTCAGACGGCGACGGCATTCCAGATGATTTGGAAATTGCTTCAGGCCGTAATCCACAGGGTATTGACTATGCAATAGGTACAGGTAACAAGTTCGCCTGTGCACTTGATAGCAATGGTGTGACCTGTTGGGGTGGTAATCAGTACGGTCAGCGTGCTGCGCCTGCACTGTCTAACCCAACTGAGCTGTCAGTAGGCTTCGAGCACGCCTGTGCGATCGATGATTCTGGTGTTATCTGTTGGGGTCGTGGTCACCAGGGACAAACTACAGTTCCTGCACTGTCCAACCCAACTGCACTTGCGGCAGCTAAGACGCACACCTGTGCGATCGATGACTCTGGTGTAGTTTGTTGGGGCTCGAACGGCTTTAAGCGTTCAGAAGTTCCTGAAAGCCTGGTGAATGCCACGCAGATCGATTCGGGTGTTGAACATACCTGTGCGATTGGCGACAACGGCGTAGTTTGCTGGGGTCGTAACCACAAGCAACAGAGTAAGGTTCCAGCTGGTCTGGTTAACCCAACGCAGGTGTCTGCGGGTTATATCCACAGCTGTGCGATTGACGACAATGGTGTTACCTGTTGGGGTACACAGCAGGATTCACGTGCTGTAGTTCCTGATACGTTGGTTAACCCAACTCAGGTGAGTGCAGGTGGATTATCAACCTGTGCCATTGATGACAACGGCGTAACCTGTTGGGGTGCTGCTAATATCATTGCTGTTCCAACTCTGGTTAATCCAACTCAGGTCAGTGTTGATTTCAACCACGCCTGTGCTCAGGACGATACTGGTGTTGTTTGCTGGGGTAGCAACGACAAAGGCAAGCGGGCTCCTGTTGGTCTGAGCCACGTTACCGATAACGACGGCGATGGCCTCTCTGATGCTGATGAACTGTTGGCAGGTACTGACAAACTATTAGCAGATACTGATGGTGACTCTGTGCCAGATGGCTCAGATTATATGCCGCTTGATGCAAATGAATCTTATGACACAGATGGCGACGGCATTGGTAACAACGCTGACGCGGATGATGACAATGACGGTATTCCAGATGCCTTGGAAATCGAAACAGGTCGTAATCCATTAGCGG
>CAWUVN010000059.1:0-26323 GCA_963925995.1 uncultured Pseudomonadales bacterium | reverse complement strand
GCCGCAACCATCAGACAATCTGTGTCGCAGATTGTCTCGATTGCGGTCATCAACTGATTGGTGACCATAGCTTTCTTACGCTTGCGCCCTAACTCTCGCAACGCGCGGTCAAAACGCGCATCGGTTCTGGCACTTACCCGTTTGGCGATCAACAGATAGTACTGAACAAAGGGATACTCAAGAATTTCATTCAGTGTTACCCGGGATTTTTGCGCCAGGGGGTGGCCCTCACGCATCCAGATCGTCGGACTAAAAATAGCCAAATGTCGTTTTGTAATATCGCTGGTGATATCTTTTTCAATATCGATAGCGAAATCCAGAATTCCGTCGGCCAATTCGCCTTCCACAGAGTCAGTCTCACTGGAGATCGACAGCACCACGCCCGGGGCATATTTATTTAATACGCCGGCCAGCTGAGAGGCCAGCGAGATAGCAATAAATTCCGGGATCGCGATAGTCACTTCGCCAACATAGGCGGCGGGATCAAACTCACCCTCGGTGACCATATCGAGAATATCCTCAAGCATACTCGGCAGGCGCAGTTGTAAATCCCGCGCCTTGGGTGTCGGGATCAATTTGTTTCCGGTGCGGGTAAACAGCGGATCATCTAACTGATCACGCAATCGTTGCAGTACTCGACTCATTGCCGGTTGGGTGATAAACAGTCGTTCCGCTGCACGTGTCACACTTTTTTCTTCAAGAAGTGCCTGTAAAGAGACCAGTAAATTTAGGTCGAGACGGGATAATTTCTGTAAATTCATAAGTTTAGCCTAGGTCATTACCTGAGTGCATATAAATGATGACAATAATGCATTTGGATTATGACATACCTCTGAGTATATTGACACGCATAGGGCAGATGGCCCAGTTAACACTCAAGGAGATAGACCATGACACTCGTATACGTACTAATCGGATTTGCTGGATTAGCGGGTGCTGCAATTGCGAAAGATGACTTCGCCAATATTAAAGCACCAAAACTCAAAAATTCAGATACGACGCTGACAGAGTAAGTCGGCGTTTTGACACCAAACCCCTCTTAATCCTTGCTATAGGATTTTTTATAGGGGCCCACCACTGGGCCCCTTTTTTTTGTCTGCTAAAAAATCCACCATAGATAAAAATCTCAGTCAAACGCTACGGCCCATAATACTGGGTAATTTCAGCGACATTACCAAAATGCATGACCCCAATGCAAACAATGCATTTGAAGTATACCTTTGAGATTCTTATTATGCGTGCATTGAAGAGTTACTAAGAAGTAACTCTTAACAGATTTACCCCCTACCCCCTTTCTTGTGATTCATCCAAGGATTTTTTTAAGGAACCTTCCTCAGGTTCCTTTTTTTTGCCTGCGATTTCGTCAAGGGTTCAGGCCTTCTTATCAACTCAGGCTCTCTGCGGGCTTAAACGGCTACCAACTCATAACTATGAGACATCTCAATGCCCGCCGCTTCCATCATAATGGATGCCGAGCAGTACTTTTCAGCAGACAACTCAACCGCACGCTTAACCTGTGTCTCTTTGAGCTCGTTGCCAGTCACTACAAAGTGCAGATGAATCTTGCTAAATACGGCGGGAACCGTATCAACTCTTTCAGCTTCAACCTCGGCGCGACAGTCTGTTACCTGCTGGCGGCTCTTCTTGAGCATGCTCATCACATCGAAAGAGGCGCAGCCTCCCAGACCCAATAACAGCATTTCCATGGGTCGAATACCCATATTGCGACCACCTTGACTCTCCGCACCATCCATCACCACCGAGTGCCCGCTGCCGGACTCACCAAGGAACATAACGCCATCAACCCACTTAATTGTCGCCTTCATAATTTGCCTCATTTTCAGGAGCGTAAAGATTACCATAGAGCAGTATGCAAAATTTACTCGCCAATGGATTTTTTTTACTACTATTACTCCTAGGAGTCGCGGATAAACACTATATAAAGCGGCATTTAGCTAAACTTGTAAATGGAGAAACAAATTGGCGCCTGCACCTCTAACACCACACATTGAGAATGTGGAAGAATTCTTATCCCACTGTCACAGACGCCGATACCCGGCGAAAAGCACAATCATTTATGCCGGAGACCAGGGAGATACCCTCTATTACATTATTAAGGGTTCGGTTACGGTAATGATTGAAGATGACAGCGATGGCAAAGAAATTATTCTCGCGTACCTGAATCCCGGCGATTTTTTTGGCGAGATGGGTCTATTTGATCAGGAACACCGCAGTGCCTGGATTCGCACTAAAACCGAATGCGAAGTCGGCGAAATCAGCTATGCAAAGTTTATCGAACTTAGCAATAAGCACCCGGCATTTCTATTTGCGATCAGTAAGCAAGTCGCCCAGCGACTTCGCGACACCACCCGCAAAGTCAGTGATCTGGCATTTCTCGATGTTACTGGTCGGGTTGCCCGGACATTGCTGGATCTGTGCAAAGAGCCAGATGCCATGACTCATCCGGATGGAATGCAGATTAAAATCACTCGACAGGAAATTGGCCGTATTGTCGGCTGTTCCCGGGAGATGGTTGGTCGCGTGCTAAAGGAACTTGAGCAGCAGGGACTGGTATCGGTTACGGGTAAAACGATGGTGGTGTTTGGCACTCGCTAAGCTATTTAGGATAGTCTAGTAGATAGACTAGCGAAACATCTCCGCCAAGCGCTCGCCTGGGTCTTCACTGCGCATAAACGCCTCGCCCACCAGGAAAGCATTGACATGATGTTGTCGCATCGCGGCTACATCGGCTGGACCATGAATTCCGCTCTCGGTAATGACGATTTTGTTATCGGGAATTTTGCTGAGTAGCTGGTAGGTATTTTCCAGTGAAACTTCAAAGCTGTGCAGGTTGCGATTATTAATACCGACCATTGGGTTATCCAATTTTAGAGCGATATCCAGTTCCGCTTCATCGTGGACCTCAATCAGCACGTCCATACCCAGAGATCGGGCAACATCATGCAGCTGATTAAGCTGCTCTTCGCTTAGAGCTGAGACGATCAACAGGATGCAATCTGCATCCATAGCTCGGGCTTCATAGATTTGATATTCATCGATAATAAAATCTTTGCGAATCACTGGCAGAGTGCTGGCACTGCGGGCCATTTTTAAATATTCATCTGCGCCCTGAAAGAAATCCACGTCGGTTAGCACTGACAGGCAACAGGCGCCGCCCTTTTCATAACTTACCGCAATCGCTGCGGGGTCAAAGTCTTCGCGGATAACACCCTTACTCGGCGAGGCTTTTTTAATCTCGGCTATAACACCAGATTGGCCGGCGGCAATTTTTGCGGTGATAGCGGCGGCAAAACCTCTCGGTGCCGAGGCTGTTGCGGTTTTTTCTATCAGCTGCGGCAATGATACCTGTGCGCTGCGTTCGGCAATTTCTTCCTGCTTACGGGCAAGAATTTTTTTCAATATGGTGGGTGTATCTGAACTCATGTTTGAATCTCTTAATTTTACATTAGCCGTCTTGCTGAACCTGAGTAAAGGTTGCCAGATCGGTTATTTTTGCTCGCGCCAGACCTGAGCCTATAGCGTCCTGTGCCATGGCGACACCTTCGTGCATATCCGCCGCGCAGCCTGCCACATAGAGTGCAGCACCGGCATTCAGGGCTATTATATCGGCTGCTTTACTGGAGTTTGGCCCAGCCTGTTTGCCGAGCGCATCAATAATCATCGCCAGTGACTGCTTGGCATCCTCTACATCCAGACCGTCGAGACTCTGGCGTTCGCCTAAAAAGGCTTCTGGGGCAATAGTATATTCTGTGACTACACCATTTTTAAATTCGGCAACAAAGGTTTCTGTGGCGATACTGATTTCATCGAGCCCATCGGCGGAGTGAACGATCATTATATGCTCGGAACCTAACCTGCCCAGCACTTCAGCCATTGGCTTACAGAGTGCCTTATCGTAGACACCAATCAACTGTCGTTTGACGCCCGCGGGGTTGGTCATGGGGCCGAGAATATTAAAGATAGTTCGCAGACTCAGCTCTCGTCTCGGGCCAATCGCGTGTTTCATTGCGCTGTGATGGGCCGGAGCAAACATAAAGCCTACCCCTAACTCCTGCACACACAGTGCAACCTGCTCGGGGCTGAGATTTAGATTTACGCCGGCGGCTTCGAGTAGATCGGCGGCGCCACTGTTGCTGCTGACGGAGCGATTTCCGTGTTTGGCAACTTGGCCGCCGGCCGCTGCGACGACAAAGGTCGAGGCGGTGGAGACATTAAATAAATTCGATTCATCGCCACCGGTGCCAACAATATCCACTAGACCATCACCGGATACTTTCACTCCGGTTGCCAGCTCACGCATCACTTCGACGGCGCCGGCAATCTCATCGATGCTTTCGCCTTTCATACGCAGGGCAATAAGAAAACCACCAATCTGGGCATCACCGGCATTGCCGGTCATAATTTGACGCATCACATCGCGCATCTCTGCGGCGCTGAGATTTTCGCCGTTAACCACTGTTTCCAGTGCCTGTTTAATATCCATTGTTATATTCCTGTTCAACCCTTGAGGAAATTATTTAACAGATCGTGTCCGTGCTGAGTGAGGATTGATTCGGGATGAAATTGCACTCCTTCAATCGCCAGTTCTTTATGTCGCACACCCATAATTTCATCGAGGCTACCATCGTCATTCTGCGTCCAGGCGGTAATCTCAAGACAGTTGGGCAGGGTTGTCTGATCTATCACTAGCGAGTGATAGCGAGTAGCTTCAAAGGGCTTGCTCAGTCCTTTAAAAACACCGCTGTCGCTGTGGTACATCATTGATGTCTTGCCGTGCATAACCTGTTTGGCGCGAACAATATCGCCACCAAATGCCTGACCTATACTCTGATGGCCGAGACAGATACCCAGTATGGGAATTTTTCCGGCAAAGGTTTTAATCACCTCGACGGAGACACCGGCTTCGTTGGGCGTGCAGGGCCCGGGAGAGATTACGATTTTCTCCGGGGCGAGTTTCTCGATTTCGGCAATAGTGATTTCATCATTGCGGTAGACCTGTACATCGGCATCCAACTCAGCGAGGTACTGCACGATGTTGTAAGTGAAGGAGTCGTAATTATCGATCATTAATATCATTTTGACTCTCCACTTATCTGCCCACTTACCTGCCCATTTACTTGCCCGCCTGCTTTTCCACAGACCATTGCCGCCGCGCGCATCACTGCCCGGGCTTTGTTCATTGTCTCTTTCCATTCCAGCTCGGGAATGGAGTCTGCCACCACGCCGGCACCGGCCTGAACATGGAGCATGCCATCTTTGATTACCGCTGTGCGGATGGCAATGGCGGTATCCATATTGCCATTCCAGCCGATATAGCCAACCGCGCCACCGTAGATATTTCGCTTGACCGGTTCCAACTCATCAATAATTTCCATAGCGCGAATCTTTGGTGCGCCACTCAATGTGCCTGCGGGCAAGGTGGCTTTAAGCACTTCCAAACTGCCCATACCATCGACCACCTGGCCGGTCACATTGGAGGTGATATGCATAACATGGGAGTAGCGTTCGACGACCATTTTTTCAGTCACTTCGACGCTGCCAGTTTTACTGATACGGCCAACATCGTTTCGCCCCAGGTCAATCAACATTAGATGTTCGGCAATCTCTTTTGGATCGGCGAGCATTTCATCTTCCATCGCCTGATCTTCCTCGGCCGTTTCACCGCGCTTGCGGGTGCCGGCGATCGGTCGCACGGTGACTTCGCCATCTTCGAGGCGGGCCAATACTTCTGGAGAGGAGCCGACAATATGAAAATCACCCATATCGAGAAAGTACATGTAGGGCGATGGATTGAGACGGCGCAGTGCTCGATAGAGATTAATCGGCGAGGCATCAAAGGGGGCCGAGAGTCGCTGCGATGGAACTACCTGCATAACATCGCCGGCCATCACGTAGTCTTTAATTTTATTCACGCACTGTTTGAATTCCTGCTCACCAAAGCTGGAGACAAAGTCTTTTTCCGCGATTCCATCGCCGCTCATATTCATTGGCGGCAATTCCGGGGTCGGCTGGGCCATTTGCTGTTCCAGCTCGTCGAGTCGGGCTTCGGCTTTCTGCAGTGACTCGGGATCTTTGGCGTCCACATGCACCACCAACATAATGGTCCCCGACAGATTGTCGAAGACCGCCACTTCATCGGAGGCCATCAGCATTATATCCGGGGTGCCAAGCTTATCTTGCGGTGCGCTCTCGGCCAGACGGCGTTCGACAAAGCGCACGGTGTCATAACCAAAGTAACCGACTAGGCCGCCGGTAAAACGCGGCAGATCCGGAAGGTTGGGCATGCTAAATAGCTGGCGGAATTTTTCTACTTCAGACAGGGGGTCAGTGGTAGTGCGATTGACCATGGGTTTGCCGTCGCGAACAATTTCCAGTCGCTGGCCAAAAACCTTGAGCACGGTGGATGTCTGCAGGCCAATCAGCGAGTAACGCCCCCACTTCTCTCCGCCCTGAACAGATTCGAACATATAGGAGTTGGGGCCCTGAGCCAGTTTTAGATAAACACTCAGTGGGGTTTCAAGATCGGCGAGGACTTCGCGAGTAACCGGAATACGGTTAAAGTCTTGGCGGGCTAGATCAGCAAATATTTCGGGGGTCATAATCGGTGTTCCTGGTTCTTTAACAGAGTGGTTTCGTTTTGGCGTTGATTCGCCTCGTCTGGCACTAGATGCGCCAACGCCACTCGCGACAATCACTGTCAAACTGTTTAGAACTCAAGTATTTCACGACCCATCTCCAGTAGAGGATTCGCTATTGTAATCAATTGCGCAGACTCAACAAACTCTCTGCGCAAAAAAGATTGGTAATTGTAATTTTAAGCCTGCGCAAGCTCAGCGCGCATTTTGCCGATCACCTCGGGATAATCCGAAGTGCCAAAGATTGCCGATCCGGCAACAAAGGTATCAGCACCCGCGGCGGCAATCTCGCGGATATTTTGTACGGTAACGCCACCATCGATCTCAAGGCGAATATCATGGCCGCTGCTATCGATTAGCTTTCTCGCTTCAGCCAGCTTGTCGAGCGTTGACGGAATAAATTTCTGGCCGCCAAATCCGGGGTTAACCGACATCAACAGCAACATATCCATCCGGTCCATTACCCAGCGAACCGGGTCCAGACCTGTGGCCGGGTTAAGTACCAGCCCCGCCTTGCAACCGAGATCGCGAATCAGCTGCAGTGAGCGATCCACATGATTGGAGGCTTCCGGATGGAAGGTAATATAGGTTGCGCCGGCATCGGCAAACATACGGATAAGATCATCGACTGGCTGTACCATCAAATGAACGTCAATAGGAGCGGTGACTCCGTGGTCGCGCAAGGCTTTACAGACCATCGGACCAATGGTGAGATTCGGCACATAGTGATTATCCATCACATCAAAATGAACAACATCGGCTCCGGCTTCAAGCACCGCGTCAACCTCTTCTCCAAGACGGGCAAAATTGGCGGACAAAATGGATGGGGCAATCAAAAAATCAGTCATAAAACACCAGCGGTCAATTAAGGCGTAACTATGCGCGACTTCGTTATTCGGTGCAAATAATTTGCCCTAAAATAAGCCATAAACAGCGCCGTAAAATGAAGCATAAAAAGCGCCGTAAAAATAAACGGCGGCGACCAAGCCTCTATATCAAGAGTATTGGTAATCTTTAAACTGATCGCGAAGATCTTTTTTGCTAATTTTGCCGGTGGCCGTATGGGGAATTTCGTCGATAAAAACACAATCTTGCGGTATCCACCACTTGGCTACCTTGCCTTCGAGGGAGGCGAGAATACTCTGCTTATCCGGGCTGACGCCGTCGACGGGCACAACAATTAACAATGGTCTCTCGGTCCACTTTGGATCAGGCACGCCAATTACTGCGGCCTCTTGAACGTCTTCATGAGACATAGCGGCATTCTCTACATCGATCGAGCTAATCCATTCACCACCGGATTTAATAACGTCTTTAACGCGATCGGTAATTACTACATAACCATATTCATCAATCGCTGCCATATCACCGGTATCAAACCAGCCCTGATCATCCAGTGCAGGCTTATGATCCAGCTTGTAATAGCCGCTGCAAACCCAGGGGCCTTTGACTTTCAGTACCCCGGAAGCAATTCCATCCCAGGGCAATTCATTGTTGTCGGCATCGACAATTTTCATTTCAACACCATAGACAACCCGGCCGGCACGAATGCGATAGGCATCTATCTCTTCCTGCGAGCAGCCTTTCATCCACTCCATAGGTCTGTTGTAACTGCCCAGCGGACTCATTTCTGTCATGCCCCAGCCGGCGTGCATCCACACACCATGTTTTTCCATCTCTTTCATCAGCGATAGCGGGCAGGCGGAGCCGCCAACAACAACTTCCTTGAGTGAGTCGACTGCCTGCCCCGAGGCATTAAGGTAATTTACGAGAGCCAGCCAGACCGTTGGCACGCCTAGGGAGTAGTTAATTTTTTCGCTATTAATTAATCTTGTCAGGGTCTCACCATCGGCCATTTTCGGGCCGGGAAAAACCAGCTTTGCACCAACCATGGGTGCGTTGTAGGCGGTACCCCAAGCGTTAACATGGAACATTGGAACAATCGGCATAATCACATCTTCACCGGAGAGATTCATAATATCCGGCAGTGATCCCATCATTGAATGCAGCAGCGTACTGCGATGACTGTAGACAACCCCTTTGGGATTGCCTGTTGTGCCCGAGGTGTAACACATTGAGCTGGCGGTATTCTCATCGAACTCCGGCCATTTAAAAGTATCGCTCTGGGAACCGATAAAGGTTTCATAGCAGTGCGCGTTGCGCAGGCTGGTCTCTGGCATATTGGCGTTGTCGGTGAGTACGACAAATCCTTCTACGGTTGGCAGCCTGTCTTGTAACTGCTCAAGCAGTGGTACAAACAGCACATCGGTAAATACCCATTTATCTTCTGCGTGGTTAATGATGTATTCGATCTGCTCAGGAAATAACCTTGGATTGATGGTGTGGCATATTTGTCCGGAACAGGAGATGCCGTAATAGAGTTCGAAGTGGCGATAGTCATTCCATGCCAGCGTGGCAATCCGATCACCCATTTCAAAACCGATATTTTGCATGGCATTGCCGAGCTGTCGAACCCGCCGGAAGGCATCTTTGTAGGTATAGCGGTGACAGGGGTTGTCCATGGTCACAGAGACAATTTCGCGGGAACCATGAATGCGATCAGCATGTTTCATTATTGTTGTTATGGTTAGCTGGGAGTCCATCATTAAGCCGTGCATTATTATTTCCTCACCGTATTTTCAAGACGCTAGAGACTAAGACTAACACTCAGGCAATCTATGTAAAACAACTTATAGGTGAACCGCAGGTCACAATGCAGGCACTCTGGTTTTACTCTGCTATTCCTGGGGTTTTTCGGGGATTTCTTGCAGGTGATTTTCGATTTTCTGGAAATGCGGCAGCTGTAAATGTTCTCCCTCACAGTCGAGATTGATGTTGATACAGGCGGCCAACTCGGCTCCGTCATGAGGCTCCAAAACTGAGTCCTGCTCAATTCTCAGGGTATGGGGAAACCCCTGAGAAACAATCGCGTAATAACGATGCTCATGCCCTTCAAGCAGACTATTAAGAACCAGTATTCTGGTACGGTCGGCAAAATCTTTAGCGGATTGATTGGCCTGCAGGGCAGCAAAACTGATTAATGGGATATCCAGATTGCGCCAGTTAATCCAACCAAACATCCAGGCTGGCGACTTTTTATCAACGGTGATTTTCTGATTGAGGATAATTTCTGCCACCGCAGACATGGGCACCAGTATATTGGGATTGCCTGTATGGGCAGAACCTATATTGACCGACAGGCAGTCTATCTTGGCGACAGGCCCCTGTTGATCGAGAAAAAACAAACTCATTAGCTGCACGTCTCCATTTGATTTACATCTTCACTTATTCTGCTGGCAAGTTGATCTACACTGCCAATAAAGTCGGTTTCACAGCGCTCAATAACCGCCTGTGGCATGGCTGGAACTGTGCACTCTAGTGGATCTTGAACCCACACCTGGCCGGCGTACTCTTTAACTGCACAGCAACCTCTAGCGCCATCGTCGCCCATACCGGTAAAGATTATTGCGCCGCAATTCTGACGATAGAGCTGCGCCAGACGATTGGCCAGCTGATCAATTGAAGGTGCGTAACGCCCCTGCCAAGATGAGCCAAAACGCAGAATCCAACCCTGCCGGCTAACTCTTGTTTCAAATTGTGGCGATATCAGGGTCACCGCTCCGGGACGAATAAATTGACCCGTCGACGGCTCTCGGGCCGGCCATCCAGCTTGAGTTTCAATCATTCTCAAGACTGTTGCCATCTGCTGCCCGCCAATATGCTGGGCATAGACAAACGCCAAATCACTGGTGACCGGCACATTAGACAAAAATTGCCTGACGGCCTGTAGCCCACCCGTGGAAGCTCCGAGCAACCAAATCCTTTTTGCTTTTAGGGGCTGCATATTTTGAAATCAGCTCTCCACCGTTAACAGTTGATTAAGCGTCTCTAGCAAATGCTCTTCCTGGTAGGGCTTGCCCATATAATGATCGACGCCCAGTTCTATGGCTCGCTGACGGTGCTTATCTCCAGTTCTCGAGGTAATCATTATGATCGGGATCTGTTTTAAATCCTGACTGGCTCTAACCCGGGTCGCCACTTCAAAACCATCCATCCGCGGCATTTCAATATCCAACAAAATAACCGCGGGTATTTCATCCTGCATACTTTTAAGCGCTTCAACACCATCTTTGGCAGTCAACACTCGGTATCCCTGACGACGCAGAATTCGGCTGGTCACCTTTCTTACCGTTACCGAGTCATCGACGACCAATACGCAGGGGGCGATATCTATGGAAGCACCTGAATTCGATGATGGGTTCAGCTCCGCAGCTGACTTACCCCCCTGAGTGACACGGGGTAAGTCAACAATCGCAACTCTGGCCAATTCATTGAGATCAATAATCACCACCACCTGACCATCGCTGAGAATCGTCGCACCCCCAAGCCCCGGAACACCGGAGAACTGTGGGCCAAGGGTCTTAACAACAATCTCTTTGGTGCCAACAATTTCATCAACCTGAACCGCAAAGCGGCGGTTGTCGGAGTGGAATAAAACCAGTGCCGTATCCACATCCAGATTGTCCGAGCGTCGAGTAACCTCTGGATTGAGTAGGGTGCCCAGATAACAGAGTTCGTATTGACTGCCGGCATAGCTGATAACGCCGCCACTTTGCAGCGCGCTATCAATAGCGCTGGACGACATAAAGTGCACGCCATCAATTGAGTTCAGAGAGAGTGCGTAGTGATCACCGGTAACATTGATCATCAGAGCGCGGTTAACCGACAGGGTGAAGGGCAAGACAATCGTGAACTGAGTTCCCTGTCCAGCAGAGGTCTCAATTTCCACACTGCCCCCGCACTGACGTACTTCACTGTTAACCACATCCATGCCGACACCGCGTCCGGATATCTGGCTAACCGAGTCGGATGTCGAGAACCCCGGATGGAAAATAAACTGTGCAATTTCATGTTCCGACAGCGCGGCATCTGCGCTGATCAACTCTTTCTCCAGGGCTATTTGACGGATACGCTCCACATCTAGGCCGCGGCCGTCGTCGGCCAGATGGATAACGATATCGCCACCCTGCCTGTAGGTGGTTATAGCAATGCTGCCGGTGGCCGGCTTGCCCGCTTCTTTGCGCTGTTGCTCGGATTCAATGCCGTGATCAACGGCGTTGCGAATCATATGCTCGAGAGGCGCGACCATACGATCTAGAACCGACCTATCCATTTCGCCGTGGATACTATCCATGCGCAATTCAACTTTTTTACCCAGTTCAAGCCCAACCTGCCGAACGATTCTTCGCAGGCGGGGAACAATTCGTGCAAATGGCACCATCCGAGTTTTCATCAACCCCTCTTGCAGATCGGTGTTAATTCGCGACTGATGCAAAAGCAGGGTTTCGGTGCCGACCAATCTTTCGTTAAGGGTTTCTTTAAGATCGTGTAAATCTGAGGCGGACTCCATCAGCGAGCCGGTCAGTTGTTGCAGATGGGAATAGCGATCCATTTCCAACGGATCAAAACTCTCCGCTTCTCCTGAGGCTTCAATCTGCTCACGGCGATAATCGATCTGCGCTTCGGTCTCTGTGCCTAAACGTCTGACCTGCTCCTGTAACCGCACTACTGTGGCATCCATTTCATCGAGGAACTGATTAAACTCACTGACCTGCTCTTCGATACGACCGCGGAAAATTATATTTTCACCGGATAGATTAACTAAAGTATCCAGAACCTCAGCACCGATTCGAACAACTTCCTTAATCTCGCCCTTAACCGAAAATTGTTTTCCGGCGGGCTCTCGAGTTTGATCTTGCTGTGGCTTTATTAGGGAAATATCTTCGGGAACTGGAGTTGGAGTTGGAGATTCGATCAAGCCTGAAGAAGGCTCCTGCTCTTTAGCGTCCGGCGGTATAACTTCTGTTTCAAGGGCTTCCATCTTCTGGCGAAGGGCATTGATATCACCCCCATGAGCAATTTGACGAACAATATCGTAAGCACTTACTAGCCTTTCCTGATGGGATATCATTGCTTTAAAGAATTTTTTATTGTGCTTTTTGGTCTCGTCGATCAGAGATTCTATGGCGTGAGCCAGCTCACCGAGGGCATTGAACCCAGCCATCCGCGCACCCCCTTTTAAGGTGTGCAGGTCGCGCTTTAAGCGGTCGGCAAGTTCCACTTGTGAGGGGTTGGACTGCCAGGCCAGCACTGATTCTTCAATGCTGCTAACAATATCATCGGCCTCTTCAACAAAGACGCCGACAATCTCTTGGTCGAGCTCAGCATCAATTAAGGATGCTGAACGCTCCTCCGTCGGCTTCTGATCTGCCTCTTTTTTCGCCTCTTTTTTCGCCTCTTGTTGCAGCTCTTTTTCTAAGTCTTTATTTAGCTCTTCATCTAGCTCTTTATCTGCTAAGTCAGCCTGAGGTATTTCAGTCTGTTCTTCATCGGCAACAGGCTCAACTGAATCCTCCGCAGTTAAATCAGGTTCAGGCTGCTGATCCTCATTCGTTTGTTCTTCCTGCTCCTGCTTCTCATTAATGACTTGCTGTTGATCCCCCGCCTCTTGATCCTTTTTGAGTTGCTCTGCGGCAGCGCGTTCCTGTTCAAGCTGTTTATCACGCTCAAGCTGTTCAAGATCGAGTTTCTGCTTTTCTGCCAACTGCTCAGAGAGCTGTTCTTTAACCGCCAATAAGTCGGCCTTTTGCGCTTCTTCAAGTCCATTTAGATCCTGATCCGCAGCGAGCATATCAAACAGATTCAGCAGTGTTTCATGGTTGGCCTGCATGATCTCAATGATCTGCAGAGCTGGTGCCTGACCCATACTTTGAAATAACTCATAGATCTCGGCCATTATTTCCGACAGCTCGAGAATCGGCTCTATATCGGCATCTTTTAATTTACTGCCAATTTCATTGAGGTCACTGAGCAGTTCGTAAAAAACTACTCGCGGGGGTGCGGTTTGATGCTGTAGATGAGCATAGAGTTGCGGGTAGTTCTGCAGTGATAACAGGCCCTCGGCCATAAGCTTTTTAACCGCAGAAAAATCTTTACCACTGCTTTCACTGTCGCCTCGATTAAGCAGGTGGCCCACGGCTTTTTCACGCAATTCTGCAAGCCGAGCACGAAACATCGGCAAGCCCTCTTGGGGAACGGCATCGCCGCCGGTCATCATAGTTAATGTGTTGCGGAAAAACGCGGCCGCATCTTCGACAAGATGAACAATATCTTCGTCGAGAAAAATCTGGTGATGATGGAGCTCTTTGATAAATTCTTCTAGGGGCGCGACCAGCTGGCCGAGCTCAGAGAAGTCCGCCATCTCGGCGGTGCCCTTTAAGGTGTGCAGCGCTCTTTGCAGGGAGAGCGGCGGCGCTTTATAAAGTGGCGCCATGCTGCGCGTTGCCGCAACAAAATCATCGATGGTTTTTAAATGTCCCTGAGCTTCATTAACAAAGATTTCTAACAGGATTGCCTCGTGTTCCTGCTCTTCAGACACCTCATCATCAATCTCTTCTATTTCCGGCTCGGCGATTTCCAGGCTCTCAGCGGGGCTCTCTATTTCTTTAACTTCAGTTTCCGCCTCCGGCTCCTCGACCTCTTCAGGGAGCGGTGGGGCAGTTTCTAACTCAGGAGTTCCTAACTCAGGAGTTCCTAATTCAGGTGTTTCTACTTCAGTACACTCTGTGATCTCTGCTGTCTCTGAACTAGTCTCTAGCGACTCACCCTCGTCAGGCAGCTGCTGTTCCGGCTCTTCTTGGAGCTGCTCCTCCAAGACTTCACCTTTAGCCAGACGCTCTGCGCTTTCAATAATGGTGCGGCTAATTTCCGGCGTTGGGATTGGAAGCCTTTCAGCAAAGGCGGCAATTAATAATGGCATTCGCTGAATCGTCTGCTCCGCCAGCTCGACCATTGGCGTGGTGCAGTTGATGCGGCCATCGAGAACTCGGTTGAGCATATCCTCAATCGACCATGCTAACTCACCAATATCCTCGGCGCCGACCATACGTCCGCTGCCCTTGAGGGTGTGGAAGGCACGGCGAACGACGGCGAGCTGATCTTTTGATTGGGGTTGGTCTTTCCATTCAGGCAAAAGGGTATTGAGACCTTCTAAAACTTCTTCGGCCTCTTCGATAAAGATTTCAATAATTTCATCATCAAAGTCCTGCTCTTCTTCGCTTGTTGCTGCAGGATCCTGCCGTTGTTCAGCCTGTTCAGGGCTGTCTATCGGCTCAAGGCTGTCTATCGGCTCAGGGCTGTTCTCCGTGCTTAATAAACTTATAGAAAGATTATTTTTATCAGCATCCTGATCGTCTTGCAGCGCGAAAAGTTCTTCGAGAATTTCTTCCGGCTCAACATAGAAATCTTTATCGCTAAGCATTACTGGTTGGGGCGGATGGCTTTCCAGCAGTGCGAGAATGCTCTCCTCTGCTGCGGCTAAAACATCATCCTGTTTGTTCGCGGCATCACTGTTAAATTGTTCAAGATAGTATTCAACAATGGTGATCGCATCGGCAAAGGTATCTAGTGCGTGCCACTCTACAGCGCGACCCTGATTGATCAGCGCCTCTTGCACATACTTCGAACAACCCTCAATGACCGACGCGGCTCGGGTCAGTCCAATAATATCCAGTGCGCCCTGCAGTTCTTGAAACATTGCCGGCACATTGGATAGCAGTTGCAGATCCCACTGTGAGTTTATAAACTCAACGACCGCTTCTTTTATACGTTCAATACCAGTTCTGGACTCTGCTAAAAGCGCCTGGCTGGCACTGTTAAATTCGAATTGATTCTGCTGACTATCTAGGTCGACACTTCCGGAAAATTTATCGGGTCGCGCCGCCCAGGCATTTAATGCCAGCTCAACTTCTGTAAGGCTCTGGACTGTATTAATAACATCTGCATCATTAATTCCGGAGCCATCCGCAGTGAAAGTTTTCCGCAACTTCTGCTCGATCTGACTGATCGCATCGCGCAGTTTACCCTGCCCTACCAGAGCCAGAGAATCCGCCATACTAAGCAATACTGGCAGGCTGTCACGAACATCGTCCGCCGAGAGGCCACCCTCGATGGAGAAGCGCTCCAGTGCTGATCGCACATTTGCCAACTCCCCCTGGATAGCGCTAACCAGTGCGCGCACAACCTCAGGGTCGTACTGCGGCATCAATCGCCCACCCTCTGGATTGACCACACCGGACGGAAAAGCGCAGGCAAGATTGTAGTCGGCCCAGATTGATTTGAGTTCTTCGGTATTGGGTTCGGTGGTGGTCAGATAGTAGAGCAGATTTTTCAACAGCCCCAGATCTGCCCCATTGGTTTCTGGAGAGCCAGTCTCTTCGGAGATTGCTTCCTTTGCTTGTATTTTTAGCTGGCTATCCAACGCGCGAAAAAGTTTTTTTAGGGCGATACTAAAGTTGATCTCGCGAGATGAAACCAAGCCTAAAATCTGCCGGGCAATACGCCACAAATTCTCGCGCCAACTGCCTTTCGATAACTCCTGCATACGCTGCAGAACTTTGATTAAGTTGGCGCAATTTTTATTTTTTTCCTCGCCTTTAATCAGCTTGATCAATGACAGCTGATAAACCTGACGCAGGCGCTTTATCAAATCAGCGGTGGCGGCAGGATGAACGTTTCTGCTCAGCTGAGATTGATTTTCAAAAGAACTTATATCCGGTGAAAACAAAACACCTTCCGAGACCAGCGCTCGACCCTGAGCGGCTCTTAAATCGTTGAGCAATATAATCAACGCTTCAGGATGATCCTCTCTGCTGGAGAGTATTTGCCTGAGGTAAATAGGTAGTTTTATAATCGCCTGAACAAGAATTTCACAGGCTTCATTGATATTAGAAATCTTCTTATCGAGAATACTCTGCGTGAGTGCTTCCATCTCTTCAATAAGCAGCGTACAGCCTTCGCACTGAAGAATCTTAAACGATCCTGCAATCTGGTGCAGATGTCCCAGACAGAAACGTATCTTGGTTTCGTCGCTGTTGTTTTGGGTAAAGGCTTCCAGTTCATTGAAGGCCGACTGCAGACTGTTTTCAATTTCGCCAACCAGCCATTCAAGTCCGGTAAAAGTTTTTACACTTTTTACCTGTACGCCTTTTTCCTGAATTCCCTGTTCCTGAAACTGGCTCATCGAGTTTCTCCCTGTTCAACTCTTTGCTCATCCATCAGTTCGACTCTCTTCTCAGCTCTTTCATCCTTGATATAGGCCTGAATATTGCGCTGTGTAACTCGAGTCAATCCGCACGGCAGCCAGTTGCTCAGCTCGCCTAATCCAAGCATCAGACATCCCTGATCATCCAGATGATTGGTCAGCTGGCCAATAATTTCGCGACGCTTCCAGCGACGAAAATAGACCAACATATTCTGACAGTAGATCAAATGCATCTTGCGCCTTATTAGGGGTGATTTATCAGTGAGTATATTGCTGGTTAAAAAACAGACTCGGCGACGTAAATCCGCTTTTACACGCCACAACCCTTTTCCAACCGGATCGAAATAGGCGCTGTTGACGGACTGATCAATTGAGGCCATTTTGCTCTCGCGGTAGATGCCCCGGCGCGCCTGAAAAATCGCCTCGCGGCTGATATCTGTGCCAACAATCCCATAGCGAGGCTCAAGCCCCTCGGCTTTCATTGCCTTCTCAACGGTTATCGCCAGCGAATAGGCTTCTTCACCCGTCGAACATCCGAGACTCCATATCCACAAAGGCTCATTTAAAGATTTATCTCTGACTGCGCCCTTCACCCAGGCCCGCACATAATCTATCGATGGGCGGTGGCGAAAAAAGCTGGTTTCTTTAACCAGCAAACTATCGATAAGACCGCTCCACTCCTGCGCGCCTTTGGCTACGTCCAGAGCATCACTCATATACTGATCTATATCCTCAGAATCCAACTCTTTCATTCTGCGGTCCAGTAACAGCGCCAATGCTCTTTCACGATCCCGCGTAATCTGCACGCCGGTGCGCTCTTCGATAGCCGCTTTCCAGACATCGAAATAACCGAAATCACTTTTCTGGCTGATTGCGTTCTCCATTCTGTTAGCCACAGATCAATCCTATGCTCGTCGGTTATCTAATTGCGCTTGTCGTCACCCTCAGCTAGCATGGCTTCAATCTCTGCCTCAAATTCTTCCAGATCCTCGAGGTTTTCTTCCTCATCCACTTCCAACTCTTCATCCACTTCTGGCTCAGCATCAGCCGGGGACACAAAACCTAGATCGAGCATCTCTTCCCTATCTTCGACCATAAATTCATCGGTTGCAGGCGACTCATCCGCTTCGTTGACATCCTTAGTTTGGGGCGTATTTGGAATCTCGGATGTTTCTGCCACAGCAAATAACGCGCCCAGTGAAACCTCATCCAATTCGTCTTCAGCAGCGGACTCGTCGCTATCGGCGAACTCTTCATCGAGCTCTCCATTTAATTCTTCATCGGTATTTTTTCCGGGCAGAATAAAACCACTCACCGAGTCTTTCATCTCAACAGCCATGTCCGCCAATTCACCAATCGAGTTCGCTGTGTCATTGGTTCCTGAAAGTGTTTGCGAGGTTATTTCCTGAATCACATTCATCGTGTTGGAAATATGTGCTGAGGTGGTGGCCTGATGTTTTGCCGCCTCAGAAATATCCTGAATCAGCTCTGCTAGGTTGGTCGATACACTTTCAATTTCTTCTAGGGCCGTACCTGCACTGTTGGCCAGCTCAGCACCTTTAACCACCTCTGCGGTTGTCTGCTCCATCGAACTTACCGCTTCATTGGTATCCGTTTGAATAGTTTTTACCAGACCGGCAATCTGTTTAGTTGCTGTGGCCGAACGCTCCGCAAGTCGCTGAACCTCATCCGCTACAACCGCGAAACCACGTCCGGCTTCACCGGCCATCGCCGCCTGAATGGCCGCGTTAAGTGCGAGAATATTGGTCTGATCGGCAATCTCATTAATCAACGAAACTATATCGCCAATTTCCTGAGAGCTTTCACCGAGACGTTTAATTCGCTTTGCCGTGTCCTGAATCTGCTCGCGAATGGTGTCCATACCCTCAATGGTATTGCGTACTAGCTGTGCCCCATTTTTTGCAATGGATACCGAGCGTTCTGCTACCGCAGCCGACTCTGAAGAATTGGATGAAACCTGGTCAATGGTAATGGCCATTTCATTAATTGCCGCTGATGCTCCGGCAATCTCTTGCGCCTGATGCTCGGCGCTCTCGGCCAACTGCAACGATGTTGCCCGCGTCGCATCAGCAGAACTGGTTACCTTGCCGGATGAACTGGCGACGTTTTCTACCAGACTTCTGAGTTCGCCAATCGCAAAATTAATCGAGTCGGCAATGGTTCCGGTAAAGTCTTCTGTCACCGTTGCCTCTACGGTTAAATCACCATCGGCAAGATCAGAAATATCATCGAGCAAGCGCAAGATAGCCTGCTGATTTTTATCTTTGATCTGCTCCGATTCTATAAGGTTGCGTCTTGTCGCTCTGAAATTAATAAACCCCAACATAACCAGCGCGGCAAAAAATCCAGCCACTGCCATCAGGCTTGTGAAGTTATTGAAAATTCGTTTTCCTGAGGTATTTAGATCTACTACTGTGTTGTCTAACTTATCAAACTTGGTCAGCAGTGCCGGTACATCACCAAACAGTGAAGCGGCAGACATTCGCGCAACAGAGAGATCATTTGCAGAGTCGTAAATACGGTCAATATCATTGGCAACCACATCGAATGATGCCTGAATCTGATCAATACTGGCGATCGCTTCCGTATCGGTGACCTTGGTAATACCGAGAATAAAGTTGCCGTTTTTCATCGAATCCAATGTGTCGCGAAAGACATTTGAATCACTTTTAAACTGATCGGCAGCCACATTGGCGTCGCCACTACCAGAGATCATCTTGTCAATATTTCGGCCGATGCGCTCAATTAGCCACAGCTGCTCCTGAGCAATCGCAATCTGTCCGGCGGGCGCCGACTGGGTAATCAACGCATCAACCAC
Organism: uncultured Pseudomonadales bacterium; assembly: GCA_963925995.1. GTDB lineage: Bacteria > Pseudomonadota > Gammaproteobacteria > Pseudomonadales > Porticoccaceae > HTCC2207. The sequence goes on along the minus strand of CAWUVN010000059.1, from coordinate 6,726 downwards.
CTGACCGGAGTTATCCTGCACCAGAGGTAATTTCGCATTCAGCTCACTGGCAACCTGCGAGACAAAGAGTACCGTTTCACGGTTATCAGCCAAGAGCTTTAATCGATCACTTACCGTACTCCAGCTATCGGCCACCGATTGAACCTGTGGCCGAGAAATCTCGCCCTGATCGTAAAGACGCTTTTGCAGCCGTCGCCAGGCATCATTCATTTGACTGTTAAGTCTGCTGAGAGCATCGAAAGCCTCGTCATTAGCAGCACTGGCATCTTCCGCCAACTGAGTAATTCGCAGAGCATTAACGCGAAGATTGGCAATACTTTGAATATTGCTCTGATCATTTTTGGCCTGGCTGCTAACCTCTATTGCGCTGTAGGTGCCAACCAGTATGCAGGCAATACCCAAGACAATAATTAATGTGCGGAACGCTGATCCTTTTCCGGTGTTTCCTTTCATATAATCCTCCAGATTGATTCTGTATTGCTTTATTTATTGAGTATTTCGGCAATCAATCCCTCTAGACCGAAACACTCATAAACTGACTGTCTTCAATCAGCTTATGGGCGCAAAAAAGTGGTAAATCTTTATTTTCTTCGGCAAAACTACCGTCAATAAAATGAACCAAAGGCCCGTTATTCCGAGACTCTTTATAGTTGTCTACCGCCAAGGATTTAATGCCCTGAACCGCGTCGACAATCAACCCGACATAAATACCACCCACATCCAGTACTAAAACTCGCCTATCCCGTACTGAACCGGCCAGCGCACCGCCAAAAAAATCAGCCAGATCGATAATCGGCAGCAATCGCCCGCGAACATTGGCCAGCCCGCGAACCCAGGATTTAACTCTTGGCAGCTTGGTACATTCGGGAACATCAAGCACTTCGCTAAGCTCATTAAGCGGCATTACATAGTTGTCGCCGAGCACAGAGAACCCAACCAGCTTGCGGGTCTCAACAATCTCCTTCTGTGCCGGCAAGCCATAGGTCAACTGACCAAAACGGCTAACAACGTTGCTTATTACTGAAAATATATCCTTCGCCACAGGCTGCTTCCCTAGTTGAGTACAGCGCTGATAGCTGAAACCAACTGCTTCTCGTCAATCGGCTTTACCAGATAAGCCTTAGCGCCCTGCCGTTCACCCCAGACCTGATCTGCCTGCTGATTTTTCGCGGTGACAATAATCACTGGGATATGTTTCGTCTCTTTGCTACGACTCAGTTGGCGGGTTGCCTGAAATCCATTCAAGCCCGGCATAACAATATCCATCAAAACCACATCCGGCTGCTCATCTTTTGCCAGATTAACGCCCTGCTCACCGGAGTCAGCAGAAAGCACGGAAAATCCATTGCGCTCAAGAATATTTGTCAGTTTGTATGTTTCTGTGGGGGAGTCATCCACAATCAGTATTTTCGCCATGATCCAACCTCTAAGTCCTTTTTAGTTTTGAATGTATTTGTCCAACACATCGAGAAGTTCGGCCCGACCAAAGGGTTTGGTCAGGTAGTCATCCGCGCCAACAATGCGACCCTTGGCCTTGTCGAAAAGGCCATCTTTGCTCGAAAGCATAATGACCGGCGTCGATTTAAAATCGGGATTATTTTTTATTAGTGCGCAAGTTTGATAGCCATCGAGTCGAGGCATCATGATGTCGACGAAAATTATGTCGGGATTGATATCGACGATTTTGGCAAGAGAGTCAAAACCGTCCGACGCGGTAGAAACGGCACACCCCGCTTTAGCCAGTAGGGTTTCTGCCGTACGTCTTATTGTATTGCTGTCGTCTATGACGAGCACTTTAAGGCCCTGAACATCCATTTTATCACCACTGTAAAACCACTTAACGCCTTAAGCACTGTCAATGTCACTTAAGATGTGGAATTTTAAACACACTTGTAATATATAATCCACAAGCCTCTAAATTTATTAATAAAATTGATTTATAGGTCACAGAATTTTCTGTGGCATCTGCATTGCTGTTGCCACACTTAGTTATAGCGCAAAAACTCAGCACAGGGTCATCAATTTATGGGCACAACTCTTGGGGTCATTATGGACCCGATTCAACTGATCTCTTTTAAAAAGGATTCCACCCTAGCGATCTTGCTCGCCGCTCAGCGACAGGGTTTCGAACTGTTTTATATGCAGCAGCAGGATCTCTTTTTAGAAAACGGCGAACCCCGAGCCAAATTGACGCCACTGCAGGTATTTGACGACCCCAATCGCTGGTATGAATTGGGCAAATCTCGCGACGGCGCGCTGGAAGAAATGGACGTTTTGCTGATGCGCAAAGATCCGCCCTTTGACAGTGAATTTATTTACTCCACCTATATTCTCGAAGCCGCCGAACAGCGTGGCTCACTGGTGGTCAACAAGCCGCAAAGTTTGCGTGACTGTAATGAGAAAGTCTTTGCCACTCAATTCCCCCAGTGCACTCCCCCACTGCTAGTCAGTCGCGATCAGACACGGCTAAAGCTGTTTTTAGCGGAGCATAAAGATGTGGTTTACAAACCATTGGACGGTATGGGCGGCACTTCGATTTTTCGGATTAAGGAAGGTGATCAAAATCTCAATGTTATTCTCGAGACACTGACCGACTATGGCCAACAGACTATTATGGCGCAGAAGTATCTGCCGGAAATTACTCAGGGCGATAAACGCATTCTGGTTGTCGACGGTGAAGTTATCCCCTTTGGTCTGGCACGTATACCCACCGGCAGCGACTTCAGAGGCAATCTTGCCGCCGGCGGTCGTGGGGTTGTCCAACCCTTGAGTGAACGGGATCAGTGGATTGCTCAACAGATTGCACCGACATTGAAAGAGCGCGGTCTAATTTTTGTCGGGCTGGATGTTATCGGCGACTATTTAACCGAGATAAACGTCACTAGCCCAACCTGTATTCGTGAAATTGATAACGCCGAAGATACTCGTATTGGCGATCGCCTAATTGCCGCCATTCAAAATAGATTGACTCAATAGTCAGTAAAAAGTGGAAAGCAGCGTCTATAACTTGGAGCAGCAGTGGAAAGTCTAATTGAGAGCCCTTGGAACACAACCGACGAACTTCTGCGCAAGACGTTTTCGGCAGCTCTGATCTTCCACTTTGTGCTGTTGCTTGGTGTCAGCTTTACTCTCCCCTCCGGATCCACCCCCACCACGTCGATGGAAGTCACACTGGCTCATTACAAGACTGACGAAGCACCGGAAGAGGCAGATTTTGTCGCTCAAGCCAATCAGCTTGGCAGTGGCGATCAGGATCAGGCTTCACAGCCAACTACTGACCAGCTATCGCCCTTTGAAGGACGCGACCGGGGAAAGCTGCCGGTGCCTCAGCAAGAGCGCTTGCAAGCCGAAAGCCCAACGATTCTTGCCAGCGCTGGGGATACTGCCAACCCCCAAGAAAATAATGATCTGGGTGACGATCAATCTACCCAGAAAACGCCGATAGCTGACCGGGATATTGGCGCTATCCGCGCTGAACTCGACCGCCTGCAGCGGGCTTACAGCAAATTACCACGAGTGCTGCGAATGACCTCCGCATCGGCAAAATCTGCTGATGAAGCGGCCTATATGCACTATTTTGAAAAGCGTGTAGAGCAGGTCGGCAATGTAAACTATCCCCAGGAAGCGCGGACGCGACGTATTTTTGGTCATGTGCAGTTGGTGGTAGCGCTACTCGCCAATGGTCGAATCAAACATATCGAAGTGTCAAAAACCTCAGGATCTCGACTGTTAGACCAGGCTGCCGTTCGATCAGTTCGGCTAGCATCACCCTATGAACCCTTCCCCGCCGAACTGCGCAATCGCGACGAGATTCATATTATTCGTACCTGGCAATATCAATCCAACAATGTGCTAACCACAAACTAATCCCATTCATCCCTTGAGTTTGCTTCTATAAAACCCCATATTGATCTCTATGGAAACTAACAAACCAAAAAAAATTAGCAGCCTGAAAAATCACTTCTTGTTGGCTATGCCAACACTCACTGACCCAAATTTCGCTGACTCAGTTATCTATATCTGTGAACATAACGCCGATGGTGCTATGGGTCTGATTATCAATCATCAGATGGATATTCCAGTGAAAGCCATTTTCGATCAACTGGATGTAGAGTATCAGGACGAATTTGCCCGACCACTGCTCTTCGATGGCGGCCCGGTTCAGCGCGACCGCGGATTTATTCTCCATCCCTGCTGTGACCGGCAGTGGGAATCCACTACCGCGATTTCTGATGAGGTCAGCTTGACCGCCTCTAAAGATATTCTCTGCGATATTGCTCTGGGGGTGGGCCCAAAAGATTCACTTATCACTTTGGGTTACGCCGGTTGGGATGCGGGTCAGCTCGAAGAAGAGCTGATCGGAAATAGCTGGCTGACGATTCCAGCAGAAGCTGACATTATTTTTAAAACCAAAAGTACTGAGCGCGCCTCAGCGGCAGCACTGAGTATCGGCCTGGATTTAAGAATGCTCTCCCACGAGGCCGGTCATGCCTGATGCCAGCAAGCCAAAAAGTTTGCTGGCCTTTGACTACGGTTTAAAACAGATCGGCGTTGCCAATGGCCAGACCCTAACCTGTTCCGCCAGCGGCCTGACTATTCTGAAAGCGGTAGATGGCATTCCCGACTGGTCTCAGGTGGAAAAGCTGTTAAACGAATGGGCGCCTGATCTGGTGGTGGTTGGATTACCTTTAAATATGGACGACAGTGAAAGCGAACTGTCGAGCCGCGCAAGAAAATTTGCCCGTCGTCTGCAGGGGCGTTTTGCGGTTGAGGTCGAGATGGTCGACGAGCGACTCACTAGCCGCGAGGCAAAAATGCTCGGCCGTGAACAGGGTAGCTATGACCTGACAAAAATTGATCATATTGCCGCTTCACTAATTTTGCAGAGCTGGCTGGACTGTCCTGAAATCGGGACTGTTCCTTAAGAGCGGTCCTTAAAAGCTCCCTAGCAGAAAAACTTTTCATACAACGATTTTAAAAAAACCCATCAAGTTACCAGCGCAACTTATCCGACTGGTCTTCTTCAATGGTCAAATCATCTGCCGCTGCATCCAGCTCATGAGCATGAGTATCTGACTGCATCTTAATCATCAGCCGCAGATCGTTTTTAGAGTCGGCGTGGGCAATCGCATTTTCATAACTAATCTGATCCTCTATATACAGCTGATAGAGAGCCTGATCAAAAGTCTGCATACCGTGCTCAGTCGAGTTGGTCATAATTTCTTTAAGCTTATGCACCTCACCTTTGCGAATGGTATCTGCCACCAGAGGCGTATTGAGCATAATCTCAATCGCCGCACGGCGACCCTTGCCATCGATGGTCGGCACTAATTGCTGGGCAACAATTCCACGTAAATTGAGTGACAGGTCCATCCATAGCTGGCCGTGACGCTCTGCCGGAAAGAAGTGCGCAATTCGGTCGAGAGCTTGGTTGGCATTGTTGGCGTGCAGCGTCGCCAATACCAGATGGCCGGTCTCGGCAAAGGTAATCGCATGTTGCATGGTTTCCGGTGTGCGTATCTCGCCAATCAAAATAACATCTGGCGCCTGACGCAGAGTATTCTTTAGCGCCACATCAAAAGACTCGGTATCCACACCCACTTCGCGCTGCGTAATAATGCAGCCCATATGCTCGTGAACAAATTCAATCGGGTCTTCAATAGAGACAATATGGCCGCGACTGTTTTTATTACGATGGCCAATCAATGCTGCCAGCGATGTCGACTTACCTGTTCCGGTGGCTCCAACAAAAATCACAATGCCGCGCTTGTGCATTACCAGCTCTTTCAGAATCGGCGGCAACAAGAGTGATTCCGGAGTTGGAATTAATGTCTCAATGCGCCGCAGCACCATGCCAATTTCACCGCGCTGATAAAACGCACTGGCACGAAAGCGCCCGGTAGATTCACTGACAAGGGCGTAATTGAGTTCTTTGTGTGTTTTAAATTCCCGCTGCTGGTCTTCATCCATGGTGTTTAACACCAGAGTCTCGGACTCTGCCTGAGTGAGTTTGTTTTTGGTGATTGGCATCACCGCCCCATTCACCTTTAGGCAGGGTGGCAGACCCACGGTTATAAATAGATCGGAGGCCTTTTTCTCGGCCATATACCTAACCAGTTTTTCGAGGGTCTGGTCCAACATCGCTTTTCTCCTTAAAAACAATTGTTCTATGACTTACGTAATTAAAAACTATCCGGCATTTTGGCTTTTTCGCGAGCAACATCCGGACTGATCAGGCGTTTATCCACTAGATTAGTCAAACATTGATCCAACGTTTGCATGCCCAGCGCTCCACCGGTCTGAATCGCCGAATACATCTGTGCCACCTTATCCTCACGGATCAAATTTCGAATCGCCGGTGTACCGATCATAATCTCGTGAGCGGCAACTCGCCCGCCACCAATCTTCTTTAATAGGGTCTGGGAAATAACCGCCTGTAGTGACTCCGAGAGCATCGAGCGAATCATTGGCTTCTCGCCGCCGGGGAAAACATCGACAACCCGGTCAATGGTCTTGGCAGCTGAGGTGGTGTGCAAGGTGCCGAAAACCAGATGTCCGGTTTCCGCTGCCGTCAGCGCCAGGCGAATGGTTTCGAGATCACGCAACTCACCGACCAGTACAACATCCGGATCTTCACGTAGTGCCGAGCGCAGTGCCTCAGTAAAGCCATGAGTGTCGCGATGAACCTCTCTCTGGTTGATCAGGCACTTTTTGCTCTGGTGAACA
>CAWUVN010000058.1:0-26108 GCA_963925995.1 uncultured Pseudomonadales bacterium | reverse complement strand
AGTGGAAACACCCCCTAGGGGATCATGGATGTTGCTGGAATAGGGATAGGCTCGAAGATCCACCACAGCGCACAGAGGGTGGTTAGGCCGGCGGTTAGCGCGCCGCTGCGATCCCAGCCATAGTGCAGCATTGTCAGGGTGACTGCAGCTGCGACCAATGGCGCCAACCATAGAGCCAAGTGCCGAAGCTGAGGGGTCATTAGTCCTCGTCCTGCAAGGCAAAGTCGCCGCGCTCATAGGCTGCAACAATTTCCTCAGCCCTTTCACGATCGGCATCATTGACGGTAATTGAGAGATGCCCCAGCGCTGGAACCTCACCCAAACCACCCTGAAGTGCAGCACCATGTAAAAACACCTGCAGCCCATCTTGCTCCATCAAGCCTTTTAGAAGTTGTCCTTCAAAATAGTCACTGCCGCGATAAATCTCTATCATTTTGCTTTCCTGTGCCAGAGCATTAGCAGCCAGACTATTAATATGCCGGTTGTATTAGCGAGCATATCCCAACCCTCGGCCTGCCTGTAAGTAGTCATGGATTGAGCGAGCTCCATGCTCAAACCAAAACCGGCCAATACCAGTGCCAGCGCCCATAGCGGAAATCGATTGCTGTAGGCATGTTCGCAGACAAAGAACAGTACGGCATAAATAGCCGCATGAGCCACTTTATCCTGCATCTGAAAAAGCGGCTTGCCTCCACCAGGCATTAGAGATATTGAGATTGTTGCGGCTATACATAGCCAAAAAAGGATTTGATATTTATGCCGAGTGATCACAAGCGATTTTTCCTGTTGATTGCAAAGAGTTTACAACGAGTTAACAAAAGCTTCTAACTGCTGATAGCGCTCGACAGTTCCGACATCATACCAGCTACCCGTATGAATACTGCCAGCCACACGCCCAGCTAAAATTGCCGGTCGCAAGACATCTCGCAGAGGAAAGTTTTGCCCGGCACTACTCTGGTAAGCGGCAAATAGCTGCGGTCTAAATATACTGATACCACTAAAGGTAAAGCGTTGAGTTTCTCTGTAACTAACCAGAATTCCATCCAGTGAAAAATCACCCTGTGGATTATGCTCGGGATTATTAACCAATACTAACCGTGCGTCCAACTCTGCGGGCAAAGCAGTTTCAGCTAACTCGGCGAGAGGAAAATCACTCCAGACATCGCCGTTAATCAGTAAAAAAGGCTGGTCGCCCAAAAATGGTAATGCATGGCGAATACCACCGCCAGTTTCGAGGGCCTCAGATTCCCGCGACCAACTAATATTGACACCAAAGTCACGGCCATCAGCAAAATAGGCTTCGATCTGCTCACCGAGCCAACAGGTATTAATCACAATATCCTTAACGCCTATCGCCACCAGTCGATTGATATGGTGCTCAAGCAATGGCTTGCCATTAAGGGGCAACATTGGCTTGGGCGTTGTATCGGTAAGAGGTCGCAATCGCTCGCCGCGCCCGGCCGCTAAAATCATCGCTTTCATAATGACTCAGTTCCATCGGTGTTTTGTTCGCGGCCAGCTTCTGTGGCTGTTCGCCACTCTCGATACCATTGGTGGCTCGGCAATAGCGGTTCGATACGTTCAATAAACCAGTTATAAAAGGCCTGAGACTGAGGGTAGCGCTGTGCGGCTTCGAGGGTATAGCGAATAACCAACGGCAGATCATTGAGATAGCCAGACTTGCCATCGCGCAAACTGAGACGGGCAAAAATCCCCAATACTTTAATATGACGCTGCAGTCCCATTTTGTCAAAACTGCATAGAAATTCTTGGTCGGTTGTCTTGTTGAGTGTCCCGGAGATTTCCAGATGTTTCTTATAAGCCAGAGCCCGCTTTTCCACCTGATCGGCGGAAAGGTGCAGATAACAGTCTTTAAGCACAGAGACCAGATCATAGGTTACAGGGCCTACAACGGCGTCCTGAAAATCAATCACCCCAAGACTATCGTCCTCAAGCAGCATTAAATTCCGCGAGTGAAAATCTTTGTGCACAACCACCTGCTGCTGATCGGCGGCGCTGTCGAGCAAGTCTTTATGGAGTTGTTGCAGCATCTGCTGCTCATGACTATCGAGAGAAATACCCAGTAGCTGGGCGACAAACCATTCACTAAATAGATCCATCTCAGCCTGTAAGTCGCGACGATCATAGGCGGGAAAAACTGCCGGCTCTGGAGCTACCTTCTGCATTTCCATTAGAGTCTTCTCTGCCTGACTGTAGCGCACAGCAACTTCTGCTAGTGGTTTTTCACTGCTCAACTCTGGCTGCAATAAGCGCATACCAAAATCTTCCAGAAGGAAAAATCCATCGGCAAAGTTCACCGCGAATATTTTCGGGGTGCGGATTCCATGCCGCTGAAATGCCAGCGCCACGGCAATATATGCCTGATTTTTTTCCTTGTCCGGCGGTGAATCTACAGCGATTAATGATGGCTGCCCGTGGATACGGAAATAGCGCCGAAATCCAGCATCGCCCGCGAGGGGCTGTAGCTCTAATGGTCGCTCAATTTGGTGTGAATCAGGCAAAAAGGCCGATATCCAATCAACAAATGCACTGCGTCGCTGATTATCTAAATGATTAATAGCTGTCTTTCTCCTATCCACTATTCAAGGCTATTTGTGGCTGACAATAACCACAGGCTAAAACCACAAACAAAAAAATTTATTCTATCTTAATTCAGCCCTCTACTCTGGCAAGTTATCAGGTAAAATGCCAGCAAACTATTTACCAGTGAACAGGCCATATCTTGAACGAGATTTCCTCCATTCAGCAAAGTCCTCTTTTTGTCGCCATCCAGCGACATAGATCTGCCCTCACTGGCATATTGACCGCTATCGCCGCCGGCGTTTCTCTCGCTGTATCAGCTGATGAACTCCAGTCGACCTGGAACTGCAGTGCCGATGAGCAGAACCAGTGGCAGTGCACTGAACAGCAAACCCAAACGTCCAACAACCGCTCAGAGCCCGTCAAACAGGGAAAAAGCCTTGCCAATCCCGACGAGCCAAGAGTTGCTGCAGTGCGCAATCTCGATTGGGTGGAAGCCGATCAAATGAATAAAGAGCAGTTACTGACCGTAGCCGACAACTGCTGCGGTGCCTATATTGAACCGGAGAGAACCTATCCAGACGCAGACCTGGATCCGGAGGAGGCTTCGCTGCTGGTCAATGCCAACACTACGGAAACCCTCCCCGACAACGTGGCTCTTCTTGATGGGGACATTCAGATATCTCAGGGCTACCGGCAAATCCGCAGCGATTCTGCGCGCATAGACCAGACCAATCGCACCGTGGTGCTTAATGGCAATGTGCAGTTTCGCGAGCCAGGGCTTCTATTGTTGGGCAACAGTGCAGAGATCGATATAGACAGCAAAGAAGTGCAGATTGCAGATGCCACCTACGTTCTCCATGAGGCTTCGGTGCGCGGTAAGGCAGAAAATCTGCAGCGTACAAAAGATGGCGTTATCACTATTACCGATGCCACTTACTCGACCTGTGAACCGGGCGACTCAACCTGGCAAATGGCCACTAGCGAAATTTCCATTGATCAGGAATCCGGATTTGCCACAGTAAAAAATGCTCAGATGAGAGTGAAGGATATCCCGGTCTTCTATTTTCCGTGGATTAAATTCCCGGTGAATGATCGCCGTTCATCTGGACTGCTATTCCCCGCGCTTCAGCTTAACAGCAGCAACGGTCTCGATTATGCACAGCCAATCTATTGGAATCTCGCCGAGCACTACGATGCAACCATTACCCCACGTCTGATTCAAGAGCGTGGAATCGGCATGGAAGTGGAATTTCGCCACCTTTCCCGACTTTCAAACACCGAGGTCAGCGGCGCATTTCTGGGTGACGATAAGGGCGGTAAAGACGAAAAGGATATAGATCCCAATACCGGCCTGCCAGAATATCAGGGCGAGGATCGCTTCTTGATGGGACTGAACCATCTCGGTGGGATCGGCAAATCCTGGTCAACTTTTTTGGATCTCAATAGGGTCTCCGACAATGATTACCTGGGTGATTTGGGCAGCATGACTCGGGACTCCATCAGTCGGGTCAACCTGCGCCGCATCGCCGGTGCCACTTACAAAACCAAACACTGGGACTACCTTATCGAAGCGCGAGATAACCAAATCGTTGTCGATGGACTGGAAGAGCAATACTCAGTACTGCCAAAAATTAATATCAATGGCTACTATCGTTTCGATAATAGTCTAGTGATTGACTTAAACAACCAAACGGCTCGATTTGATCACGATGATCAAGATTTTGTCACCGGCAATAGAACCCGTCTGGACTACGGCATCAGCTGGGATAAGCGCTGGACCTGGGGATATTTCCGCCCGCAGTTTCGTCTCAAGCATCTGTCCTACGATTTGGAAAGCGGCGGCGCTTCGCTCAATAACAAAAGCCCCTCGGTCACCGTGCCAGTATCATCCCTCGACAGTAGTCTATTTTTCGAACGCGATGCCAGCTGGTTTACTAGCTACAAACAAACCTTTGAACCGCGACTCTACTATGTAAAAGCCGACTTTAAAGACCAGTCGGATTTTCCGGATTTTGATACTCGTGAATTCACCCCCTCCTACGACCGCCTGTTTCGCGATGAGCGCTTTAATGGTGGCGATAGAATTTCCGACGAAGAGCGCCTGACCATTGCTTTTACCACCCGCTATATAGACAAGACATCTGGACAGGAACGATTTACCGCGAGCATTGCCCAATCTATCAATTATATTAATCGACGTATAACCCTGTCGGCAACACCCACAGAGAATGAGATTGCCGAACTGAGTCGCAGGCAGTCTCCGCTGGCCTTAAAACTGTCTGGGCGGATGAATGTTGATTGGCGTTTTACTAGTGATATTATCTACGACACTCACGATAATGATCTGGAAAAAAGCAGTTTTAGCTTGCGCTATAATGACCGCCAAAACCGGTTGTTTAATGCAACTTACCGCTCGACGCAACGCGACCCTCGGCTGTTTGAGGGTGTCAGTCTGGCGCAGGATATTCGTCAGGTAGATATCTCTGCATTTGTTCCAGTGGCGGGGAATTTTAATCTGGTCGGGCGCTGGAACCATGACTTTACCAACAGTCGCGAACTGGATGTTTTTGCCGGATTTGAATATAACAGCTGTTGCTGGCGGGCAAGTCTTGTCGCGCGTCGCTGGCTGGATCGCAGAGACGATGTGTTGCGTCCAGAAGAGAACCTGACAGTCTCAAATGGAATATTTTTCCAAATACAATTTAAAGGTCTGGCTGGCTCCGGCGGTCGGGTTGACTCAATGCTCAACAATGGTATTTACGGTTATGGATCTGAAGAAAACTTGTAACAAAGCTCTGATTGCATTTTTGCTCGCAACAACCTCAATCAGCGCAGTCGCCCAAGTTGAAATTCTCGACAGGGTCGTCGCAGTGGTCGATGAAGATGTTGTACTCGAAAGTGAAGTACAACAACGACTGGCCACTATCTATATGCAGATTGAGAAATCTGGCACCCAACCGCCACCCCAGGAAATTCTCTTGCAGCAGGTTCTCGAGCGTTTAATCTCCGAACGGCTGCAGCTCAACATGGGCTTCAGCGCTGGCATCCGGATTACCGATGCAGAACTCAATGAATCCTTGGGGCGTATTGCCGCCAGCAATCAGCTGACTATGGATCAGTATGTTGAACAGATTCACAGCTCCGGCTCAACCCTGTCAGCGGTGCGCGAAGAGATTCGCAATGAAATGATCCTAAGCCGTGTTCAGCAGGGCTATGTGATGCGCCGCATCAATATCAGTAGTCAGGAACTGGATAATTTCCTCAGCTCCGAAGAGGGTCGCTTTATGACCTCTCCGGACGTCAATATTGGCCATATCCTGCTGCCTGTTCCCAGCGGCACCAGCACTGAGGAAGCCAATGGCATTTTACAGCGCGCCCAAGACCTGCTCAGCCAGGTGCAAAGCGGCACTGATTTCAAACAATTAGCTATCGCTAACTCTGCGGATCAAACGGCCCTTCAGGGCGGTGACCTCGGCTGGAGAAAAATGGCCCAATTGCCTGGGGTATTTATTGAGGCCGTTGAAAAGCTTGAGGTCAACACTGTCTCTGATCCGATTCGCAGCGGTGCCGGCTTCCACCTGATCAAGCTTTACGAGCGTCGCGGTGGTGGCGAGAAGCTTATCGAGCAGCACTTTGCCCGACATATTCTTATTAAGCCCAACGAGATCCGCGATGAGGAAACCACTATTAGCCAGCTCAATAAACTTCGCGACCGGGTTACCGGCGGCGAAGATTTTGCTCTGTTAGCCAAAGAGTTTTCTGAAGATCCGGGCTCGGCACTTAATGGTGGCGAACTGGGTTGGTCAACACCGGGAATGTTTGTACCGGCGTTTGAGCAGACTATGAACAGCATTGCCCTTGAGGAGATCAGCGCTCCGTTCCTCTCTCAGTTCGGCTGGCATATTCTGCAGGTGACCGAGCGTCGTAATCAGGACTTCAGCGACAAAATTATGCGTAACAATGCTGAAAACCTGCTTCGTCAACGCAAGTACGAAGAAGAACTACAGGTCTGGATACAGGAAATTCGCGATGAAGCTTTCGTCGAAATAAAAGAATCTAAAGCTAAAGAAGCTAAAGAGTCTAATAGCAAAGAGCTTGAAAAGTCATGACTCTACGCCTGGCAGTCACGCCAGGAGAACCCTCAGGCATAGGTCCGGACCTGCTGATCAGTCTGGTGCAAAATGGCTGTGCTCATGAACTGGTTGCCTACGCCGATCCACAACTATTACAGCAGCGTGCTGCTGAGCTCGGACTCAGTCTTGAGCTTCGCGAGCCCGGTGCAACCGCTAAACCACTGCAGCCCGGAGAGTTGGGCATAGTTCCAGTGTCGCTCGCAGAACCTGCCATGGCCGGCCAGCTTAATAGTGCCAACGGTGCTTATGTGTTGGAATCTCTGAATGCGGCGATTGCCGACTGTCAGCGCAATTTCTGTCAGGCGATGGTGACCGGTCCCGTCCAGAAATCGATTATAAATGATGCCGGCTTTGCCTTCACCGGTCATACCGAGTATTTAGCGGAAAAGACCGCGACGCCGCTAGTCGTTATGATGCTGGCTACGCCTGAATTACGAGTGGCTCTGGCAACTACCCATCTGCCTCTGCGCGATGTCGCCGACAGTATTACTCAGGTATCCTTGACCCGCGTGATCGATATTCTTATAGCTGATCTACAGATGAAATTTTCGATACCCTCTCCGACTATACTGGTCTGCGGCCTAAATCCTCATGCGGGTGAAGGCGGTCATCTGGGCCGTGAAGAAATTGAAACTATCAGTCCGGTTTTACAGCGCTTTCGCGATCAGGGTGCCAATCTTATCGGCCCACTGCCCGCGGATACCTTATTTACCCCCAAACATCTTGAGCATGCCGATGCAGTGTTGGCCATGTACCACGATCAGGGCCTGCCGGTTCTAAAATATCAGGGCTTTGGTCGAGCGGCCAATATCACTCTCGGCTTGCCTATTATTCGCACCTCTGTAGATCACGGTACAGCACTGGACCTGGCAGGTAGCGGCAACGCAGACAATGGCAGTTTACACACCGCGATTGAAGTTGCAGTGCAGATGGCATTAAAAACTAACGGCGCAAAAAATTAATGAGTATTCAGCATCAGGCGCGAAAACGCTTCGGTCAAAACTTCCTAGTTGACCAACAGATTATCGGTCAAATTGTATCCGCGATTGGGCCCAGTGGAGATGACAATTTAATTGAAATTGGCCCGGGCACAGCGGCAATCACCGAACATCTAATTCAGCGCTGCCCGAGCATGAAAGTGGTGGAACTGGATCGCGATCTGGTAAGCTTTCTAGCCGAGAAATTTGCCGCTTACCCGGACTTTAGTATTTTTAGTGGCGATGCCCTGAAAACCGACTTTGGCCAATTTCATCAAGGCCGACAGATGCGCCTTGTGGGTAACCTGCCCTACAATATTTCCACGCCACTGCTGTTTCATCTTATTAAGGTGCGCGAGCTTATTCAAGATATGCACTTTATGCTACAGCTCGAGGTTGTCGAGCGTCTTGGCGCTGTCCCGGGCAATAAAACCTATGGCCGACTCTCGGTGATGGTGCAGTATCACTGCCGAGTAATGCCGCTTATTCCAGTGCCGCCAGAATCATTTCGCCCAGCACCCAAGGTTCAGTCGGCCATTGTTAGACTCAAGCCTCACAGAACTAAACCCTGTACGGCCGAAAACGAGGAACTACTCAGCCAGCTAGTCAGCCACAGTTTTCAGCAGCGCCGCAAAACTTTGCGCAACTGCCTGAAGCCCTACGCTGGGCATCTCGACTCGGCAGCCGATGAGATAGATCTATCGCGTCGTGCTGAACAGCTCAGTGTTGCTGAATTTGTCAGCTTATCCAACCATATCCACAACAGCATGATGGGGATCAAATGACGGACCAGTCAATTGTTGTTTCGGTAACCACCGAATATCTCAGTCAGGAATCAGAGCCTGATAACCAGCGCTTTGTGTTCGCTTATCAGATCACCATTCACAATCAGGGTACTGCACCGGCGAAATTACTTGGCCGTCACTGGATAGTCACCGATAGCGACGAAGCAAAAAAGGTTTATAGCGGTATGGGCGTTGTAGGCAAGCAGCCATTGATTGAGGCCGGTCAGTCATACCAATACACCAGTGGCATTGTTCTAGATACACCGATTGGGACCATGCAAGGTCATTACACTATGATTGATCAGCAGGGTGAATCCTTTGATGTACCTATAGACCCGTTCCTACTCTCGACACCCAACACCGTGAACTAAATGACTGATTACGTCGTCGGAGATATTCAAGGCTGCCTTGATCCACTGCTAAAATTATTGGAGCGGGTAAACTTTCAACCGACGACAGACCGTTTAATCGCTGTCGGCGATCTGGTGAATCGCGGCCCGCAGTCTCTTGAGACACTGCGCTTTTGCAAGGGACTGGGCACAGCTTTCACATCAGTGCTTGGCAACCATGATCTGCATCTGCTGGCCATCTCCCACGGCATTCGAACCGCCACGAACAAAGATACCCTCAATGAAATTCTCAGCGCCAGTGATCGAGATGAGCTACTCGACTGGCTACAACAGCTTCCTCTACTCTTATCTGTTGGTGATTTCACTCTGGTGCACGCGGGCATTCCACCCAATTGGAGTATCGCCACTGCGGCTTCCATGGCCCGCGAAGTGGAAGCGGTTCTGCAATCGGATCAGGCGGGCATTTATTTTCAGCATATGTACGGCAATCAACCGGACAGCTGGTCGGATAATCTCGAAGGTCCAGAGCGCTGGCGCTTAATCACTAACTATTTAACCCGCATGCGTTATTGCAGCAGTTCAGGGCAGCTGGAATTAAATGCCAAAACTGCACCGGATAGTAATAATAGTGAACCATTGGTTGCTGAGTTTTCCCCCTGGTACCGTCATCAAAAGCGTCTGGCAGCGGGGGATAAAATCGTCTTCGGCCACTGGGCGGCTCTCGAGGGCAAAGACTGTGGAAGCAATCTCTATCCAATGGATACTGGCTATGTTTGGGGTGGTGCAATGCGCCTAATGAATCTCGATAGTGGCGAGCAATATCATCAGTACGCGTAATCTTATTAATGCTTTTACACTATATATAGAGAGTAAATTGTTGGTTTGAGTGCAGTCTTGGCAGTAGTAATCGATAGATAAGGGATACTAATAAGTTAGCCAAGGATTTTTTGGTAACCGGACTATTAAAGAGGCAACAGATGTTTGAATTTAATATAAAGAACAACCTCACGACCCTTCCAAGAATAATTCTCACCACGACTCTTGTTGTAAGCGGATTAACTCTGGTCTCTGCCTGTTCGGATAAGCCAGCAACAGATCAATCGCTGATCTCTGGTATCGACCTAGAGGGCATGGATACCTCAGTTCGTCCACAGGATGATTTTTACCGCTATGCCAATGGCAAGTGGTTGGACGCTACCGAAATCCCCGCCGATGAAGTTGGCTGGGGCAGCTATATGACGCTGCGCAAAGAGAGCCTCGAACAGTCCCGTGTAATTGTTGAAGCTGCGGCGGCAGGACACCAGGTTGATCCGGCCAAAAAGAAGATTGGTGACTACTACAATGCCTATCTCGATGAAGCGCATATTGAAGAATTGGGTATTGCACCCATCGCCGGATACCTCAACGAAATCGATAATCTAAAAACCCATAGCGATATTGTCGAATTCTTTGGCAGTGCCAACCCGGCAGGAATTGATGGGCCGTTTAATCTCTATGTGGGTCAGGACGATAAAGAAGCGACAAGCTATATTTTACATCTGCTGCAGTCAGGGCTCGGACTGCCTGATCGAGATTACTACAGTGATAGCTCAGAGCGCGGCCAGGAAATTATTGGCAGATATAAAACCTATCTCACAGAACTCATTGACCTGTCCGGTCACCCGGACGCTTCCGTGGCCGCTCGGCGTATCTTTACTCTGGAGAGCCAACTGGCCGAACATCAGTGGAATAAGACCGAAAATCGTGATGCAGATAAGCGCTATAACAAATTAACCGCGAGTGAATTTGTCAGCCTGCTGTCGAATCTGGATATTGAAACCTATCTGGACGGCATTGGGATTGAGTTGCCGGAGAATGTTATCGTTGTACAACCGAGCTATTTCATCGCCTTTAACAATCTGTTCACTAGCGTTGATGTAGACTCTTGGAAAGATTACCTGCGCGCCAAGGTACTTTCTACCTACGCGAATTATCTCCCGGCCAGTTTTGTACAAACCAAATTCAATTTTTACTCTAAATTTCTCTACGGCAGACAGGAAGATCAACCGCGCTGGCGCAAGGGGATTAGCTCAATCAATGGGAATCTCGGCGAACTGTTGGGACAGTTGTATGTTGCCAAACATTTCTCACCTGAATCCAAGTCGCGAATGATTACTATGGTCGACAATCTGATTACTGCCTATGCCGAGTCAATCAAAAATCTCGAGTGGATGAGTGATGCGACTAAACAGCAATCGCTGGTTAAGCTCTCCAAGTTCACGCCTAAAATTGGCTATCCGGATGTATGGAAAGATTACTCTGCTTTAATCGTGAAAGAGGATGATCTGTTCGGCAATATCCAGCGCTCTATGATTTTCGGCCACAATCAGAATATGGCTAAACTCGGTGCGCCAATTGATCGCAATGAGTGGTTTATGGCACCACAGGAAGTTAATGCCTACTACAATCCGGGCCTTAATGAGATTGTCTTTCCCGCCGCTTATCTACAGCCGCCTAACTTTATTCCCGACGCTGAAGATGCCTACAACTACGGGACTATAGGTTCAACCATCGGCCATGAGATTGGCCATGGCTTTGATGATCAGGGCAGTAAATACGATGGCGATGGTAACCTTAAGAGCTGGTGGACGGATAGGGATCGCAGCCAGTTTGAACAGCGTACAAAAGGCTTAGTTGAGCAGTTTAATAAGTTTGAAGCTCTGCCAGATCTATTTGTTAATGGTGAGTTAACACTGGGGGAGAATATTGGTGATTTAGGCGGCACCTCAATCGCTCTAAAGGCCTATAGGATGTCACTTAAGGGAGAGCCCTCGCCGGTAATAGATGGCTTTAGCGGCGAACAGCGCTTCTTTATCGGCAACGCCCAATCAAGCAGAATTAAATGGCGTGATCAGATACTTGAGATTATCGTTAGAACCGACCCCCATTCACCAGATATCTACCGGATTAATGGGGTATTCCCGAATATGGAAGATTTCTACAAGACTTATGTTGTTGTCGAAGGTGATGGGCTGTTCTTACCGGAAGATCAGCGGGTCAAGATCTGGTAGTTAACCTTAGTTTATGAGATAGAAATAGCAGACGAAAAAAAACCGAGCATTTAATAAATGTCCGGTTTTTTTACAACGAATAAAGTGTTCTTATTCGCCAGTAGTCTCTTCAACATCAGCAACGTCATTAGCAGCACGATCAACCAGCTCAACGTAAGCCATTGGCGCATTATCACCAGAGCGATTGCCGCACTTGAGGATACGTACATAACCACCTGGACGCTCAAGAAAACGTGGGCCCAAGTCAGAGAACAACTTACCTACTGTCGCCTTGTTGCGAAGACGATCAAAAGCTAATCGACGATTAGCAACGCTGTCTTCTTTAGCCAGAGTGATGAATGGTTCTGCAAAACGACGTAGTTCTTTAGCTTTGGGCAGAGTGGTTTTAATCAGCTCATGCTCAACCAATGAAGCAGTCATGTTGCGGAACATAGCTCTTTTGTGAGTGCCGGTTTTGTTTAGCTTGCGGCCACTATAGCGATGACGCATGTTCTTATTCCTTAGTTCGTTGCTTTCTCAGCAATGATATCTATCGAAGCCATTAACTTATCTTGTAAACAAGAGAAATTAAACGAGTTCGCGTTCACTTTTTAAACTTGCTGGAGGCCAATTCTCAAGGCGCATGCCCAGAGAAAGACCGCGTGAAGCCAAGACATCTTTAATTTCAGTAAGTGACTTCTTACCCAGGTTTGGTGTCTTGAGCAGCTCAACTTCTGTGCGCTGAATAAGGTCACCAATATAATAAATACTCTCTGCTTTGAGACAGTTAGCTGAACGTACAGTCAGCTCGAGATCGTCAACAGGACGCAGAAGAATTGGATCAATCTCTTCTTCTTTCTCTTCAGGCTCTGCAGCAGTTTCGCCTTCCAAATTCACGAATACCGCCATCTGCTGTT
This sequence comes from uncultured Pseudomonadales bacterium, assembly GCA_963925995.1. Lineage (GTDB taxonomy): Bacteria > Pseudomonadota > Gammaproteobacteria > Pseudomonadales > Porticoccaceae > HTCC2207. The sequence continues at coordinate 13,373 of CAWUVN010000058.1, read as the reverse complement.
GCAGGATGGTCGCGGCGCGACGGATAGACTCTTCAGGATCGATAGTGCCGTTAGTCTCTAGCTCAAGGATTAACTTGTCTAGATCAGTGCGATTTTCAACACGGGCATTATCAACGCTGTAAGATACTTTGTGGATCGGGCTAAATGACGCATCTAACTGCAGACGACCAATAGTACGATTCTCTTCGTCAGTGATGCGAGTGTTCGACGGCTGGTAGCCGCGACCACGTTCAATACGAAGCTGCATATTCAAGCTAGCTTTTCCAGAGATAGTTGCAATAACGTGATCTGGATTAACAATTTCGATATGGCTGTCGACAGTGATATCACCAGCAGTAACAACACCAGGTCCTTTCGCATTCAATGTAACCGTAGTTTCATCGCGGCCTTCCATAACAACAGCTACACCTTTAAGGTTAAGGAGAATTTCCATTACATCCTCTTGAACACCTTCGATAGCACTGTATTCGTGTTCTACGCCTTCGATCTCTACTTCAACAATCGCGCAACCTGACATAGAAGACAGCAGGATACGACGAAGTGCATTGCCCAGTGTGTGGCCGAATCCGCGCTCGAGCGGTTCCAGAACAACCTTGGCATGAGTAGCGCTGTAAGACGTTACATCAATATTGCGTGGGGTCAGAAATTCATTTGCAGAATTTTGCATATTTTATCCCGTATTAGCTCAACAATTACTTCGAGTACAGTTCGACGATCAGATTTTCATTGATCTCAGCGGGTAGATCAGCACGATCAGGATTGCGCGTAAACGTGCCTTCCATCTTGTTTGTATCTACTTGCATCCATTCAACTTCACCACGCTGTGCGGCCAACTGCAGAGCAGTTTGAACACGCAATTGCTTTTTGGATTTTTCACGCAGACCGACAACATCACCTTCCTGAACACGGAATGAAGCGATGTTAACTTTCTGGCCATTTACCAAAATAGAATTGTGGGCTACCAGCTGTCGAGATTCGGCACGAGTAGCACCAAATCCCATACGGTATACAACGTTATCCAAACGACACTCAAGGATAGTCAACAGGTTTTCACCGGTGTTGCCTTTCTGACGAGCAGCATCTTTATAGTAGTTGCGGAATTGCTTTTCTAGTACGCCGTAAATACGACGAACTTTTTGTTTTTCCCGAAGCTGAACGCCATAGTCTGAAAGACGGCCACGACGCTGACCATGCTGGCCAGGTGCGCTGTCTGCTCGACATTTTGATTCAAGCGGGCGGACGCCACTCTTGAGGAACAAATCTGTTCCTTCACGGCGTGACAATTTACAAGTTGGTCCAAGATATCTAGCCATTCTATGTCTCTCTTACACGCGGCGCTTTTTGGGTGGACGACAACCATTGTGTGGAACTGGCGTCACATCCGTAATATTGGTGATTTTATAACCTGCATTGTTCAGTGCACGTACCGCAGATTCGCGGCCAGGGCCTGGGCCCTTGACTTGAACATCGAGATTTTTCAATCCGTAGTCTTTTGCTGCTTCACCAGCACGCTCTGCAGCGACCTGTGCGGCAAACGGGGTGCTCTTACGAGAACCACGGAAACCGGAACCACCAGAGGTAGCCCAAGATAGAGTATTACCCTGACGATCAGTAATAGTAACAATAGTGTTGTTGAACGAAGCATAAATATGCGCGACGCCATCAATTACTGTCTTTCTGACCTTTTTACGGGTTGGTTTGCTTGCTGCTTTTGCCATTACCGTTCCTAGGAATTATCTTTTAATGGGACGACGCGGCCCTTTACGGGTGCGTGCGTTCGTCTTAGTACGCTGTCCACGTACGGGCAAACTACGACGATGACGAAGGCCGCGATAGCAACCTAAATCCATCAAACGCTTGATATTCATGCTGTTTTCTCTGCGTAGATCACCTTCGACTTCATTGGTACCTACAGCAGCTCGCAATAAATCAAGTTGCCCTTCATCTAGTGCAGAAATTTTTGTGTCTTCTGCAATGCCCACATCTGCACAAATCTTACTGGCAGTTGGGCGACCGATACCAAACACATATGTCAGTGAGATCACTGCGTGTTTGTTATCCGGAATGTTGACACCGGCAATACGGGCCATTCACATTACTCCACTTATACTTGGGTTTAATCTGTATTCCCTAACCCTGCAGTAAGACTGCAAAAAGGCGCGGTAGAATACCGATAGATCTGTCAAAAATCAACCTTAACCTTGACGCTGCTTATGACGGGGTTCTACGTTACAAATAACACGAACCACACCTTTTCGGCGGACAACCTTACAATTCGACAAATCTTTTTAACCGATGCACGAACTTTCACAGCATCACCTCTTTATTTACGGCCAACATTTTTAAGGTTGGCCTTTTTCATCAATGAATCATATTGCTGGGACATAAGATGTGACTGCACTTGAGCCATAAAATCCATTGTCACAACAACGGCAATTAACAGTGAGGTGCCACCCAGATAGAACGGTACATTGAAGTACACATTCAAGAACTGAGGCATCAGACAAATCAAAGTGATGTAAACACCACCAATCAGGGTGAGACGCGTGGTCACACTATCAATATATTTAGCAGTGTGCTCGCCAGGACGAATCCCAGGTAAGAACGCACCACCTTTTTTCAGGTTATCGGCTACTTCTGAAGGGTTGTACATCAACGCCGTGTAGAAGAAGCTGAAGAAAATAATCAAGCTTGAGAACAGCAACACGTAGAGTGGCTGACCTGGGCCAATTAACAATGCAATATCCTGCAACCAAGCAGGAGCATTGGTTGCTGATCCAAACCACTGACTAATAGAGGTAGGGAACAACAGTAAACTTGAGGCGAAAATCGCTGGAATAACACCAGCCATATTAACTTTAAGCGGCAGATGAGAAGTCTGAGCGTTGTAAGCTTGACGACCCTGACGCTGTGCGTAGTTAACTGTTAGGCGACGCTGACCGCGCTCAACAAAGACTACGAAGTAAACAACAGCTACTGCGATAACCAGAATGAAGATCAGTGTTACCGGATTTAAATCACCCTGACGGGCAGACTCTAAGGCCTGACCAATGGCACCGGGAATACCTGCAACAATACCGGCAAAAATCAACATCGAGATGCCGTTACCAATACCGCGCTCAGTAATCTGCTCGCCGAGCCACATCAGGAATACTGCGCCGGCAACTAATGAGGAGATAGCCACTGCGTAGAACAGAGTGCTAACTTCATAGGCTAGACCCTGCGAGGCAAAACCTACTGCCATCGCTGTACCCTGAATCAGTGCCAAAAATACTGTGCCGTATCTGGTGTACTGATTAATCTTGCGGCGACCGCTGTCACCCTCTTTCTTCAACTGCTCCAGTGCAGGCACTGTCGCTGACAGCAGCTGCATAATGATCGATGCAGATATATATGGCATAACACCGAGAGCAAGAATACTCATTCTCTCGAGTGCACCACCAGAAAACATATTAAACAGACCAAGATAGGTACCCTGATTCTGTGTAAACAGTTCTGCCAGACGATCGGGATCGAATCCGGGTACAGGTATATGTGTACCAATTCGATAAATGATGATCGCAGCGAATAAAAAGCGAAGACGAGCCCATAGCTCGCCAAGTCCTTTTTCATTGCCTACCGGCATTTTACCTGGCTTAGCCATTTTTTATTCTTCTACCTTTCCGCCAGCTGCTTGAATAGCGGCCAGAGCACCCTTAGTTGCGCCAATACCTTTAAGCGTTACTGCTTTAGTAACTTCGCCTGAGGCAAATACTTTGGCACGCAAAATATTACTGTTAATCAAGCCCGCTTTACGCAGTGCTTCAATATCTACAACTTCACCTTCGATAAGGTTTAACTCAGATAGTCTGATTTCAGCAGTAACCATCGCTAAACGTGAAGTAAAACCGTATTTAGGCAAACGCTTTTGGATTGGCATCTGACCGCCTTCAAACCCAGGCCGAATACCACCACCTGAACGGGCTTTCTGACCTTTGTGACCACGGCCACCAGTCTTACCAATACCACTGCCGATACCACGACCGCAGCGCTTGCCTTCTTTAATTCGACCCGGTGCCGGGCTAAGGGTATTCAGATGCATCTTAAGCTTCCTCTACCTGTAACAAATAATGAACTTTGTTGATCATGCCACGAACTGATGGGGTGTCTTCCACTTCAACAGTGTGACCGATACGACGTAGACCCAAACCAGAGACACAGGCTTTGTGATTCTGTAAACGACCAATGGTACTTTTGGTCTGGGTAACTTTAATATTTTTCATTTTAGCTTTTGCCATGATCTTCTTCCAATAACTGACGCGTTTTTAACCGTCACTTAGTTGAGGATTTCTTCCACTGATTTGCCACGCTTTGCAGCAACATCATCTGGTGACTTCATATTTTTAAGTGCTTTAAACGTTGCGCGAACAACGTTTACTGGGTTGGTAGACCCGTAACACTTGGCCAGTACATTTTGTACACCGGCCAGTTCTAATACAGAGCGCATTGCACCACCGGCAATTACGCCAGTACCGTCGGATGCAGGCTGCATATAGATTTTTGAGGCAGCGTGAATACCCTTAGTTGGGTACTGGATAGTGTTGCCGTCGAGGGCCACATCTATCATGTTACGACGCGCAGCTTCCATTGCCTTCTGAATTGCCTGGGGCACTTCACGTGCCTTGCCGCGACCAAAGCCAACCTTGCCATTACCGTCACCAACAACAGTCAATGCAGTAAAAGCGAAGATACGTCCACCTTTAACCGTCTTTGCAACACGGTTAACCTGAACCAGCTTCTCCATCATTCCTTCAGCTGCAGAATCTTTCTGATCTGTAAAAGCCATATTATCTACCTATTAAAATTCGAGGCCGGCTTCACGCGCGGCGTCTGCCAATGCCTTAACACGGCCGTGATATTTAAAACCGCTACGATCAAACGCTACAGTGGTTACACCAGCGGCTACTGCACGTTCGGCAACTAACTTGCCAACAGCTGCTGCAGCATCAACGTTACCGGTGCTACCAGTACGTAAATCTTTCTCTAAAGTCGATGCAGTTGCTAGAACTCGATCGCCATCAGATGCAATTATCTGCGCATAAATATGACGCGGAGTACGGTTGATACACAAACGGTTTGCACCTAATTCGCGGATCTTCATACGGACGCGTTTAGCTCTGCGCTGACGTGAAACTTTCTTATCGCTCATCGTATTACCCTATTACTTCTTCTTGGCCTCTTTGCGTCTCACGTGCTCACCAGAAATTCGAACTCCCTTACCCTTGTAAGGCTCTGGTGGACGGAAGGCGCGGATTTCAGCTGCGGCTTGACCCAACATCTGCTTATCCGAGGACTTCAGTAAAATTTCAGTCTGACTTGGTGTTTCTGCAGATACACCCTTAGGCAGTTCATATACAACCGGGTGAGAATAACCTAGTGTCAGATTAATCTTCGCTCCCTGAACTTGCGCACGGTAACCAACACCGACCAAATCAAGCTTCTTCTCAAAACCTTGTGAGACACCGGTAACCATATTGCTTACCAGGGCTCTAGTAGTACCGGACATAGCCCGTGAAAACTTGGCACTTGAACGAGCAGAAAATGTAAGAACATTATCGTTCTGTTCAATTGTCACTTCAGAATTGATCGACATCGCCATGGATCCAATCTTTCCCTTCACAGTTATTTCCGAATCACCGATGGTAACTTGCACACCACTGGGCAGTTCTACTGGACTATTTGCAACTCTAGACATCTCGTTTTCCTATCAGAATACGGTGCAAAGCACTTCGCCGCCGATACCGGCAGAGCGTGCAGCACGATCAGTCATCACACCATTACTGGTGGAGACAATCGCAACACCAAGACCGCTACGTACTTTAGGTAAATCATCACTACCTACGTACAGGCGCAAACTTGGCTTGCTAATACGTGTAATTTCTTCAATAACGGGTTTACCTTCAAAATACTTAAGGTCAACCGTTAAAGTCGGCTTTACTTCTTCACTGACGCTAAAACCGCCAATGTAACCTTCGTCGAGTAAAACTTGGGCAACTGAGGCCTTAAGCTTTGACGCAGGCATAATAACTTCTGGCTTGCTACGGTGATGCGCATTACGAATGCGGGTCAACATATCTGCTATTGGATCTTGCATACTCATATCGTTTGGCTCCTTAAACTTACCAGCTGGCCTTAACTAGGCCAGGAACTTCACCACGCATTGCTGATTCGCGCAGTTTGTTTCGGCACAGGCCAAATTTCCGGTAAACACCGTGTGGACGACCAGTGATACGACAGCGATTACGCTGGCGAACTGGACTCGCATCACGCGGCAGTTTTTGTAAACTTACTTGAGCATTCCAACGATCTTCGTCAGATGCATTAATGTCACTAATAATCGCTTTTAATTCAGCGCGCTTTACAGCGAATTTAGCAACTGTCTTAGTGCGCTTTTTCTCGCGCTCGACCATGGATACTTTAGCCATTTATCTACTACCTCAACCTTTCAGCGGGAAGTTAAAGGCACGCAAAAGGGCGCGACCTTCGTCATCATTCTTAGCGGTGGTGGTGATAGTAATATCAAGACCACGCAACTTATCAATTTTTTCGTAATCGATCTCTGGGAAAATGATCTGCTCACTTACACCCATTGAGAAATTACCACGCCCGTCAAACTGCTTGGGGCTGATGCCACGGAAATCTCGGATACGCGGTATAGCGATACTCACTAAGCGCTCGAGGAATTCGTACATACGATCACTGCGCAGAGTCACCTTGGTACCAATCGGCCAACCCTCACGAACCTTAAAGCCTGCAATTGATTTGCGTGCCTTGTTAACTACTGGCTTTTGACCAGCAATTAAGATTAGATCTGCAACGGCGTTCTCGAGTGATTTTTTATCACCAATCGCTTCACCTACACCCATGTTCAGAGTGATTTTGGTAATGCGAGGAACTTCCATCACATTCGCCAGACCCAGCTCATCTTTCAGCTTGGTAACCAGCTCGTTTTTATATACTTCTTTCAGCCTTGCCATTTCAATTACCTGTTTATTTAAGCGTCGACGGCTTCGCCGCTTGACTTAAAGACACGAATTTTTGTGTTATCTTCCTGGACTTTAAAGCCAACTCGATCCGCTTTGCTGGTTGCGCCATTAAAGATCGCAACATTAGAAACCTGAATAGGAGCTTCTTTTTCAATAATCCCGCCTGGAATACCAGCTTGGGGATTAGGCTTCTGATGCTTTTTAATCATCTGAATACCAGATACTAGTAGACGGTTATTTTCCAGCACCTTAAGTACCTTACCGCGCTTACCTTTATCTTTTCCTGCAACAACAATTACTTCGTCGTCACGTTTAATTTTGAGCATTGCCATTTCTTAATCCTCGCTTACAGCACTTCAGGTGCTAGGGAGATAATGCGCATAAACTTCTCGTTGCGAAGTTCACGTGTTACCGGCCCAAAAATACGTGTGCCAATAGGTGCGTTGTTGGCGTTGAGCAATACTGCAGCGTTATCATCAAATTTGATCAAGCTGCCGTCTTGTCTGCGCAAGCCTTTCTTAGTGCGTACTACAACTGCACTCATCACCTGGCCTTTCTTTACCTTGCCGCGGGGAATTGCTTCCTTAACAGTGACTTTAATAATGTCACCGACCCGAGCATAACGGCGGTGTGAACCACCCAGTACTTTGATACACATCACACGACGTGCACCGCTGTTGTCTGCTACATCAAGATAACTTTCTGTTTGAATCATTTTCTTACTCCGAACCCTTTACTGTCAGCAGAATTATTCTGCTACAGCACGCTCGTCAATATTGACCAGTTTCCACGTCTTGTCTTTAGAGACAGGACGGCACTCTGCGATCGTTACTAGATCACCTGTACGCGCACCATTATCTTCATCATGCGCTTTAATTTTTGTCGACTTAGTTAAGATCTTCCCGTAGACAGGGTGCTTAACGCGACGCTCGACCAAGACAGTTACAGTCTTGTCCATTTTGTCACTGACGATACGACCAGTCAGAGTACGTGAGCTCGTTTTTAATTCAGACATCGTTATTCCCCTGCCTTCTGGTTAAGCACAGTCTTGATACGCGCGATGTTTCGACGCGTCTGCATAACTTTGTGGCTTTCGTTTAACTGACCAGTGGACAACTGCATACGCAGATTAAACTGCTGCTTAAGCTCTGCAATCAAAGCTGCTTCCAGTTCTTCACTTGTCTTTTCACGCAATTCGTTTGATTTCATCTTTACATCACCGTGCGTCTAACGAAGGTGGTTGCAATCGGCAACTTTGCCGTAGCAAGAGCAAATGCTTCACGAGCAATCTGTTCACTAACACCTTCCATTTCATAAAGGATCTTGCCTGGCTGGATTAGTGCAACCCAGTACTCAACATTACCCTTACCTTTACCCATACGCACTTCAAGTGGCTTGTTTGTAATCGGCTTATCAGGAAAAACTCTAATCCAGATTTTGCCACCACGTTTAATGTGACGGGTCATTGCACGACGAGCCGCTTCAATCTGACGCGCAGTCAAACGACCACGGCCAGTTGCTTTGAGGCCAAACTCGCCAAAGCTTACCTTGCTGCCGCGCTGAGCCAGACCACGGTTACGGCCTTTGTGCATCTTGCGGAATTTTGTACGTTTCGGTTGCAGCATTTCGCTTTACCCTTATCGCTTGTTTCTTGTGTCTTGTTTCTTGGCAGGCGCTTTTTCAGCTTCCACACCACCCAGAACTTCACCTTTGAAGATCCAGACCTTCACGCCGATAATTCCATAAGTGGTATTACCTTCGGCTGTTGAATAGTCTATATCTGCACGCAAAGTATGAAGCGGAACTCGTCCTTCTCTATACCATTCTGTACGTGCGATCTCGGCTCCGCCTAAACGACCACCAACCTGAATCTTAACTCCCAACGCTCCACCGCGCATTGCATTTTGCACTGCACGCTTCATGGCTCGACGGAACATAACTCGACGCTCTAACTGCTGAGCTACGTTCTGTGCAACCAGTGTTGCGTCAAGATCCGGCTTGCGAATCTCTTCAATATTGATATTTACTGCGCAGCCCATTTGCTTGGCAATCTCGTTGCGCAGTTTCTCAACATCTTCACCCTTCTTACCGATAACAATACCCGGGCGGGCTGTATGGATAGTGATTCGAGCACTGTCAGATGGACGCTCGATCTCCACACGGCTCACAGATGCATGAGCTAATTTTTTAGTAATATAGTCACGAACGCTAAGATCCTGATTAAGCTTGTCCGCATAGTCCTTATTACCCGCATACCATGTAGAGGTATGCTTTTTAACAATACCTAAACGGATGCCAGTTGGATGTACTTTTTGACCCATGGAATGGTCTCCTGAACCTTATTCTACTTTTCAGCGACTTTTACAGTGATGTGACAACTGCGCTTAAGAATTCTATCTGCACGGCCTTTGGCACGTGGTTTGATTCGCTTCATAGTCATGCCTTCATCAACAAAAATAGTTGATATTTTCAGCTCGTCTACATCAGCTCCATCATTGTGCTCGGCGTTGGCAATAGCCGACTCAAGCACTTTCTTAATAATATCCGCGCCTTTTCTGCCGCTGAATTGCAAAAGATCTAATGCATCTTCAACCGACTTACCACGAATTTGATCGGCAACCAGGCGCGCTTTTTGCGCTGACAATCTGGCTCCTTTTAATCTTGCTGCTACTTCCACAGTCAATACCTCTTCCGCTTAGTGCTTAACGCTTGGCTTTCTTATCTGCAACGTGACCTTTATAGGTACGCGTTGGAGAAAATTCACCCAGCTTATGGCCAACCATTTCTTCATTGACTACAACAGGAACATGTTGACGACCATTATGTATAGCGATCGTTAGACCGACCATATCTGGCAAGATCATCGAACGACGCGACCAGGTTTTAATTGGACGACGGTCATTAGCTGCAACCGCTGCTTCTACCTTTTTCACTAGGTGAAGGTCAACGAATGGTCCTTTTTTTAGAGAGCGTGGCACGTTTGCTATCCTCTTTTAATAATCTAATCGACGCTTATTTGCGACGACGAACAATGTATTTATCAGTACGCTTATTATTGCGCGTCTTGTAACCTTTGGTTGGCATACCCCAAGGAGATACCGGGTGACGACCACCAGAGGTACGACCTTCACCACCACCATGCGGGTGATCTACCGGGTTCATCGCCACACCGCGAACAGTTGGACGAATCCCACGCCAGCGCGAAGCACCAGCCTTACCCAATGAGCGCAAGCTGTGCTCACTGTTACAAACTTCACCCATTGTGGCGCGACAGTCTACGGGTAACCTGCGCATTTCACCGCTGCGTAAACGAACGGTTGCGTAAGCACCTTCACGTGCAACTAACTGAACCGAGGCTGCAGCACTACGAGCGATTTGCGCGCCCTTGCCTGGCTTCATTTCTACACAGTGAACAGTCGAACCCACTGGAATCTTGCGAAGTGGCAAGCTGTTACCAATCTTAATCGGTGAATCTTCACCAGACTGGATAGTGTCACCAGCAGAAACACCTTTGGGAGCGATAATGTAACGACGCTCTCCGTCGGCATAACATAACAATGCAATGTGTGCGCTGCGGTTTGGATCATATTCCAAACGCTCTACCTTGGCTGGAATGCCATCCTTGTTGCGCTTAAAGTCAACAATACGGTAGTGCTGCTTGTGCCCGCCACCAATGTGACGCACGGTAATGCGTCCACTGCTGTTACGTCCACCGCTTCTTTTCTTCGGTGCTAGCAAAGGTGCATAAGGCGCGCCTTTGTGCAAATCTGGGGTCACAACGCTTACTACAAAGCGACGACCCGGAGATGTTGGTTTTCTTTTAATAACTGCCATGACTAAACCCTTACTCCGCTACTTCAAAGTCAATGTCTTGACCTTCAGCAAGACGAACATACGCCTTCTTCCAGTCACTGCGACGACCCAAGCCGTTCTTAGTGCGGCGTGTCTTACCCTTGACGTTAACTACTCGAACATCATCAACCTGAACCTCAAAAAGCTGTTCAATCGCTTTCTTTACTTCCAGTTTGGTGGCGTCAGTAGCAACTTTAAATACTACTTGGGTTGCTGCGCCAGCTGGCATTGCTGATTTCTCAGTAACGTGCGGCCCTAACAACACCTTGAAGACTCTTTCTTGGTTCATGCCAGAATCTCCTCAAATTTCTTCAGCGCTGGAACAGTTACCAACACCTTTTCATAATTAATTAAGCTAACTGGATCAACAGCTGCTGCATCACGAACATCAACCTTGTGCAGGTTGCGCGAAGATAGGTATAGATTGTGACTAACTTCTTCAGTCACTATCAACGCTTCCTTCAAACCGAACTCACCAAGCTTGCTGATCAGATTTTTTGTCTTAGGCGCATCGAGATCAAACTCTTCAACGATGATAAGACGATCTTGACGAGCTAACTCTGAAAGAATCGAACGCATCGCTGAGCGATACATTTTACGATTCAGCTTCTGAGCGTGATCCTGTGGCTGAGCAGCAAATGTAACCCCGCCCCCGCGCCAGATTGGACTGCGGATAGTACCAGCTCGTGCACGACCTGTTCCCTTCTGGGCGTGTGGCTTGCGGCCACCACCAGAAACGTCTGAGCGATTCTTCTGAGCGCGTGTACCCTGACGAGCACCGGCTAAAAACGCTACAATTGTCTGGTGAACCAGATCCTGATTAAACTCTTTTCCAAAAGCGGCTTCGGAAACTGTAATAGTTCCGCCTTTGCCCTTGGGTGTCGCAATTGTTAATTCCATGGACACTCCCCTTTAAGCCTTGACTGCCGGACGAACAACAACGTCGCCACCAGGAGCGCCAGGAACAGCACCCTTGATCAACAACAAATTGCGCTCGGCATCGACACGTACAATTTCAAGATTTTGTGTAGTAACCTGCGCATTTCCCATCTGTCCGGCCATTTTCTTGCCTTTAAAGACTTTACCCGGCGATTGGTTTTGACCAATAGAACCAGGAGCTCTGTGGGAGATTGAGTTACCGTGAGTAGCATCTTGCATGGCAAAATTCCAACGCTTAACGCCGCCTTGGAAACCCTTACCTTTGGAAGTACCAGTTACATCGACCATCTGGCCAGCTTCGAAGCGTTCTACAGTAAGCGAACCGCCTACTTCGAAATCTTCGCTGCTGCCTTCGGAACGAAATTCCCATTGGCCTCGGCCAGCCTCGACGCCTGCTTTGGCGAAGTGACCTGCTTTAGGCTTACTTACTCGGGATGCTTTACGAGATCCAGTAGTGACCTGAATAGCTGAATAGCCATCAGTCTCTACAGACTTAATCTGGGTGACATGATTAGGTGTGGCTTCTACAACCGTAACCGGAATAGAAACACCGTCTTCAGTGAATACGCGAGTCATGCCGCATTTGCGACCAACTATACCTATACTCATTTTTTCTAGCCTCTCAAGTGTACGGGGCTGTTACCCGCTACGGCTACCTATTTCAAGGCATTACACTTTCTAAGTTTGCCCGACAGACTTCTGTCGAACCGCTGCAGTCGCTATCAGCTTAAGCTGATCTGAACTTCTACGCCTGCCGCAAGATTCAGTTTCATAAGCGCATCAACAGTTTTTTCTGTTGGGTCGACAATGTCGATTAAACGCTTGTGCGTGCGAATTTCGTACTGGTCGCGCGCATCTTTATTTACGTGTGGAGAGACAAGTATCGTGTACCTCTCTTTCCGAGTCGGCAGAGGAATTGGCCCTCTGATCTGCGCACCTGTGCGCCGTGCCGTTTCAACAATTTCCTGTGTAGACGTATCGATCAACTTGTGATCAAACGCCTTGAGGCGAATCCTGATGCTTTGGTTTTGCATGGAATCGTAACTCCGCTATCTCTTTTAATAACTCCGAGGCGATCTATCCAGCCCCGAAAAAGGAGCGCGAATTCTAGTGCCGCTCCGGAAGACTGTCAAGCAATTAAACGCCTGAAACTAAATTAATTAAATCCTCTGCGCCAAACAATCAACTCTCCTTGGCATGAGGGCAAAAAAGGGGCCCAGAAGGCCCCTTTTTACTCGGTGTAGCTATTACTCGATAATCTTGGCAACAACACCCGCACCAACAGTACGGCCGCCTTCACGGATTGCAAAACGCAGTCCGTCTTCCATTGCAATCGGGTGAATCAACGTCACTTCCATCTGCACGTTATCACCAGGCATTACCATTTCTGTACCAGCTGGCAATTCACAAGCGCCTGTTACGTCTGTAGTACGGAAGTAAAACTGTGGACGGTAGCCTTTAAAGAATGGCGTATGACGACCACCTTCATCTTTAGACAGTACGTACACTTCTGAAGTGAACTTGGTGTGTGGTTTAACGGTGCCTACGTGAGCCAGT
>CAWUVN010000057.1:0-19282 GCA_963925995.1 uncultured Pseudomonadales bacterium | reverse complement strand
CGTTGCCTCACTCGGCGGCTATGCTGATGTCTTCCAGCGCAATGTCATGGCCAGTGGTGTAATCCCGCAAATCAGTATGGTCATGGGGCCCTGTGCTGGCGGCGCAGTCTACTCACCAGCGATCACTGATTTTATCTTTATGGTGCAAGATAGTTCCTATATGTTTGTCACCGGCCCCGATGTGGTGAAAACCGTCACCCATGAAAGCGTAACCGCAGAAGAACTGGGTGGCGCTCTAACCCATTCGAGCAAGTCAGGAGTCGCTGATCTGGCCTTTGAAAATGATGTCGAAGCGCTGGCCAAAATGCGTCACTTCTTTAATTATCTACCGGCCAATAACCGCGAAAAGCCGCCAGTATGGCCAACCGAAGATCCGGCAGGTCGCATTGAAATGTCATTGGATACGATTATCCCCAATGACCCTAACAAACCCTACGATATGAAAGAGGTGATTTTAAAAGTCGCCGACGAAGGGGAGTTTTTTGAGACGCAGGTGAGTTATGCGAAAAATATTATCACCGGTTTTATTCGTATCGAAGGGTCGTCAGTTGGCGTTGTGGCCAATCAACCAATGGTTCTGGCCGGCTGTCTGGATATAGATGCCTCGAAAAAAGCCGCGCGGTTTATACGTTTCTGCGATGCATTCAATATCCCCGTATTAACCTTTGTCGATGTGCCCGGATTTATGCCCGGCACCAGCCAAGAGCATGGCGGCATTATCAAGCACGGCGCCAAGCTGCTCTATGCCTACGCCGCATGCACCGTGCCCAAGGTCACGGTGATTACCCGCAAAGCCTATGGCGGCGCATACGATGTGATGGCCTCCAAACATCTGCGCGGCGATGCCAATCTGGCCTGGCCCACTGCTGAAATTGCGGTAATGGGCCCCAAAGGTGCCGTGGAAATCATCTTCCGCAAAGATAGCGGCGACGCAGAAAAAATTGCTGCGCGAACAGAAGAATACCGCAAGAAATTTGCCAACCCGTTTATCGCTGGCAAGCGCGGCTATATTGATGACGTGATTATGCCCCACAGCACCCGCAAGCGCGTGGCACGGTCTCTGGCGATGTTGCGCACTAAAAACATTGAAAACCCCTGGCGCAAGCATGGGAATATTCCGCTGTAGGCATGCGTCCAGCTGTCATCCCGACAGAGCCCCCATCTGTCATCCCGACAGAGCGCAGCGACGAGGGATCTCAGACCTCAAGAGATGCTGCATAGAAAAACTTTTGCGGATAAATTTTTAAGGATAAAAGATTTATGTTGAAGAAAATTCTAGTAGCAAACCGCGGTGAAATTGCCTGCCGTGTGTTTGCCACCGCGAAAAAAATGGGTATAGCCACCGTAGCTGTTTACTCCGATGCCGATCGCGATGCCTTGCATGTGCAGAGAGCAGGTGAAGCTGTATATATAGGCCCATCCCCCTCCAGTGAAAGCTATCTAGTGATCGATAAAATAATTCAGGCCTGTCGCGATACCGGTGCCGATGCCGTGCACCCCGGTTATGGATTCCTGTCAGAGAACAGCCAGTTTTGCGATGCCTTAGATGCCGCCGGCATTATCTTTATCGGCCCCGGCAAAAAAGCCATTGAATCAATGGGCGATAAAATCACCTCTAAGCTGATCGCTGAACAGGCTGGGGTCAACTGTATTCCCGGCTATACAGATGTGGTGCGAGATGCCGATCATGCAGTAGAGGTCAGCGCCGACATAGGCTACCCCGTCATGCTTAAAGCCTCTGCGGGCGGCGGTGGAAAGGGTATGCGTGTGGCTTGGAATGACGCGGATTGCCGAGACGGTTTCGAGCGTGCGACCAATGAAGCCCGTTCCAGCTTTGGCGATACCAGGATCTTTATTGAGAAATATATTCAGCAGCCCCGCCATATTGAAATTCAGATTATGGCCGATGGCCATGGCAATGTCATTTATCTGGGCGAGCGCGAATGTTCTATTCAGCGCCGTCATCAAAAAATTATCGAAGAGGCACCTTCACCATTTCTCAATCAGGCCACCCGTAAGAAAATGGGGGAGCAGAGTTGCGCGTTGGCCCGAGCCGTAGATTATCAGTCGGCAGGCACTGTCGAGTTTATTGCCGACGCCGATATGAACTTTTACTTTTTGGAAATGAATACCCGTTTACAGGTTGAACATCCGGTTACTGAGCTGGTCACCGGACAGGATTTGGTTGAGATGATGATCAGAATCGCTGCTGGAGAGAAGCTGTTACTGACTCAGGATCAAGTAACGCTGAGCGGTTGGGCGATGGAGTCGCGTGTTTATGCCGAAGATCCACTGCGCAACTTTATGCCCTCTACAGGGCGCTTAATCGGCTATGCCGAGCCTCAGGGCGAGGGTGTTCGTGTCGATAGCGGCGTCTATGAAGGCGGTGAAGTCTCAATCTTCTATGACCCGATGATGGCCAAGTTGATTACCTATGGCGATAGTCGTATTGAGGCTGTCGAGCGCATGGTTGGTGCGCTGGATAAGTATTATATTCGCGGAGTTAACCACAATATTAGTTTCCTTAATGCGTTGATGGTCCATCCACGATTTATTGAAGGCCGCCTGAGCACCAACTTTATTGCCGATGAATTCCCCGATGGCTTTAACGCCGATCTGGTGGTGCAGGATGATTTGGCGATTGCTCTGGTGGTCGCTGCCGCAGTTCATCAATTGTATGAAGAGCGCGCCAGTTTACTCTCCGGTCAGCTGGCCGGTCTTGAACATGTGGCAGCGGTTGACTGGGTAGTGGTTGCAGGAGGTCACCAGACCAAGTCGATAGTTGATCTTATTGATAAAGGTTATTTGGTCAGCCTTGACGAGTTAGGCGACTATCAGGTTGAAACCAACTGGAGTTTCGGTGAGCCCATATTTATGGCCACCATTAATGGCAAACAGGTTTCTGTTCAGGTCGAGGCCAAAGATGGCTACTACCGACTTTTTTACCGTGGTGCCGAAATCAGTGCACAACTACTTTCGCCAAAGGCTGCCGAATTATCGACCCATATGCATTTCAAAGAACCTGAGGATATGTCGAAATTTCTACTTTCACCCATGCCTGGCCTATTGGTCAAACTAGCAGTGGAATTGGGTCAGGAAGTCAAAGCAGGCGAAGAGCTGGCGGTAGTAGAAGCGATGAAAATGGAGAATAGCTTGCGTGCGATTCAAGATGGTATTGTGACTAGAATATCTGCAGTTGAGGGCGAGAGTCTTAGGGTGGATGAAATTATTTTGGAATTTGCCTAGCGGTTTTAGAGAAATTTAAAAAGAGTGCCTATGGTTGATTATTTAGAGTCTTTAACAGCGCAGGTCAGAAGCGGAGATCGTCGCGCCTTGGCGAAAGCGATTACGCTGGTTGAATCTACACGTCCTGATCACCGCCAGCAGGCGGCAGAGCTTTTGGAAAACCTAATAGCCGATACCGGTAACTCTATCCGTATCGGCATCTCCGGCGCCCCCGGCGTTGGAAAATCTACCTTTATCGAAGCATTCGGTAACCATCTGATAGAGCAGGGGCACTCGGTGGCAGTGCTGGCTGTAGACCCGACCTCTGCGGTCAGTGGCGGCTCTATTCTCGGTGACAAGACACGTATGGAAACCCTGGCCTTTGCTGAAAAGGCCTTTGTGCGGCCATCTCCTGCAGGTCAAACTCTGGGGGGAGTTACCCGTCGTACAAGGGAATCACTACTGCTCTGTGAGGCGGCAGGCTTTGATGTGATATTGGTTGAGACTGTGGGCGTCGGCCAGTCGGAAACCGCGGTGGCCGATATGACCGATATGTTCCTGCTGCTGTTACTGCCTGCTGGTGGTGATGAGTTGCAGGGTATTAAGCGCGGCATTATGGAGTTGGCGGATTTAATTCTGGTTAACAAGGCCGATGGCGAACAGGTCAAAATCGCCAATCAAACTCTTAACGATTACCGTTCGGCCCTGCATTTTATACAGTCACGCTTCGCCAGCTGGCAGCCATCAGTGATGGCTTGCTCGGCTTTTAATAATCAGGGTATAGAGGATATCTGGGAGCAGGTGCAGATATTTCACAGTGCTGTAACGGCATCTGGTGAGCTACAGAACAATCGTCAACGGCAGGCGTGCAGTTGGATGTGGAATGAAACTGCCGAGGCATTAATCGCCGAACTTAAAAATCACCCGCAAATAAAGGCTCTGGCGCCAGAATTAGAGCGGGCGGTTAGCGAGGGTAAATTACCACCGACAGTTGCCGCTCAACGCTTAATAGAACATTACAAAACCGCTGACTAAGTTTATAATCGCCTGGTAATATCTATCCATACAGGTAAAACATATGTCTGACACCAATCTTCTCAGTGAAAACTTAAGCGCCTTGATGGAAGCCAATAAAGACTACTCCGAAGCCTTTGATAAATCTGGCTTAGCTTCACCTCCAGCCAAACACTTCGCTATCCTCACCTGCATGGATGCGCGAATGGATCCGGCCAAATTTGCCGGTCTGGAAGAGGGCGATGCCCATGTGATTCGCAATGCCGGTGGTCGCGCTACAGATGATGCTATTCGCTCGCTGATAATCTCCCATAAATTTTTAGGCACACTGGAATGGTATGTTATTCAACATACTGGCTGCGGTATGGCCACGGTAACCGATAATAAAATTGCCGAGTTGCTGGAAGAAGATTTAGAGACAGCGATTCATGATGGTGAGAAGTGGGTAAACCCTGAACGCCAGAGCAGTGAGAATACCAAGGCCGGTTCTGCGGCTGGAAAATCCATTGAATGGCACAGCTTTAGCGATTTGCACCAGAGTGTTTTAACGGATGTTGAGAAAATTAAAAACCATGAATTGGTGCCCAGCCATATTCGCGTGCATGGTTTTATTTTTGATGTAAAAACCGGAAAGATCAGCCAAGTTAATCCCTAAGGGGTTAGCCCGGCAGAACCCCTCAGTTGGTCATCCCGACAGAAAGTTGTGACGAGGGATCTCCAACAGATTTCTCCCTACGGTCTGAATGACAAAAGGCGTCCAAATAACAGAGGACGTCGATATCTAAAATAGTACCTCTAATTTTCATATTATAAAAAATATGCCCTTAATTTTTCCCAGATCACAAGATTGGTCTACATTTATATAAGCAGATATAAAAAATAATAATTCTTATGTAATGAGGGGCTTAGGGTGTTTTTTTCAAGCATTACGAATAGATGCAGAGTCCGCGTCTACCTACTAGGTGAATTTATCACTATGGGGTGGCGGTGTTGAAAACACCTATTCCAGCCAATGAAGCTGATCGTCTCAAGGTGCTTCAAGATCTTCAAATACTCGATACTGAAGCCGAGATTGAATTAGATCAGTTAACAAAACTCGCCGCACAGATTTGTAATGTCCCTATTGCGTTAATTTCATTGATTGACAAAGAGCGTCAGTGGTTTAAGTCGAATGTAGGATTTAATGAAAAAGAGACTTCAAGAGATATCGCATTTAGTGCGCATGCCTTAATCAACCCAGATAAAATAATGGAGGTTGAAGATACTCAAGATGATCCCCGCTTTGAAGATAATCCCCTCGTTGTAAATGACCCAAAAATTCGCTTCTATGCTGGTGCGCCTATAGTCACCAGCAACGGCTTTTGCTTGGGAGCACTCTGTGTTTTAGATTATGAACCCCGTAAATTATCAGTAAATCAACGCTATGCTCTTTATCTACTTAGCGATTTCGTTGTCAGACATATTGAATTGCGTGAAACTCTGAGAATTCTTACCCAGTCCGAAGGGTTTATCTCGGATGAAACTATCTCGCTCAAGTCAAAGGTTGATCAAGTGGCGGTTTCATTAGAAAAAGAAATTGGCTTACGTATCGAATCGGAGTTGTTCTCTCGGCGCATTTTAGATATGTCTTTTGATGCGGTTATTACCACGAATAAAAACGGACAGGTACTTAATTGGAACCCCAAAGCAGAAGAAATTCTTGGGTATACCTCTGAATATACATTAAACAAGTCGCTTCTTGAGTTAATTGCTGAACCCGAGCAGCGTTCGTCGATTAAAGCTGAAATGGATCGAATTGTTGAAGAAAATGGCCATGGATATGGCAAGGGTAATGGTCGTTTTAAGCGTGACCGTATTAAGATGCATGTCATCAGGTCAGATGGTCAAAAAGTTGCTGCAGACGTTTATATAATATCTTTCCCGCGAATTAAAGAGTACATCTTTACTTTTTTTATCAAGGATTTAACTGAGTGGAATAGACAGCTTGAAGAATTAAAAATCTCTGCGATCACATTCAACAGTCAGGAGGGAACCATCATTACCGATGGAGATTTGAATGTGTTGCGGGTCAATAGTGCTTTCATAAAAATCACTGGATTCAATGAAGAAGACGTTATTGGTAAAATACCAGATCTATTGAATTCCGATCAACATGACCGGGAATTTTATAAAAAAATATTTAAGTCTTTAGAAAAAAGTGATGGCTGGGAAGGTGAGGTTTCCAGCAAATCTAAAAATGGTGAAATCATTCCACTGCACCTAAGTATCACGGCAATTCATAAGGTTTCAGGGGAGGTTAGTCACTATGTTATTGGCTTTGCAGATATTACCAAAAGTAAACAGGATGCCGATGAAATTTATAGTTTAGCCTTTTTTGATCCCCTCACAGGTCTACCCAATAGGCGTTTGCTTATGGATAGATTAAATCAAGCTGTAGGCATGGGCGCCCGGACTGGCCAGATGGCCGCGCTGCTTTTTATTGATCTAGATAATTTTAAATCATTAAACGATTCTCTGGGTCATAGCTATGGCGATGTGATGTTGATTCAGGTAGCCGAGCGATTAATGAACTGCTTGCGGATTGAAGACTCGGTTGCCCGTATAGGAGGTGATGAATTTGTGGTTATTTTGCAGAATATCACCGAGGATGCGCCGGCCCAGACTGAAGTTGTGGCCAGAAAGATTTTGGCATCGCTCAGTAGGCCCTATTTTTTGAAAGATCATGAGTACTTTAGCAGTGCAAGTATTGGCGCCACTCTATTCAATAGTCATGGTGCTAATGCGGACGATCTGCTTAAGCAAGCTGATTTAGCCATGTATCAGGCAAAAAAATCAGGTCGTAATATGCTGAGATTTTTTGATCCTCAGATGCAGGAAAATATCGCACAGCGAGTAAAGCTTGAAAATGCTTTGCACAACGCACTTATTAACCATCAATTCCAACTCTATTACCAAGCGCAGGTTGATGGTTCCAATAAGACAGTAGGTGCAGAGGCATTAATTCGTTGGGATCATCCGAAGCTTGGGGTTATATCACCCGATGATTTCATTCCTCTTGCTGAGGAATCAGGGTTGATTCTTCCTATAGGATTCTGGGTTTTAGAAACTGCTTGTGCTCAGTTAAAAAAATGGCAAGCTAATAGCCAAACATCAGCTATGACTTTGTCAATTAATATTAGTCCCCGTCAGTTCCATCAAGCCGATTTTGTAGAGGAGGTGCTGAAGAGTTTGACGAAAGCCGCGGTTGGTCCTAAATTACTTAAACTAGAACTGACAGAAAGAATTTTATTAGAGAATACAGAAGAGGCTATCACCAAAATGGGTGAACTTAAGGCTGCGGGCGTTGGGTTTTCCTTGGATGATTTTGGTACTGGATTTTCATCTATGTCGTATCTGACTAAATTGCCATTATCGCAACTAAAAATAGACCAATCGTTTATCCAAAATATAGGTTCTAAGGAAAGTGATGAAATCATTGTCAAGACGATAGTTGGAATGTCGAAAAGCCTTGGATTAGAGGTGGTTGCTGAGGGGGTGGAGTCCCAGGATCAGTATGACTATTTAGAGTCCTTAGGCTGCCAATTATTTCAAGGTTATTTTTTTGGTCGACCGAAACCAATTGCTGAATTTAATAGTCTTCTTAAATAGACCAAAATTCTATAGCTGTTATGTATTGGTAAGAATTAAAAAGGGGTGCTGAAAAGCACCCCTTTTTAATTCTTGGATAGCGATACTCGCTAGCCACATTTAGAATCGCCGCAGTTTAGGCAGGTCATACAGCCATCCATCAGGATAACCGCTTTCACACTACACTTTTTACACAGCTCTGCAGTGGGCGGAAAATCACTACTCTCTGAAGCAGTGGGCGCAGCAGCGGCACCTTCAAATTCAGCGCGCTTTTCGTCCATAATTTTCTGCTGGTGCTCTGGAATTTCTGGCTTTTTGAGCATGCCAATTTTCTGTAGATGATCTTCAATCGCCCAGCCAATCTCGGCGACTAGTGAGGGCATAAACTTACCTCCAGGCTTAAAGTAACCGCCCTGTGGATCAAACACAGCTTTAAGTTCTTCCACTAGGAATGTGCAATCGCCACCTTTACGGAAAACGGCAGAGATAACGCGGGTTAGAGCTACAATCCACTGAAAGTGATCCATGTTCTTTGAGTTGATAAACACTTCAAACGGGCGGCGCAACTCATGGTCAGTACCTTCGTTCAAAATAATATCGTTGATGGTCAAATACAGCGCATGATCTGACATTGGTGTCTTGATCTTGTAGGTGCTGCCGGCCAGTGCTTCAGGTCGTGAAACTTTTTCGTGCATCTGGATAATATTTGACTCCGCTGTTTTAACAGCGGCTTCTTTTGTCTGCTCTTCAGTGCTTACCTTGTAGGAGACAATTTTGCTTTCAATTTTCTTGCTCATTTTATTCCTCGTGCTATTCCGTGCTGGTTGCTACAGAATCTAATTAATTGGATCAGAATTTACCGTAGTAACCTTCTTTCAATGCATCAAACAGGTTGGCGGCAGTGTGTGTTTCACCGTCGTACTCAACCTCTTCATTACCTTTAAACTCAACCGTTGAACCATCATCCAGAGTAAAGCTGTAAGTGGTGTTCTCGAGATCTTTTTCGGTTACCAATACACCTTGGAACGCTTCCGGATTAAAGCGGAAGGTGGTGCAACCTTTAAGGCCTTTTTCGGCGGCGTAGAGATAGATATCTTTAAAATCGTCGTAGTCGCAGTCGGTAGGTACGTTGATGGTTTTCGAGATTGAAGAATCAACCCACTTCTGTGCGGCGGCCTGAATGTCAACATGAGCCTTAGGCACAATATTCTCTGAGCTCAAAAAGTAGTCAGGCAGTGCCTCTTCTTTTGAGGTGCCGTAAGGCATGGCTTTTTCATTAATCAGCGTGCGGTAAGCCAGCAGCTCGTAGGAGAAAACATCAACTTTCTCTTTCGACTTTTTGCCTTCGCGAATTACATTGCGCGAGTAGTGGTGAGCAAAGCTTGGCTCAATTCCGTTACTGACATTGTTGGCCAATGACAGTGAGATGGTTCCAGTCGGCGCAATTGATGAGTGGTGGCTAAAGCGACAGCCCTCTTCAATAATTGAGTCGATCAGCTCAGGCGCTACAGCGGCGATATTCTGCATATAGTTACTGTATTTGCCGAGCAGGACTTTACCTTTGATTTTGCTGCCAACTTTGATGCCGTCTTTAGCAAGTTCTGGACGCTTGAACAGCAGGGCTGCAGTCACATCAAAATCATCTTCCATACTGGGCGCTGGGCCTTTTTCACGGGCGAGTTCTAACCCAGCGGTGAGACCAGAGACGGCCATATCACGGGCTACCCGCTCGGTGAATTCCAGTGAATCCTGTTCGCCATACTTCATGCGCAGCATGGTCAGAGCTGAACCAAGACCGAGGAAGCCCATGCCGTGGCGACGCTTGTATTCGATCTCTTTGCGCTGTCCTTCGAGAGGCAGGCCATTGATCTCAACGACGTTGTCTAGCATGCGGGTAAACACAGCGACGACTTCTGCGTACTCTTCCCAGTCAAAGTAGGCGTCTGCGGTAAACGGGTTGCGTACAAACTTGGTTAGGTTAACCGAACCGAGCAGACAGCTGCCGTAGGGAGGCAGAGGCTGTTCACCACATGGGTTGGTGGCGCGGATATCTTCACAAAACCAGTTGTTGTTATTTTTGTTGACCTGATCGATCAGAATAAAGCCTGGCTCTGCGTAGTCGTAGGTGGACGACATGATCGCGTTCCAGAGTTTCTGTGCACGAATGGTCTCATAGATGCGACAGGCAACAAGACCTTCTTTGTTGGTGGTGTAGGCTTCTGTGGTTGGGAAGTGCTTCCAAACTACGTTGTCGCCTTTCAAATCGAGTCCGCCTTCGATTTCTTTGGCGCTGATAGGGAAGGTTAGATCCCAGGTGCTGTCGTTGCGAACCGCTTCAATAAATTCTTCGGTAATCAGTAGTGACAGATTGAACTGACGCAGACGACCGTCTTCGCGCTTGGCGCGAACAAAATCAAATACATCTGGATGGCTGACATCGAATGTTGCCATCTGCGCTCCGCGGCGGCCACCGGCAGAGGAGACGGTAAAACACATCTTGTCGTAGATATCCATAAACGACAGTGGTCCTGAGGTGTAAGCACCAGCACCGGAGACATAGGCACCTTTGGGACGAAGTGTTGAGAATTCGTAACCGATACCGCAACCGGCTTTCAGTGTTAGACCCGCTTCGAGGTTGCGCTCGAGAATACCCTGCATGGAGTCGGGAACAATGCCAGAAACTGTGCAGTTGATAGTAGAGGTAGCTGGCTTGTAAGCCTGAGCACCGGCGTTAGAGATAATCCGACCGGCGGGGATGGCGCCGTGCTGGAGAGCCCATACAAAGCGTTCGCTCCACTCGGCGCGTTTATCTTCGTCTTCGACATCAGAAAGTGCTTTGGCAACCCGCGCATAGGTTGCATTAATATCTGCATCTACGGGCTGCTCTTGCTTGTCTTTGAGTCGGTATTTTTTGTCCCAGATATCAAGTGATGCATCTTGCATTTTGATCTCGGGTGTTTTTTTGGCGGATTTAACTGATTTTAATTTTGGTGCGGTGCTCATCGAATGGCCTTTTAATCATCTTTCTCGGCTAACAGCAGATGCTTATACACACTGTTGCCGACGTTATTTTATGGACGTATGAATTGTACGTTCTGTCTAAATTCCCAAATTATTATTATTTTTATCTGGGGAACTCGAGATGCAGTTTATCCTACATGGTGTGTCTTGCAAGCCCTAATCTACTATATATTGTGTTTTATTTGTCAAAATCTATTTATTGCAGTTTATAAGTCGTTGAAAAACTTGTGGATAACTCACGCAGATGGCCGTCGTTGGCGGGGTTGGCGAAAACTGACTCTGATCAATAAACCGGTCACGTTACTTTTGCGTATATAAAGGTTGTTGGTAGAGATTAATACAACAGTGAATGTGAGCGTTGTGCCAGTCCGGTGACTTGGCTAAACTAGGCGCTTAATTGTGATTCATCTAAAAGCGCGGCTTCCCCAAGTGGAAACTGTCGCAATCTATTGAGGTTTTCCATGGATATTTTTGACTTCTCCGACGGCCGTGAAGGCTACTACGGGGAATATGGCGGTGTTTTTCTGCCTGAAATTCTACATGCAACCATTGAGGAATTATTGGTCTGTTTCCGCGAGTGCAAATCGGACCCAAAATTCTGGCAGGAATATGTTGCATTAATGCAGAGTTATTCTGGCCGACCAACGCCGGTGACGCATTTGGAAAACCTGTCCCGCAAATTGGGTGGTGCGCAAATTTATGTAAAACGTGAAGACCTCAATCACACCGGCTCTCACAAGGTAAACAATGTGATGGGCCAGGGCCTATTATGTCAGCGCCTAGGCAAACGCAAGGTGATTGCCGAGACCGGTGCTGGTCAGCATGGTTTCGCTACGGCGACCATGGCGGCGCGCTTTGGTTTTGACTGTAAGATTTATATGGGTGCAGTGGATGTGGCGCGACAGCGTCCGAATGTGTTCTGGATGGAAAACCTTGGCGCTGAGGTTATCGCTGTTGAAGATGGCCAGAAGACTCTTAAGGATGCAATTAATGAAGCGATGCGCGATTGGGTAACCAATATGGCTGATACCCATTATATTCTTGGTACTGCCTGTGGACCTCACCCGTTCCCGGAAATGGTTAGCTGGTTCCAATCGATTATCGGCTTTGAGGCGCGCGAGCAGATGCTTGCCCAGACTGGCAGATTGCCGGATCGTGTTTACGCCTGTGTCGGTGGTGGTTCAAATGCCATGGGCATTTTCCAGGCCTTCTTTGACGATGACAATGTTGAGCTGATTGGTAGTGAAGCCGGTGGTCAGGGTGTGGGTTCTTATATGCATGCAGCACGTCTGGCCTATGATGATGCTACTGTCGGCGTTGCTCAGGGTTTTAAAACCTATTTCCTGCAGAACGAAGAAGGCAATATGAATGAGACTCATTCGGTTGCGGCTGGTCTCGATTATATTGGTGTCAACCCGATATTTGCTCATCTCCACGATAAGGGCAAGGTGCGCTTTGAAGCGGCCACAGATGTCGAAGTTAAGGAAGCGTTGCGACTGACTATGCGTACCGAGGGATTGATTCCTGCGCTAGAGAGTACCCACGCTTTTGTCACGGCGATTAAAGAAGCGCCGACTATGGGCAAAGACGAAATTATTTTAATCAATCAATCGGGTCGCGGTGATAAAGATATCTTTACCATTGCCGATGCATTGGATGATGCCAAGTGGAAGACCTTTATTGAAGGCAAAGCGGATCAGTACCGCGCGGAGAAAAACTAATGGGTCTGCAAAGTTTTCTTGCCGAACGAAAAAAAGATAAAGATTTGTTGGTGATGGCTCATGTCGTTTGTGGTTACCCTTCATTTGAAGACAATATGCAAGAACTGGAGATTATGGCCGAAGCCGGTGTTGATCTGGTTGAATTACAGTTTCCCTTTTCTGAACCCAGTGCCGATGGCCCGTTGTTTGTTCATGCTAACGAGCAGTCGTTAAAAGCCGGCACTACGGTTGAGCAATGCTTTGAGTTTATGAAGCAGGCTAGCGAACGTTTTCCTTTTCAGCTGTTGATGATGGGTTACTACAATACGGTCTTCAAAATGGGTGAAGAGACCTTTGTTAAACGCCTTAAAGACGCTGGTGGTGTCGGTTATATTCTGCCTGATCTACCGGTAGAAGAGTCAGCCAATCTTCACCGTTTGTCAGAAGAGGCGGGTATTGAGCCGATTATTTTGATGACGCCAACCAGCAGTGATAAGCGCCTTGCTCAGCTTGGTGCGGTGAGTCGGGGTCTGGTTTATGTGGTTGCCCGCAAAGGTGTTACCGGTTCTAAAACTAATATGGGTGATGATGTTCTGGCGCTTATCGAACGGTGCCGTCAGCATACCAGCGCGCAGATTGGTGTTGGCTTTGGTATTAGCGGCAAGCAAGATATGGATTTTTTACGCGGTTCTGCCGATATGGCAATTGTCGGTACTGCGGCATTAAAAACCTGGGAAGAGTCTGGCGCCGATGGCTTGCGAAAGTTCTTTGCCGATTTGATGGCCTAAGATTTTAAATTAGCTTTCGCTTGCTACTGAAAAACGCCAGTCATTGATGAGCTGAGATTTTATCTCTTCAATGGCTGGGTAATTTCCCCAGTCTATTTTCTTTACACAGACCAGATGGGCGCCAATAGCGGAGCTTATCGGCCCAGCCCAGCAGGGTAATGATTGTCTATCTGCGATTAGCGACAGCAATTTTTCCGTAAATGCCCGACCATATTTCTCTTCTAATTCTGTCGACAATATAGCCCCGTAGCGATCAAAGCTATCAGCTTCCCGGGTTGAAAGGTTCTCGACTAGAGTGTCGAGTGCCTGCTGTGCTTTTTCGAAAACCTGACCGCCGAAGCGAGCGTTGCTATAGGTATCCACCCACAGCCAGAGTTTCGATGGCTCTCGATAGTTGTCTCTGTTCAGTTGATAAAAACCTTCAAGTTCTTCAGCCGTGGGAATTTTTTCTGTTGTGACATTTTTAGTTAAACCAGCCAGCTTGGCTTCCATGGCAGACTGGTCCATGGTGCTGTCTATATCCGTGCCAATACCTGGCACATCAATCATATCGTTAGTAAATAGTTTGCTGTTAATACGACTTTGCAGCGCAGCATTATCGGGGTTGGTCAGCTCATCCATAGCCCAATTTGCTTCGACCGAATCCGTGATTTTATACCAGTAGCCGAGACCCAAAAGTGCGCCAAAAATAAGCATAAGAATAATCAGCAGTAGAAAAAAATGTCTGGGGGTTTTAAGGGACACGTGAGTTTCGCTATATAAGTTTCGCTATTAGAGCGTTTTACTGTTTAAAGATTTTTATCCAATCGCCGGCCACTGGCGCACCGCTAGGGTAATAACCATTGATTATACGCAGATCATCTACTTCCGTGGCGTTAAGATTGAGTGCTTTGCCCAACGCTTCGAAGGTGGTTGCGTTGGTCGCTTTCACATAGTGAATGGTTTTAGGTTTCTGACCGGCAATTTCACGGTGTGAAATGGGTCGGAAGGTTTTAATCGATTCAACAAACAGTTTATCCGCGTCGGCAAACTGCGCCGGTTTATCCACTTCTCCCTTAAATACAAAGGCATTGAGTTTGTAATAGATAACTGCAATACGCTGGTCAGGTTGATTGTCGTCGCCGGGTAAAATTCCGCTAAAACCCTTTAACCCGGCAGGGGAGATGGCGTTGCCCTGTTCGAGTTTTGCAACTCTCAGAAAATTATAGAGATATTCTTCAGGACTCTGGGCGGTGCGCGCAATAGGGGTCAGGCTGAGCTTGGCCTCTTTACTTTCAGAGGTGCCTACAGAGCTGCGCTTGCTAGCATCGTTGGTTTGAGTCCAACCTTTGGGGTAATCAAAGCGCACCCGCAGTGTCATATCTGAGTAGCGCTCGGATTTTTTCTCTTTGGCGAGAAAGTTTTCTCCCCAGATAAGTCCTTCGGTAAGCTCACGGTATCTGGCGGCGCCATCACCGCGTGTCTTGGTGGATTGTAGGCGTTGAGCTTTACTCACCACGGTGCGCAGTCGCGAGTCATTGCGCGGGTGGCTGGCAAATATACCGTGGTAGGTCTGCTTGCTGGCACCCTTGGCTTTGGCACGGTCTTTCTGCAGCATTTCGTAGTCTTTCATAATCGATAGCATGCTGATCATCTCGCTGGGCTTGTAACCCAGTTTGGCCATATATTCGGCACCGGCTTCATCGGCTTCCAGCTCGTTGCGGCGGCCATGACCGCGGATAATTGAGTTGGCATAGGCCATTCCCGCTTCATAGACTTCACCGCTGCCGGAAAGCACGGCGGCTATGGTTGAGAGAATTTGCGCTCCGGTTGCCTTGCCTTCCTGACCGGTGACATGGTTCTTGGTGATATGGGCAACTTCGTGGGCGAGCACCGAGACCAGCTGTGCTTCGTTGCTAACATAATTGAGCAGGCCGCGATTGACGTAGACATAGTTGTCGCGGGTGGCGAAAGCATTTAGGTCTGGTGAGTCGAGCAGGGTAAAGGTAAATTTTTCTCCGGCCATCTCCGACTGGGCGACAATTTCATTGCCGAGTTTTTTGATATAGGCATCAAGCTCTGGGTCATCGTAAATCGGGGTCGCTTGCAGTACCTCTTTATAAAAATCTTCGCCAGTGGTTTTTGCCGCAAGTTGCACAGGCATTAAGGTGGCTGTGAATGCCAATGCCCATACCAGGCCGGATAAAGTCAGCCGTAAATTTAAACTTTTCACTGGATCACCATTTACTTTTGCACGCTAAAGAATTTTTTTAGCTGTTTGCCAAGGCTGCTGCAGGCATCTTTTTTTACCGGCGTTAAAAGCGGAATTGGTGCCACGGCGCCAATCAGATACGAGGTTCCTGCGGAGTCTACACGCAGTCGGCCTTTTTCACTAAAGTCACTAAGGTCCCAGACAATCGCTTCGTAAGTAGAGCTTTTCTCCCACTGGGCAAAACCGAAACAACCACCGCCTCCGGGGCCTATGGCACAGCTAATCGAGCCGCCTTGGTTTTCGGTTTCGGTGGAGCCATCAAGCCAGACTAAATAGCGAATTCTCTGAATGTCTACTTGGCTTTTAATATCTGGATCCTGCATAAGGCGGGTAAGTCGTTTCAGCCCCTTGGGTGCTGTACGCGGCTCAAACCAGGGGTAGATGGAGTCGATAAACTGTTGCTCGGGTACAACACCTATGTCCGCGCCTTTCATTTTTCCGGAAACGCAGCTGATAAATTCACGGTCTGTGTCGTAGTGGCCGGCATCGCGGCGCCCGAGTATAACGACTGATTCATCGCTGTTGATTTCCATAACGCTGTTGTTTGGACGATATTCGTCAATGCTAGTGGTGGCGCCACAGCCGCCGAGTAGTGCTGCCATGCTAATGAGAAGGATTAATTTTTTCACTGCTCATCTCCTAGCTTTCGTTCTCTTACCAGCCAATTGTAGATACTCGGAATTCGATAAAAATCGAGGAGTAATTTGGCACCTGCATCGCGCAGGGCGATAACGGTAGCTTCTTCGATGGCATTGGTTTTTGACAACATAAAAGAATCCGGTGTCTTGCCGTAGGCGGGCATAAACCAGTTGTCGATTTGATCGCCTTTGGCAGTTTGGATATCTAGGCTGTACTTGATCCACACCTCATAGACATTTAGATAGGTGTCGGAGGGTGTTGAGACCTGAACTTCCTGAACCGATGGAGTGATCACAAGCGCATTTTCAAAACTCACCTGATCTCTGGACTGAACAAATTCGATATTGTTAAACAGCCCTGCAAAGGCATTGCTAAGCATAAGGGTTTGAGCCGAGCCTATAGCAATGTTGGTGTTCTTGCTCGGTGTTGCCACATAGTTTTTAAATTCGTCGTTAAAGATAATCGAGGCGCTGACAGCCTTGGGTTTTGAGACCACGGTCGGAAAGTTTCGATCTATCTGAACCTGTGCCGATGAGCTGCAGCCAGTGATGACGAGCAGGGCAAGAACAGCGCTGATAATTGATAGTTTAGATATCTGCATAATTTTGATTCCCTCTAATTAAGGCTGTTCAGACCTATAAAGGTTCCCCCGTTGTTATAGCTTAGTTCGCGCATTAGAGCGGCAAACTTGATTGCCGAGGCGCTGGGGGTTCCGCCCGGTGGGAAATGCACCGGAAATCCTATTGCATGAATACGCACCAGCCGGTCGGCTCCCCGGTGTGCCTGATTTAAGTTGTCGATGGCTTTGACTATATTGCGAATTGATCGGCCCTGAAAGTCATCACCGAGGGTGTAGATACTTATTTTTCGGTCGGCTTTGTAAAAGGTCTGAATTGCCGCATTAATCCCTTCAACCGGACTGGAGTTACTAAATGGTGCCCAGGTATTTAAGGTTTTAACGATGTTTTTACGCATCTCCGGGCTATCCGGTATCCAGCGGCCACGGTAGGCGGAGAACATATACTGGCCCATATCATTGAGCACCTGCAGGCCTTTTACATCCGGATAGATGTCGAGAATATTGATCATCTCTTTTTTGACCTTTTCCCAGGCTGCGACCTGCATACTGCCTGAGGTGTCGATAACAAAAATAATATAATCGCTGTCGACTGGGATACCGCCAATTAATTTATTCTGCTGTTTAAATTCAGGGCCGAGCAGGCGCTCCATCTCTTCGCTAAGAACCTGCATCACTAGCTGTAGCTGCTTTTTTTCTCGCGCTTCGGATTGGGATATCTGTACAGACTGCTTTTCAACACTGGCGAGTTTGGCTTTTAGACGCGCTACTCGTTCGATTAGCTCGGAGAGCTGTTGCTTGCGGGATTTAAGCTGTTCGTTGAGAACGACGGATTCACCGCGCACATCAAACAGGCGCTCCTGATATTCTTTTACTGTAGCGCGCAGTTTGTTCTCCGCCTCTTCAAGCGCGGCGGGATCGCCGACTCGGGCTATTACCAGTAATAGTACGATAGCGCCAAAGCCACAGCTGATAACATCCAGAAATGAGATGCTGGCTTCCTGGGATGCACGGCGTTGGCGTTTCATGGCCAGTCTCGCGAGGGGGCGATGAAGGCTCCCTGTGTATTTAGCGCCAGCTGCCAGAACAGCGCGGCGGCTTCCGGATCACCCTCCATGGGGAATAAAATAGTATTGACCGGAATGCCGCGCGGCAGACTATTCACTGCGGCGAAAAAGAAGTCTCGTCGCTGGCGGCCGCTGACCATATATTTTTTCGGAGGACTGACGCCCTGAGTGGGCAGTCCGTCGGTGAGCAAAAATAGATTGTCCGGTTTATCTTCGAAGTCATTAACGGTGACAATCGCATTGATTAGACTGGTTCCAGATCCCGGTGAGTAATTGCGCAGCCCCTCGACGGCTTTTTCCAGTGCCAAAGAGTCTGCAGCATCCAGCCACTCACCCTCGGTACCGACAATTGCCGGTTGGGTGCCGGTGTTAAAGATATAGACCTGAAAGCGACTGCTCGGTGGCAGTTGTGCCAGCAGCCACTCTAAGGTGCGCATTGTCCAAACCCATTTTGGCGACTGCTTTTTCTGGCTGTCGCTCATATTGCGTCGGCGCACGGCGTTGACCACGGTGTCGGCCAACATACTTGCCGAACCATCGACGAGAATCATTACTCGCTCGCCGCCGAGTTTAAGGCCGGTGAGATACTGGCGATTGCCATCGCCAAGAAATTCACGCACTTTGTCGCCAAACTCAACCTCTTCCATCTGCGCGGTTTCTTTTTCCAGCTGCTCTACTTGACGGCGCAGTTTGGCAATATCATCTTTGGGATCGGCCTGAATGCTTTTTTCCTGTTCCTGAAGATCGGTAATCACTCGTTCGGAGGCACCCTGCGCGGTGACCAATTGCAGCTGTAACTGTTCAAGGCTATTTAATAGTTCGATTTTTTCCTGTTCGGCCTGACGAATATCTTCCTGCAGAAGATCGACTTCCGAGGCCAGTCTTGGGTCGGGCAGTTCGATTTCGGTGGCATTGTGACGAAGAATTAAAAACAGCAGGGTTACCGCACCAAAGCCGCAGGCCATAATGTCCAGAAAGGAGAGACTAAAGGCAATATTGCGGCGCTTCTTAGCCATTGCAGACCTCGATTAGTTGCAGCCGAAAGTCACCGATAAATATTTTCCCGCCGGGGGCAGCGCTATCCGGCAGTTCTATGGACGTTTGGTTGTCGCGATGAAGTATATTTAGGCTGTGGTTATTGATTGAGATAACCAGCGTGGCACGGCTGTCGACCAACTGAGTGATATTCAGGCGCTTGCCATCAATACCAATACTGACCGGCTCATTAAGCGGCCAGGCCCGTCCCTGATAGAGCAGGTGGGTGGCCGGTTTCGGTGGTGCTATATCTGTTTTGCGTCTGCCGGTGTAGCTGACTGTCTGTTCAATTGCGGTGATACGGTGAAGGTTTTCGCTGTGCTTTAAAAGGCTATCGT
>CAWUVN010000056.1:0-16453 GCA_963925995.1 uncultured Pseudomonadales bacterium | reverse complement strand
CACTACCAGTACACGGTTAGCCCAACCACTGTAATCAGTGATCAGTGAACCACCATCAATCTCAGCAGAACATTCAGCGCCAGCAGCATTGTCGATCAGGTTCTCTTGAACACCGTCAACAACCCACAGGTACTCCATGTTCTCAGTTGGTGCTGGATCAAGCGTTACTGTCCAAGTGCCGTCGCTATTATCGACCGCTTCTGGACCGCCGCTTGCATCCCAGCTCCACCAAGGGCCAGTCATACGTACTGCTGAACCGTCGGTAGTAACTGTTAGAGCAACTCCTTGCGCATATACACTAGGTGCTAAAAGAGCAAGTAAAGAAAAAGAAAGAAGACTTTTCGTTATAGGCCTTACTATCGACCTAAACGTAGAAAGAGCCCCCCATCTCAGGCGCAAAGGCCCCATGTTTTTTGAACTACAAGCCCCTAAAGACCGAATTTTTGTGTATATATTCATTAATTCCCCCGGAATTGCTTTTATTAATCTCACTTCAACCAACTGTTTAACTTAAGAAGAGTGAGTAGCTTTTTCATTATTTTGCAGCCTTAGTCAATAGGCAACGGTACAAAATGAACCTGCCAATCAACCTAACTACTTTATTTTTATAACAATTTATTTATTTAACGGTACTGAAATTCTTCTATAAAACTTGGAAATTACTTAAATAATTTCCCCAAACTTATTACAAAGACTGCCTCCATGTCTCGAAAAAAGAGCTTGATGTATTTTTAGCAGGTTGAATAATGTTTTAAATTCAAACAAAAAACAAGCACTTTATATGATTTCATTTAGATCTATATATAAAGGCTATATAAGGTAGATTTAAAGATTAACTGTAGTTACATCTTAAGAAGGGAGAGCACCATGGATCCAGCCGAATGAACCGAAGAAACAACAGAAACAACAGAAACAACAGAAACAATCTGGGACAGACTGTAATAGCTGACTCCTAAATTAAAAACTTCCCACAAGCCACCCAATTTACAGCTGTACGTCAAATGAGAACCAACCCGGCAGTGAATAACACATGATAAATATACGGAATTATTGAAAAATTCGTATCGAAACCCGACATTGGGTTCATCCATCGCCTGACTGCTTTAAAGTAATATCAATCTTCTCCGCAGCTATCAGCTCTATTGCAATCTGACAAACCGATACATATATACCTTTAGGTTAATTGCATCAACCCTACTCTCTTAATGATATCTTTAGCCAATTAGCCAACTTGTATAAGAAAATTTATGATTCATCTTCTGAACTATTAGTTATAATATGCATAGGCATACTCTGTATAGTTTTTTTCCGCTCGAACTTAAATCATAAAAATCATAAAAATCATAAAAATCATAAAAATCATAAAAATCATAAAAATCATAAAAATCATAAAAATCATAAAAATCATAAAAATCATAAAAATCATAAAATTATTCACTGGGAGTGAAAAAATGCAATTTCGTATATCTGCATTAGCATCTTTAGCACTTATGGGATCTGTATCAGCCAACGCTGCAGCAGAGACTCCAACCAATCAAGAATTATTCGAACTGTATAACGCAGCCCTCGATAAGATTTCAGCGCTTGAATCCAAAGTTGTCGAAAATACCAAGAAAGCACCCTCTTTAGATCTAGTCGGATCTAACGGCGCCTACAACTTTAAAGTACTCGACCATTCGAGAGATACCAATACCAAGCAGCTTGTTCAACTGCAGGCACTGCGCGACGGTGATCTAAAACAAAAACTCACTTTGGGCGGACAGGTCACTGCGCTGGTCAACTACCAGAAGTCTAATATAGATACCAAGTTTGGCTGGCTGATGCGCCACCCTACTTCGTCAAACCAAATCGGTAAAACAGTGTCAGAAGCCGTTATTCACTCAAGTAACCTTAATCTGACAGCGCGTTTAACCGACAACCTGACTGCTTATGCTGAGTTGCTGTACAACCCGGAGCAAAACTTCGCATCTGGTTCAACCATCACTGGTTTGCCGCGCAACAATATCAGTATGCGTCGCGCCTATCTTCTCTATGGCAACCTGGCAGAATCAAACGTTTATGCGTCTCTTGGTAAAATGGATATTCCCTTTGGTCTCAACGATACCGTTAGCCCATTTACCAACTCAACTAACTGGCATTCATTTGCCGGTCTGGCCTATGGCGGCCTGTTAGGCTATTCCAGTGACAATTTACATCTGCGCGCAATGGCCATTCAGGGCGGTGCACAGTTCAGAAACGCCAACACACCTGTTGGAGGCTCTAACTCTGCTGTTCCCTCGCTACTAAACAACTTTGCAGTAGATGCAAACTACACTTTCGCTCTTGATAGCGGCTCACTTCTCGCCGGCGCCAGCTACCAATACGGAACTGCTTACTGCCAGGAATATGTGGTTAAGCATTTCCGCGCCTGTGAAGACAATGTAGATGCTGTTTCTGTTTACTCTCGTTATGAGAATGGCCGCTTAACGCTACTTTCAGAATTTGCAGAGACATTGAAAGTATGGCCTGGCACAGCTAACCCTAACTTCCCTGCATATGCCGGATTTGAAGCTGTAAAGAACTTCACCTGGACTGTTGGTGGCAGCTACTCTTACGACTTCGGTCTTGAGAAAGATGTCGACCTCTCTATTGAGTTCAGTGAATATATTGCCGGCGATACAGGCGCTCCATGGGAGAAGCAAGACCAGCTGGTACTTGGTGCATCCTATATGCCAAATAGCAACGTGAAATATTTTGTTGAAATCGTTGAAGCGAACGGCTGGGTTCCACTTAACTTCCTGAGTGGCGGTCATATGGATCCTAACAATGAAAATCCTTTCGTACCTACTCTTCATAAGTCATGGTCTGAGGCAGACTCCAAAACCAGCTTGATTGCTTTTGGTGTGCAGGCAGCGTTCTAAATAAAGCCTGAAGGTTAGTACGAGAAAGCCGTGATTCATCACGGCTTTTTTTATAGGGGGCAAAAAGGAACTGACCAATGGAGAGATTTTATCGAGTGATTTAGTTGTTACAACTAGAGATTACAATAGACTTACTAACTGCTGCATAGTCTCTAGCACTTTTATATCCCCCCAACTGCCAAAGTGCAGGATCTGCTATGGCCTCTTCAAAATTATCGCGATAAATTCTGTCTGCAATATTTAAGCAAGATAAATATGCTGAAGAACTCTTATAGTCAGGGTGACTGATACGCGTATTATCATGATGATAATTATAAAAACCCCAGGGGCCGAGCAGAACCAACCAGCCTAACCAAGATGGCATTACGTTCCTTAGAACATAGAGCAACAAACCACTGCCAATCAATATCATCGCACCCATACTTTCACCCTCCGCCTTTAATAGTCCGATAAGTTTATTTTCGAACTCGCTTAATTAATTCTGCATTGCTTATTATTAGACGCCAAAATTCATTGATCAGGATATATTAAATAAAATGGGCAGCGGTATTAATTTCTCGGATATAAATAGTGCCTGGGGCAGGAATAGATAGCAGTTTTAAATTAGCATGGGCTTTGGTATTTATTTATCGGATATAAATGGTGCCCGGGGCCGGGTTGATCAAATCAGCCTTTGGGCTGCTTTGATCCCTGCGGGGCGCCCTGAGCGGGCGTCCAAAACACTCAATCGTATTTTGTGAACCTCACCGCTACAAGTCCAAAGATAGCAGTTTTAAATTAGCATGGGCGGAGGTATTTATTTCTCGGATATTAATGGTGCCCGGGGCCGGACTTGAACCGGCACGGTGTTGCCACCGAGGGATTTTAAGTCCCTTGCGTCTACCAATTTCGCCACCCGGGCAGGGTGATCGTGCAAGGCTGGTAAAGCCTATGGCCAACACGAATGATTAGCCGGTGAAACATCTTTTCAAATTGGAGGCGCGGGTCGGAATCGAACCGACGATGGCGGAGTTGCAGTCCACAGCATTACCACTTTGCTACCGCGCCTAAAAAAACTTGTATATAAACTTCCCGTCGGTCTTACTATTCAGACGGTCGGAAGAATCTTAACAGCCTACAGGCTGTTAATCCCCTTCGGGCTTCGCTTCGCTCGTTGCTAATTGATTCGCAATTGGTCGAACCGACGATGGCACAATACATGGTTTAGCTGCAGTCCACAGCATTACCACTTTGCTACCGCGCCTTTACTGTTGTTTATCGTCGCTACTATTCAATGATATTTCGACGAGGCCGTATTCTATGGAATATCAGCAATAAATCAACCACTTATCGCTCTATTAACTACTTATCTTCACCGGCGCTCAATTGCGGCCATGCCGCGCGTAAATAGTACACCATTGACCAGAGTGTCAATGCCGCTGCAATGTAGATTGCGATAAAGCCCAGCAGCGACAAAAACTCCTGCTCGGGTCGGGCGGCAAGCAATAGCGCAATCGCAACCATCTGCACCCAGGTCTTAACTTTGCCGATGGTCGCCACGGCCACAGTGCCGCGATAGCCCATCTCTGCCATCCATTCACGGAGCGCTGAAATCACAATCTCGCGACCAATAATCACAATGGCCGGCAAGGCAAACCAGGGTGTTGCATGAACTTCTAGCAGAACCACCATTGCCGCAACCACAATCAGTTTGTCGGCCACAGGATCAAGGAATGCGCCAAAGGCGGTAATCAGGTTATATTTTCGCGCCACATAGCCATCGACCCAGTCGGTCGCTGCAGCCAAACCAAAGATCGCCGCCGCTGCTAGGTTATGCCATTCCCACGAAGTCATGTAATAGACAACGATAAATACCGGGATCATGGCAATTCGCAACAGTGTTAGGATATTTGGTAGGTTCCACATTACTTTGTCTTCTTCTCTAATGGCGTATGGGCGGTTAGTTTAAAAACTATCATTCAGCAACCGCAAATTTATTCATTATACAGCGCGCTGTAAATAGCATCAGCAACCTTTTTGCTTATATTAGGCACTTTCATCAAATCAGCCACGCTAGCCTTCTTAACCTCTTGAATCCCACCAAAGTGTTTTAACAGGTCTCTCCGCCGAGTTGGCCCAACACCAGGAATACCTTCCAGTGCTGAGGTGCGGCGCTTTTTATCGCGCCGTGCCTTATGGCCGGTAATCGCAAAACGGTGTGCCTCATCGCGAATCTGCTGGATCAAATGGAGAGCAGCCTGCTGCGGACGACCAATAATACGATTATTCTGGTCCGCGATAATCAGCGTTTCGAGACCCGGTTTGCGGGTTGTTCCTTTGGCTACACCAAGAATCATTACCCCGGCCACGCCGAGATCATTTAAAACCTCTTTGGCAATACCAATCTGCCCCTTGCCACCATCGATCAGAAGAATATCCGGGAGCTTGCCCTCGCCTTTCATCAACCTTGTGTAGCGGCGGCGAATGGCCTGCTCCATCGCTGCGTAATCATCGCCATCGGTAATGCCTTCAATATTAAACCGACGGTAATCACTTTTTAACGCGCCATTGCTATCGAAGACCACACAGGAGGCAACCACCGCCTCACCACTGCTATGACTGATATCAAAACATTCAAGGCGCTCTGGTGTTGCCTCCAGTTCAAGGGTGTCGCGTAGGGATTCAAAACGCTGCTCTTGAGTCTTTTTCGACGCTAGCTTGCCGGCCAGATTCTGTTCAGCGGTACGCTGCGCCAATTCTAGCCACTTGGCGCGAAAACCGCGCACCGAATGACGTATTTCAATATTGCGCTGCACTCGCAGTTTAAGCGCCTCAGTCAACACCTCAGCACTATCAATTTGAGCATTCAATAAGATTTCTTTGGGTAAATCCGGTCGACCTTCCCCAGCCAAATACAGTAGCGGCAGAAAATCATCCAAGAGTTCGCCACAATCTTCGGCAAGAGGTGCTTTGGGGTAGTAACTTCGACTACCTAAAACTCTTCCCTGACGGATATACAGCATATGAACACAGGCTTGACCATTGCTGATCGCGGCGGCTACCACATCAATGGTGCCCTTGCCCTTTTCGATCACCTGCTGCGCCTGAATCTGCCTTAGCGCGGCAATCTGATCACGGCTCTCTGCGGCTTTTTCAAACTGCAGCTGCACCGATGCTGCTTCCATATCGCGCTCGAGTTGCTTTAATATTTTGTCGCCTTTACCATCCAAGTAGAGCCGGGTCAGATTAACATCTGCGGCGTAATCTTCAGTACTGACAAGATCAACACAGGGCGCAGTACAGCGCTTGATTTGATACTGCAGGCAGGGTCGCGAGCGGTTTTTAAAAAACACATCTTCACACTGGCGCACTTTGAAGGTTTTCTGAAGAAAGCTCATGCTTTCACGAACGGCATAGGAATTTGGGAAGGGTCCAAAATAGGTGCCTTTGGCTTTTTTTGCCCCGCGATGAAAGGCTAATCGCGGCCACTTATCTTGATCGGACAAAAAGATATAGGGGTAGCTTTTGTCGTCGCGCATCAAAATATTGTAGGGCGGTCGATTTTGCTTAATTAGGTTGTGTTCGAGTATCAGCGCTTCGGTTTCGGTCTCGGTAACCGTGACATCAATCTGCGCAATACGTTTAACCAGCGCGGCAGTCTTGGGGGTTAAACCGGTGCTGCGGAAATAGCTGCTAACTCGATTTTTTAGGTTTTTGGCCTTACCCACATACAGTATTTCCCCTTCGGCATTGAACATCTGATAGATGCCGGGACGCTGGGTGAGGGATTTAAGGAAAGGTTTGTAATCAAAGGCCATGGGCAATTGTAACGTTTTTTAAGTTCAGGTTGATCACTAAAACCTCAGTTAACGATGAATGTTTACGGACTTTTCGCTTCAGGGCTTCTATAATTGCCGCCTGCTCAAATACTGAGCCCTAAATTTATTTACTGCCTGTAAAAACCATGCCCTTAGTTAGAAAATTTTGTGTGGCCCCCATGCTCGACTGGACCGATCGCCACTGTCGCTATTTCTTGCGCCTGATCAGTCAACACTCGATGCTCTATACAGAGATGTTGACCACTGGCGCAATCCTCCACGGGGATAGCGATCACCATCTGCAAATGGATGCCTTTGAGCATCCGGTGGCTCTGCAGCTCGGCGGCAGCAACCCGAAGGATCTGGCGCTGGCCTGTAAGATGGCTGCGAAATATGCCTATGCGGAAATTAATCTAAACTGTGGCTGCCCCAGCGACCGTGTTCAAAACGGTATGTTTGGCGCGATTATGATGAAAGATGCACAGATCACCGCTAACTGTGTCTCCGCTATGCGCGATGCGGTCGATCTTCCGGTGACGGTAAAGCATCGTATCGGTGTTGATGAACATGATTCCTATGATTTTTTAGCGGATTTTGTCGGCACTGTTGCCGAGGCTGGCTGTGAGGTATTTTTGGTTCATGCGCGCAAGGCTTGGCTAAAAGGGCTTAGCCCGAAACAGAACCGCGAGATACCGGAACTAAACTACGACCGGGTCTATCAGCTTAAAAAAGATTTTCCCGATCTGGAGATTATTATCAATGGTGGCGTGACGACTCTCGAGCAATCAACTGAACATCTCAAGCATCTCGACGGAGTGATGGTTGGGCGCGAGGCCTATACCAATCCATACTTGCTGGCTAGTGTGGATCAAATTATCTACGGCTCTGACAATCCGATCAAAAGTCGCGAAAAAATTGCTGAAGAGTTTCTTAAATACGTGGATAATGAGCTCTCGAAAGGCACCAAGCTAAATGCCATGACGCGTCATATATTAGGTTTGTTTCACGGCATGCCTGGAGCCCGCCAATTTAGACGACATATCAGCGAAAATGCACATAAACCCTCAGCGACAATTGAGGTTTTAACGAACGCAATAGCAAAAACATCTGGAGTAAATGGTTAATGAGCAACAACAAGAGCAAACTCGCCCAATTAAAAGAAATGACCACCGTAGTAGCAGATACCGGTGACTTTGATGCGATTGCGCAATACTCTCCCGAGGATGCCACCACTAATCCCTCACTGCTGTTAAAAGCGGCACAGATGCCTGCCTATCGCGGTCTTGTCGATTCGATTGTCGCCAACACTATGAATGGCCGACAGTCCAGCGACGAGCAGCTTGCAGACTGTATGGATAGACTGGCTGTGGGTTTTGGTGAAAAAATTCTTGAGCAGATTCCCGGGCGGGTCTCCACAGAAGTTGATGCGCGACTTTCCTATGATGCTGATGCCTCTATTGCCAAGGCTCGTCACCTGATCAAC
Source organism: uncultured Pseudomonadales bacterium (assembly GCA_963925995.1). Taxonomy (GTDB): domain Bacteria; phylum Pseudomonadota; class Gammaproteobacteria; order Pseudomonadales; family Porticoccaceae; genus HTCC2207. Next base: position 8,273 of record CAWUVN010000056.1, on the reverse strand, counting down.
CTCTACGAGCAGGCGGGTATCGGCAAAGAGCGCGTTCTGATTAAGATGGCTTCCACTTGGGAAGGCATTCGCGCTGCTGAGCAGTTAGAAAAAGAAGGTATTAATTGCAACCTAACTCTGCTGTTTAATTTTACTCAGGCAGCGGCTGCGGCTGATGCAGGCGCCTATTTAATCTCGCCTTTTGTTGGCAGAATTCTCGATTGGTACAAAAACTCGACCGGTCTTACCGAGTATGCGCCGGTCGATGATCCCGGTGTACAGTCGGTGACTCGAATCTATAACTATTACAAGCAGACTGGCTACAACACGGTAGTTATGGGTGCGAGCTTTAGAAATACTGAAGAGATTACCGAGCTGGCTGGCTGTGACCGTCTAACTATCAGCCCGCAGTTGTTGCAGGCGCTGGACGATGATTATGGTTCTCTGGAGCGCAAACTGGATCCGTCCAACACCGGTTCAAAAATTCATTACCAGCTGGGTAATGAGAGCGATTTCCGCTTTGAACTGAATCAGGACGCTATGGCGACAGAGAAGCTCGCGGAAGGTATTCGCGGTTTTGTCGCTGACCAGATTAAACTTGAAGCCTGGCTAAAAGACCTTAACTAATGATTGATAAGATTAAGGCGTTTTTTGCCAAAAATGTTATTGAGGCCGACGATAACTCACTGAGTGGCGATCAACTCGCCACTGCAGCACTGCTTATCGAAGTAATGGTGATTGACGGCAATCTTGGGGAAGATGAACTGACCTCGATCAGCCATACCCTTGCCCAGATGTTGGAGCTCAGCTCGGAACAGGTGGATGAGTTAATTCTGCTCTCTCGGGACGAGGTGGCTGAGGCGACTTCGCTCTATCAGTTTACTCGCGAGATCAACAGCCACTTTGACCACGACAAAAAGATCGATCTGATGACCGCTATGTGGCGTGTGGCTTTTGCCGATGGCCATCTGGATAAGCACGAGGAAGGGATTATTCGTCGGGTTGCGGATCTGCTGCATATTCGTCACAGCGAGTATATTCAGTGCAAGTTAAACGCTAGAGATAAGAACTAACTCTTTGATAAAAATCTGGCTCTTGAAGAGCTTCTCTATTGGTCTGATTCGAGGGCTCGGATCAGATCAATAAATTCTTTACTGTTATCCGGATTAAGCTCCATTAACAGCCTATGCGCTTCGACCACCTGCCGACGAATCTCATCCACTTCAGGACTTACCGACTCTATGCTGTGAAGCTCTGTATTAATCGCTGGCACCTCTTGAATAATATCGAATATCTCCTCCAGACCCATACAGTCCAGTGTGCGCAAGATACTCGGGTTTTGGCAAAACACCTGTACGTTAATGCCATATTCTTTGCGGCAGTGCAGGCCCAGCTTGGCCATCAGCCCAAGAGTGGTACTGTCAAGCCCTTCTGCCTCGAGCATATCGACAATCACATTTTTGACATCCTGACGGCCAAAAATGGTTTCCATATGGTGATTTAACGAGCCGCAGAGCGTCACTCGAACATCGCCAATTAGCTTGAGCAGGTAATTGCCCTGATCATCAGAGACCAATATTTTGCCGACACTCATGCTACATACCTCTAGTCAGCAATAGCACTGAAATATCGTCTTGAGGCGCTTCTACGGACTCGATCAGCAATGCATGCTTTAACTTATCGATATTGTCGGAACTGGTGGCAAGATAGCTGAGCAGCGTCTGTTCTTTATCAACAATCTCTTTATCCGGAATAAGATCAAATACTCCATCGGACAACAGTACCAGAGCAAAACTTTCCGGCAAGGTCATCTCTTCAATCACCCAGGAAGCATCTTCAAATATGCCTGCGGGCTTGCCTTTGCCGGGCAGGTACTGGGCATGACCGTCGGTGATCAGAATTGGTGACGGCTGCTGTGCGCCAACCACATAGCGCAACTTACTGGTCTCTGTATCTAGCGAACCGGCGACTATGGTCAGGTGCTTGCCCAGACCGGTGGCCAGTAGTTGATTGTTGATATGTTCCACTAACCCCTCAGGGGCCTGTGCTAGCGCCGTATAATCTTTTTCTAGCTGATGGCGGCGTATCACTCGGCCAATCATAAAACGTAGCAGAACGGTAACAAAGGCCGATGAGGCGCCGTGACCAGAGACATCGGCAAAATAGAAAAGCAGGTAGCGACCGAGAACAAAGTTGTAGCCGACAAAGTCGCCACTCAAATAAAGTGACGGGGTGATCGAGTGAGAGATTTCATAGTCGCCGAACTTTAAGGGACTCTCCGGCATCAGGCTCTTCTGTACTTCCAGTCCTGCTAGCTGATCCTGTTTTAGCAGCCGCAAACTCTCTTGCAGTTCGAGATTGGCCTTTTCCATTTCGGTGCGATAGAGCCTTTTTTGCAAGCGCGACTCTGCTCGCCTGTCCATTCGCACTAGGGTATCTTTTATCTTCTGCTCGTTGGGCTCGGGAAAGACTACATCGGCAACACCGAGTCGGAAATATTCGGCAATATTATCAATGCCCGATTCGCTCAGGGCGACAATCACCAAATATTTAGCCGCCATGACTTGCAGCTGTTCTCGCTGACTGTCGGTTTTAAGAGGAGAGCTTTCAGAGCTGATAACCACCGGCTGAATCAGCGGGTCGCTGCACAGGCTTCCTATGGCTTGGTAATTTTCTGCTGTCGCCGTCTCGCAGCCAAGGGCTTGGAGACTGTCTCCGATACTTTTGACACTGGGTTCAGTGCCATTGAGAAGGATAATCAGGCCTGAGGCTGTATTCATTGTTAACCCAGCGCGCGCGGTTTCAACGAGCGCTGTTTATACTCGCACTGCTTAAGCTTGATTAGCTTAAACCTGATTTGCTGAAAAGTAGATTCCATTAGCTGCCAATATACCGCTGTTATCATTTAGTCTTTAAATCAATAATCTTCAAAATCACCGAAATCGTCTTCTATAGCCCCATCATTGACCAGATATCTATTGCGCTGCAGATAGACATCACGAACAAACAAATACTTATCACCAGAGATAACATTATCCAGCTCTAACAGACCTACTCTTTTAGCCAACAGGTCGACACCTCTGGCAGCATTTCGAGCTCGCACATCATCTACATAAGAAAATGGGCTGGTTATACTATCAACGAATTTACTCGGTGCATCCCTCAATGTGGATGGACCAATAAGAGGCAGCATTAAATAAGGGCCTTCACCCACACCCCAGACTGCCAGAGTCTGACCAAAATCTTCGCCATCACTTTTTTCCAGGCCAGCGCGCTTGGCAACATCAAAAAGGCCGCCGAGACCTAGGGTGGTGTTGAGCAGAAAGCGTCCACTGTCATGGGCTGCCTGATTGAATTTTCCCTGAAAAAGATCGTTCACTACATTACCCACTTCATCGAGGTTGCTAAAGAAGTTCTCAACACCTTTCTCCAGAGGATCTGGCATCACTGTGGTGTAAGTGACTGCCGCTGGGCGCAGAGCATAGCGATCAAGGCGCTCATTAACATAGAACATCTTTCGATTGAGGCTTTCAAATCTGTCATCGTCGGCGAAAGTCGGCATTGCCGCCAGTCCTGAAATCAGTACTGAAACTAATAAGGCAACCGCCGCAAAGCTTTTGTTAATCATAAAATTACTCGCAAATCATTTGCATGGGTGAATATCGGAGTATTCTACTGTTCAATTAAAGCCGCGTACACAGCCTGAGGGACTAGAGGTTAAAAAATTAATGGAAACCGCAAATAATCTCTTTACTGCGTAACTGTAATAATAGTTCAAGACCGAATTGAAGCAAGACCTCTGGGTCGGGATGATTGAGTTCAGCGGCCAATTTTAATAGCGCTTCGCGACCGCTTTGGTTCTCTTCACGGAACAGTTCAAGTAGTCGACAGGTGGTGGCATTGGTTTCGATAAAGCCAATTTGCATACTGCGATTGCGATAGACAATTAGATGCGTCGGGACAGCTTGATCCGCTGTCGGCTGAAAGTCTGGACCGATCATCTGTACCTGATAGCTGTAGCTCAGGGGCCAGGCCAGCGGTGAGACTATCGGGCAGTCGTCGAGCAGATCGCCATCACTTTTTGCCTCGGGAATTTCCACTGTCGAGGTATCCAATGCCAGCTCTACCCATTCGTAATGGGCCAGTTCGAGAAGAAACCCGGGGTCGTTTTCCAGAGGATCACGCTCATTTTGCAAATAGTCTAAAAATTCGCTGCCTATTTTTAAAAAATACGGGCTGTGGCTCTGGTGATGGTGGATAAAATTGCGAATCATAACCGTCCACTGATCGGGATCGGTAATCGACTTAAGGATTGGAAATCCATTGGCGATAAATGATTCGATATTATTGAAAAACAGGTTGCGATAGATATCTAAACGACGGTCTTCAATACCCAAAGGGGCTGGATTGCTCTCAGGACTACGAATATGAGCAGCAAACTCTATCTGGGCCTGTTGAAAGGATGGCCTTTGAGAATCACTGGTCATGCCATATTCTCTGCTAAAGCTTGCTGACCAGCGTATTTGGCCTGCCGCTCCCTTATCTGTTCAACTTCTTTAAGCAGCTCATCGACTGGCGGAATATTAAAGTCTCTCTCAAGAAGGGTCGGAAATGCACCAAACTGCTTATAGGCTTCATCCAGAAGTGTCCACACCGGATCTATAACATCGGCGCCATGGGTATCGACGCGCAGGTCTTCAGCTTCGTCGTAATGGCCGGCAATATGGCCGTAAGCAATGCGCTCGCCAGGCAATGCTTTAAGAAATTCGAGAGGATCGTAACTGTGGTTAATACTGTTAACATAGATATTATTCACATCGAGTAGCAGCTTGCAGTCGGCTTTTTCAAGCACTGCATTGGTAAAATCGATCTCTGACATTTCCTGCTGTGGGGCGGCATAGTAGGAAACATTTTCCATGGCGATTCGCTGCCCGAGAAAGTCCTGTATCTGCAGTATGCGCTCGGCCACGTAGTCGACAGCCTCTTCGGTAAAGGGGATCGGCATCAGATCATAGAGATGGGCACTGTCGCTGCAATAGCTCAAATGCTCGGTGTAGCAGCGTATGGAATGTTCGGCCATAAAGGCTTTGATAGCTTTTAATAGATCCCAGTCGAGTGGTGAGGGGGAGCCTATTGAGAGTGATAGTCCATGCAGGACAAAGGGAAATTTTTCGGTGTATTCTCGAAATGCCGCACCGTAACGGCCACCTACATCAATCCAGTTTTCTGGCGCTACCTCCATAAACTGTATCTGTTCTGGGGACACAGAAGAAAGCGGGCCACAAAGTGCCCGCCTTAATCCCAAACCTGCCCCTTGAACAGGGTAGCTTTGTTTCATTTAATAACCATTTAGCTGTGTCGCTGGCATAAATGTTTTTTTAGGCTGCGCCGCCGCACTTGCCTTCACCACACTTACCTTCGTCGTCAGCTTTTTCACCGCCACATTTTCCTTCGTCAGCAGCTTTATCGCCACCGCATTTTCCTTCGGTTTCAGCTTTACCTTCACCACATTTTCCTTCCGCGTCGGCTTTACCTTCGCCACACTTGCCTTCACCGCATTTTCCTTCCGCGTGATGACCAGCTAGGTTATAGCCAGAGCGCAACTCGTCGGCCTGAAAAGGGTTTTCAGCGGCGAACGCTGGCGTTGAGATTGCTGCAGTTGCAATAAATGCTGCGCTTACGGCAGTAACTAAAGGTTTGATATTCTGTTTGTTCATTGGACTTTCTCCATGTGTTGGTAATAGCTGGTTAATCATTCAATTTTTACCTGCATCCCAATTCCAAGTTAGTTTTGGGATGCAGTTCTGACAAATTAGTTTATACGAAGTTCCGTTGTTGAGGGTAGTTTTTAATAAGGCTCTTTTTAGTCTCAATTAATAGACTAAACACGAAACCGTCGCAACTGCTCCTCAATTTCATCCCAGCGCTTTTGCAGGCGCTTTAAGGATACCGGAACACGGGTTTTTAACTGCTGGGCAAATAGCGAGACTCGGTACTCTTCTAGCAACCAGTAAAAATCGCGCAGCGCTATCTCAAGTTCCGAGGAGAGTGGCTGATCTTCAACCAGTGCCAGTTTGCAGGGCTCCACAAGGACCTGTAGTTCGGCAATATGCTGTCGATCTTTGCTGACCTGAGCGGCGAGCTTTTCGAGACGCACCTGCAGTGCTTTTATATAGCGTGGATATTGCCGGATCGATTCGATGGTGATGGTCGATAAGCTGTCACTACTAAACAGCCAATCCAACTGACTGCGAATATCCTCTGCGGCATAAATAGCTGGCAGACCCAGTGCTCTAAGCTTCTTTTGCGTGTCGTGCAGAGGCGACAGCAGTGACTCTATAACCTGCCCCTTCTCCTGAGCAATCATCACTACATCGCCAATTCCCGCTTCAAAGGCACGATCAAATTGCTGCTGCTCTCTGAGCACCTCGGGGTTGGCAAAGATTGCCTGCTGAAAACTGGCACTGATCAGGGCATCGACCAACGGTTTGCGCTCACCAATTTTGGCGGCGATGATTGCCAGCTCTTTACCGCGCAGCAGGTGTTTGGTGAGATATTTAACCTGTTCGCGACCTTTTAGTAGTGCCAATCGCAACTGACCCTGACGGCTTATTTTTTCTGCTTGCAGCGGGTTATCGATTACTTCGAGAGATACGGACTCTCCACAGTCACGCAGTGTCGGCCAGGCTTTAATAGTTATTTTGCCGTGTTTTAAGGCCACCTCTTCTGGCAATTCATCAAAGTCCCACTCGGTGATTCCCTGCCGTGTTCTAGTCTGGTCAGTGTTCTGATCGGCGGCCTGTTCTAGGCCCTTATTAATTTGCTGCTTAAAGTCCTGCTGCAGCTTCTCAAGACTTCTGGCCATGGCAATCTCGGCACCATTTTCATCTTCGAGAACAAAGTTCATCTGGTACCAGGCATCGAGGTTTTGCGGTTTCCACTGCTCCATAGGAATGGTTAAACCGGTCTGCTTGTGCAGATACTCTGCCAGCACTTCCGTGAGCGGTCGATCCTGAGCTCGAACTTTTAACAGGAATGCATCCACATAGTCCGGGACTGGCACAAAGTTGCGTCGGGTCTGTTTCGGCAGGCTTTTAAGCAGGGCGATACATTTATCGCGCAACATACCGGGCACTAGCCATTCAAAATAGTATCTCGGCAGCTGATGTAACAGGGGCAATGGCACCACAGCGCTAACACCATCTTCGATATGATTGGGTTCAAAATGGTAGCGCAGGTTGTAGCTGATACCCTGATAGCTAATGATTTCGGGAAACTGGGTCTGCTCTTCCTGAGACAAACCACGCAACAATAAATACTCTTTTTCGAGTTTCAAGAGCCGTGGGTCGGTTGCCTCGGCCTGCTTACGCCATTTTTCAAATAGCGGCAGGTTGTATATGCCTGCGGGAATTCGCTCGTTATAGAACTCGTAAATCACCTGCTGTTCAACTAACAGGTCACGGCGCCGAAAGCGGTCTTCAAGGGCCTGCAGCTCTTCGACCAGTTTCTGGTTCTCGCTGTAGAAGTCACCTTTGCCGCGATAGCCATCTTCTACCAGTGCCTGCTGAATAAATATTCTCCGCGCTTCATCGGGATTGACCTGTCCGTAGTCGCGGCGTTTATTTTCAACAATACTCAAACCAAATAAGGTCTGCCGTTCACTGGCCATGACCTGACCGGATTTAATACTGTAAAACGGCTCACTATAAGTCTTCTTAACCAAGTGGGCGGCCAATGGCTCGAGCCAGTCTGAGTCGATTTTGGCTACTGTAAGTGCAAACTGTTTGGTGGTTTCCATCAGCGAGGCGGCCATCACCCACTTGGGTGGTTTTTTACTTAAGCCTGAACCGGGAAAGATAAAGAATTTGCGATTGCGAGTACCGAGAAACTCCCACTTCTCCTGCAGAATACCCACCTGCCCAAGCAGTCCGGAGAGCAGTGAGCGGTGAATATCATCGGCTTCTGCCGGCTTGCTGTTATCGGTGAGCTTTAATGCCCGGCAGGCGCTGTGTACCTGATGGTGCAGGTCTCGCCATTCACGCATACGCAGGTAGGAGACATGGTTGGCTTTGCAGTAGCGGCTGTATTGATTGCCGGAGAGCTGCTGACGCTGTTCTTCAAAGTGGCGCCAGAGGTTTAATAGCGAGATAAAGTCGGAGTTGGGTTCCTGCCATTTTTTATGGCTTTGGTCTGCGGCCTGTTGCTTGTCGGCGGGACGCTCGCGGGGATCCTGAATACTCAGGCCGGTGGTGATAATCATCACTTCGGAGAGGCAGCCGTCTTTTGCGGCTTCT
>CAWUVN010000055.1:0-15063 GCA_963925995.1 uncultured Pseudomonadales bacterium | reverse complement strand
CCCGATCTCCACCTGCACTTCCACGGCCTCACTCAGGCCGATCTGGATACTACATTCCAAACTAGCCCGCTTTATATTGGCAAGCAGGAAGCTACTCTACGCGAGATTGTTGAGTCTCTTGAAGAGACTTACTGCGGCAGTCTCGGCGCCGAGTATATGCATATCACCTCGTTTGCCGAGAAGCAGTGGTTGGCTCAGCGTTTTGAAAGCGTGCGTTCCAAGCCCACCTATGGTGACGAAGCGCGTCTCGATGTGCTTAGTCGCTTAACGGCTGCAGAGGGTCTGGAAAAGCATCTGGATTCAAAATACCCGGGCACCAAGCGTTTTGGTCTCGAGGGTGGCGAGAGTTTAATTCCGCTGCTCGACTGTCTGGTTCGTCGTGCTGGTGAATACGGCGGCAAAGAAATTGTGATGGCCATGGCACACCGTGGTCGTCTTAACGTACTGGTGAATGTACTGGGTAAAAACCCTGCCGAACTCTTTGAAGAGTTTGAAGGCAAGCGCTTAGTGAACACTTCCGGTGACGTTAAATACCATCAGGGCTTCTCATCCAACGTGATGACACCCGGTGGTGAAGTTCATATGGCGCTGGGCTTTAACCCCTCGCATTTGGAAATCTCCTGTCCGGTGGTTATCGGTTCTGGTCGTGCTCGTCAAGATCGACGCGATGACCAGAGAGGTGAAAAGGTTGTTCCAATTCTGATGCACGGTGACGCGGCCTTTGCCGGTCAGGGTGTAGTCATGGAAACTTTCCAGCTATCCCAAACCCGTGCTTACAAGACCGGTGGTTCGATCCATATTGTTATCAATAACCAGGTTGGTTTTACCACTAGCCGTCAGGACGATGCCCGCTCTACAGAATACTGTACTGATATTGCCAAGATGGTTCAGGCGCCGATTCTTCACGTGAATGGCGACAACCCCGACGCAGTGATGTTTGCCGCCATGTTAGCGATGGATTACCGCTATGAGTTTGGCAAAGATGTGGTGATTGATCTGGTTTGTTACCGCCGTCGCGGTCACAACGAGACCGATGAGCCGTCCACAACTCAGCCGCTGATGTACGACATTATCCGCAAGCACTCGACCACCAGAGATTTGTATTCTCAGAAGTTGGTCAATGAAGGTGTCTTGAGTCAGAACCAAGCCAATGAGATGTCCAATGAATATCGCGCTCGACTGGATAAGGGTGAATTTGTTGTTCACAACCTAGTCCGCGAGCCGGACACCAGCCTGTTTGTTAACTGGGAAGCCTATCTGGATCATGACTGGCGCACACCGGCTAACACCGGTATGGATTTAGCGCTGCTGCAAGATGTTGCTAATCGCGTTAACAAGATTCCCGATGGTATCAAGGTTCAGCGTCAGGTTACCAAGCTCTATGATGATCGTCGCAAGATGGCTGGCGGTGCGCTTCCTCTTAACTGGGGAATGGCCGAACTGCTGGCATACGGTACGCTGCTTGAAGAGGGCTACCCGATTCGAATTACCGGCCAGGATGTGCGTCGCGGTACTTTCTCCCACCGTCATGCGGTGGTGTTTAATCAGAAAGATGGCGAAGCCTATTTGCCGATGGCCAATCTCTCGAAAGATCAGCCGCGCTTTGATATCTATGACTCGGTACTCTCTGAAGAAGCGGTACTGGCTTTTGAATATGGCTATGCAACCACAGCCCCCAAAGGTTTAATTATTTGGGAAGCCCAGTTTGGTGATTTCGCCAATGGTGCCCAGGTGGTTATCGATCAGTTTATTGCCAGCGGTGAGCACAAGTGGGCGCGTCTATCAGGCCTGACTATGTTGCTGCCTCACGGTTTTGAAGGGCAGGGGCCAGAGCACTCCTCTGCGCGTCTCGAGCGTTTCTTACAGCTCTGTGCCGAGCACAATATGCAGGTTGTAATCCCAACTACACCAGCACAGATATTCCACCTGCTGCGTCGTCAGGCTATCCGTCCGATGCGCCGCCCATTGATTATCATGAGTCCTAAGTGGATCCTGCGCCATAAGCTGGCGACGTCTTCTCTGGAAGAACTCGCCAACGGTGAGTTCCAAAATGTTATCGCCGATAGCGAGATCGATCCCGCTAAAGCAACTCGGGTTGTTCTCTGTTCGGGTAAGGTTTATTACCATCTCTACGAAGAACGCGCCGCGCGCGGTATTGATAATATTGCTCTGGTTAGAATAGAACAGCTCTACCCGTTCCCGGATATTGAATTGGAAGAGGTGTTGAAGCCCTACGTTAATATGAAGGATGCCGTCTGGTGTCAGGAAGAGCCGATTAATCAGGGCGCCTGGTACAGCAGTCAGCACCATATGCGTCACGTGTTGCAGCGTATAGACCCGATGTTACATTTGCGTTATGTAGGTCGTGCCGCGTCAGCCGCACCGGCCTGTGGATATATGTCCGCGCACTTAGAAGAACAAAAACAATTTATTGATGAAGCACTGAGCCCAAGCTCGTAATACAGGAAAAAATTAGATGGCCATTGAAATTAAGGCACCCACATATCCGGAATCTGTCCAAGAAGGTTCACTGGCAACTTGGCACAAGCAGGTTGGCGATAGCGTAAACCGCGACGAACTGATTGTTGATATTGAGACCGATAAAGTTGTCCTCGAAGTAGTTGCTCCAGTCTCTGGAACAATCAGCGAGATTCTTAAAGCTGAAGGTGACATCGTTGTCAGCAACGAGATTATCGCGCGCATCGAAGAGGGTGCTGTAGCTGCTGCTCCAACTGCAGCAGTAGCTGAGCCCGAAGCAGCAGAGCCAACAGCCAATGGTGGACTGATTAATCCAGCGGCTAAAAAGCTTGCTGAAGAGCGCGGTATTGATGCCAGCCTGATTACAGGTACTGGCAAGGGTGGCCGTATTACCAAAGAAGACGTGGTTAACTACACGCCGCCAGCTACAGCACCTGCTGTTGCTTCTCCGGCCGCGACGCCAGTTGCCGCTCAAGTTGAGCTTGAAGCCGGTGATCGCGTTGAGCGCCGCGTGCCTATGACGCGTATGCGTTCACGTATCGCAGAGCGCCTCCTGGAAGTGACCCAAACTACCGCTTCGCTGACTACCTTCAACGAAGTCGATATGACTGCTCTGATGGATCTGCGCAAGCAATATAAAGAAGAGTTCACCAAGATCCATAACGGTACTCGCCTTGGCTTTATGGGTTTCTTTGTTAAGGCTGCAGTTGAAGCACTAAAACGCTTCCCCTCAGTTAATGCATCGATCGATGGTTCGGACATTGTCTATCACGGTTATCAGGATGTGGGTGTTGCTGTTTCCACCGAGCGTGGCTTGGTAGTTCCTGTATTGCGCAACGCCGAGAATATGAGCATCGCCAATATTGAAAATGGCATCTATGATTATGCTATGAAAGCTCGCGATGGTAAGTTGACCATCGATGAGATGACCGGTGGTACTTTCACTATCACCAATGGTGGTGTTTACGGCTCATTGATTTCAACGCCAATTATTAACCCGCCACAGTCAGCAATTTTGGGAATGCACAAGATTCAAGAGCGTCCAATGGCAGTTAATGGTCAGGTTGTAGTGCGTCCGATGATGTACTTGGCGCTGTCTTATGACCACAGAATAATCGATGGTAAAGGCGCGGTTCAGTTCCTTGTAACCATTAAAGAATTGCTTGAAGATCCAGCTAAGATATTGCTTGAGATTTAATTTATAACTATTTGATATTTATAGGAAATAACATGTCAGAAAAATACGATGTAATCGTAATCGGCAGCGGCCCAGCAGGTTATGTGGCAGCCATTCGCGCAGCTCAGTTAGGTCTAAAAACCGCCTGTATTGAGAAGTGGAAGAACGACAAAGGCGCTGGTGTAAACGGCGGTACTTGCCTCAATGTTGGCTGTATTCCCTCCAAGGCACTGCTCGACAGTTCCTACAAATACCACGAAGCAAAAGAAGATCTTGCCGTGCATGGTATTAGCAGCACAGGCGTCGAGATTGATATACCTGCCATGCTCGATCGCAAAAATAAGATTATCAACCAGCTGACTGGCGGTATTGCGGGTCTGTTTAAAGCTAACGGCGTAACTGCGCTATATGGCACAGGCAAATTACTGGCTGGCAAGAAAGTTGAGCTGACTGACAATGATGGTGTAGTTTCGGTACTGGACACAGAGAACGTTATTCTCGCCTCTGGCTCACTGCCTATCGCCATTCCAGTCGCTGCTGTCGACAACGACCTTATCCTCGACTCTACCGGCGCACTCGAAATCGGTGAAGTGCCCAAGCGTCTCGGCGTTATCGGTGCTGGTGTTATTGGCCTAGAGCTGGGTTCAGTATGGAATCGTCTCGGTTCTGACGTTGTATTGCTCGAAGCGATGGAAGACTTCCTCGCCATTATGGACAAGGGCATTGCCAAAGAATCTAAAAAGATCTTTACCAAGCAGGGCCTCGACATTCGTCTAGGCGCCCGCGTAACCGGTACTGAGATCAAAGGTAAAGAAGTTGAAGTGACTTTTGTAGTCGCTGATGGTTCAGAGCATAAAGAGACTTTCGACAAGTTGATTGTCTGTGTGGGTCGACGTGCCTTTACCGATGGCCTGCTGGCCGAAGACAGTGGTGTGCAGCTCGATGAGCGCGGCACTGTATTTGTTAACGAACAATGTGCAACTAACGTTGCTGGCGTTTTCGCCATCGGCGATCTGGTTCGCGGTCCAATGCTGGCCCACAAGGGTTCAGAAGAGGGCGTGATGGTGGCAGAGCGTATCGCTGGCCACAAAGCGCAGATGAACTACGATATCGTCCCTAACGTTATCTACACCCACCCTGAAGTCGCCTCTGTAGGCCTGACTGAAGAACAGGTTAAAGCCGCGGGCGATGCATACAACGTGGGCACCTTCCCATTCGCTGCAAGTGGTCGCGCTATGGCTGCAAACGAGACAGGCGGTATGGTTAAGATTATTGCCCATGCCGACACTGACCGCATTCTTGGCTGCCATATTGTTGGCCCAAGTGCTGCGGATCTGGTTCAGCAGGTGGCAATTGCCATGGAGTTTGGTTCCAGTGCAGAAGATCTGGGTATGATCGTATTTGGTCACCCAACGCTTTCAGAAACAGTTCATGAGGCAGCACTGGCAGTGAATGGCAACGCCATCCATATCGCCAATCGCAAGCGTCGCTAAGCGTTACTATTTAACAGGCAGAGTTATCCACTGGGTAGCTCTGTTTTTTTATCCAATTTAATACAAACAACAGGAAGTAAAGTATGAACCTGCACGAATATCAGGGTAAGCAGCTTTTTGCCGAATACGGATTGCCAGTATCGAAAGGTATTGCAGCAGAAACCGTCGCAGAAGCTGTGGCAGCTGCCGATGTAATAGGCGGAGACAAGTGGGTTGTTAAGGCCCAGGTCCACGCTGGCGGCCGCGGTAAAGCGGGCGGCGTTAAGCTGGTTAGCTCAAAAGCTGAAATTGAAGCGTTCTCAGAGCAGTGGTTGGGTAAAAATCTAGTCACTTACCAGACAGATGCCAAAGGCCAGCCTGTCAGCCGTATTCTGGTTGAAACCTGCACTGATATCGACCAAGAGCTCTATCTTGGCGCAGTTGTTGATCGCGGAACTCGTCGCATCATCTTTATGGCCTCAACCGAAGGTGGTGTTGAGATCGAAAAGGTTGCAGAAGAGACTCCTGAAAAAATTCTTAAAGCGATTATTGATCCGGTAACCGGCGCACAGCCTTACCAGGGTCGTGATCTAGCCTTTAAGCTCGGCTTAAAAGGTGTTCAGGTTAAGCAGTTCGTACAGATCTTTTTAGGTTTGGCCAAGCTGTTTAAAGAGAAAGACCTTGAGCTGTTGGAAGTTAACCCACTGGTTATTACTGACGAAGGTAATCTTCACTGTTTGGATGCCAAAGTCATTATTGATGGTAATGCGATGTACCGTCAGCCAGCGATCAAAGAGATGCACGATCCCTCTCAGGAAGATGCACGTGAAGCCCATGCCGCTTCATTTGAACTTAACTATGTTGCCCTCGATGGCAATATCGGTTGCATGGTAAACGGCGCAGGCCTGGCCATGGGTACCATGGATATAGTGCACCTGCACGGTGGTTCACCAGCTAACTTCCTCGATGTAGGCGGCGGCGCAACCAAAGAGCGTGTAGTAGAAGCGTTTAAAATTATCCTCTCTGACGAAAACGTCAAAGCGGTACTGATCAATATCTTCGGCGGCATTGTTCGCTGTGATCTGATCGCCGACGGCGTTATCGGCGCAGTTGAAGAAGTCGGTGTTAAGATTCCAGTGGTTGTTCGCTTGGAAGGTAACAATGCCGAATTAGGTACTAAGAAGCTGGCCGAATCAGGTCTGTCTATCATTGCTGCAACCAGTCTGACTGATGCTGCACAGCAAGTTGTTAAAGCTGCGGAGGCTAACTAAATGTCTATCTTAATCAATAGCGACACTAAAGTTATCTGTCAGGGCTTTACCGGCGGGCAGGGCACTTTTCACTCAGAACAAGCAATTGCCTACGGCACAAAAATGGTCGGCGGTGTAACCCCGGGCAAAGGTGGTACTACTCACCTTGGACTGCCAGTATTTAACACGGTTGCCGAAGCGGTAGCAGTGACTGGTGCAGAAGCCTCAGTGATCTATGTACCCGCCCCATTTTGTAAAGACTCTATTCTTGAAGCGGCTTACTCCGGTCTTAAGTTGGTTGTCTGTATCACTGAAGGCGTTCCCACTCAGGATATGCTCGACTGTAAAGTTGTTTGCGACAACCTCGGTGTACGTCTTATCGGCCCTAACTGCCCAGGTGTTATCACCCCAGGCGAGTGCAAGATCGGCATTATGCCCGGTCATATTCACCTGCCAGGCAAAGTCGGCATCGTATCTCGTTCAGGTACTCTGACCTATGAAGCGGTTAAGCAGACCACTGACTACGGTTTTGGTCAGTCTACCTGTGTTGGTATTGGTGGCGACCCGATTCCCGGCTCAAGCTTTATCGATATTCTCGCGCTGTTTGAAAAAGATCCTGCCACTGAAGCGATTGTAATGATCGGTGAGATTGGCGGAACGGCAGAAGAAGAAGCAGCGGCTTATATTAAAGCCAATGTCACCAAGCCTGTTGTCTCTTACATTGCGGGTGTTACTGCACCTGAAGGCAAGCGCATGGGTCATGCTGGCGCGATTGTTTCTGGCGGCAAGGGCACTGCAGACGAGAAGTTTGCAGCTCTGGAAGACGCTGGCGTTAAGACTGTTCGCAGTCTTGCTGATATTGGCAATGGCCTCAAGGAAATTACTGGTTGGTAAGTTCTTTTGAGGTTTTAGCGATTTAAAAAAGCGGCTTTCGGGCCGCTTTTTTGTGCCTGTAGAACAATCCCTCACTTTTGTCACCCTGAGCGAAGTCGAAGGGTCTGCAGGAGATCCTTCGGCTGCGCTCAGGATGACAAATTAGATGCTCTGTCAGGATGACAAGTAATGCGGGATGACAAGTAATGCAGAGCTCTGTCGGGATGACGGTGGTTTCTTTCGTCATACTGGCGTATGCCAGTATCTAGGGTTCACAACTCCAATCCTCAATCTCAAACATCAGTGTCACCCTGAGCGAAGTCGAAGGGTCTGCAGGAGATCCTTCGGCTGCGCTCAGGATGACAAATTAGGTGCTCTGTCAGGATGACAAATTAGGTGCTCTGTCAGGATGACAAATTAGGTGCTCTGTCAGAATGACAAATTAGGCGCTCTGTCAGGATGACAAGTAATGCGGGATGACAAGTAAGGCTGTACTGCGATAGTTCGTATAGTCCCTCTGGATACCCTTGAGATCAATCAGGGCCCGCTTATAAGTTTTTAATTTTCAGGTTGAGCTATCGCCTGTTTGAGCGAAGCGAGTTGCGGGAGCGCTGGAAATTATAAACTTATGGGACCGATCTCAAGGGTATCCAGAGGGGCTATCCCCCACCAAACCCAAACCCAAAACCAAAACCGTCAAACTCCCCTAAGAAAAAATGAATAGAAAATAACTGCTATGATCCCCAATAACTGAACTTATAATCACCCAAGCAAGTAATAACTATTAATTAAAAGACTCGGGGAAAAAATGGCATTTGATATGACAATGGCCCTGTTCCGGCCAGCGCTAAAATATGCAATGGAAAAGAATGGTCATGGTAAGACCCTCGGACTCAAGATGACTGAGATTAACCGCGGCCAAATCAACCTAACCTTTCCCTACAAAGAAGAAGTGGTCGGCAACCCGCTAACCGGCGTTATCCACGGCGGCGTCATTGTCAGCCTGCTCGATACCGCCTGCGGCTCCGCAGCCATGACTGTGCTGACCACACCAGCTGTTGCCCCAACCATGGACCTGCGCCTCGACTATATGCATCCCGCAGAACCCTACAAACCCATCTATGTCGAAGCCAAAGTCTATCGCCAGACCTCCAATGTTATCTTCTGTCGTGGACTGGCATGGCAGGAAGACAAAGAAAACCCCATCGCCCACTGTGTAGCCAACTTTATGAAAGTCGACTCAAAAAGCATTAACTTCAGCGCCATTGCTGTCACCCAGTTGCGCCGCTTAATGCCCTGGGGTAAAAGTGCAGTTAGTGACAAGGAGGCGGGGAAATGAGCGCAGAGGAAAATAACCACCAGATTGAAGACTGGCAAGCAAATGTCGCAGCGGCACGACTAGAGAAATGCCCGCAGTCAGTTATTGATATGATTCCCTACGCATCGTTTATTGGCGCGCAGGCCAAAATTGAAAATGACCAATTGCTGTTCTGGCTAGACAAGCGCCCAACCAATATTGGCAATCCATCACTGCCCGCGATTCACGGTGGTGTTATCGGCGGCTTTCTTGAACTCTCTGCAGCCATAGAAATTATCTACAACCTAGATATAGCCGCTGTCCCCAAAGTGGTGGATTTTTCCCTCGACTACCTGCGTGCCGGCCGCTATAAAACCATCTACGCCAAATGTAATGTCCTGCGTCAAGGCAAGAAGCTGGTCAATGTTACCGCCAGCGCCTGGCAAGAGGATGAAAATACCCCGATCGCCACCGCACGCTGCCATTTCCTCATTTAAACAATCTCACTGGGCGGTTGAAATTTATTTCGGCGCCCCCATCTGATAGCTCATGTAACAATTCATCTAATAGCCTGTTTGACAGGCTATTTAATAGTTCATGCAGCTAATATCAGGAGATCGACAGGAAATGACAGCAAAAGCTAAATCATCAGCAGAAACACTGGGTTTTCAAACCGAAGCCAAACAACTACTTCACTTAATGATTCACTCTCTGTACTCCAACAAAGAGATATTTTTACGTGAGTTGATTTCAAATGCCTCAGACGCCACCGACAAGTTGCGCGTTGAAGCTCTGGAAAATGCCGCGCTCTATGAAGACGACGGTGATCTGCGTATTCGTATTGCTCTCGATGAAGAGGCCAAAACCGTGGTTATTTCCGATAACGGTATCGGAATGTCCCGCGATGAAGTGATTACCAATCTGGGCACCATTGCCAAATCCGGTACTGCTGATTTCCTGAAAAATCTCACCGGTGACCAAAAGCAGGACTCCCAGCTTATTGGTCAGTTTGGTGTGGGTTTCTACTCCTCATTTATTGTTGCCGACAAAGTGGTTGTAGAAACCCGTCGCGCTGGCGCAGAGGCTTCAGCAGCGATTCGCTGGAGCTGTGAAGGCGAAGCCGACTATCAGCTCGAAGAGATTGAGCGCAGCGAGCGGGGAACCACAATTACCCTGCACCTAAAAAGCGAAGAAGAAGAGTTTGCCAATGACTGGCGCCTGCGCAGTATTGTTAAAAAGTACTCTGACCATATCGCCATACCCGTTGAAATGCTTAAGCAAGAGCCACCGGCAATGCCCGGCGACGAGCCAAAAGAAGAAGAGTCTGCTGAGATCGCCCCAGAGTGGGAAGCAGTCAACGACGCGCAGGCATTGTGGACGCGTTCAAGAAGCGACGTTAGTGAAGATGAGTACAAAGAATTCTATCGCCATGTTTCCCATGACTTTAACGAGCCGTTGAGCTGGAGCCACAACCGCGTAGAGGGCAAGCACGAGTACACCAGCCTGCTGTATATCCCGGCTAATGCACCGATGGATCTCTACCAGCGTGAAGCTTCACGCGGTATCAAGCTGTATATCAAGCGCACCTTTATTATGGATGACGCCGAACAGTTTATGCCCATGTACCTGCGCTTTGTAAAAGGTGTATTGGACAGCACAGACCTACCGCTGAATGTCTCCCGTGAAATTCTCCAGAAAACACCCATGGTCGACAGTATTCGCGCCGCACTGACTAAGCGCGTTCTCGATATGCTCGGCAAAATGGCGACCAATGAGCCAGAAAAATATGCCACATTCTGGACCCAGTTTGGCGCTGTATTGAAAGAAGGCCCCAGTGAAGATAACGGCAACCGCGAGAAAATCGCCAAGCTATTTCGCTTTGCCAGTTCCACTAGTGGCTCAGCTGATCAAAATGTTAGCCTCGAAGACTATATTGGCCGCATGAAAGAAGGGCAGGACAAGATCTACTTTGTCACTGGCGATAGCTATTCAGTAATCAAGAACAGCCCCTATTTGGAAGTCTTCGACAAGCATGGTATCGAAGTGCTGCTGATGTCTGATCGTATCGACGAGTGGATGATGGGCTACCTCACCGAGTTTGATGGCAAATCCTTTGAAGATGTCGCCCGTGGTGAACTGGACCTAAGCAAGATAACTGGCGAAGAGTCGAAGTCCGAATCAAATGCCGATGGTGAACAAAAGCCTGAAGATAAAGAGCATGCTGAATTATTGGTTCGCATCAAAGGATTACTGGAAGAGAAGGTTGAAGAAGTGCGCAGCACCACTCGACTGACCAGTTCCCCAGCCTGTCTGGTTGTCGGCGCCAATGATATGGGCGAGCAGATGCGCAAGATTATGGCCGCTGCCGGACAGCCGGTTCCAGAAGCCAAACCGATTCTTGAAATCAATGCAGATCACCCATTGGTCAACAAGCTTGAGACCGAAGCCGATGATGAGCAAGCCAAGGTATTGGCCAGTGTGCTATTTGATCAGGCAGCGCTGTCTGCTGGTCGACCGCTGGAAAATCCTGCGCAGTTTGTCCAAGAGCTCAATCGTTTAATGTTTGGCTAAGTTAAACGGCTTCGTTGATTAAAAAAGCGCCCTCCGTGGGCGCTTTTTCTTATTCACGGCTGACGTTTGCAAGGCATCACCTTATAATGCCCGCAATTAAAGAATAACTGGCTTGGAGCAGAGCTCTGTGACAAATAATAACAATCATAAAATTGCCGTATTGGGCGGTGGCAGCTTCGGCACCATTATCGCCAATATGCTCGCGGTCAACAGTCACTCAACCACATTGTGGATGCGCAGCGCTGAACAGCTGCAGGCGATCGAGGCCAGCGGTGAAAATGCCGCTTACTTGCCCGGTTTTAAATTAGACCCAACGCTTAACTTCAGTACTGATATTGAACAGGCCCTAGCGGGTGTAGATACAGTGTTTTTTGCCGTACCCAGCAGCTCATTTCGAAAAGTGGCCAAGTTAGTCAGCCCATGGGTCGACAGTGAAACCGTATTAATCAGTGCCGCTAAAGGCATAGAAGCCGAGACATTCCTGTTGCCAAGTCAGATACTTGAGCAGGAGCTACCTAACTGCAAAGTCGGTGTTATCAGCGGCCCCAATCTGGCCAAAGAAATCGCCAACTTTGAAATAACCGCCACAGTGATTGCCAGCGAGCACGACAGTCTCTGTGATCGCGCTCAGGAACTGTTGGCATCCAACTATTTTAGAATTTACGCCAATCACGACCGTTACGGTGTTGAACTGGCTGGCGCCTTAAAAAATATTTACGCCATTGTCTCCGGTATCGCCGAGGCAATGAAGGTTGGCCAGAATACCAAAAGCGTTGTGCTGACCCGCAGTCTCGCCGAGATGAGCCGCTTTGCCAGTCAGCTTGGTGCAGACCCGCTGACCTTTCTTGGGCTCAGTGGTGTCGGCGATCTCTATGTCACCTGCAGCTCGCCGTTAAGCCGCAACTTCCGTGTGGGTCTGGCGCTGGGGCAGGGTAAAAGCCTCGATCAGGCGATTGCCGATGTAGGTCAGGTGGCCGAAGGCGTAAATACGACTAAACTAGTAAAAGAGAGAGCCGATGAATTAGGTATTTATATGCCATTGGCCTCGGCCCTGTACGCCATTATGTTTGAGCAACGACCAATTATTGAATCCCTGCAAGCCATGATGGTGGCAGAACAAAACACAGATGTTGAATTTATGGTGAAACCAAATGAGTGATAAAAAAATACCCTTAATGAATTGTAATACCTGGATCCGCCTCGTCTATATGCTGCTGTTTGGCGTTCTATTGATGGCAGCGCGACTGGTTATTAGTCTTGTTGTGGTAGTCCAGTTCCTGCTCGTGTTGATTATTGGTTCGGACAATGAAAACCTGCGCAATCTGGGGCAGGGGCTCGGCAAGTGGGTCTATCAAACAGTGCTTTTCCTAACCTTTAACAGCGAAGCGAAACCCTTTCCATTTGACGAGTGGCCAACCGTAGAAACAGCCAAAGGCTATTCGGTGAACGGTGACGACGATGACGAAGTTGAAGAAGTCGAAGATGCAGAGTATGTTGAAGCCGAAGAAGTAGCGGATGATGATGTTCCATCGTTTACCGCTGACGAGTCGGGTTCTGATACAGACCCGACGCAAAAATAATCGGCACCTAATAATCGGCACCTAATCATCAATAACAGCCTGCTGTACTGAAAAGAGATCGACTATGTCACTCGGATTTATCAGTGAAAGAACCTTTAACGTCAACGGGCTAAACTTCGCCGCCAAAGAGTGGGGCACCCCAGGGGCCACACCCGTTATAGCACTGCATGGTTGGCTCGACAATGCCGCCAGCTTTGATGTGATGTTGCCCCATATGGACAACTTTCATGTCATCGCCATCGACTGTGCCGGCCATGGCAACAGCAGCTTCCGTTCCGCAGACTCCAGCTACAATATCTGGCAGGATATCCCAGAAGTCATGGGCATAGCCGATCAGCTCGGCTGGGATCGTTTTGCACTGCTCGGTCACAGTCGCGGGGCAATCATTTCCAGTCTTATCGCCGGCACCTTTCCCCAGCGTATTTCTCATGTAGCCCTGATTGACGGCTATATGCCAAGTCTTTCCGATGCTCAGGGTTCAGCGGTGCAGCTGGCTAAATCGCTTCACGAACACCAGCGTTATGCTCAAGCCACGCCAAGTTTTTTCCACAGCTTTGACCGTGCAGTGCAGGCGCGGGTAAATGGCTTTGCACCGTTGCAGGAATCCGCTGCAACGCTGCTTGCCGAGCGCGGTGTGCGCGAGGAGCCTCGTGGCTTTTACTGGCATAACGATCAACGCCTTAAGGCTGCCTCAGAGGTAAAAATGACCCGCGAGCATCTCAAAGATTTCCATAGTGCTATATCCGCACAGGTAATGTTGATACAGGCCGAGGGCAGTCCTTTTTATACCGGCCTAAATAACAGTTCAGGGGGTGATGAAGCTTTTACCTGGGTATCCAGTCTGCAACTCGTGAGCATGCCCGGATCGCACCATTTGCATATGGAAGATCAGGCTCCGAAGGTTGCTGAAAAGGTTCAGAGTTTTTTGCAGCCAATAGGATAGAAAGCGGTTTTAAAAGCCATGGTAAAAATTGAATTTAATGAGCATGAAAAGGCATCGATTGTTGCTAAGATTAAACTTTATTTTAGTGAAGAACTGGATCAGGATATCGCCCAGTTTGATGCCGAGTTTCTTCTCGACTTTTTCAATGAAGAAGTTGGCGCCTACCACTACAATCGTGGGCTCACAGATGCCAAAGCAATTCTTGAAGAAAAGCTTGAAACCATAACCGATGCTTTTTATGAAATCGAAAAGCCCACCGACTATCAGCGCTAACCTATTAATAATAAGTCTTTAACAAAAAGCCAAAACTAATTATGACTAATCTCAGCAGCCAATCCTGCGTTAACTGCAGTCCCGAAACTCAACCTTTATCCAATACTCAGCTCGCTGAAAATCTTCAGCAGCTTATTGGCTGGAAAATAGTACCGGGCACTGATGCCAACTCAACCCTGCAAAAGCTGGTTAAAACCTACAGCTTTGTGGATTACCCGCAGGCTGTCGCCTTTGCTAATCGAGTCGCCGAGCTCGCCGAAGCCGAAGATCACCATCCAGCACTGCTAGTAGAGTGGGGCAAAGTCACCGTCACCTGGTGGACACACGCCATCGGCGGACTACATGGTAATGATTTTATCTGCGCCGCCAAAACCGACTTGCTCGGTTAGTCGCTCGTAGTCGTCGTTCCAACGCTAGGGTGGCGATTGTAGATAGTTCGTCATTCCAACGAATGCTGGAATCCATTTTAATCGATTGGACCCCAGCCTTCGCTGGGGAGACGTTCCAACGCTGGGGAGACGTTTCACGCTGGAGTGACGTTCCTACGCTAGGGTGGCGGTTGTAGATAGTTCGTCATTCCAGCGAAGGCTGGAATCCATTTTTATTAGAGTGGACCCCAGCATGCGCTAGGGTGACGTTCCTCCGCTAGGGTGACGTTCCTATGCTGAGTGAGGTTCCTAATTAATAAAGACACAAAAAAGCCCACTTAAAAGTGGGCTTTTTCAATACTGCTTTATGCTTAAGAAACTTAATGATTGCTAAGCAACGTCAGAAACTCAGTACGAGTCGCCTGTTCAGTACGGAAAGTGCCGAGCATCGCGGAAGTCTTCATTGAAGAGTTCTGCTTCTCAACGCCGCGCATCATCATGCACATATGTTTAGCCTCAACAATAACCCCAACACCGCGTGCCTGAGTCACTTCCTGAATGGTTGAAGCAATCTGCTGAGCCAGCGCCTCTTGAATCTGCAGGCGACGAGCAAACATATCCACCACGCGAGCAACTTTAGATAAGCCTAAAACCTTACCGTTGGGAATATAGGCCACATGACATTTGCCAATAAACGGCAATAGGTGATGTTCGCAGAGAGAAAACAGCTCAATATCCTTAACAATAACCATCTCTTCAGAGTCAGAAGGAAACAGCGCAT
>CAWUVN010000054.1:0-9506 GCA_963925995.1 uncultured Pseudomonadales bacterium | reverse complement strand
CACCTGACATCAATGCCTCATCAACTTGCTGCGGGCAGATAAAGTGAATATGGGAATCGACACCGCCAGCGGTAAGAATATGTCCCTCACCGGCAAGCACCTCAGTGCCAGCGCCAACCACAATATCGACATTGCTCTGGGTGTCTGGGTTACCGGCTTTCCCGACAGCGAAGATACGTCCAGCTTTAATGCCCACATCGGCTTTAACAATGCCCCAGTGGTCGATAATTAATGCATTGGTAATCACCAGATCGACCGTTTCTGCACTAGGTCTCTGACTCTGCCCCATCCCGTCGCGGATAACTTTACCGCCACCAAATTTGACCTCATCACCATAGTCAGTGAAATCTTTTTCCACCTCTAACCACAGCTCGGTATCCGCAAGACGCAGCTTATCGCCGGTGGTCGGGCCAAACATTTCAGCATAGGCCTGTCTTGAAATTGATCTTGGCATAATTTATTCCTGAGCTGTTTTTAGGGGCTGATCTGAAGGCTGGTCTGATAGCTGGTCTGAAAGGTGCTCTGCAATGCTGCCCATCACTTTTCCCTGAAATCCAAAAACAACCCCAGCGCCTGCGAACTCAACCAATTCAACTGTGCGCTCCTGACCGGGTTCAAAGCGAACCGCTGTGCCAGAGGCGATATTAAGGCGGAAGCCGAGCGTCGGTTGACGGTCAAAAATTAACGATTCGTTAACTTCAAAAAAATGATAATGGGAGCCGATCTGTACAGGTCGATCTCCGATATTGGCAACTTTTACCCTGTGTAGATTGCGCCCGGCATTTAATTCAATATCACCAGCTGCAGTTTGTAATTCTCCGGGGATCATAGCGCCTGTCTCCTAAACGATAGGGTTGTGAACGGTGACAAGTTTGGTGCCGTCGGGGAATGTTCCCTCGACCTGCACGTCGTGAATCATTTCTGGAATGCCGTCCATAACATCCTCTGCACTGAGCAGGGTGCGGCCGAAGTCCATCAGTTCGGCAACGGTTCTGCCGTCGCGGGCACCTTCAAGGATAGCGGCACTGATGTAGGCAATGGCTTCAGGGTAGTTAAGTTTGAGTCCTCTGGCCTTACGGCGCTCAGCCAGCAGTGCAGCCGTGAATAACATCAACTTATCTTTTTCGCGGGGAGTTAGTTCCATGATTTATTCTTTATTTAAGTGGCCCAGATGCGCGGGGAACAGGCCGGCTTGTGCAGCCATTCGGTTCTCAACTCAGTCCACAGCTGGGTAAATATTTCCAGTATTGGCTCTATCTGATTGCCCAATACCCTGACCACCAAGATATCGTCGACCAAAGTAAGGCCAATCGGATCTGGATACTGATGTGAATGCAATATGCGTTCCAACTGATCTCGCTGCTGCTGGTTGCAGGGGGCGGCAATTAAACTACCCTGCATCGCCATGCCGCGCAGACCGCTGGGTGAGTGAATTAGCGAACTGTCCTCGGTGCAGAGCTGTTCTACTAAGCGCAGTTGGCCGTCAATATTGATCTCTGTGCGGCTACTAATATTGCCCGAGTGAAAGATTTCGCTGTTGGCAGGGCGTCCAAAACAGTGCACCTCCCAACCGATAAATTTCCCACCTGGTGCAATATTAATCTGCGTGCTCAAATTCGATTGAGCCTCGGGGAAAAATATATTTTGCTGTGGTAGCCATTCGACAATCGCATCTTCGGCGACAGATATTCTTTGCGATTGAGTGCTGACAAGATCCGTTTTTGAACGATAAAATTTTGTCGCCCCAGGGGTGGTGATCAAACAGTGAGAGCCAGATTCTGCCCGAACGCTAATATCCAATGTATCGCCACCAACCACGCCGCCTGGCGGGTGAAGTAGGTAGCTGTGGCAGATGTCGTTTTCAGGGTAAAACGGGCGCTGAAGAGTCAGTGGGCCGCGCTGTTTTTTACGCACTAAACAGGTTTTTTTGCGCCGCACTGCATAGTCGAGTTCGAGTTCTGCAAGCCATCCTGACGGGGTCTTTTGATGAGTGCTTTCGCTGTTCATTGTTTGTATAACCAGAAGTTTTAAATTGAAATCTACTGATAAAGATCATGTATTTTTTGAAGACTACCACTAGAAAAAGCATCCTGGTTAGAAAAAAATTAAATAATAATAAGAGATTATAAAAAGCCTCAAATTGGTGCAAAAAATAATTCAATGCACCAAAAAAACTTCACTAATAAAGTTGTATAAAAGATAAAAAAGCCGCGAAGAAAATTACGGACTTTTAAGGGTTGGCGGTATAAAGTGATAAGGTTAAATTCGCTGAAGGTTTTCCGATGTTTTCTAAAAGAAGTGTTGTCAGTTTTTTGATTTTTACCGCTGCAATTTTTGCAGTGATCCTTGTAGATCGAAATCCACTGCCAGATTTTTCTCATTACACTCAGGTGAAAGAGAAGAAGAGCGCTTTTTTTGACTATATATTGCCACTGGTAAAGCACAGCAATCAGCTTGTTATAGAAGATCGAAAACAACTTGAGTTGCTGGCGGCAGAGGTTGGCGAATTATCTTTTTTTCAGCGCAGGACACTGATTGAATTGGCTGAAGATTATTATGTCAATAGAGAGAATCGCAGTGATTTGCAGGTTATCGAGCAGTTGCGATTGAGAGTTGATCCGGTGCCACCATCACTGGCACTGGCTCAGGCGGCCATTGAGTCGGCCTGGGGTACCTCGCGCTTTGCTGTGCAGGGCAACAACCTGTTTGGCCAGTGGTGTTATAAGAAAGGCTGTGGTCTTGTGCCTCTTAGGCGCAATTCGGGCACACAGCATGAGGTGGCAAAATTTGACACGGTCTCTGAATCGGTGGGTTCCTATATTCGCAATATCAATACCCATCGTGCCTATCAGGATTTACGTGTCAGCCGAGCGCAACTTCGCACTGAGCGGGGCTCAGCCAGCGGTCATCAGTTAGCCGAAAATCTGCTTGAGTATTCAGAACTGCGTGAAAAATATGTCCATGAGGTACAGGCAGTTATTCGTATTAATAAGCTCGCTCGGTACGATGCTTATTAAGTTTTTAGCCCTAATATAAAAGCTCAGGAATGTTTTTAAACTGTTCCAGAGCTTCGGGGTTGGCCAGAGCATCAGTATTGTTCACCGCTTGACTGTGTACCACCTTGCGCACCGCCAATTCGACGATTTTTCCACTAATGGTCCGCGGGATATCTGCAACCGCAATTATCTTGGCCGGTACATGCCGCGGTGTTGTCTCGCGGCGAATCGTGGTTCGAATTTTCTTCTGTAACTCTTCGGTTAATTCGATACCATCGCGCAAGACTATAAAGAGTATCACGCGAACATCATCGTCCCATGACTGGCCAATACAGATGCTGTCGACAATCTCATCGAGCTTTTCTACCTGACGGTAGATTTCCGCCGTGCCTATTCTTACCCCGCCGGGATTTAACACCGCATCGGATCTGCCATGAATAATAACCCCGTTATGAGCGGTTATTTCACCATAATCACCCTGCGCCCAAATTCCGGGATAGGTTTCGAAATAGGCACTCAGGTATTTTTTATTGTCCGGGTCATTCCACAAATAGATGGGGGCATTAGGGAAGGGTTTGGTGCAGACCAGCTCACCTTTTTGCTGGCTAACCGATTCGCCCTGTTCATTCCATATTTCTACCGCCATCCCCAGACCGCGACATTGGATCTCACCCTCCCAGACTGGCAGGCAGGGGTTGCCGAGCACAAAGCAGGAGAGGATATCGGTGCCGCCGGAAATTGATGCCAGGCAGAGATCAGCTTTTATATCTCGATAGACGTAGCGAAAACTTTCATGGGAGAGTGGTGAGCCCGTGGAGAGTAGGGCTTTTAAATTTTCCAGGTTATGGGTTTGACTGGGCTTTACCCCGGCTTTTTCCAGTGCGGCAATATATTTGGCGCTGGTACCAAAGATACTGACCTGCTCCTGCTCGGCCATATCGATTAGAGATGCGGGCTGGGGGTAGAACGGCGATCCATCATAGAGAACCAGTGTTGCTTCCGAGGCCAGTCCACTCACCAGCCAGTTCCACATCATCCAGCCGCAGGTGGTGAAGTAAAAGAGGATATCCTCTGGACTGAGATTTGTATGAAGGCGCTGTTCTTTAAGATGTTGAATCAAGGTGCCGCCGGCACTGTGTACAATACATTTGGGTACGCCGGTGGTGCCAGAGGAATACATAATAAAGAGTGGGTGATCGAAAGGCAGTTGCTCAAAAACCAGTGGCGGTGTGTTTTCAGCAATTAGAAAGTCGCTGTATAGAGTCGCCGTGGGTATCTGCTCGAACACTGGCGAGTTACCGGTAAGGGGTACGATTACTAACTGTTGGATGCTGTTAATTTTGCTGGTAATCTCCTTCATGCGCGGCATACAGTCAATAGTTTTGCCATTGTAAAAATAACCATCACAGCCAAACAGCACCTTTGGTTCTATCTGGCCAAAGCGGTCCATAACCCCATTAATACCAAAGTCTGGAGAGCAGGATGACCAGATTGCACCTATGCTGGCGGTGGCAAGCATGGCCACCACAGTTTCGGGAACATTAGGCATAAAACCGGCAACGCGGTCGCCAGCCGCTAGGCCGGACTGTCTTAGTGCCGCGGCGCACTCGGCTACCTGCTGGTAGAGCTCGGCGTAACTGAGGGTTTTTCTAGAGCCATTTTCAAGTCTGGAAATCAGCGCGATTTTATCACTGCGATTGCGCAGGGCATTTTCGGCATAATTAAGTCGCGCGCCACTAAACCATTTTGCCCAGGGAAACTGCTCATCGTTAACTAACACCTGATCAGCTTGCTGTGATGAGCGGATCTCACAGTACTGCCAAATCTGTTGCCAAAAAAGTTGCGGCTGATCGACCGACCACTGATGCAGTTGCTGATAATCCTTAAATACCAGTCCGAGCTGGTTTTCAAGCTGTTGAACAAAGTCCTTCATATTGCTGGCGTTGATGGTTTGATCGCTGGGTTGCCACAGTGGCTGGGCTGTCTTTTGAGTGCGTTGTTGAGTCATTAATACGTCCCTGTAAGTGCTAATTGCCCGATTAGTATAGTCAAAACATCAGCACAATCCCCTAAATGGTCTCAGTCGTCGCATAAATGCCCCATTAGTCTCAAAAGTAGTGAGATAGATGGTTTATCTGAGGTAGTCTCTGTTGTCTAAGACTCTATTTACAGCGTGTATAGGGTTAATAAGAATAGTCAGAATAAAATTTATTTTTTTACCTTGGGGGTATAAATCGATGTTTTTGAAGAAAAATGTTCTCTCTAGCAGTATTGCTCTAGCGTTAATAAGCGCCAGTGCGCCTGCTTTTGCTAATGACGGCGCAATTCAGGAAGTGGTTGTTCAGGGTGGTCTTCGTGCGAGTTTGAAGGCAAATATGGATATCAAAAGAGACTCAGTAGGCGTTGTTGACGCTATCACTGCTGAAGACATGGGTAAGTTCCCGGATACCAACCTTGCAGAATCTCTCCAGCGTATCACTGGTGTATCTATCAGCCGTTCAAACGGTGAAGGTAGTCAGGTAACTGTTCGTGGTTTTGGTCCTGAGTACAACCTGGTAACTCTTAATGGTCGCCAGCTGCCTACTCACAATGGTACTAACCGCTCTTTTGACTTTGCTGATCTGGCTTCTGAAGGCATCTCTGCAGTTGAAGTTTACAAAACTGGTCAGGCAAACGTCCCGACTGGTGGTATCGGTTCTTCCATCAACATTAAAACTTCACGCCCTCTCGAGAACCCTGGGTTTAAGAGCAGTGTTGGCGTTAAGTTAGTTGCTGATTCATCAGTAACCATTGGTGATGAAGAGCTGACTCCTGAATTCTCGGGTGTTTTCTCAAACACTTTCTTTAACGATACTCTCGGCGTATCGCTGAGTGGTGTTGCCCAGAATCGCCGAGGGGGTCAAGCCCAGATGGCAAATGCTGGATGGCGAACAGATGTTACTACCGAAAATACGAACTGGAGCAGTCTTGAGCGCGTCAATGGTGAGCGGATCTGGGTGTTGAATCCCGATCATGTAAATCTAGGAAATATTCCTGAGGGAACGTTGCTTTCAAAGCCTATTGAGTACTCTTATGGTCTGTCCAATTTCGAGAGTGATCGTGTCAATGGCATGTTAAATTTACAATGGGCTCCTTCAGAAACCATCACTGCAACAGTAGACTATATTTACAGCTCAAAGATTGTTGAAGGCCGATACAATTCATTTGGGGCATGGTTCAACGGTGGCCCAAACCCCAAATCGTCTAGCTGGGATACCGTTTATGGGGTTAATGCTTCCCCGGCTTTTTACAGTGAAGATGAGACTCGCAATCCTGACATTACTCACAAAGCTTCATACTTTAAGGATCGCAACAAGAATAATTCCACTGGTCTGAATATTGAATGGCAGACAACAGATAGTCTGGCTCTAGAATTGGACTACCATAAGTCAACTGCCCAAAAAGGAAGTATGAGTCCAAATACTGGCACGATTGCTTTTGCAAGCTACAATCGTAAAAAAACTACTACCTATCAGAGTGGTGAGATGGGTGTTCTTGAGATTGATATGGGTACCCTTCCTGACGGCTCACCAAGACCACTTTATAAAGAGGATATGATTATCTCTGGTAGCCAGTTTGGAAATGATGCTTCAGATATGCAGATTGAAGCAGCTCGATTCTCTGGAATATTTGATCTCTCAGAATCTACAACTATAGATTTTGGTGTCGAACTGAATGAAGTGAGCAATCGCTCTGTAGGATCGCTTGTAGAAAATGGAACCTGGAGTGGGGTCACTGATATTGAAGGTGATCTAGTTGAAATTCTGGAAAGGAGGTCTATCACGAGTCAACTTGACGGAGTCAGCAATCATGATGATGAGCGCCAATTTGATGAATTCTTTACTGTTGATTTTGAAGATCTACGACAGATAGCAGAGCAAGGTTTTTTATCTGGCCGCTATGATGGAGCGCTCAATTCTTTTGGTAACTGCAATACACCATACTGCGACACGGTGGGCGATAAACTCAATGTCGCCGGGGTTATGATTCCCTGGGATTCTGATTTGCAGACTACAGAAGAGTCCAAGGTAGCTTACCTTCAGATAAATCACTCTACAGAGTTATCAGATATGCCAGTTAACATTCGTGCGGGTGTCCGTTACGAGGAGACTGATGTTGCATCTAGAGGTAATGTTCCTAAGTATACTGATGTTTCATGGACAAATGCTGCTAATGAAATTCAGGTTAGTGCCTCTGAAGCACAGTTAGTTGATGATATTGGTTCTTATGATTTGTTGCTTCCAAACCTAGATTTTGATATCTCGGTTACAGATGAAATTGTTCTGCGTGCCTCTGTCAGCAAGACAGCAACACGTCCAAACTATGACCAAATCAAAGGTGGTGCCAAGCTAGGGGGTTTAACCTTTAAGGCTGATCAAGACCTCACCGCAAGTGGCGGCAATCCGGGTCTTGAGCCAATTGAATCGACTAACTTTGATCTTTCCTCCGAATGGTACTATGGGGAAGAAAGTTATTTCTCCATTGGTTATTTCAAAAAGGATGTAAAAAACTTTATTGCTGCAGATAAGGCTCTTCAGCCCGAAAGATACAGTCTTCCAAATCCACTGTTAGGTGACTTCTGGTTACAGGCGGTTGAAGATGCTAATGATGTTGGTATTACTGCAGTAGGGGATGTTTTCGACTGGATTAAGGATAACCGAAATCCTTCTTCTCCAGAGTTAACAGTGAATGGTGATAATGTGACCATTAATGGAGTTGACGGTGATCCGCTTGTTCCTGTGATTTTTGACACCATGGTCAACATTAATGATGCAAAAATTTCTGGTTGGGAGTTTGCGCTTCAGCATAACTTTGATGACACTGGATATGGCGTCATTCTTAACTACACGCTTGCGGAAGCGAATATAAATTATGACAATTCAATTGCAGTCGGAGCTCAGTTTGTGATCAATGGCCTGAGTGATTCTGCCAACTTTATCGGATTCTATGATCAGGATGGTCTGCAGGCGCGAGTGGCCTACAATTGGAGAGATGCCTATCTTGCAGGTGTTGGGCAACCTGCCGCCGGGTCAGAGCCGACCAATGTTAGAGCATATGGTCAATGGGACTTTAATGTCAGCTATGAATACGATGACAATTTCACTGTTTTTGTTGAAGGCCTTAATGTCACCAATTCTATTGTTAGAAACTACGGCAGAACAGAGAGTATGGTGTTAGGTGTGTATCAAGGTGGCGCACGCTACAACTTCGGTGCTCGCTATAAGTTCTAAGTTAGCCTTGAACTGGTAACACAATGTAAAAAGTAAGATGAAAACCGAAGCCGCTTAACTTGTTAAGCGGCTTCTTTCTTTCAGTAATTTAGAAAAACCCAAACCGCTCTCAAACCGTATTAATTAGAACGGGTTAAAGAGTCCCGATTAAACATTGTAGCTATGGAATCTTCGCGCTATCCTAGGTTCAAAGAATCTATACAAGACTGCTCTGAAGTAGCCGTAATACCTATTAAAAGCCTAATAAAAGGCCTAAAAAAGACCTAACAAAATAGCTGATACAAATGCGTAAAAAAATAAGTCGACTTGTAATTGTGGGCGGGGGAACTGCCGGCTGGTTATCAGCTGGTGTAATCGCTGCCGAACACGCTATTTCCCAAAATGCTAATCAAGAGCACGGTGACCAGCAGGACAATCATTTCCAGTTAACGCTTATCGAGTCTCCAGATATTAAAACCATCGGCGTTGGTGAGGGCACTTGGCCATCTATGCGCACCACATTGAGTAAGATGGGCCTATCGGAAACCGACTTTATTCGCGAATGCACGGCCAGCTTCAAGCAGGGTACCGAATTTGCCGGTTGGACAACTGGAGAGAACGATAATTATACTCATCCTTTTACCGCACCTCAGAACTACAATGAGACCAATCTGGCACCCCACTGGCAGGTATTAAACGGCAGGCCCAGATTTGATCAGGCGGTATCCCAACAGAGTGCACTATTCGCCGATTCACGAGCACCAAAACAGATCACAACCCCAGAATACGCCGGCACGGTTAACTACGGTTATCACCTAGATGCGGCCAAATTTGCCGAGTTCTTACGCAAACACTGTGTCGAGAAGTTGGGGGTAAAACATATAAAAGCCAATGTAATTGCGGTGAACTCCGCCGAAAATGGTGATATTGCATCGGTTATTACAGATTCCAGCGGCGCTATTGAAGGGGATCTGTTTATCGACTGCAGCGGCTCCAGAGCTCTGCTGTTGGGAGAGCATTACAAAATACCCCTGCGCAGTAAAAAGCAGTACCTGTTTAACGATACCGCACTGGCTGTGCAGGTACCCTACAGTAATCCCGATGATCCGATTGCTTCCTGTACCCTATCGACCGCCCAGACCGCCGGTTGGATCTGGGATATTGGCCTGCCTTCGAGGCGCGGAACCGGCCATGTCTATTCCAGTGCCCATAATAGCCAAGAGAATGCCACCGCCGAACTGCTGCGTTATATAGAGCGCAC
>CAWUVN010000053.1:0-5925 GCA_963925995.1 uncultured Pseudomonadales bacterium | reverse complement strand
CAATATCAGAGGTGTAGCGAAAGATCTTTTGCAGATGGCTTTCAGTTAATGCTGTACCCAGAGTTGCCACCGCATTGTTGATTTCAAACTGGGCCAGAGCAATCACATCCATATAGCCCTCAACCATAATCAGGCAGGGTATTTCCTTGAGTTTTTGCCGTGCCTCGTAAAGACCGTAGAGCTCGCGCCCTTTATGAAACACTGGGGTCTCTGGCGAGTTAAGGTATTTGGGTGTGCTGTCATCCAGCACACGACCACCAAAGCCAACGGTGCGACCGCGTTGATCACGAATGGGAAAGGTAATGCGGTGGCGGAAGCGATCATACTGCTTTTTCTCTTCGGGCTTAGTGATGACCATGCCGGATTCATCGAGCAGGCCGATACGTTCTTGATCAGTACCCACTGCTTTAAGCAGATTGTCCCACCCAGGTGGCGCGTAGCCAACACCGTATTGAGCCGCTACCTGGCCACTTAAACCGCGGGCTTTAAGATAGTCTACCGCGCCTGCGGCGGCCTGATGTTGGCGCAACTGCTTGCGGAAGTATTTATCCGACTCGCCAAGCAGCGAATAGAGGCTGTCTTTCTGTTTGCTGACCTGAGCATCCTGTGCCGCTTCGCGGGGAATCTCGAGGCCGGCATTTTTGGCGAGCATTTCCACTGCGGGCAAAAAGTCGAGGCGGTCAAATTCCATGACAAAGCCGAGGGCATTGCCGCCTGCGCCACAGCCAAAGCAGTAGTAAAACTGTTTGTCCTGAGCGACGGTAAATGAGGGGCTTTTTTCTTCGTGGAAGGGGCAGCAGGCTTTGTAGTTCTTGCCCGCTTTTTTTAGCGGAACGCGACCGTTGACCACATCGACTATATCTACGCGATCGAGCAGGTCATCAATAAATGTTTGTGGTATTCGTCCGGCCATTGGCGTTTTACGGTGCTCTTTTTTTGATTGCTATAGTGTAACTGCTTCGGCTGTGAAATAAACCTGA
Organism: uncultured Pseudomonadales bacterium; assembly: GCA_963925995.1. Lineage (GTDB taxonomy): Bacteria > Pseudomonadota > Gammaproteobacteria > Pseudomonadales > Porticoccaceae > HTCC2207. The sequence goes on along the minus strand of CAWUVN010000053.1, from coordinate 4,945 downwards.
GCTTCTGATGAATTGGTTTATTCGTTTTGGTTTGGTGGCGGCCAGAGTGGGGTTAGGCTTTCCCAGACTCGCCGTAAACCCATCCATGGGGGCTCGAGTGCGGCATCCATGCCGCACACGGTCTGGAAAAGCCTAACCCCACTCTAACCTAAACCGAAGTTATGAATTACTGTTCTAATCCCACAATACTTCTTTTAGAAAACTGAAGGTTAGCTTTAGGTCGGAGCCAAGCAAGGCCTCCCGGGACCGTGCGCCGTCGGGAACGGCGCTCGAACGCCCATGGATGGCTTGAGTGAGTCTCGGGAGGCCTTGCTTGGCTTCGGCCGCCACGATCAAGGATCGAGACTCAATCAAACATAACTACTTAAAAGGCTTTTTATTACGATACGCTCAAGGCTTTTATTACAAGACGCTCAGGGCTTCTGTTACAACAGGCTCAAGGCTGTAGTTAACTAAAAGCTTTTTGTTAGCTAATGGCTTTTAACTAAGAGCTTTCTTAATCTGCCCACTGACAGCACCAGCATCGGCACGACCCTGAATCTTCGGTTTGATAATCCCCATCACCTTACCCATATCGCGCATAGATTCAGCGCCGGTCTCGGCAATAGCCTGCTGAATAAGCTCAGCAATTTCCCCTTCGGTTAATGCTGTGGGTAAAAAGTCCTGAATCACCTTTATCTCAGCAATTTCCACGTCAGCCAATTCCTGACGGCCAGCGCTTTCATACTGAGTGATGGAATCACGACGCTGCTTAACCATTTTATCCAGTACCGCCAGAGTGCGGGCGTCTTCAATCTCGATTCGCTCGTCTACTTCGATACGCTTTATTTCTGCCAATATGAGACGAATAGCGCCCAGGCGCTCTTTATCTTTAGCGCGCATGGCATCTTTCATCGCGTCTTTGAGCTGCTGTTTTAATGACATAGTGATTCTCCGATTAAAGTGAAATTCCTGTTTTCCAGAAACACAAAAAGCGCCGGTCAGGCGCTCTTTGCTTTAACTCAATAGTTAACTCTCTTGTTAGAGGGTTAAGCTTAGTAGAGTCGAGTAAACTTGCGTGATTCGCGAGATACTTTTTTCTGGTTGCGCTTAACAGCGGCAGCAGCTTTACGCTTGCGTTCCCATGTAGGCTTCTCGTAAAACTCACAGCTGCGAACTTTAGCCAGAATTCCGGCTTTCTCGCATGAACGTTTAAAGCGACGTAGTGCTACGTCAAAGGGCTCGTTTTCTTTAAGGCGAACGCTTGGCATTTATAATCAATCCTGTTTATTGGTCATGTATATGATCGTTTAGTTTCGAACTTAATACGATCTGTCGCTAAGAGCTATTTCTTAGCTGACTCTTTAAGGGCGCGTAGTCTATACATTAAGCCTGATCGATGCAAAGTTTTTTACGCGCTTTTAACTGGATATTTGCTCAACGTAAAGTACGGGTTCACACAGGCCTGCAGAGGGTTTAAAGTTACGCCCTGTGATGGGCGCTCCAGTGCCCGAAAATAACGCTTCAGGGCTAGACTTAAATGCTTGTGTTAGGAATAGAAACATCCTGCGATGAAACCGGAGTTGCTGTCTATGACAGTGAGCGAGGGCTATTGGCTCATACTCTCTACTCTCAGGTAAAGCTGCACGCTGAATACGGCGGTGTAGTGCCCGAACTCGCCTCGCGGGATCATGTGCGCAAGATTCTGCCGTTGTTAGAGAAAGTTTTGGCTGAGGCCAATGTTAACAAGGCTGATCTCGATGGCATTGCCTATACCGCAGGTCCGGGACTAATGGGTGCCTTAATGGTTGGAGGTTCTGTCGCCACGGCTATGGCTTACACTCTGAAAATACCTGTATTGGGTGTCCACCATATGGAAGGCCACCTGCTGGCCCCTATGCTTGAGGACAATCCCCCAGTATTTCCATTTGTCGCGCTGCTAGTCTCCGGAGGTCACACTCAGTTGGTCTCCGTGACTGCTATTGGCGAGTATGAGTTACTCGGTGAATCGATTGATGATGCGGCAGGGGAGGCTTTCGACAAAACAGCCAAACTGCTCGATCTGGAATATCCCGGCGGACCGCGGCTGGCGGCAATGGCAGAGCAGGGGGTTATCGAAAGATTTACCTTCCCGCGGCCAATGACCGATCGACCCGGTCTGGATTTTAGTTTTTCCGGGTTAAAAACCTTTACCCGTAATTTGATCGAAAAAAACCGCGGTGACGATGTGCTGCCCGAACCGCAGACTATGGCGGATATCTGTGCCGGCTTTCAGGAGGCCGTGGTCGATACCCTAGTGATTAAATGCCGCAGAGCAATGCAGCAAACTTCAATGAAAACCTTGGTGATTGCCGGTGGTGTTTCGGCCAATTCAAGACTGCGCGAAAAACTCGAAATCGCTCTTGGAAAAGATGGTGCTCAAGTATTTTATGCCCGCCATGAGTTTTGCACCGATAATGGTGCGATGATCGCCTACGCCGGTTGCCAGCGTCTGTTGGCCGGTGAAAAAAATAAATTGGAAATCTCGGCAACGCCGAGGTGGCCACTGGACCAATTGATACAGCCACAGGAAAGAGCTTAATGGATATTGTTTATATTAGAGACCTGCGTATAGAGACCATTATTGGTATCTATGATTGGGAACGCGAGGTAAAGCAGATTGTCAGTTTGGATCTAGAGATGGCTCATGATATTCGCAAGGCCGCTGAAACTGATGATATCCAGTATGCCCTGAATTATAAATCTATTGCCAAGCGACTGATAAAATTTATCGAAGAGAGTGAGTTTTTACTGGTTGAGCGCATGGCTGAGGAAGTCGCCAGTATAGTGACCAATGAATTTTCAGTACCCTGGTTAAAATTGCGAGTCAGTAAGCCAGGAGCCCTTAGAGGCTCTCAGGATGTGGGTATCTTGATCGAGCGAGGAGAGCGTCCCTAATGGCGCTTATTTACCTGAGCCTGGGTAGCAATATAGAGCGCTACCGGCGTATTACTGCGGCACTGGATGCTCTGACAGATAGCTTTGGTGAACTGCAACTGTCGTCGGTTTATGAAAGCGTCTCCGTGGGTTTTGAGGGTGATAGTTTCTTCAATCTGGTGGTCGGTATCCACTCACCTCTGGCGGTTGGGGAGGTATCTAAAATCCTCAAGAGTATCGAAGATAAAAACGGTCGCGATCGCAGTGGGCCGCGATTCGGTTCGCGTAGTTTGGATATTGATATCTTAACCGTTGACGGTATTGCCGGTGAGATCGATGGCATTCAATTGCCGAGAGATGAGGTATTAAAAAATGCCTTTGTGCTGCTGCCTCTTGCCGAAATTGCGCCACAAATCAAACATCCTGTCACTGCGCAGAGTTATTCCCAGCACTGGCAGCAATTTGATAAAAATAAACAAAAACTCTGGCCCGTTGAATTTATCTGGCGCGGTGAGAATATTACAGGCGCGCTTTAACTGGCACTTAACTAGTAGTTTAATTAGTAGTCTAGCTAGCCGTTTAAAATACAATCCAGAGGGTAGAGCTATGATCAAATATCAACTTGCCACCGGCATCACCTTTTTTATCTATCTGGCAATGATGCTAGCCATCGGCCTCTGGGCTTACCGCAAAACAGCTAACCTATCGGATTACTTGTTGGGTGGGCGTAACCTCGGGCCTTTGCCTTCAGCGCTAAGTGCCGGCGCCTCTGATATGAGCGGCTGGTTGCTGCTCGGATTGCCTGGCTTTGCCTATGCGGCGGGTCTGGAATCGGTGTGGATTGCACTTGGCCTGCTAGCCGGAACCTGGCTTAACTGGTTAATTGTTGCAAGACGGCTGCGTATTTACAGCAAGAGCGCTGGCGACTCGCTGACCATTCCAGAATTTCTTGAAAACCGTTTTGAAGAAAAGACTCATATTTTACGGGTGATCTCTGCCGCATTTATTTTGATATTTTTCCTCTTTTACACCAGCTCTGGTCTAGTTGCCGGCGGTAAATTATTTGAAACGACCTTTGGCCTCGACTACCAACTTGCGGTGATCGTTGGTGCAGTGGCGGTTGTCTCTTACACCCTTTTTGGTGGTTTTCTGGCGGTGAGCTGGACTGATGTGGTGCAGGGCCTGTTAATGGTTGCCGCACTAATGATAGTTCCGGTGGTGGCGCTATCTGTGGATGATGGCGGCTGGTCGGCTGCCAGTGCCAGTATAGAAAACAAAAATCCCGAATTATTAAATATCTGGACCAGTATTGATGGTCAGCCGCTGGGTGCCATTGCGATAATATCGCTGCTCGGCTGGGGGCTCGGCTATTTTGGTCAGCCGCATATTTTGGCGCGATTTAAAGCGATTCGTTCAGCAGAGGATATTCCCGTGGCGCGCAGAACTGCGGTGAGCTGGACAGTACTGGCTCTGCTTGGCTCACTGGGGTGCGGTCTGGTTTCTATTGCCTTTTTTGAGATACCCTTAAGCGATCCGGAAACCGCATTTATGCTACTGATTAATGCACTATTTCATCCAGTGATTGCCGGTGTCTTATTGGCGGCTATTTTGGCCGCAGTTATGAGCACCGCAGATTCCCAATTACTGGTCTCCTCTTCGGCTTTGGCGGATGACTTTTACAAAGCGCTGTTTCGACAGCAGGCCAGTCAAAAAGAACTGGTCAATGTAGGCAGAGTGGCGGTGGCCTGCATTGCCGTTGCCGCCACATTTATTGCCTTAAATCCCGATAGCAAAGTACTGGATATGGTCAGCTATGCTTGGGCTGGCTTTGGCGCGGCATTTGGTCCGACCCTGATTTTTGCGCTGTACTGGAAACGCATGAATTGGCAGGGTGCTTTGGCGGGGGTTATTGTCGGTGGCTGTACGGTAGTCATCTGGAAACAGCTAAGCGGGGGTATTTTTGATTTATATGAAATTATTCCCGGGTTTGTTTTAGCCGGTCTTGGGGTTATTTTAGTCTCCCTAGTAACCACAAAACCTTCGGCCTCTA
>CAWUVN010000052.1:0-23163 GCA_963925995.1 uncultured Pseudomonadales bacterium | reverse complement strand
ATCTAACATCGTTGTTTCCATGAACAATATCCAGTTGCAAGATAGCAGTTTACGAGTCGTTATTGCTGAGCAGTTAGATTCAATAGTATTTGAAGATAATAAGTACTTTTCATATTTGGTTGATACAGATTGGTTTCGTGCAGATCAAGTTAACTATGATATTACTGAGTGGGGTTTACGTTCCGGAGACGTTAGTTCTATTGTAGAGCAAGATAATTTTCTTCAGCCAAGAAGGACATTTGAAGCTTATTTGAGCTCAATTGGCAGTTCTTCGGTTGACGAATTCGTTGAGGCAGCGGCTAATCAAGATCTTAGAAGTTGGAGTGAAAACTTCTCAGCGAAAAAAATTAATGTGTATATTAGAGAAGGTTACGGAAATATAACCTGCAACATAAACTGAAGTAATATTTAGTCAAAAAATACAATAATGCTTAAATTTTAGTCTATTATGATTTGGGAGTGAGTTGTTTAGAGCACTCTCAATCAATAGTTAATAAGAGCTAAAGGAATGGCATCAAAGAAAGATTCAAGCTCCAAAATTCTTATGGTAATGAATGGGCCACCTTGGTCTACATGGACCATGTCTGGTGTAAGTAGAGGGGTTTGTAATGCTCTTTTACAGAAAGGCATGCTTTATGGAGCTATATCTAATCGATGCCCCTCTAGTCGAAGTTTTGAAAGGCCATCATATTTTTATAAATTGGATGAGTTTTTACAGCAATTAAAACAATATATATTCAGGAGTGTTCCAGTTCCTTGGCAGTCAGAGTCTAGCTCTGGTTTGGCCGAGATATTGTCTCAACTTCCTAAGTCCACTGCAGTCATATATACATATGTAAACCCTGATTACGGGACATCTGAAAATTTCAGAAGATTTCGCTGGATAGGTATTTCATTACTAGATGCAGTTAAGTATCGAGCCTATGGGCATGAGGCTATTGATGATATGGCTTTAAAAGAAAAATATAAAACTCAGCATAAATCAATACATCAATCTGAGGCAATCTTTACTCATTCAAGTTATGGAGCTGACTCGATAGCTCGTGATTTCGGATATCCAAGGGAGAGAATATTTCCAATTGGGGCTGGTGCATCGTTACAATTCAAAGGTGATAAAAAGACGGATCTTAAACGATATTCTCGAGCAAATGTTCTTTTTATTGGTCGTGATTGGGAGCGTAAAGGTGGTCCTTTAGCCTATGAAGCATTTCTGCTTTTGAAAAAGAAGATCCCTCACGCCACACTTACTATTATTGGTCCTACGATACAGCCAGTTTATGGCGAAGGAGTTATATTTGAGGGGTTTTTACGCAAGCATAAATACCTTGAAAATCGAAAGCTTAAAAAACACTATCTAAATGCATCTTTGTTTTGCACACCATCAGTCTGCGAAACTTGGGGTTTAGTTTATGTAGAGGCTGCAGCATCCGGACTTCCGATTGTAGGAACAGATGAATGGGCAATGCCGGATATAGTTATAAATGGCAAGACAGGGCTGCTAACTAAAGAACGGTCACCACAGGCTTTAACTGAGGCAATGTATAAGATACTTCAAGATCCATACAAAGCTCAACAAATGGGTATAGCTGCAATAGATTATGTGGATAAGGTACTAGATTGGCCTAATGTTGCTGATCGGATAATATCGGTAGTAGATCCCGAAGCTCTTCAGGGGCGCTCACCGGAGTGGTTACCAAAAGATATCAAAAGGTAAGATTTTTTGTAATTGTATGTAATGTCAATTATTCAAATGAAAAGGATTTCTAGTGAGAGACCAAAGAATAGACATATTAAGATTTATCGGGTTAGCCATGATAATCCTAGCTCATGTAAAGCCACCTAGCTTACTATTTCAAATACGCAATTTTGACGTACCTTTAATGATTTTGGTCTCTGGGATGTCCTTTGGATTAAGTTACAAGTCGGATGATAGCTACTTTAGCTATGTTTGGAAGCGAGTTAAACGATTGGTGTTCCCTGTGTGGATATTCTTAACCATATATTTTGTTTCCTTGGCGTTAGTAAATCCAAATAGCCCAGAATTAACAACTAATATGATAATTGGCTCTTTTTTTCTGATTAAAGGGATTGGGTACGTTTGGATTATTAAGGTTTTTCTTTTGGTCGCCCTTGTATCCCCATGGGTATACAAGCTCTCTAAAAATGTGAAGTCGAATAAAAAATTCTACTTTAGCGTAGGGATATTATTTATTTTATGGGAGATCATTCGTTATATCACCTTACCACTAATGGATTCGGATTTAGCCCAATTAATATCAATAGTTACTCACTATATTATACCCTTCACTTTAGTTTTTTCACTTGGGTTGAGGTCATTAAAATGTAATGAAATTCAATGTAAAATTATTTCATTTGTTAGTTTAGGCGCTTATATTTTAATGGGGACTGGATTATTTATTATATATGGGGAGTATATATCAACCCAAAAGTTTAAATATCCTCCGTCAATTTATTACTTTTCTTACGCCTTCTTCGTCTCTTTTTTTCTGTGGAAATATAGTCCATACTTATTGCATATATTTGAAAAAATTGGGCTAACTAAAGTGTTTTTATTTATTGCAAAAAATACGATTTGGGTATACCTATGGCATATACCTTTAGTGAAAATGGTGGATTTAAACTTTTATTTAAAGTATTTGATTGTATTCTTTGGCTCTGTTGCAATAACTTATATTCAAATTTTGTGTCTAAATTTTCTTCTACTCAGACGGATTTCCAATAAGAAGGTTATTAAAAATATCCAGATGGTATTAACAGGTTAATGGGTTAACTAATTTTTCATGGTAATAAGTAAAATAATGGAATGATTTAGACATATCATTATTTATATTGAGGTTTTATCTATATTTTGATAGGAAAAGACAAGTTGATGAATGCGATTGTAGTAGTAGTAAATTACCAAACTCCTAGTCTTTGCATTCAATGCCTAAATTCTTTGATTTATTTTGATAAAAACGGTTTAAAAATAGAGTCTTTAATAATAGATAATAATTCTAAGGACGATTCTTTAGAATCCCTGCATAATTGGCAAAAAAGTATCCCTCAATCTGATTGCTTCAAACTAATACCAAGTGGCGCTAACAACGGCTTCTCCTCCGGCAACAATATCGGCATAAAAGCATCCAATAGCGAGTTTTTGCTCCTGCTTAATAGCGACACCATTGTCCGCCCTGGCGCTATCGAATTGTTAGTCAAAACCCTTCGAGACAATCCTGAGATGGGCATGGCCAGTCCACGCCTAGAGTGGACTGATGGCACCCCGCAAGAAAGCTGCTTCAGATTCCACAGACCGATTAACGAATTGATTAGATCAGCTGCCACCGGACCAATAACCCGGCTGTTTAAACGTTATGAGGTGCCTTTAAGGGTCTCCGATAATGTCATATATCCCGAATGGACAAGTTTTGCCTGCGTGCTGATCCGCAGGCAAGTCTTTGAGGATATTGGCTTGCTGGATGAAGAGTTCTTTATGTATTTTGAAGACGTAGATTTCTGCAAGCGAGCTCGAGAGGCGGGGTGGAATATTATCCATAATCCCGAGGCTCATGTAGTTCATCTTCGCGGTGGCAGTTCGCCGGTTAAAAGCCAGGCGGCGAAAAAGAAGCGTTTGCCGCGCTATTTCTATGAATCCCGCAGTCGTTACTACTACAAGCACTTTGGCCGTTTTGGGTTGTTCAGAGCTAATATCTATTGGCATCTGGGTTGGCTGGTGGCAATGGGGCGTAATTTATTCAGCAGTAGTTATCAGCCGAATATCTGTGAAAAGCAGTGGCGGGATATTTGGACTAACTTCTGCAATCCAGCTGCACCCTATATTCATCCGGATAATTACTAATGACTAGCGATCCTAGATTGCCTGACTTTATCATTATTGGTGCGATGAAAAGCGCGACTAGCACCCTGCATAATCAGCTCAGTGCACAGCCGGGGATTTTCATGTCGACCCCAAAAGAGCCTAATTTTTTTAGTGATGATGAAATCTATAATCAGGGTTTGGATTGGTATACAGCGTTATTTAGTGGTGCCGATACCGAACAGGTCTGTGGTGAGTCAAGCACGCACTATACGAAGCTACCGGATTATCCTGAGACTATTCAGCGATTAAAAGCGGCTATTTCTCAGCCAAAATTAATTTATGTAATGCGCCATCCGATTGATCGTCTTATCTCCCACTATATGCACCAGTGGTCTGAGGGAGTTATTTCCTGCGATATTAACCAGGCTATTGATCGCTACCCTGAATTGGTTGATTACAGCTGTTATGGCATGCAAATAAGCGCTTACTTCGAGGCTTTTGGCTCCAAATCTGTGTTGCCGCTGTTCTTTGAGGGCTTAAAAGCAAACAAAAATAAATCCCTTAACCGAGTGGGTGAATTTATTGGCCTCCCTGAACCGCAGATCTGGGTTGATGATCTTGCGCAAGATAATGTGTCCATCCAGCGTATTCGGCGTTTTTATGGCTACGAATTGTTGATTAATTCAAAGCCGATGGCCTGGTTACGCAAGGCGTTGATCCCTCAGAGGGTCAGGGATCGAGTAAAACAACAACTCAGCATGCAACGTCGCCCTGAGATATCGTCTGCTCAGCTTGCGCGAATTACTGAAATCTTTGATCGAGACCTGCAGACGGTTGGTGATTGGATAGACGTTCAATTAACTTGCGAGAATTTTAACAAGGCCGCTAAATCAAATTGATCAATGTCATGTGAAAAGTGAAAAATAGTCTATATTTATAGACGTAACTCGTTATGTGAACCAGTTGGCTAATTGAAGTTAAAGACCGTCTCAAACTATCTTTGATATTCCTTTCCCTGTTTGTGTTAAGTAGAGTTACTTTGCTTAAATTTTTAATTTGTTGGTTTTGATCTTTAAAGTCTATCCGACAATGATTTAGAGAATATATGGACGATTCTTATTTAATTATTTCGCCCTGTCGAAATGAAGCCGCTTTTATGGCCAACACGCTAGAAAGCGTTGTTAACCAATCAGTGCTTCCTGCCAAATGGATTATTGTCGACGATGGTTCAACCGATGCCACGTCCGAAATCCTTCAACGCTACTCTAATCAATACGATTTTATCCATATAGTCACTCGCGAAAACCGCGGCCATCGCAGTGTGGGGCCTGGAGTCATAGAGGCTTTTTATGCGGGTTTAGATGTGGTTGATTTGAATGACTATCAGTTTGTCTGCAAGTTGGATTTGGATTTGGATTTACCTGCTGGTTACTTTCAAGTTTTGATGCAGAGGATGAACAAGAACCCACGGATTGGTACCTGCAGTGGAAAGCCTTATAACCAGCGAGGCAGTTCACTGGTCAGTGAAAAACGTGGTGATGAAATGTCTGTGGGCATGACCAAGTTTTACCGTATCAGCTGTTTTCAGCAGATAGGGGGCTTTGTCTCCGAGGTGATGTGGGACGCTATAGATTGCCATCGCTGCAGACAGTTGGGATGGATAGCCTGCAGCTGGGATGATCCTGAATTACGATTTGTTCATCTTAGAATTATGGGCTCCAGCCAGAACAGTGTTTATCGGGGCAGAATGCGCCACGGTTACGGTCAGTATTTTATGGGTACTGGCCCGGTATATATGTTTGTAACATCTGTTTATCGCATGCTTCACCGACCTTATATTTTTGGTGGTATGGCAATGTTTTGGGGTTATCTGCAAAGCCTTATCAAACAGGCTCCAAAGTATAGCGATAAACAGCTGCGAAAATTTATTCGCCACTATCAATGGAAATGTTTGCTGTTGGGGAAGTCACGAGCGACTTTGTTGCTCGATAATCAGCAAGCAGCTTTATGGAAGCAACAGGCCCAGCACGGGCATGACTATAGAATTAATTAAAAGAATTAATTAAATCAGGGAGATGGGAAATGGACTTCAAAGAATTTGTAGAAGATTACTACCAACAATATATTCGCGTACTAAACAGCTTCGATAAATCATCACTCGAGCCTGTACTGGATGTATTTTTAAACGTCAGGGACAACAACGGGACACTCTGGGTTGCTGGCAATGGTGGCAGTGCCGCTATTGGCGACCATACAGTTTGTGATGTTACTAAAGGCACCCATCAGGATGGTCAGCCGACGATCAAGTCGATTTCATTAACCTCAAATTCAGCGATGTTAACTGCGCTGGGTAATGATCTTTCTTATGAGCAGGTTTTTAGTCAGCAGCTCAAATACTATCTGGGTGAAAATGATGCGCTGCTATTAGTGAGTTCCAGTGGTAATTCCCCCAATGTTGTAAAGGCCTGTGAGTACGCCAATAGTCGTGGTATACCGACAATCGCATTTGTCGGCTTTAAAGGGGGCAAGCTGCGCGATATTGCCAGGCACTGTGTGTGGATACCTATAGAGAACTACGGAATGGCTGAGGATGCTCACCAGAGTCTTATGCATGTGACAACTCAGTACATTATGGCTTATTCCCATCAGCGTATGACTGCTGAGGCTCAATGTGACTGAGCAATCTGCTATTGGGGTGGTGGTTATTGGGCGCAATGAGGGTGAGCGTTTAAAGCGCTGCCTGAGCTCGATCCAGAGCCAGCACAAAGGGCCGGTGGTCTATGTGGACTCCGGTTCAACGGATGGCAGTGCAGATTACGCTAGGTCTGTTGGTGTGGATGTTGTAGATCTTGATATTAGCGTTCCATTTACCATGGCGCGGGGCAGAAATACTGGACTTGATTATTTAGTGGACAGGCATAGCTACTGCCAGTTTGTGCAGTTTGTTGATGGCGACTGTGAAATGGTTGCCGGTTGGATAAAGACTGGATTGCAATTCTTAGAGAATCATCAGGATTACGCTGGTGTTTGTGGCAATCGCAGTGAGCGATTTCCAGATGCGACGATTTATAACCAGCTTATTGAGATGGAATGGCAGGGCAGAGCGGGCGAGGTAGATGCCTGCGGTGGTGATGCGATTTACCGTATTGATCGGTTTCAGGCCGCGGGATGTTTTAACGAAACTATGATCGCTGGGGAAGAGGCGGATCTCTGTTTGCGTCTGCGCCAGTTGGATTTTCGCCTGATGCGGCTGGATAGTCCGATGACAGTTCACGATGCCAATATGCAGTACTTTTCCCAGTGGTGGAAGCGCTCGGTGCGCTGTGGACACGCCTATGCCCATGGCTATGATATGCACAAAAATGATGTTCAGGTTGGCGGGGGAAAATACAAGAGAAAGGCGGTTTTAAGCAGTTTGATCTATGGTTTAGGGTTGCCGGGATTGTTGGTTTTGAGCTTTTTGGTGTTGATCGCCAATCCATCAGGTGAAGGACAATTATTATTGTTCACTGGGGTGGTATTAGCGATGGCATTTTATCTGCGGGGTTTTTACAAGACCGCAGAATCGAGATCAACCAGCCCCCATTCAAACTTATATGCGGGCTTTATTCTCTTGGGTAAGTTTCCCGAAGTTCAGGGTGTGTTGCATTACTACCTGAATAAGGCGCTAGGTAAAACCAGTAAAATAATTGAGTACAAGATCGAAAGCGAAACATAAAGAAATACAGGGAAGCGATTATTCGCTAAAGGATTAGGATGATTCACTATATAACCAGTACTGGTGTTGGCAATGCCTGGGTCGGCAATGAGTTGATGGCTCTGGCTGACAGGGATATTCCTTTTCGCCTACATTCCCTGCACAAACCCACGGCAACCTTCTTTAAGTCTGAGCAAGTCAAACAGATTGCTGAGCAGACAAATTATATTTATCCGCTTAGCGTCTGGCGGATTATCACTAGCCTGTTACTGGCGCCGTTTATATTCCCCAGATACTTTTTCCAGGCACTGTGGAATAGTTTTTTTGGCCGCAAAGAGTCATTTTCTATTCGATTAAAATCTATCTTACATTTCTCTGTGGCCTGCGTCTGGGCGCGATCTCTGCGCAAGCAACAGGTCTCGCATATCCACTCCCAGTGGATTAACTCCTGTGGCACTGTGGGTATGTATACAGCCTGGCTGTTAAATAAACCCTTTAGTTTTACCGGTCATGCAGCAGATTTGTTTCGCGAGCGCTGTGCGCTAAAAGACAAAATCAAACGTGCCCAGTTTATTGTCTGTATCTCTTCGTTTCATCGGGATTTTTATCTCTCCGAGGGCGCTGATCCAGACCAGTTGATTATTGGTTACTGCGGCATAGACACCAGTATGTTTTCGCCCAGCCCAGCGTCTGATGCGGGCGCTGAAACCTCAGATAAAACACCAATCAGATTGCTCTCTGCAGCGCGCTTGGTGGATAAAAAAGGTTTTAAATACCTTATTTCAGCCTGTAAAAGCCTGGCAGATCAAGGTGTAGATTTTAGTTGTACCATTGCTGGTGATGGCCCGCTTTTAAATGAACTTGAGTACCAGATTCAGCAGCTGCATTTAGGTGGCAGAGTGACGTTAACCGGTCGCCCGATTTTGCAGGAGGATATTCCAAGTTTTATGCGCCGCGGGGATATCTACTGTCTGCCCTGTGTATGGGCAGGTGATGGAGATGTCGACGGTTTGCCGCAGATGTTGATGGAAGCCATGGCCTGTGGCGTACCTGTGGTATCGACAAGATTGGTGGGGATTCCCGATCTGGTTGTCGATGGTGAAACTGGGTTGCTGGCTGAACCAAATAATAGCGAAGAGCTAGCGGGTAAACTCCAGCAGCTTATTGATGATGACTCTTTGCGAGGCAAACTATCTCAAAATGGCCGCCAGCAAGTTGAGCGTTTATTTGATTTATCAACCTGTCTAAACCCGCTGTTTGAAAAATTCACGCAGAGTATTCAGGAAAATAACCTGAATACAGATAACGTTAATAAAACCAATGCTAAAGGAATTAGCCAATGATTATTTCGCAAACCCCCTACCGGGTGAGTTTTGCTGGGGGCGGCACCGACCTGCCATCTTTCTATCAAAAAGAGATGGGCGCTGTCTTGTCAGTTGGCCTGTCTCAGCATATGTATGTCACCGTCAGTCCACGTTTTAAGGCTTCCACACGTATCGCCTACACTAGGACCGAGATTGCCGACAGCATAGATCAGATCGAGCACACCATCGCTCGTGAGGCGTTGCGTATGACCGAGTTGGGTAAACATCTCGAAATCACCACTATTGGCGATGTGCCATCTGGGACTGGTCTGGGTTCTAGTAGTAGCTTGGCGGTGGGTTTAATCAATGCCTTAAACGCCTACAAAGGCCAGATAAGCAGTCCTCAACAGCTAGCTGAGAAAGCCTGTGCAATCGAGATAGATATCCTTAAAAAGCCGATTGGCAAGCAGGACCAGTACGCTGCGGCATTTGGTTCACTGAACTATATTCGCTTTAATTCTGATGACAGCGTTGATGTTGAGCCTGTGCCCTACAAGCCTGAGACCCTGCGCGAGTTAGAGTCGCGAACACTGCTGTTGTATACCGCGCAGCAGCGCAGTGCCGACGATATTTTAATTAAACAGAGTGCTGGCACCCAACGTCAGGACACTTTCGCTGTCCTTAAAGAAATGCGCGATCTAGCTGAAGAAATGAAAAATGTTATTTCGGGCAGCGGCAATATTGATGACTTTGCCGAGCTGTTACATCAGGGCTGGCTGCTTAAGAAGTCCCTTGGCTTTGGTATTTCAAATCAACATATAGATGACTGGTACAGCGCGGCACTCAAGGCTGGTGCTCAGGGGGGGAAATTGCTCGGTGCAGGGGGTGGCGGTTTTTTAATGTTGGTGGCACCTCCAGAAAAACATCAGGCAATTCGTGATGCCTTGGGTAATCCCCGGGAAATCCCTTTTGAGGTCGATCGACGGGGCAGCCGAATAATTTTTATCAGTGACAGGTACAAAATTTAGCCTTTGACATACATTTGTCACAGGAAAGTGTTTTTAAGGGAATGAAAAATTTAGGGAGTAAGAAAGAATGAAAATTTTGTTAACCGGTGGTGCCGGTTATGTGGGCAGTGCTTGCTTGCGGCTTTTAAAACAATCTGGCCATCAAGTTGTCGCTTATGACAATCTGGTCGAAGGCCATACCAGAGCCGTTGATGGTGCTGATCTTGTGGTTGGTGATATTCGCGATACAGCGCTGCTGGAAAAAACCCTGCGCGATAATCAGATTGAAGCGGTTATGCACTTTGCTGCGGCCACCAACGTCGGCGAGTCGGTGACCAATCCCGCTTATCATTACGACAATAATATCGGCGGTACTCTGTCGCTATTAAATGCCATGGTTGCGGTTGGTGTTAAAAAAATCCTCTTTTCCAGTACCTGTGCCACCTATGGTTTAAACCCCTCTAGTCCAATGTCTGAGACCGCTGAGCAGGACCCCTGCAGTCCCTATGCGAGAACCAAGTTGGCCGTTGAATGGATGATTAGAGACTTTGCCCATACTCATGGTATGGGCTTTACCATCCTGCGTTATTTCAATGCTGCTGGGGCCTCAAAAGATGGTCGCTTTGGCGAATACCATCACCCGGAGACGCACCTGATTCCACTGGTTTTACAGGATGTTCTCGAAGGGCCCAAAGGATTGAAAGTGTTTGGTGATGACTACCCGACAAAGGATGGCACCTGTATTCGCGACTATGTACATATTGAAGATCTCGCCAGCGCGCACCTGTTGGCAATGGAGGCAATTGCTGAGGACACCAATGAGGTTTACAACATTGGTACAGGCAATGGCCAGTCGGTGCTGGATATTATTAAAGCCTGTGAGCTGGTATCTGGCCACAAGGTTAATTACAGCATTGTTGAGCGCAGGCCTGGTGATGCTCCCGAGTTGGTGGCAGACCCGCGAAAACTACAAACCCGTTTAGGTTGGAAGCCGCAGTACCCAAATATTGAAGATATTATTCGCACTGCCTGGATTTGGCACAAAAATGAACCCGATGGTTATGAGAAAAAATAAATTACATAGTGATAATTTAAAATAACAAGGATCTGTTATGAAAATATTGGTTACCGGTGGTGCAGGTTTTATCGGTTCACACACGGTGGATAAGCTGATTGAGCTGGGGCATGAGGTGAGAATTCTCGACTGTCTTAAAAAGCCTGTTCACCTAAAAGGTATGCCGCCGTGGATTAATAAACAAGCCGAGTTTATTCTCGGCGATGTGCGTAATAAAGACGATCTGCAGAATGCTATGCAGGGGGTTGATGCTATCTATCATCTGGCCGCTTATCAGGATTATCTGCCAGATCTGTCTACCTTCTTTGCCACTAACGTGGTTAGCACCGCATTGATCTATGAAATAATTCTTGAGCAAAAATTAGCGATAAAAAAAGTGATTGTCGCGAGCAGTCAATTTGTTCAGGGTGAGGGCAACTATCGCTGTAGCAGTTGTCGGGAAATCTTTACGCCGTTGATGCGGGCGGAAAAAGATCTTATCAAGCGCAACTGGGAGCATCGCTGCACAAAATGTGAGACACCATTGAGCTGGCAATGGACTAATGAGAACCATGTTGCGCCGCCCAATGCCTATGCGCTGTCCAAGCACTCTCAGGAACAGCAGGCAATTGCCTTTGGTGAGCGCTATGGCGTGCCCTCTGTGGCTCTTCGCTATTCGATTGTGCAGGGTGCGCGACAGTCTTTTTACAACGCCTACAGCGGTGCCTGCCGCATATTTTGTCTCAACTACTATTTTGGCAAGGCTCCCACGCTCTATGAAGATGGCGGACAGTACCGTGATTTCGTCAATATTCACGATGTTGTGGAGGCCAATATTCTGGCCCTAACAAATAGTGAAATGGATGGCCGAGTATTCAATGTGGGCGGTGGTAAGGCTTATACCATAAAGCAGTTTGCCGATATTGTTCGTGATGAGGTTCAGCGGCATCACCTTGAACCGCTTCCCGAAGCGATTGTTCCCGCTGCCTATCGCTATGGCGATACGCGCAATGCCTGTTCCGATATAAGTCGGCTTAAAAGCATAGGCTGGAGTCCTAAATATTCGCCAGTGGACTCAGTGAGGGAGTATGTCGATTGGCTTTTCGCTCAAGATAACGTTGAAGATATTCTTGAATATGCAGAACAAACCATGAAGAAACTGGATGTAGTGAGAAATTCAGCCTAACTTATAAAGGTATAGATAACGGTAATTCAGCCGATGGGACTGTCGGCTTATTTTTACTTGGCAAGTTTAAGTTGCCACTTTAAACAGACAACTAACAATGGATTGTTAAATGAACTGGTTTTTTATAAGACACGGACAAATCAACTCCAACCTGAATAAGGTTTATTCGGGACGCAGTGATGAACCCTTAAACGCTAAGGGGCTCGAGCAAGCCTATCAGGCCATTGATCTGGTTAAATCCAGCGCTATTGATCGGGTAATTTCTAGCCCGCTGGCTCGCACTGGGCAGACCGCAACCATTTTGGCTTCCGCGAATAACCTCAAGGTGACCATCGATCCGGCCTTTAACGAGATGAAGTTTGGTGCCTGGGAAGGTAAAAGTGAAAGCCTTATCCAGCAGCAATACCCCCTTGAATGGAAGCTCTGGAACAGCTCTCCGCACCAGCTTAAATTGCCCGGTAGAGAAACCCTTCAGAAACTGCAGCAGCGGGTTATTGAGCGAATGCACAGTATCTCTGCAGAGGGTAAGGCCGAAAATATTTTAGTGGTCACCCATGTAGCAGTGATAAGAGTTGCATTGCTCTATGCACAGCAAAGACCGCTCTCGGAATACAAATCAGTTGTCGTCGATAACTGCCAGTTATTTCCAGTTTCGCTAATCGATCAGAATTTACAAAAAGCGCGTATGCAGTGCAAAGCTCTGCGCGAGGCCGCTCTATGAAGGCGGTACTTTTAATCGCTGGGCTGGGAACAAGATTGCGCCCTTTAACCGACTCCATTCCCAAATGCCTGTTGCCGATTAATGGCAAGCCCCTTCTGGGTATCTGGTTCGACAAACTGGTTGCGGCAGGTGTTAACGACGTTTTGGTTAATACTCACTGGCTCGCCGATCAGGTCACCGACTACATTGATAAGAACGCGCCTTCAGAACTTAAAATTACCGTCTCCTATGAACAGCAATTGCTCGGCAGTGCCGGCACTCTGGCGGCCAATCGGGCTTTTTTTGACAGTGAACCCTTTTTTATTATCTATGGTGACAACCTTTCGGATGTCGATCTTGCCGACCTCTATGCCAGCCATCTTGAACACCGGCCAGTGTTAACGCTGAGTACCTTTGAGGCGAAATTTCCCGAGCGCTGCGGTATTGCCGAAATAGATCATCAACAAATTATTCAGGGCTTTGTTGAGAAGCCGAAAAAGCCTAAATCCAATCGCGCTGCGGCTGGTATCTATGTTGCCGAGCTAAATATTTTCGATTATTTCCCAGAGCAGCAAAGCATTTCAGTATTGGATCTGGGGTTTGATGTTATTCCCAGATTGATCGGAAAAATGCGTAATTATTCAATTGGAAAGTTGATTGATATAGGCACTTTTGAGAGCTATCAAAAAGCCAATGAAGAGTTAGAAGAGGGTGCTAGCCCATAGGAAAGGACTAAGTTTATAAGGCTTGATTTCAAGCCTACATTCACAAGGAGAGTGTTTATGCAAAGATTGCATTCAGAGGAACGACTGTTTACCACATATATAAAAAAAACCAACAGACCCTGTTGGAGTTTACTGGGTCTTCCATTTGATCAGGTGGAGCCTGATCAGGCGGTGGATATTATCAATCAGGCCATCAAAACCAAGCGTAAGTGTTTCCTCTCTACACCTAATTTAAATTTTATTGTGCAGTCCAAAAGCGACGAATCTTTCTATGAATCGGTGATTTATAGCGATCTGGTGGTGGCTGATGGAATGCCGGTTATCTGGACAGCCAAGCTACTGGGTATCCCCCTGAATAGCCGGGTTGCCGGGTCTTCACTGTTCGAAACCTTACAGAATAAGCGTCGGGATAAACCCATTTCGGTATTTTTCTTCGGCGGCGAGGGCAGTGCGGCTGAGGAGGCTGCAGTGAAACTCAATCACAATTCGGTGGGAATGATTGCCTGTGGTGCCTTAAACCCGGGAATGGGCACTGTGGAGAGCATGAGTGATCAGGCCATTATTGATCAGATCAATGCTGCAGAACCGGACTTTTTGGTGGTTGCACTGGGAGCCAAGAAGGGGCAGCAATGGATAATGCAAAATCGTGAGCAACTCAATGTTTTTGTGATCAGCCATCTGGGGGCTGTGGTTAACTTTGTTGGTGATAATATTAAGCGTGCTCCGCTGCGCTGGCAGAAAATGGGTCTGGAATGGGTGTGGAGAATTCTTCAGGAGCCGTTACTTTGGAAACGTTATCTTGTCGATGGTCTGTGGTTTCTGCGCCTGATGGTCACCAAGGTGCTGCCGCTGGCGATCTATCAAAAAATGCTCCTCAGAAAGGCCTCTAAAGGAGTTTCAATAAAGATTTTCAACGATGCGCCCGGTGGCAGTGTTGAGCTTGTTATTAGCGGCTCGGCTATCATCGAAAGTGGTCGGCTTTTAAAGTCTAGTTGCAGGAAAATTCTTGAACAATTAGAGGCATCTCCCTCTATTTCTATCAACTGTTCAAAATTGGACTATATTGATAGTTCTGCGTTGGGAACCTTGATGCTTTTAAAGGCAAATATTAAACGCAGAGGTGGTGAATTTGGGTTGTTTGGAACTTCGCCGCGGATCAACCGCTTATTGAGATTGCATGGTGTTGATGAGTTTTTGTTGGAGCAGTAAATGGACTTAAAGGATAAAGCCGCTGGCACGGAAAAAGTGGCCGCTAGCACACCCGAAAATAACGGGTCAGGTAATAAACAATTAGAGATTAAGCAGTTGTTAGGTAATAGAGGGTTTCTGCTATTTTTGGTTACTCTGGGGTTAAGCTTTTGGCTTTATTGGGACGGCTTGGCAGAGGCTGTGTTGCGCTGGGAACTGCAGGAAGAGTATAGCCATGGTTATCTAATCCCTCTGGTCGCACTGTTTATTCTCTGGGAAAAACGCTTCCAAATTGCCGCCAGCTATCAAAATTACTCCTGGTGGGGACTGCCGATCATTGTTCTTGCACTAATTATCCTGCTTAGAGGTGAGGTCAGCGCACTCTATATGCTGATTCACTACTCCTTTATTCTTCTATTATTTGGCTTGTCACTGGCCTTTTTAGGTTCGGCAACCCGCTTCACATGGGTTGCCATTGCACTGCTTGGTTTTGCGGTGCCGCTGCCCTATTTTATTGAAGTGATTCTGACGTCAAAACTGCAGCTGGTCTCTTCCCAGTTGGGTGTTGAGATTATCCGCCTATGCCGTATCCCAGTATTTTTGAGCGGCAATATTATTGATCTAGGCAACTATCAGTTACAGGTAGTTGAGGCCTGCAGTGGCTTGCGCTATCTGTTCCCGCTGATGAGTCTGGGCTTTATTGGTGCTTACTTATATCAGGGGTCTGTCTGGAAGCGCGCAGTACTATTTTTGTCGACGGTGCCTATCACTATTTTTATGAACAGTCTGCGTATCGCCATCACTGGTATTCTGGTCGATAACTGGGGAACCGAGATGGCAGAGGGCTTTCTCCATGACTTTGAGGGCTGGCTGATCTTTATGGCCTGTGGTGGATTGTTGCTTCTCGAGGTGTTGTTGATGGAGTTATTGACCACTCGATTAAGTGTCCGTCAGGCATTTGCGGTACCGGTTTCTGTGAGTGCCGAGCAATATTCGAGTCAAAATAGTGTTTCCCTGCAGTTTTCCAAACCCCTTGCTGTGTCCATACCTCTATTGCTTGTGGCCCTCGCTGTTGTTGGCAGTCTTGATAGCCGCGAAGAAGATACGACGTTTAAGAAAACCGAACTTATCAGCTTTCCATTGAAATTCGATGAGTGGTTTGGCCGAGAAGACAGAATTGAAGCAGATGTCGCGGAAAAACTTGGTTTTACCGAGTACGTGATGATTAATTACCAAAATCAGCAGCATCGTCCGGTTAATTTTTATGTCGCCTATTATGCCTCTCAGCGCAAAGGCGTCTCACCGCACTCGCCAAAAGTGTGTATTCCCGGGGGTGGTTGGGAAATTGCTAAATTCTCCCGCACCAGAGTCGATGAGATGCCAGTGAACCGGGTTTTAATTCGCAAGGGCACCCAGGATCAGATTGTCTATTATTGGTTTGAGGAACGTGGCACACCGATTGCCAACGAATATTTAAAGAAATGGATGTTATTTAAGGATGCACTCTTCCTGAACCGCACAGACGGTTCATTGGTCAGGGTGACTACACCAGTTTTGAATGATGAAACTCTGGAAGATGCGGATTTTCGGGCTCAAGAGTTTATTCGCCTTAGCCGAAATCAACTAATACAACTTTTGCCAGCGAAAAGCCTTTCAGAAAAAAGCCTGTCGGCTGAAAGTTTAGAGGGAATACAATGAGCGTACCAAGCATGAAGCTATTTTTAAAATATTCAATCATAGGGCTGTTCTTACTGTCGGTATCTGGATGCAGCGGGTCAAAAGATGAGGCCGCTAGCCGATATTTGAATAGTGGCATCGAGCTATTTGATAGGGGAGAGCTATCCAAGGCCAGTCTAGAACTGCGCAATGCACTTCAGATCGATCCCAAGCTAGCTAATGCTTACTTCTATCTGGCATTGATCTCAGAAAAGGATCAAAACTGGAAAGCACTGTACAAAAATCTCTCCAAAGTTGAGCAGTTGGATCCCAGCCATGTACAGGCAAAAGTAAAACTGGCCTATTTAATGTTATTGGCCAAACAAGCTGATACGGCTTTGGAGAAGGCGGATTTTATTCTCGCGCTGGATAAAGACAATGCAGAGGCCTTCGCCATCAAAGCCTCGGCCTATCTGCAAAAAGAACTCTACGATGTAGCGATGGAATATATTGGCAAGGCGATTGAACAGGATGGTGACTCTGCTGAAATTGCCTCTATAAAAGTCTCCATCATGCATAAGCAGGGTGATACTGAGGCGGCTCTGGGGCTGCTTTCAGACCTTATTGGCCGCGAGCAAGACCGCTTGCACCTGCTTCTGTTGCGTGCCGAAATTAATCAGGAAATTAATGATACAGAGGCGATGGAAGCTGACTATCGAACCCTGATCAGAAACAATCCCGAGGAAAAAGGCTTTTATTTAAAATTAGCCAAGCTCTTACATGATAGTGACAGAATTGATGGGGCTACCGGGGTGCTTAAGAAATATCTCAAGCGAAACCCCAAAGACACTCAGGTGCGTATCGCGATTCTTGAAATTCTGTCCAGACAGGACTCAGCGGCCGGTGAAGCGCTATTAAATAAATATATTGCCAATGACACCAGTAATGCTGAATTGCGTTTTTACCGTGTTGAAAAGTTGATGGCAGCGGACAATCAGGCCGAGACATTAGCTGAATTGGAGGCAATCAGTGGCGATGCGTATCAGGACCCAGATTTATTCCGCGCCCAGTCCCTAAAAGCGGACTTAGTACTGACCTCTGGAGATCATAATCAGGCTTTGCAGCTAGTAAACGAGATTCTTAAGACCGACAGTAATTTTGAACAGGCCCTTTTGGTGCGTGCCAGATACCATTTGATCGCTGAAGATATAGATGCAGCGGTCAGTGATTTGCGGACCGTATTGCGCAATAACCCCGAATCTGAATCCGCGCTAGTGATGTTGGCCAATGCTTACCTATCTTCGGGTTCTGGGCAGTTGGCGGACGATACGTTCCGGAAGGTTCTGGATATTAATCCTGGTAATGTTCAGGCCGCTGTACCGGTTATCCAGAGTCTTCTCGAGAAAAAGGATGTCGATCGCTCTGAACGTTTAATTGAGAATGCATTAAAACGATCGCCAGATAACGATATTTTGCTGTCTATTCTGGCGCAGATTAAGTTATCCAAACAGGATTTTGAAGGCACTAGCAAAATCGTCTCTCTGATTGATAAAAATGGCCAAAACCCTGCCTTTAGCAGTTATTTGTCGGGTAAAACATTGCAGTCGCAGGGCGAGTACAAACGTGCGATTGAGCACTACCGCCAAGCTCTCAAGGTGAACCCGGATCTCGGCCGGGCTCTGGAGGGCCTGACGGTGTCGTATATGCGCCTCGATCAGCAGAAGCAGTTACTTGAGTACCTGAAAGAGTTTAAGACGACTAATCCGAAAAATATGATGGTGCTGTCGATACTGGCGACTATACATTCCCGGCAGGGCGATCATGCATCTGCAATAAATGTGCTTGAGCAGGGCCTGGCAGAGGATTCAAACTGGGTTCAAGGTTATACGGCGCTGGCATCAAGCTATCGCGCCAAAATGGATTTTCAGGCGGCGATTGATACCTTTGAGCGTGGCTTAAAAGCATTGCCCGATAGCGGCCTGTTAAAGATGCTGCTCGCTTCCTCCTATGAAAAATCAGGCAGCAAAGCCAAGGCGCTTAAGCTCTATGAGGATGTTCTGGAAACCAATCCCGACCATCAGGTGGTGATCAATAATCTTGCCAGCCTATTAATTGATGATTTTGAGTCCCAGGACAATATTAAACGAGCCATTAAACTCTCCGAGCGATTTGCTGATTCAGAAAATCCTTACTTTATGGATACCTATGCCTGGGCCCTAATTAAGTCCGGGCTACCTGAGGTGGCCGAGCCCCTGCTGCAAAAGGTAACGGAGATGGCGCCTGCAGTGGCTGTTTTTCACTACCATCGTGGCATTGGTTATACACGTTTGGGTAAAGATAAGGAGGCAAAAATATCGCTGTTGGCTGCCAGAGAAAAGGCCGCCCCCAAAGATGACTTGCAGGGCTCTATCACTGATGCACTGGGTGATTTATAGCCAACTCTGCTAACCCTAAACAAAAAAGCGTTTTGGTTTCGTTGATCAGTTTATAGGAAAACGTATAGTCTTAGTTGTTTGCTTTTGGTTTTTTAGGCATTATGATTAGTTGTGGCTATGGGTTAGCTGTAGTCAAACGCGCAGGGACGTGAAAACAAGGAATGAAAACATGCACGTTCTCATAGTTGATGATCACGCCTTTGTCTGTGTCGGGTTAAAAGCAACCCTGCAGGACGAATATAAGAATATCGATGTAACAACCTCCGATCACGGCGATACCGCGCTGGTGATTCTCGCTCGGGAAAATATTGATCTGGTTATAGTCGATTTATTTATGCCTGGCTCTGGTGGCGGTTTTAACTTTATCGCCATGCTCTGTGAGAGCTACCCGGAACTTCCCATTATTGTTCTCTCCGCTTCAGAAAACCCCGCGCATATTCGCAAGTGTCTGGACTATGGCGCTGCCGGGTTTGTTACCAAATCTGCGCCTAAAGATGCGCTATTTGAGGCTATTTCAAAAGCCTTGAAAGGGGAGAGGTATGTTCCTGACTCTTTGCGAGAATCTATGCCTGATGTCGCCAAGGTTATGGATGAAGTGGATTCAGGGGCAGATATAGATATTATTTCAGGTCTGGTGACCAAGCGGCAGATGGATATTTTGCGACGTATTACCCAGGGCCGATCGAATAAGCATATCGCCCGTGATCTCGATCTGTCGGAGAACACAGTAAAAGTGCATGTCAGCGCCATGTTGCGCGCGCTGGGTTTAACTAATCGTACTCAAGCAGGGATTTTGGGGCAAAAGCTAGGTCTGGATGAAAATTCAGAAATTGCAGATTAAATAACAATAATAAAGAAGACGAGGATAACAGCCATATGTTTTTTACAGCCCCTACAAGAAAATACCAACTTACCTTTGCAGCGCTCTTTTTAGTGGCTCCAGTTTTAGCCGCCCCAGCCATGGCCTCCAGTGAGGTAGATATGCTGACTGAGGACGACCTGTTGGTTGAAATCCCGATTGTAAGCAGTGTGACTCATATGGAGCAGACGCTGCCTCAGGCGCCGGCGTCTGTGACTATTATCGACCGCCAGACCATTCAGGCTTCAACGGCTGTGGATATTACCGATCTGTTTCGTTTAGTGCCGGGTTTTCAGACTTATTATGTCAATGGAGGTCGCAAAGGAGTGACCTATCATGCACTGGGTGATGAGTACCCGCGCCGCCTGGAAGTTAAGGTAGATGGCCGATCGGTTTATGAGTCTTTATTTTCTGCGGTTACCTGGTCAACGATTGGTATTGATTTGGAAGATATTGAATATATTGAAATTGTTCGCGGTGCCAACGCGGCAGCAGATGGCAGCAATGCTTTTTTAGCCTCAATCAATATAATAACAAGATCACCGCTATTGGATACAGGGCTGTCTTTTCGTTCTCAAATGGGCAGTGCACAGACGCGCAATGCAGCGCTGAGCTATAGCGGAAAAATTGGTGCTGTCGACCACCGCACAACATTAAGTTTTAGAAGTAATGATGGATTTGATGACGGCATTAGATTCAATGGTGAGCAGATCACTGTTGATGATGACTCTGAAGCTGCGAGCTTTACATTCAAGGGGCTCTGGACACCTACAGCAGCTGATAGTATTGAATTCCAGATTGGCGCCACTGAAAGTGAGCAGGGTATCGAGGGGATCGAGGGGCTCAGCGAAGGCTCATTAGGCAATCGCAACATGTCCTATCAGTACCAACATCTAAATTGGAGCCATCTCAGTGAACAGGGCAATAAAACTCAGTTGGTTGTCTATCACAATGATTTGCATCTGGATGATGATGTGAAACCGCGGGAGCTTTCCGGTGTTCTAGAGGAATTGGGCGTACCTATGATACCTGGTATACCTGATACAACTATCTTTGATGGTAGCCATATTGCAGACTCAGAACGTTGGGATATGGAGTTTAGAGCGAGCATACGGCCTGCGAGTAATCTGCGAGCGGTGACTGGTGCAGCAGTGCGTTATGACCGAGTCTCGAGTCAATCACTGTTTGATACTCTCAATACCCTTAGTGAAACTTCATATCGAGCCTACAGTAATTTAGAGTGGGCTCAGTCCGAGCAGGTGATTGTCAATGCCGGTGTTATTCTTGAAGATAGAGATAACACTGATATTTATAGCTCTTATAGGCTGGCGACAAATTATTTGGTTGATGAAGATCATACATTTAGGGTTGCCCTAAATCGCAGTTTCCGAGCGCCAACCATGCTTGAAAACAACCAGAAGGGTTTTATTCGCTATGTGAACCCTCAAGAATGCAATTCTGATTCACCAATCCTTGAGTGCAATCCGCTGTTGAGAGATATTATTCTTGATGCAGGCGCCATCTCAGACGCAGATATTAAAAATGAGGAGCTAAAAAGTTACGAGCTTGGCTATGCAGGCTATTTCATGGATAGAGCATTGAGTCTGGATATGCGTCTCTATTTCGAACAGATGGTTGATATTATTGGCGAGCGTCGAGATACTTTCCGCGACTTGGATAATTTTGTCAATATTCGCGATAACACCGATACTATGGATGTTAGAGGTATTGAAATCCAAACGGTCTACAAACCTAATGACCGTTTCTTGCTGCGTGCCTATTACAGTTATTCCGATATTGATGGAATAACCTGTTACACCTCGCCAGAAAGTGCTGGTGAACCCTGTCAGGAATATAGAGATCTTGATAAGTACAGCCTTAAAGATACCTTCGGGCTTATGGCCAGTTATAAACTTGCAGGAGGAGTAATGCTTAGTTCAACGGCAAATTACAACTCTGCACTTCTGCACCTCAGCGGTGAGCATATGGATAAATTTACCAGAGTCGATCTAAAGGTGGCAAAGAGCTGGGATATAAATCGCTCCAGTGTTGATGTTTCTCTTACTGCACAAAATGTTGGTGACTCATATGCTGAGTTTTATGAGCATAACCTTTTTGAAACTCGATATATTCTTGGTTTTAGAATCACACTTCCTTAGGTTTTGGATGGAAAGTTTCGGGTGGGAAGTTTGTATAAAAAAGGCGAAATGAAAATGGATTTCCGGGTAGATTGTTAGGTTTAAATTGATATTTTTTAATCCCAGTCAGTTAGTAAAACTTGCTCGTCGATCAGCTAAATGCTGGTTGGCGAGCTTGCTGTTGCTTGTATTTACCTGCAACTATGCAATTGCGGATAGAAAATACAATATACTGTTTGTAGCCAGTAAACCCTCGGCTGACTATGTCGAAGTTTTAAATAGCGTTAAACAGCAGTTGGAGGTAAAGAGTCCAGAGCGCTATGAATTTAATACGGTATTTATAAGTTCAGAATCAAATCTGAAAGCTGACCTGGCTGCCGCAGATTTTGTCGTTACCGTAGGCACGGCTGCTGCTAATATGGCCTTTAGTAGTA
Source organism: uncultured Pseudomonadales bacterium (assembly GCA_963925995.1). Classification (GTDB taxonomy): domain Bacteria; phylum Pseudomonadota; class Gammaproteobacteria; order Pseudomonadales; family Porticoccaceae; genus HTCC2207. The sequence goes on along the minus strand of CAWUVN010000052.1, from coordinate 963 downwards.
AGCCCAAAGTACCAATAATAAGTGTGCTGATCACTGAAAATGCATTTTCAGCACTGACAGAAAAACACTATGGTTCGATTGAAGCTGCATTTGCAGCACAGGTATCCTCTATCTGTCTTGATCAGCCAGTTACCCGCAGTATTCAATTAGCTAAGTTGCTGGTCCCAGGCTCATCTGGGGTTGGCATGATGCTGGGGCCGGCATCAGTTCATCGGCAGGCCGAATTAAGCAAGTATATTGCTGACAGTGGTCTGCAGCCGCAGTTTGTTTCCGTTGGTGTCAAAGACAATCCTATCCACAAGATCGAGCCAGTTCTCAGTCGCAGTGATGTTTTTATTCCAATCTCTGATAGCAGGCTAATCAATATCGCCACGGCAAAATGGATATTGCATCTCAGTTACCGACATAAAGTGCCGGTAATCGCCTTCTCAAAGAGCTACCTAAAAGCCGGTGCACTGGTAGCCATCTATTCTTCTCCGGCTGATGTTGCTCAGGATACAGCGGAGTGGCTTATCAAATCTAAGAGTGATGCCGTTGGTGATTTGCATAAACCAGCTCACTACTCATTGGATTTCAATCAATCTGTCGCCGCCAACTTAAAAATTAAACTTGAAACTGAGCAGTTCTATCGCGATCAGTTTAATCAGGAGGTCAAATAATGGCTGTGAATAAACGATTTTCAAGTATTCACTCAAGGCTGCTATTTACATCATTGTTGCCTTTAACCCTGCTCTGTATTGTCTTGGCTAGCTATATGATTTCCAGTCAGCGGGTTGTGTTGCAGACCAATCTAAAAAATATCGGTAATTTTGCGGTTCAGCAGGTGTCCTCAAATGCAGAGTTCGCACTGTATTCCAATAACGAGGAGATGCTGAGAGATCTCGGTGAGTCATTGCTGGATATTCCTGCAGTTAAAGGGGTCACTTTTTACAATACTAATATAAATAACAATATCACCATTGG
>CAWUVN010000051.1:0-41194 GCA_963925995.1 uncultured Pseudomonadales bacterium | reverse complement strand
GGTTCAGGAATGGAGCGCGAATTGCACCGGGTTGTCAGCAAGCGCTACCCGGCCGATCTGCCTCACGAGGGAACCGTTCCCCTGGTGTTATTGCAGCATAAGCGAACACTTGGCTCACCTATGCATCGCTGGTTGTCAGAGATTATTGTTGATCTGGCGACGGGTATGGAAGGCTCGGAAAGCCAGCTATTGCCACAGGACGAATCCAGCTAGAGTCGGTAGCTACTCGCGGTCATCGCTGATGAGACCACAGTCATCAGTTTTTTAACCGGGCTGGGGAAAGGATAGCCACCAGCATCAAGGGCGGTCTCGGCATGGTGTTTCTCATCGATCAGCATCTGCTCAACCACGGCACGACTCTTACTGTCATTGGCTGGAAGTCTGTCCAAATGCTCCTGTAGGTGATTGCACACCTGATCTTCAGTGGCAGCGACAAATCCAAGGCTGAGCTTATCGCTAATCAATCCAGCCGTGGCACCTAATCCAAAAGATGCGGCATACCAGAGCGGATTTAGCAGGCTGGGTTTGCCATCCAGTTCGTTAATACGCTCTTCACACCAGGCCAGATGATCTATCTCTTCAGCGGCAGCTTCGGCCATCTGCTGACCGACTTCCGGCAGCTTAGCTGTGAGTGCCTGACCCTGATAAAGCGCCTGGGCACAGACTTCACCGGAATGATTAACGCGCATTAAACCCGCCGCATGACGTTTTTCCTGCTCGGATAATTCACCCTCAGGGGCTTTTCTTGCGGGAGAGGCACGTTGTGGCTGCGGAGCACTTCCTGCAAGTGTGCGCAGGGCCTGATCTGCCTGAACCAGAAAATGGTCAATTGCTGAAAGTCTCGTTCTTGACATGGTATTTCTCAAAGTATGTTTTATTAGGCAGTTTAACTGTTGCTATTGTAGATTAAATTTCCCTAACTTAGGAAGTGGTTGCAAAGTGGTTACGCAACGGCAGTCTTAGACGATTTCTTAACCAGTAAAAACGGCAGGTAGGCCAGTGCGAATAATGCCATAGCCACCAGCTCAGCAACAAAGATATACATCGGCCAGGGGCCAAACAGATCGAGTATTGATGCATTGCCAGGCTTGCTGATCAGGTAAAAATAGTTGGCACCAATGACAATATTCAGTGGATAGAGAATAGCGGAATAGATATTAATCCAGCCGAAGGTAACAAACACGCCCTTAAATCGTGGGAAGAGTTGAAAGGCGAAGATGCTGTGCACCACCAACAGCACCACACCGCCATGCACAATCCAGTATTTAAAAAACTCATTGCTGGGATAGCCAACATAGAGATCCGGCGTCAGCATCGCCTGAAAGGTACCGACGGTAACCAGAAAGTACATAACCTCAAGGCGTCGCTGCTCGGGACGCCAGAATAATAGTGGAGCGAGTACCGCAAACAGATTACACAGCGACAGCGGTAGATCGACCAAAATATTAAAGCGGTCGAAATAAATTTTAATGAGCGACCAAACCACGAGTGTCAAAAAGATAAAAATCGAAAAGCAGCGGCTCAACAGCAGGTTTTGTGCAGTATTTAAATTGCGAACAGACCAGATAACACCTGCAGCAAACAGACAAAATACCAGCACTGCGGCCAGATGTTGATCGCCAAAAGCCTGGAAATCAAAATCGTTGCTTAGAAAACCCTGCCACATGGATACTGTGCTCCTAACTGCTGGGTTTTTGTTCGCGCTCTATGGCTCGCCAGGCAATATCCGTACGCTTATAAACATCCTTAAAATTAACCGTTGCCGCTAACCTGTAAGCAGCCTGTTGCGCCTCGGCGACACTATTTCCCAGAGCCGTAGCGCAGAGTACACGGCCACCGTTGGTTACTACCTGATTATCAACCATCGCGGTGCCAGCGTGGAAAACCTTTTCGCCCGCAATATTCTCTGCTGACAGACCGTGGATAACTTCACCCTTAGCATAGTTTCCGGGATAGCCACCGGCCGCCATTACAATGCCTACTGCGGGACGCGAATCCCAATCAGCCAATTCTGAATCCAGTTTTCCATCCAGTGCCGCCAGACAGTGAGCCACTAAATCTGATTTTAAACGCAGCAGAATTGGTTGGGTTTCCGGATCGCCAAAGCGACAGTTGTATTCAATAACCTTGGGTGTACCGTCCGCCATAATCATCAGGCCGGCATATAAAAAGCCCGTGTAATCATTGCCTTCAGCAGCCATACCCTCAACAGTTGGAGTGATAACTTCATCCATCACTCTCTGATAGATTGCGGCATCGACAACCGGTGCAGGAGAATAAGCACCCATGCCGCCGGTATTAACGCCGGTATCACCATCGCCAACCCGCTTGTGATCCTGACTGGTGGCCATTGGCAGTACATTTTTGCCATCGACCATCACAATAAAGCTCGCCTCTTCACCATCGAGAAACTCTTCAATAACCACACGGTGACCGGCTTCGCCAAAGGCATTGCCAGCCAGCATATCGCGCACTGCAGCCTCAGCTTCCTCAAGGGTCATGGCAACAATTACACCTTTGCCCGCAGCCAGGCCATCGGCCTTGATAACAATCGGCGCGCCCACCTGATTCAGGTAGGCCAGTGCCTCGTCTATCTCAGTAAAGTTCTGGTAGGCCCCAGTGGGAATATTGTGGCGCAATAAAAAGTCTTTGGTAAATGCTTTTGAGCCCTCTAACTGTGCCGCGCCTTTTGATGGGCCAAACACAGGCAGTCCACGTTGGTTAAAGAAATCGACAACGCCGTCTACCAGAGGTTGCTCAGGTCCGATAATCGTCAGGCCAACATTGTTAGCCTCGGCAAAATTAGCCAGTGCTTCGAAGTCATCTATAGCAATAGAGACATTCTGCAGATTTGCCTCTATAGCAGTACCCGCGTTACCCGGCGCTACAAAGACAGTTTCAACCTCAGAGCTCTGCGCAGCTTTCCATGCCAGAGCATGTTCGCGACCACCTGAACCGACAACCAATACATTCATCACTATAAATCCACAGTCAAAATTAAAGGCGGAGATTGTACCAGAGTAAAACACCAAATATGCTCAAATGCTAAATCCCTTGTCGAACAATCCACAACCCCTGTTGCCGCGTAAAATACCCATAAAAATAAAAGGAAAGCGCTATCTCACAGCCCACTATTTTCTGGTTTCGACAAGACCTTCGTCTCACCGATAACCCCGCCCTGGTCGCCGCCTGCGAAGCAGGCACAGTTATTCCTGTGTATATTCATGAGGATGAGACTGATCTGCAGTGGCCGCTCGGTGGCGCCAGTCGCTGGTGGCTGCACCATGCACTGGACTCATTGAATACCAGTTTACAGGGCAATCTGAATATCTATCAGGGCGAGCCTCTGGCAATTCTCTCGCAACTGGCGGCAGACAATAATGCCAGTCGGATTTATTGGAACCGCTGCTATGAGCCCCAGAGCATTGAGCGAGATGGAGCGATTAAAGCCAGTCTTAAACAGGCTGGTCTTGAGGTGCAAAGTTTTAATGGCTCGCTGCTCTGGGAACCTTGGCAGGTTTTGAAAAAGGATGGCACCCCGTACAAGGTGTTTACCCCCTATTACCGCAGAGGCTGTCTGCAAAAGCCGGCACCGAGAAAGCCATTGGCTGTGCCGACCAAAATGCAGTTACTCAAGCTTGAGAGTAATTTAAGCGTCGCAGATCTATCTCTACTGCCGAAAATCGGCTGGGATAAAAAGATGCACGAGCACTGGGATATCAGTGAAGAGGGCGCGAAAGATCGTTTGGATGAATTTGTCTTTAACGGTATTCAGGATTATCGAGAAGGTCGTAACTTTCCCAATAAAAAGAATGTTTCGCGACTCTCGCCCTATTTCCACTTTGGTCAGATCTCGGTTAATAGCGCCTGGTATGCTGCCAACGATGCAGCCGCATTAATCGACAATGAAACCAATCTGGATACCTTTTTAAGTGAGCTGGGCTGGCGCGAGTTTTACTATTATTTGCTTTACCATTTCCCGGCACTGCCAACAAAAAATCTCCAGCCAAGATTTGATATTTTCCCCTGGGCGCAAAATACAGAGGCTGATTTGCATGCCTGGAAAAAGGGAAAAACCGGCTATCCATTGGTCGATGCCGGTATGCGCGAACTCTGGGAGACCGGCTATATGCACAACCGTGTGCGCATGGTGGTAGGCTCATTTATGGTTAAGAATTTATTGATTCACTGGCACAGTGGTGAGCAATGGTTCTGGGACTGTCTGGTCGATGCGGATCTTGCCAGCAACAGCGCAAGCTGGCAGTGGATTGCCGGCTGTGGTGCAGATGCAGCACCGTTCTTTAGGATGTTTAACCCAATCACCCAGAGTGAAAAATTCGATAAACAGGGCGACTATATTCGGCGCTTTGTTCCAGAGCTAGCTAAAATTCCAGCCAAGTATATTCATGCGCCCTGGTTGGCACCGGCAGAAATTCTTGCGGTAGCAGGGGTGGAAATAGGCACTGATTATCCAGCACCGATTGTCGATATCAAAGAGTCACGAGAAAGAGCGCTGGCGGCATTTAAGCTCACCAAAAATGATGTAATTTAATTCTATTCGGTTTGAACTCAGACCTTTTTAATCGACGAAAAAAAACCTGCTTAAGAACGTCTTAAGCAGGTTTAATTTTTTTAGCTTGGCAGCAGGCTTAGTGTCTAAAGTGGCGCATCCCAGTAAACACCATCGCCATACCGTGCTCATTGGCTGCGGCAACAACCTCATCGTCACGCATAGATCCGCCTGGCTGAATCACACAGCTAATGCCGGCCTCTGCTGCATTGTCGATACCATCGCGGAATGGGAAGAAGGCATCTGATGCCATCACTGCACCCTTAACTTCAAGCCCCGCATGCTCGGCTTTAATGCCGGCAATTCGAGCTGAGTTAATACGACTCATCTGGCCAGCGCCAACACCGATGGTGCGGTTGTTTTTAGAATAGATAATCGCGTTTGATTTGACCATCTTGGCAACTTTCCAGGCAAACATCATATCGCTCATTTCATCTTCGGTGGGCGCTCGCTCACTGACCACTTTCAGATCTTTTTCAGCAACCATACCGTTATCACGATCCTGAATTAACAGGCCGCCATTAACGCGCTTGTAGTCAAAGTCCTGTGGTCGTTCTGTACCCCAGGTACCGCATTCGAGTAGACGCACATTCTTTTTCGCGGTGATCACTGCAACAGCTTCCTCAGAAACTGAAGGGGCGATAATCACTTCAACAAATTGCTTCTCGCAAATTGCCGCAGCAGTGGCTGCATCCAATTCACGGTTAAAGGCAATAATGCCGCCAAAGGAAGATTCCGGGTCAGTGGCAAAGGCCAGTTCGTAGGCCAGATTAATATCCGTTGCCACAGCAACACCACAGGGGTTGGCGTGTTTCACAATGACACAGGCCGGCTGATCAAACTGCTTAACGCATTCAAGAGCCGCATCTGTATCGGCAATATTGTTAAACGACAGCTCTTTACCCTGCAACTGCTTGGCGGTCGCAACACTGGCTTCAGTGGGGTTGGCTTCAATATAAAATGCCGCTTTCTGGTGAGGGTTTTCACCGTAGCGCATATCTTGAGTTTTGTAATACTGTACATTGTAGGTATCTGAGAAGTTGCGCGTCTGATTGTCGGTATCGCGAGCGCCAAAGTAGTTGGCGATCATGCCGTCGTAAGCCGCAGTGTGCTCAAAGGCTTTAACCATCAGCTGGTAGCGAGTGCTGTAATCCAGCTGAGCCTGATTGGCCTGCATCTCATCGAGTACTGACTGGTAGTCACTGGCATTAACCACAATGGCGACATCTTTATGATTCTTTGCTGCCGAGCGCACCATGGTTGGGCCACCGATATCGATATTCTCAATTGCGGTTGGCAGTGAGCAGTTTGGATCTGCGACTGTCACGGCAAAAGGATAGAGATTTACCACGACCATATCGATTGGCTTAATGCCGTGTTCTTGCATAACCGCGTCATCGGTGCCGCGGCGTCCAAGAATGCCGCCGTGAACTTTCGGGTGCAGAGTTTTTACTCGGCCGTCCATCATTTCTGGGAAGCCGGTGTAATCCGATACTTCGGTTGCCGCTATATTATTCTCTGTGAGAAGGCGGAAAGTGCCTCCAGTAGAGAGTATTTCCACTCCCTGTGCGGTTAAGGCTTGGGCAAATTCAACAATGCCGGTTTTGTCAGAAACGCTTATTAATGCACGTGAAACTTTTTTCAGGTCGCTCATGGAGTCCTCGAGGAAAGATTACAGAAGGTCGTATTGTTTTAGTTTTTTTCGCAGCGTGCCGCGATTAAGGCCGAGAGTTTCCGCGGCCCTGCTTTGATTTTGTCTGGTGTATGCCATAACCGCTTTTAACAGTGGCGGCTCAACTTCTGCCATGACTATATCGTAGAGGTCATGAGTCGCCTGTCCATCCAAGTCGGAAAAGTAGCGTTGCATAGCTTCGGTAACGCTCTGTTTCAGCGACTGGCGTTGATGGTTAAGCCGATCTTCTGCGGAGTCATTGGGTGTTTGTGGTGCAGAATTCATGCGGCCTGTTCCTGATAAATATCGGTTGAATGAAAAAATTTCTGCAGTAAATCCTGCTGCTCAAGATGATTTTCAATTTTATTAAATTGCTGAGTAAAGGCTTTGCCACCGCTCAGATTATTGACGTACCAGCCAATATGTTTGCGCGCGATTCGCACGCCGGCAATCTCGCCGTAAAACTCGTGCAGGGCTAAAAGATGTCTGCACATCACGCGTTCCGCTTCCTCAATAGAGGGTTTGGCAGCCACTTCACCGTTTTCGAGAAAGTGATTAATCTGTTGGAATATCCACGGGTTACCCTGTGCCGCGCGGCCAATCATAACCGCCGCTGCACCAGTGTGTTGTAGTACCGCCAGTGCTTTTTCCGGAGAGGTGATATCGCCATTGGCAATCACTGGCATAGACACCGCAGAGACCACATCGGCAATGCTGTCGTACTCAACTTCTTTAACAAAGCGACAGGCTCGGGTGCGGCCATGGATTGCGAGAGCGGCAATACCAGCATCCTCAGCAATTTTGGCAATGGTTACCGCATTGCGATTTTGACGATCCCAGCCAGTGCGAATTTTTAGAGTGACTGGCACATCGACACTGTCGACCACCGCATGAAGAATATCGCGGACCAGATCCGGATGTTGCAACAGTGCAGAGCCAGCGGCTTTTTTAAGCACTTTCTTGGCCGGACAGCCCATATTAATATCGATAATTTCCGCACCCTGCTTAACATTAAAGCGTGCAGCTTCTGCCATCATCAGCGGATCATAGCCAGCAATCTGAACCGATCTGGGTGCTGGCTCATCGGCAAATTGAATACGCAATCTCGACTTGCGGCTCGACCATGTGCTGGGGTCTGCGGCTACCATCTCTGAGACAACCAAACCGGCACCCATCTCACGACAGAGCTGGCGGAAAGGCAAATCTGTAACACCTGCCATAGGCGCTAGCACGGTCTTTCGCTGGATTTGATAGGGCCCAATATTGAACAATTTAGCCTCGAGATGGACGTGGTGTGAAAAAGGCCGCTAATGATACCCTTTGGCAAGCTGATTAAAAAGTGATCAATTGAAAAAACTTAATTATTACAGGCTTAACTCCACCAGATAGTTAGCCGCATGCAACCCCGGGTCGAGCAGACTAAAGCTAACGTGAGTCTGGCGACCCCCAGAGATGTTTTTGATCGCGCTCGATTGTCCTAAATTTTTTTCGGCAATGTATTCGTCAGGCGAAAAAATCCGCTGGGCTATTATTTGTCCCTTTAGGTCATCAAAGCGCACTTTAATTCGTGGGTAGGGCTGTCTGAACTGCGCCTTATTTTCGATCAGCATATCGACAACAACCGCACCGGTCTGGGTTGGATGGGACTGAATAATAAAAGTATTGATGCTCAATTTGCTCAGATCGCGGTATGGGGCGATTTTACACCCGAGGTAGTAGCAGCTGTCGATCAGTGCCTGACGGTAATTTTCATTGCGGCTTAGTTCGGCACTAGTGAAATAAATAATCTGTGCCGCCAAAACCACCGCGCCAACGGCGGCGATAGTCAGTCTGCCGAGCAGGGTACGAAGCGTCTTTGACTGTTTGGGGCTAGGTTGTTGGTCGTTAAACTCGTTGTGAATTAATTCGGTTAACTGGGGTAGTGGCTGATCTGTTTCGGGCGCTTGAGAGGCTTTGATTGGCGTCTGTTCGGGCTGTTCAGTGACTGAGTTCAGCTGGTGCTCCGGTGCATTGAAAACGCCGATACATTTACCACAGCGAACCATGCCATTGGCTGTTAGAAGTTGTTCGGAGGTAACCCGAAAGGCGGTTTGGCAGGTTGGGCAGCGGGTAACTATCGCTGAAGTGTCTGTTTTAGGTGACGTTTTAGATGGCATGGAATCCTCGAAAGCTCTCTGCTTGAGTTTAGCAGGATAAAAATATCGCGATAGCCTGTGAGGTTATTTAAGCCTAACTTTTCTTAACCGCAGAGAGCTGTGCCCATTCAGACTCGATGGCTGGTTGAGCAAAAACAAAATCTTCGCCGTAGGGAAGACAGACAGCCTCAATCTGATGTTCAAGCAGACCCGATAAACAGAGTTGGCCGCCTGCGGCAGTGTGAGCGATTAATCTGGGTGCCAGTTCAATCAGTGGTGCTGCTAGGATATTGGCGATCATCATGTCGCAACAGGCATCGGCAGGCCATTCATCGGCAGGAAGGTCGTCAGGTAGGTAGGTTAATAGGCGTGCCTGATCAATATGATTGCGCTGCCCGTTGTCGCGCGTCGCCAGCAGTGCCTGTGGATCATTGTCTACAGCTATAACCTTTTCGGCGCCGAGCAACAGTGCAGCAATACCGAGAATGCCGGAGCCACAGCCGTAATCAATAACGGTTTTTCCAACAAGATCCTGTTTGTCGAGCCAGCGCAGGCAGAGGTGGGTGGTCGGATGACTGCCGGTACCAAAAGCCAGACCGGGGTCGAGGCTGAGGTTGATGCCATTGGCATCTGGCGGTTCTATCCAGCTCGGGCAGATCCACAGTCGGTCACCGCACTTTACTGGGGAAAAATACTTCTTCCATTCCTGAGACCAGTCTTTATCTTCGAGCTGTTCCCAGCGAAGAGCTGTCAGTGTTTGCAGTTGGTCTTTTAGTTGAGAGGTCAGTTGAGCAGTGATTTTCACTGTATCTGTCGTGGCATCAAACAGCGCTTTAATCTGGCAGTTATCCCACAGCGGAGTTTCGCCAACGCCGGGTTCAAAGATCGGTTGGTCGGCAGCATCTTCAAGAGTAACTGACACTGCGCCGCAGTCGAGAAGTGCATCTTCAATGCTACTGCTAGTTTCGCGAGTAGCACTGATAATTAGCTGAAGCCATTGCATAGAGATATAAGCTTTGAATTATGGGCTTTAAGTTGCGAGCTTTGAGTTCGAAGGAAAAGCCGGACTGTAAATTACAGTCCGAGCTTCTTCTCGAGATAGTGGATATTAACGCCACCTTTCTTAAACTCAGCGTCTTCCACCAGATCCTGATGCAACTCAATATTGGTTTTAATACCGTCGATCATCATCTCATCCAGAGCGTTGCGCATTCTTGAAAGCGCTGAATCGCGATCGTGACCATAGGTGATAATTTTACCAATTAGGGAATCGTAGTTGGGTGGTACGCGATAGCCGTTGTAGATATGTGAGTCTACGCGCACACCATTACCGCCGGGAGCGTGGTAACTGGTAATCGTGCCGGGCTGCGGCAGGAAAGTAACCGGATCTTCGGCATTGATTCTACATTCAAAAGAGTGGCCGCGAAAAATAATATCTTCCTGCTTGATGCTCAGCGGTTCGCCGCCAGCAATCAACAGCTGCTCTTTAACAATATCCACGCCGGTAATCATCTCTGAAACAGGGTGCTCTACCTGAACACGAGTGTTCATTTCGATAAAGTAGTAGTGGCCATCTTCGTAAAGAAATTCAAAGGTGCCCGCACCGCGGTAACCGATTTCAATACAGGCATTGATGCAGCTTTCAAAAACTCCCTGACGCACGTCTTCGGGAATCCCCGGTGCCGGTGCTTCTTCGAGAACTTTTTGATGGCGACGCTGCAGTGAGCAGTCGCGGTCGCCGAGATGGATAGCGTTACCCTGGCCATCAGACAGAACCTGAACTTCCACATGGCGAGGATTTTGTAAAAACTTCTCCATATAAACCGTGCCATCACCAAATGCAGCTTCAGCTTCGGTTTTGGTAATGGTGATCGAAGTGACCAGACTCTCTTCATTCTCAACGACGCGCATACCGCGACCACCGCCGCCAGCTGCAGCCTTAATAATCACTGGGTAGCCGATGCGTTTGGCAATCGCTTTCAGGGTTTCAGGGTTGTCATCAAGAGGGCCGTCAGAGCCGGGTACGGTTGGCACACCGGAAGCTTTCATGGCCTTAATCGCCGCCACTTTGTCACCCATAATGCGAATACACCCAGCGGTTGGGCCGATAAATACAAAGCCGCTGTTCTCAACCTGCTCGGCAAAGTCAGCATTTTCCGCCAAAAATCCATAGCCAGGATGAACGGCTACAGAATTAGTAACCTCCATGGCGCTAATAATAGCGGGGATATTCAGATAGCTTTTCGGAGACGGGTTGGGTCCAATACAGATTGATTGATCTGCAAGCTTTACATGTTTTAGGTCCGCATCCACTTTTGAGTGAACGGCAACGGTTTTAATTCCTAATTCTTTGCAAGCGCGAAGAATGCGCAGAGCAATTTCGCCGCGATTTGCGATCAGCACTTTGTCGAGCATGATTTTATTCCTGACTAGGTTTAAACGATGGTGAACAGTGGCTGGTCGTATTCGATTGGCTCACCGTCTTCGACTAAAACTGCACCAATGGTACCGGCCTTGTCAGCTTCAATTTGGTTCATCATCTTCATGGCTTCGACAATACAGAGTACATCACCGACTTTAACGGCTTTGCCCGGCTCAACAAAAACGGCCGATCCAGGAGCTGGAGAACCGTAGTAAGTACCTACCATTGGCGAGCGAACCACATGGCCAGCTAGTTCTGCTGACGCAGCGGGTGCGGCTACAGGTGCAGCAGGCACGGCGGCTACAGGTGCAGGAGCAGCAATTACCGCTGCTGGTGCTACTGGCGCGGCTACGGCAGTAACGCCGCGGCTGATGCGAACTGACTCTTCACCTTCGGTGATTTCCAATTCGTTGATGTTTGACTCTTCGAGTAACTCGATTAGTTTTTTAACTTTGCGAATATCCATGAATATCTCTCGTTCTGGGATTAATGATCAAGCTTGCTGTGCACTGCTTGCAGAGCTAGCTGGTAACTTTTAGAGCCGAAGCCGCAAATAACGCCTTCAGCAATATCTGAAAAATAGGAGTGGTGGCGGAATGCTTCGCGGGCGAAAACATTCGACAGGTGCACTTCTATAAAGGGTATCTCTACACCGAGCAGAGCATCGCGCAGTGCGACGCTGGTATGGGTGAAAGCGCCGGGATTAATAATAATAAAGGCGACATCTTGTTTTTGGGCGTCGTGAATATGCTGGATCAACTCAAACTCGGCATTGCTCTGCACCGCGGAAAGACTGTGTCCGGCAGAGGCGGCCTGATCGGCCAGAGTTTGGTTGATATCCTCAAGAGTCTCAGCGCCATAAATTTCTGGCTCTCGAGATCCGAGCAAATTTAGATTGGGTCCGTGAATTACCAGTATTGAAGCCATAGACAGTATTACCCGATTACCTTCTGCGAGGTGTTCTATTAGTGCGGGAAGTCTGCCCGAAAATAAAACAGCTGTCCATGAATAGATAAAAAAAACCATTTTTCGACGAAATTTACAGAAAATGGCGACGAAAACTGTATTTTTTATGATTTTAATAAGCAGGTTTTTTGTTGAAGTGCGACGTTTAGGTTTTTTAAGGGGCTTTTCTGCGAAAAAGCGCCCTAAAAAAGCTAAAATCGGCTAAATTCTTTAAATATCGGCAAAAATGTCGATAAAATTCACAAAAAAAGGCTAAATTTACTTTGAGGCCTGAGTTAGGGCCTCAATAATCATCGATTCGCTAAGAATTTGCGGCAGAATTTGCGCCGGCCCAGCGCCTCTCGGATAGATCAGATAGAGTGGAACACCGTTGCGTTGAAATCGGTTTAGCAGCGCGGTGATCTGCGGATCACTGTTAGTCCAGTCCCCCTTGAGATAGACAATACCCTGATCATCCATCAGCTGAGCCACCTTATCCGAGCTCAACGCCACACGTTCATTTACCAGACAGGTAATACACCAGTCTGCGGTGAGATTAATAAATACCGGTTGGCCAGAGTCACGCAGTGTCGCCAGTCGCTCAGGACTGTAATCCTCAAACGCCGCCTTTTCACTATCCTCAGAGAGAGTGCTTAACGGCGCCGCGAGAGCCGCCGCCATAACCGCGATGGCAATTAGCCGCCCCGCAGGTCTGACACTTATCTTCCAAATCCATAGCCCCATAACCAGTAATATTAATCCAAGCACCACCGCGGCAGCCACATCCATAGATGTCTGTCGTCCTGCCACCCAGAGTAGCCATACAGCAGTGATATAAAGAGGGAAGGCGAGGAACTGTTTAAAGGTATCCATCCACGCGCCAGGCTTCGGCAGGCGTTTGGTTAAGCCGGGAATCCATGCCAAAAGAATAAAGGGTAGAGCCATACCCAGTCCTAGGCAGGCGAAAACTAACAGGGCGATATAGGTCGGTTGGGAAATGGCAAAGCCCAGAGCCGGGCCCATAAAGGGTGCGGTGCAGGGACTGGCAATAGTGGTCGCGAGTACGCCGGTCATAAACGAGGACATCAGTCCCTCATCGCGCTTTGATAGCTGCCCGAGAGACATTAGGTTACTGCCAATTTCCAAATAGCCCGAAAGGCCCAGACCCATAATAAAAAACAGATAGATTAAAAAGATAACAAACAGCGGCGACTGCAACTGGAAGCCCCAGCCGATACTTTCGCCGGCGGCGCGCAGTGCCAGCATCACAACCGCAATGGCAACAAAGCTCAAAACCACACCGGCGGTATAAACCAAACCGTGGATATGGCGGCTGCGAGAACTTTGATGAGTGTTGGTGAAACTTAAAACTTTGATCGACAGAATTGGAAATACACAGGGCATCAGATTAAGAATCATGCCGCCAATCAACGCGAAGAGTAAAACTGCAGCCAGAGAAAAATTCTCTGTTGAGGTTTGACCGCCTGCCTGCTGAGACGCCGATGGCACAGTGCTGATATCCACCGCACCGGTTTGCAGGTCAATTTCCAGCCACTGCTTATAGGGCGGATAACAGAGCCCGGCATCCGCGCAGCCCTGAGATTCGATCTGTAACTGGAGTCTGTCGCTGGTCGAACTAAAGGGAATTCGCACGCTGGTCTGCGAGTAATACACTTCGAGTTCTTTTTCAAAAAACTCATCCCACTTAACTACGCCAGTCTCAAAGCTTGCCGGTTGCAGTTCGAGACTGCTATCGATGGATCTAAAATCGAAGCGATCGCGGTATAAGTAGTAGCCGTCGCGAATATCCCAGTTAAAAACCAACTGCTGGTCTTCAACAAGCAGATTAAATTGATAGGCTTGTTCGACGGGAACAAATTCCGGTGTGTTTAATAAAGGGCTGCTGGATAGCGAGATTTTGGATTGTTGGCCGAATGGACTTTCATTGGCAAGCAGGCCGTTAAAGGGGCTAGCAAACAGGGCAAGGCACAATAAAACAATGCGTAAACTGATGTTCATAATAGATCCGGGCATTTTTACCATAGGCCATTATAGGGCAGGGTATTGGCTGAGTGTTTGAATATCTTTGGTTAAGAATAAAGATTGCCCTGTCGTTTGAGTCAGGGATTAGGTAATAATTCGCTCAGTGAATAAAAAGTGTTTACGGGAACGATTAACGTTCATATCACATGCTATAGTTTGAACAAGGATTCTTATGAAAAAATCAATAATTAACAGTTTGTTATTTGGCTTCGCCAGCAGCTTGGCTGTCTCCCTAGCGGCGGCCGAAGAGTTGAATGATGAGGGCTTGAGTGCGGAGGGTGCCTATATTCGCGCCATGCCTCCCGGGCAACAGATTACAGCCGCTTTTCTCAAGCTGGTTAACAGCGGTGATCAGGCCTGTCAGATCACCGGCGGCAGTTCACCTATAGCCACTGAACTACAAATTCATGAACATCAGCATAGCAACGGGATGATGAGAATGCGCCCGCTGCAATCGGTTACCGTCGGGGCCGGGCAAAGCCTGCTCTTTGAACCGGGCCAATTGCATCTGATGTTATTTGGTATTAAAGAATCTCTGGTGCCGGGTGAGCAGCAAGAATTTACTCTGACTACAGAAAACTGTGGTTCGATTGTGGTTGCGGCGGAAGTGCGCAGTTTTTTCAAAAGACAGCCGGTTAAAAGCCCTAAGCCGGTTAGCAGCCCTGAGCCGGTTAATAGCCATAAAGGGCACGATCATCATGGCCATCACCACGGCCACGGCGATAAAAATATGCAGGACAACAGCTAATGAGATTTTGGCGGCGACTAAAGATGGCCGGACGTAAACCTTTTCTCGACTCCAACGAAGAGATCGCTGACGACTACGTCAACAAAGAAAAAACCAAAGTTCTCCGCAATGGACTAGCCGCCTTATTGGTTGTTGTTCTATTACTCACCGGACTAGGTTTTTACTGGAGCAGCGAGCCAGAACTGTTTGATGTGCGCGAGCAGACCGCAAAGATTCTTGGCGAGCGCAAACCTGTAGTTGGCGCCACCACTACCGCCACACTGATTCACACTATCGATGTCCTGCTTGATAAGCCGGGCGGTTATCTCAGTAATGACCTGATGCCGCCGGGCGTACTGCTAGACAATATTCCCAGCTGGGAATTTGGTGTACTTGTGCAGGTCCGTGATCTGAGTAAAGCCAAGCGCGAAGCCTTCAGCCGCTCTCAGTCTCAGTCCACCGAAGATCCCGATCTGGCAATCGCCGAACCGCGCTTTCATATTGACCACACCAGCTGGGCAGTGCCCTGGCCGGAGTCTGAATATGCCGAGGGGCAGGAATATCTAGCTAAATATCTTCAGCGCTTACATGATGATCAAGCCTACGATGGACAGTTTTTTGCCCGAGCAGACAACCTTCGCTACTGGTTGGGTACCGTAGAGACAAGGTTGGGCAGTCTCTCTCAGCGCCTTTCAGCCAGTGTTGGCCAGCGACGTATCAATACAGATCTGTCCGGCGATGCAGCAGGTCGTCAGTCGACTCAGGCAGCGGCAGAAGTGATGGTAAAAACCAACTGGCTGCAGATCGATAATGTTTTCTATGAGGCGCGTGGCACAACATGGGCGCTGCTCCATTTTCTCAAGGCGATTGAGGTGGACTTTGCCGAAGTGCTGGCGCGAAAGAATGCGGTTGCCAGTGTGCAGCAGATTATTCGTGAGCTTGAAATGAGTCAGCAACCAGTACATGCACCGGTTATCGTCAATGGTGAGGGCTTTGGTCTGTTGGCCAATCACTCGCTGGTTATGGCTTCGTATATCAGTCGTGCCAATGCGGCTATTATTGATTTAAGGGAGCTTCTCTCTCAGGGTTAATTCCACAAAGGACGATTGCCGAGGTATCCCCTCAGGGTAAAACGGAATGAATAATATTTTCCACATAAAGGAAGTTAGTGGAGCCGCCTCTGAATTGAGTCGGGCCCTGGTTGCGGCGCGTCTAAAGGGCGGCGTTATGGTTGTCGACCGCAACTTTAGAGTAGTAATGATTGACCGCAAGGCGGCCGAGTTTTGCGCCGTTTCTGCAGGGCAGTCTCAGGGTAAACGTTTCTATGCTCTATTTCCCGCACTCTTGGGCACTGATTTCGCCGCCCGCTTACATGAGGTCACCAGCACTCTGGGTGCTAAACGCTGCTCGCGGCCTACCGATAATTCGATGTTGGACCAGTTTGTCGACGCGTTTGCCCGAGATCATTCTGCGCTCTTGGGTATATCGATTAAGACCTATGATGACGGCTCAAATATTTATGGCCTGATACAGCTCAAATTACAAAATCTACCTCAGGAATCTCAACAGAATAATCTTTCTCTTCCGGTCAGCGAAGACTTATCCAATGGCGCACCGGCAACCGCCGAGCCACAGAAAAACGCATTTCTTATCGATAATAATTCAGCCTATATTATTGCCGACCGCTACGGATTTGTTTCCCGAATAAGTAAGGCGGCAGAGCGGCTGTTTGCCTACAGCAAGGATCTGCTGCTTGGCAGTTCCGTGCGTATTTTATTCCCCGGTCTCGACGCCATGGAGAGTCTGGATTTAAGGGAAAACTTTACCGATCTGAGGGGTCAGCATATTCAGGGTTATGTGCTAGCGGCAACTTCTCAGGGAGAGAGCCGCTATCTGGATGTAAGATTATTTACCTCCGCTAGCACTGAGGATGAGTTGGTTATTGTCTGTCACGACTGGACCCACGCCAGCCAACAGGCCGATGAATTAATTAATCGCGGGCGCCTGTTTGATTTAACCTCAAAGCATATAGCTGATGGGGTATTAATGGTCGATGCCGAAGGCTTTCTGGTTGAGATGAATCCGATCGCCGAACAGCTATTGGGCTTTGAACTGGATAAATCCAAGCCGACACAGATCCATGTGGCTATGCCGCTGGCTAATGAAGATACCGGCGTTACCGTCACCCCGGTTCACGACGCCTTAAATAAGGCGCTCAATGTAGAGTCCAATCAGTCGCTGTTATTAAAGGTGCGCGGTGCCACGCCGATGAGTGTTTCGGTATCGGCATTTCCGCTGCGCGATTCCATGGGCAGAATAACCAAATGTCTGGTTATTTTTAGACCGCTCAGCGAAGCGCGCAGAGTTTCCAGTCGTCTTAAATGGCAGGCAATGCACGATCCATTAACCGGACTTCCCAATCGCGCCTCGCTGGCTAAGCGCATTCAAAAAGCTATCGAAATCGCCAAACTTGAGGGTGCTATTCACGCGCTGCTGTATATAGACCTCTACAATTTTTCGGTGATCAACGATACCAGTGGCCACCATGCCGGGGATGAGCTGCTTAAACAGTTTGCTCACCTGCTAGTTAAGCTAGCCGGCCCCAGTGATATAGCTGCGCGTATCGGTAATGATGAATTTGCGCTGTTACTGCACCGGGTAAATTACGACAAAGCCATGGCACTGGCAGAGCAGATACTCAGTGAACTCAAAGAGCTGAGTATTCCCTGGGAAGGTGAGGTATTAAAGATCGGTGCCAGTATCGGCGGCATATTGATTGATGCGGATGCCGTCTCCGATATTGATCTGATGATCTCCGCCGGTTCCTCCTGTGCCACCGCCCGCGACAAGGGCCGCAATAAAATTCACTTCCAGTCATTTAATGAAGAGGTCGCCAAACGCCGCAGTTTGGCCACCAGTATGCCGAAAATAGTTTCGGCACTGGATGAAGATCGCTTTACCTTATTTGCCCAACCGATAGTACCGATGAATCGGTCCTCCGAACCCGCCAAATACTATGAAGTACTGGTGAGAATGCGCGACAGTGATGGCAGTATTTTACAGCCCTCGGAATTTATCCCGGTCGCCGAACACTTTTCCTTAATTGACGATTTGGATAAATGGGTTTTTAACCATTCACTGAAATTTTTGCAGATGCTTAAAGCCAAGGGTTCACCGCTGCCGATGCTCTCGGTAAATTTATCCGGCAGTACCGTGGGTGATGAGAATGCCATTGATTATATTCTTAGCGGATTTAGTGACAGTGGCATATCGCCCAGACATATTCAGTTTGAGATCACCGAGACTGCGGCGGTAAAACATTTGCAGGAAGCCAAACGATTAATCGCAACACTGAGGTCGGTGGGGGTGTCGATTGCCCTAGATGATTTTGGCAGCGGACTCTCATCCTTTGCCTATTTAAAAGAACTGCCAATCGACTGCCTGAAAATTGATTCCAGTTTTATTCACACCATGGAAAATAGCGATGTGGATTATTCGGTGGTCAGCACCATTAACCACCTCGGGCATATTATGGGAATTCCCACGGTGGCCGAGGGCGTTGAAAATGAAAAGCAGTTACAGCTATTGAAAAAGATCGGTGTGGATTATCTGCAGGGCTTCCTGTTTCAACACCCACAGCCGCTCAATAAAATTGTTCTCTAATAGCTTATTTAAGACCTTCTTTTAAACCATCATATTCAGCACTGTGCAGGCGCGGGCCATATTGACCGACCACTGCACTGGCAGCACGGTTGGCAAACACTGCAGCAGATAGGCTGCCGTAACCATTGGTTATCCCATACAGATAAGCTCCGGCAAACATATCCCCGGCACCGTTGGTATCCACTGCGGTTATCGGCTGTGCCGGTGCGGTAAGATATTCATCTCCGTCAAAAACCACCGAGCCCTGACTGCCGCGAGTAACGACAAACTGTTTGGCGGTGTTCTGTAACTGCTCCAATGCCTGATCTAAATTATCGGTTTCACACCAGTTGAGCGCTTCCTGTTCATTGCAGAACAAAAGATCAATACCTGCGCCGATGATTTCTTTTAGGCCGTCGCGAAAATATTCAACGATACCCGGATCAGAGAGGCTCAAGGCAATTTTGGTCCCGGCCTGTCGAGCGACTTCAACAGATTCTATGGCAGCCTGTCGAGCGCTGTCACCAGTCACTAAATAGCCTTCTATATATAAGTATTCTGAATCAGCGATAGCACCGCCATCGAGATCTGCGGATGATAGCTCAGTACTAGTGCCAAGAAAGGTATTCATGGTGCGCTCGGCATCGTCGGTAATCATCACCAGACATTTACCGGTAATTCCTGCGGATATTTTCGCATGGGCATTGTGGTCAACGCCGTTGTCCGCAAGATCCTGCATATAGAAACGACCGTTTTCATCGTCGGCCACTTTGCAGGAAAAGAAACTTTTTCCGCCAAACTGGCTCAGCGAAATAACCGTATTGGCCGCTGATCCACCACAGGCGCGCTTGGACATCACCATATGATCGGCAAGGCGATCCAGCAAAAAATGCTGGCGCTGCTCATCGACCAGAGTCATTAACCCTTTATCAATACTCAGCTCATTGAGGTTGTTATCAGTGACTTCAATTTCGGTATCTACTAATGCATTACCAAGACCATAGACATGGTACTTTTTCATCATTACTCCCTGCTTTATGTTATCAATCTTCAATCTGTCTATCTTTAATCTACGGCACGATGGGTAACAATACCCTGCTGAGTGGCTAGAAATAATATATCCGCTGGCTTACAGGCGAAAAAGCCATTGGTCACTACACCGGTGATCTGGTTGATTTTCTCTTCAAGGTCAGCGGCTGAACCCACTGGGTATAGATGATGGACATCGAGGATTTGATTACCGTTATCGGTGATCACATTTTCTCGCCACACCGGATCGCCACCTAACTTAACCAGCTCGCGAGCCACATGACTGCGCGCCATAGGGATCACTTCAACCGGCAGTGGGAAAATTCCCAGATAGTCGACCCATTTACTCTCATCGGCGATACAGACAAATTCAGCGGCAACGGCGGTAACAATTTTTTCCCGGGTAAGTGCGGCACCGCCACCTTTGATCAGTTCGAGGCGTGGATTGGCTTCGTCAGCACCATCGATATAGATGGTTATCTCTGGCGCAGAATTCAATTCAATCACATCGATACCATGACCGCGCAGGCGATCGGCAGAAGCTTCAGAGCTGGCCACAGCGGCTTGAAATTTTTCTTTGTGTTTAGCGAGCAGGTCGATAAAAAAGTTAGCGGTTGAGCCTGTGCCTATACCAACAATGCTATCGCTATCAATCTTGGTTAATGTGTATTCTACAGCCGCTGCTGCCACCGCGTTCTTAAGTTGCTCTTGATCCACCGTTTGCCTCGATAATTATCCGCCATCAGAAGATTGAGATTATACGGTGATAGCAGGAATAAAACAGATTCAATGCTTTGAGGGTGGCGTAAATTGTTGTATCAACATACCATTGTCTCTAAATAAGAATTTCTTTAAACCCCAAATCGGAGCCTCCATGTTGAGGACAGCTAATGCCGAATAAGTATGTGAAAAAAATTCTCGACGCGCGGATCTACGATCTGGTAGTTGAAACCCCTATAGATCCGGCGCCATTGCTATCCCAGCGACTGAATAATCAGGTGCTGTTAAAGCGCGAAGATTTGCAGCCGGTGTTCTCGTTTAAATTGCGTGGTGCTTACAACAAGCTGCGACAGCTTTCGGAACAGCAGCGCGCCAATGGCGTGATTGCAGCGTCCGCGGGAAACCATGCTCAGGGTCTGGCGTTGGCGGCAAAAAAGATGGGCGTAAAAGCGACTATCGTTATGCCCAAGACCACGCCGCAAATTAAAGTTGATGCGGTGCGCGCGCGCGGTGCCAAAGTTGTGCTGATTGGTGATAACTATGACGCAGCATCGGCGCATGCCAATAAGTTGGTTGAAGAGAAGGGTCTGGTTTATATCCACCCCTTTGATGATCCAGATGTTATCGCCGGTCAGGGCACTATAGGCGTTGAAATTCTGCGCCAACTGTCAGGTGATCTCGATGCCGTATTTATTGCCGTGGGTGGGGGTGGACTCTGCGCTGGCGTTGCCGCCTATATAAAGTATGTTCGTCCCGAGGTAAAAATTATCGCTGTCGAAGCTGATGATAGCGCCTGTCTGGATGCCGCTTTAAAGGCTGGTCGCAGAGTGCGTCTAAAAGAAGTGGGTATTTTTGCTGATGGTACAGCGGTTGCGCAGATAGGCAAAGAGACCTTTAGGCTTCTAAAAGATTTGGTTGATGAGGTTATTACTGTTAGCACCGATGAAATCTGTGCCGCGATTAAAGATGTCTACAACGATACCCGCGCGATCTGTGAACCATCCGGTGCCATGGGCCTTGCCGGTCTGAAAAAATATGTCGACCAGAAGAAAGTTGAAGGGCAGACATTACTGGCTATTCAATGTGGCGCCAATATAGATTTCGATCGTCTGCGTTATATCTCTGAGCGCACCGAAATTGGTGAGAAGCGCGAAGCGGTATTAGCGGTAACCATTGATGAGAAACCCGGCAGCTTTAAGTCGTTTTGTACGGCGATGCAAAAGCGTAATATTTCGGAATTTAACTACCGCTTTAGCGACGCTAAGCAAGCGCATATTTTTGTCGGTGCTCAGGTAACCGGCGATGAAGACCGTCACCAGTTGGTCGAGGATCTGCGCAGCAAGGGCTATCAGGTATCGGATATGACCGATAACGAAGTGGCCAAATTGCATATCCGCCATATGGTCGGTGGTCGCTCCCCACAGGTGGGTGAAGAGCAGGTGTTTAGATTTGAATTTCCCGAGCGCCCCGGTGCTCTATTAAATTTCCTAACCCAGTTGGGCAGCGAATTTAATATTTCGATGTTCCACTACCGCAATCACGGCTCGGCTTTTGGTCGGGTACTGGTCGGTGTTCAGGCGACGAAAAAGGATATTAAAAAACTTTCAGGCTTTCTCGACAAGCTCGGTTATCACTATGTCAACGAGACTAATAATGAAGCCTATCAGTTTTTTCTTGGCTCTTAAGTAGTCAGTTGGTATAAAGATTAAGCGTTAATGATCTCGCGCTCAGTGATTATTTGATCGAGGGGAATATCCCAGCTCTGCTGTGAAATGCTCTCGACTTCCTGACAGCTGTGGGCCAGCCCAATCAGGGTTGGCCTGCTCGGTTGGTTGGCGCAGGCGGCCAGAGTTCGGTCATAAAACCCACCCCCCATACCAATTCTACTGCCACTGCGATCAAATGCCACCAGTGGCAGAAGTATAAAATCCAGAGTCCAGATTGGCGCAACCTGAGTCGAGTTGAACTGCGGTTCTAAAATACCAAAACGGTTGGCTTTAAGATGATCACCCTCGCGGTACTCACCAAAGTAGAGGCGATTAAATTGCAGTGGGTGGATAATCGGTAGATAGCAGGATTTGTTAGCGTTGAGTGCGATACCCATTAACAGCGAAGGATCAATTTCACCATCGTTGGCAAGATAGATGCCGATGCGTTTTGCTCGTAAGAAAAAGCCTTGTTGAGCGATAAGGGTGGCCAGGTGTTGGGCCGCAGTCTGCTGTTGAGCCGGGGTTAATGCTCGGCGCTTGGTTCGAATGTTTTTGCGTATCTCACCAGTATTCATTGGCAGGTAACCGCTATTATTAAATAACTCTTTATGTAAACCGCTTTCTTTTGAATCCCTTCATTTAAACCCCAAGGTGCCGCTGTCAACGTGGCCTCGAACCGAAGAGTTCAAGGTGGCTTCGCTCGCAATATATCAGGCTTTCCGACGCACGGAAGTGCACAACAATATTGACGGAGAAAAACCGGATAATAATTATCGGCTCAGGGACTTCTTGACTGGCGCACACCCCAGGAATTAAAAGTATAGCAGAGCAGGCTTAAAAAAGAGTCGACTAAAGGGAGTTGTCGGGGAAATTGTCTGGGAAAAGCGTGACTGAAATTAGCCGTTCAGATCTGTAAGAACAGAACTGAGCTTGGAGTTCATAGACTGCAACAGATGAGATGTATGTTCATCGGCTTTAACATCCTGTTCGCTGCGAATCAGATCGTGAGCGAGATTGAGAGCCGCCATAACAGCAATTCGCTCTACACCGATAAGGTGCGAGCCGCGACGAATCTCTTCCATCTTTTCATCCAGTAACTTGGCAGACAACTCAAGAGCTTCACGCTCTTCGGGATTGCAGTTGACCTGATATTCTTTGTCGAGGATGCGGATTTTAAGTGAGATAGATGACATAGCTACTCTGCGTTTAGGTTTCTTAGGCGACTGATCATGGTTTCGATTTTTTGTCTCGCCATTACATTTTGTTCCATCAGTTTTCCGCGCTCACCAGACAGGGTGGACTCGCGTTCACGCAGTGCCTGATTTTCACTTTTAAGCTGCTGGCACAGCTCAATCAAGCTATCCAGTTTTTGTTCGAGATCTTCGTAACCATTCATAAGCAGGGAACTTTTCCGTATTAACCACTTGGCGCCGACTAACTATAGGCATTGTGGCAGATTTGGTCAATTACAACATTAATAAACTGGCGTGCAGTGGTATATATAGAATGTTAGGATGGCCGCTATGATATTGAGGTGGATAAATGACATTTGAACAGTTGCAAGATCTTTTTTTTGAGTTGCAGGTAAAAGCCGATCCATCCGGATTTCACGGCTTTTTATGCGGCCGTTTGTGTTGCGGAACCATGCCTCTGGAGACCCTGATAAAGACCTCTACCAGTTGGTTGGGACTGACAGAAGAGCAGGGCGAAGCCGCTGAGAATCCTCTGCGTGATTTCTATGAAGAGGCGCTGACTAGCTTGGAAGATATTACTTTTATCTTTCAGCCAATCCTGCCCGATGATGAGCTACCGCTGCCCGAGCGTTTAGTCGCTGTGGGTGCCTGGTGTAGCAATTATATCTCTGGACTTGGCGAAGGCATGAGCAGCGAATTTGAAGTTTCCGAAGATGCTAAAGAAGCGCTGGAAGATATTGCCGCTATCGGACAGGTCTCGGTGGACTTTGACAGCGAAGATGAAGACGGCGAGCGCGACTATGCTGAGTTAATCGAGTATGTGCGCATTGCCGTACAGCTTATATTCACCGACCTTCATCCAGATTCTGGCCCCAGCGCAGAGCCAACTATCCACTAATTTAGATAGGTATCAGCTGGCTATTATATGATCACCGCCAAAGAATATACCGCAAGACGCAGAGAACTGATGTCGACTATGCAGTGCAACAGCATTGCAATAGTCGCGGCAGCGGCTGAAAAAATCCGATCCCGAGATACCCACTACCCCTACAAACAGGCCACCAATCTCAGCTACCTCTGTGGATTTTCCGAACCGGAATCTGTGCTGGTGCTAATCCCCGGGCGCGCTCAGGGTGAATCTATACTGTTCTGTCGCGAAAAAGATAAGTTCCGTGAAACCTGGGATGGCTACCGAGTGGGCCCAGAGGGCGCGGTTGCAGATTTTGCTATGGATGATGCATTCCCGATTGGCGATCTCGATGATATTTTGCCCGGCCTGTTGGAGGGGAAAGAGCGAGTCTATTACGCCATAGGCAAAGACGCGGATTTTGACCGTCACCTGATGAGTTGGGTCAATGGCATTGGCGGTTCCTCCGCACCGGGCGAGTTTGTCGATCTAGATCATAGTGTCAATGAGATGCGCCTGATAAAAACCGCATCGGAGCTAAAATTAATGCGTCGAGCCGGTGAGATTTCGGCCCGTGCCCACTGCCGCGCCATGGGTATTGCCAGCCCCGGCATCTATGAATATCAGCTGCAGGCGGAAATCGAGCATGAGTTTATGGCGTCCGGTGCCACGGCTCCGGCCTATACCAGTATTGTCGGTGGCGGTAAAAATGGCTGCATCCTGCACTATATTGAAAACCGGAAAAAAATTAACGACGGCGATCTGGTACTGATCGACGCGGGCTGCGAATATGAAAACTATGCGGCAGATATCACCCGTACTTTTCCGATCAATGGAAAGTTCAGCCGCGAGCAGGCGGCGATATACGATATTGTTTTAGAAGCGCAGATTCAGGCAATGGCGAAAATTACTCCCGGTGCTGCCTACAATGTTGCCAATGAGATAACCATTGCCGTGATCACTCAGGGCTTGGTTGATCTGGGTATTCTCAATGGCGATGTCAGCGAGTTAATTGAACAGCAGGCCTGCAAAGAATTTTATATGCACAGTTCCGGTCACTGGCTGGGTATGGATGTGCATGATGTCGGTGACTACAAAATTGACGGTCAGTGGCGAGATTTTGAACCGGGCATGGTGTTAACCGTTGAGCCGGGAATCTATATAGCGCCGGACAGTAAAAATGTCGCGGACAAGTGGCGCGGGCTGGCGGTGCGCATTGAGGACAATGTAGCGGTCAGCAAAACCGGCTGCGAAGAACTAACCGCTGGCGTACCCAAAAAGCGCAGCGAAATTGAATTACTGATGGCAGGCTAAATGTGAGCGAGACAGCAGCACCAGTTAAGAGCAGCAGCGCCAGCTACGATATTGTTATTGTCGGCGGCGGCATGGTGGGTATTAGTCTGGCTCTAATGCTGGCCGAGCAAAAGCATCCATGGAAAGTCTTGCTGTTGGAAGCGCAGGCTTATCAGCAGTCAGGTAATGCTGAATACCCCCCCAGTTTTGATGCGCGCTCCACGGCTCTTTCCTGGAGTAGCCGCAAGATTTTTGAAGCTGCAGGCCTGTGGTCGGCACTGCAACCTCAAGCCAGCAAGATAAAAAAAATTCATGTTAGCGACCGCGGCCATATTGGTCTGACCCGAATCGATGCCCATGAGGCTGGCGTTGAAGCGCTGGGTTATGTGATTGAAAATCGCTGGATCGGTTCCGTTCTTCTAGAAAAATTGGCGACAACGTCGATTGAAGTCTTGGCGCCGGCGCGTGTGGCGACGATTAAACCGCTAAAGAACGGTATGCGCCTGACCCTTGAAGACAGTGAGCAGATTATTGAATCCTCGTTAGTGGTGATTGCCGATGGTGCCAATTCGCAGACGGCACAAAAAATCGGTATCCACAGCAATCAACAGCCTTATGGGCAGCGGGGCATTATTGCCAATATAGCGCTGGAACAGCCCCATGATGGCGTTGCCTATGAGCGTTTTACCGATCAGGGCCCGATGGCAATGCTGCCGCTTCCCGATTATCAAGGCAGCCCCCGCAGTGCTCTAGTGTGGACAGAGCCCGCCGAAAAGGCTGAGCAATTGATGGCAGCCAGCGACGAAGAATTTCTACAAACCCTGCAAGAGCGCTTTGGTTATCGGTTGGGAATGCTCCAACAAGTTGGCGAGCGTTACGCCTACCCACTGGCTTTAACCACCTCTACCGAACAGGTGCGGCGCAATCTTGTCGTCTTGGGCAATGCAGCTCATAGTCTGCATCCAGTTGCCGGGCAAGGGTTTAATCTCTCCCTGCGCGATGTTGCGGTATTGGCGGATGTGTTGGGCAGTGCCAGGTCCTCTGGCGAAAATTTCTCCGCCCTGGAAACCCTTGAGTCCTATCAGCAGCAACAACTGGCTGACCAGCAAAACACGCTGTTGTTTAGCGATAATCTACCCAAGCTATTTTCTCAGTCCTCATCCGCTATCGCGCTGGGGCGAAACTCTGGTCTGCTGATGATGGATTTAATACCCGGGCTGCGCAGTCGGTTTGCTCAGTTTGGAATGGGCATGGCGACCAAGGAGGCAGGGCATGGCTGAACAATTTAGCAGGCAAAATAGTAGGCAAAACAATAGACAAGATCATCGTCAATACGATGTGATTGTTGTCGGTGCCGGCATGGTCGGTGCAGCGTTCGCCTGTCTTTTTGCACAGGCCAACCCGAAACTTAAACTGGCGCTTATTGAAGCCCATCAGGGTGCCAGCTATAGCCCTGAGAAATTTGATCCGCGGGTGGCTGCGCTAACCGAAAAGTCGCGAAGTCTATTGGAATGTTGCGGCGCTTGGCAGTCCATAGCGGAAAAAAGGGTAAGTGCTTACTTGGCGATGGATGTATGGGACGCAGAGGGTACAGGTCGAATTCGGTTTAATTCTCAGGATGTTCATCAACCTAATCTGGGGCATATTGTAGAAAACTCTCTGGTGGTTGAGAGTCTGCTTAAAAAGATCCAGCAGTTGGATAATATTGCGTTTCTCTGTCCGGTCAGGGTTGCTAGCTACAGTGATTCAGTGCAGCAGGTAACGCTTGAATTGGATGATGGTCGGCTGTTATCGGCTCCGCTGTTAGTCGCTGCCGATGGCGGTAATTCTGCCATTCGTCAGCAGTTTAATTTCCCTACCCGTGAGTGGGACTATGGTCACAGCGCGATTGTCACCACGGTTGAGACCGAGCAGGTAAATCAACAAACTGCTTGGCAGCGATTTATGCCGACTGGACCTCTGGCTTTGCTGCCGCTGGATAAAGCGGGCGATAAGCATTACTGCTCGTTGGTTTGGTCTCAGGAGTCTGCGGAAGCGGAGCGCTTGATGTCTCTGGATGATGCTGAGTTTTGTCAGGCCTTAAGTCTTGGCAGTGAGCACTGTTTGGGTAAGGTTACTGCTGCAGATAAGCGTTATTCTATTCCTCTGCGCCAGCGTCATGCAACGGATTATGTGGTTGAGCGGGTGGCCCTGTTGGGGGATTCTGCCCACACCATTCATCCATTGGCGGGGCAGGGTGTCAATCTGGGTTTTGCCGATGTCGCGGTGTTGGTAGAGACGCTTTCGGCGGCGGCAAAGCGCGGTAATGATTTGGGTTCATTGATGACCTTGAATAAATATCAGCGTCAGCGCAAGCCTGAGAATCTGGCGATGATGGCGGCGATGGAAGGATTTAAGCGACTGTTTGCGGCGGATAATCTGGCGGTGCGGTTATTGCGAAATATGGGGTTGAGTCAGGTTGATCGGTTAAAGCCGGTTAAGAATGAGATTATTAAGCGGGTGATGGGGCTTTAGTGGGGCTTTAGGTATGGAGCGGTCGCGGAGCTAGCTACGCTTGGAATTATCGAGCCAGCGACCGTTATTCTCGAACGCACCTCGTTCCTTCTCTGTTGCTGTCATTCTGAACGCAAGTGAAGAATCTCATGGTCTGTACGGAGATCCTTCGGCTTCGCTCAGGATGACAGGCAGGATGAAAAGTTATCTTACTGAGAAACCATAATCAGTTTAAAAGAACCGCTTCTGCCGACTTCTTCTACATTTGAAAAATAATCCTTAGCCTTTTTTTCCAGTGCGATAAAGTTATTTACTACAAACAGTGCTTTTCCTTTGGGAGCCAATAAACGCTTGCTCGCATTGAGGAATTTCTCGGTCAGTGCGCTATCTATATTAAAGCCCTGATGAAAGGGCGGGTTGCAGATAATCGCATCAAACTTTTCATTAATCTGACTGCCTGCATCGCCGGCAATAATCTTTCCGTTAATCTTTAAACTCTCAAAATTTGCTTCGCAGGCTCTTAGTGCTGCGGCATTATTATCCGTTGCGGTTATCTGTTGAAAACCATACAGGCTTGCTGCACAGGATAAATAGCCATAGCCACAACCCAAATCTAGTAGAGACCGGGGTGCATTTCCCTCTGGATAAGACTGCAGAAATCCGGATAGATGCTCGATTAAAAACGCACTGCCCTGATCGATTTTATTCCAGCCAAAAATTCCCGGCTTGCTCTGCAGGGGCAAATTTTCTGTACTCTTTATGGCACGCAGATTTAAATAATCTTTATCGTCCAATAGCTTATTGCTGACAGCGTATTTAGTGATGCAGGCGAGGTAATAATTGCCGTGCTTCTGCGGCTTACATTTATCACCAAATAATTTGCAGGCGTGGTCTGTATAAGTTTTAACGCCGTCATTTTTTTCGCCACTGAGCAGTAACTGGCCGTCGGCTTTAAGCAGTGCGGAGGCCTGATTGATTATATGGTGGCTGACCGGACGCTCTTTGGAAACGCGAAATAATATGCTGTCAAAGCTGCCCGCTGCCAGCCCAGAAAAATCGAAGTCATTAAAGACGGTTTCAATACCTGCCTGCTCGGCACTCTGTGCTATTTCATAGCGGTTGCTAAACAGCGTGCGGCTGGCACTGCCCGCATGGGCGACGCTGTGCCATGAGGTTGTCGCCCAATTTTCATCGGCGACAATTAAACATTTTCCATGAATACCAGAGAGCTGCTGAACCAGTAATTCAACACTTTGATCATTCATGGATGCTGGCAACTTCTGCTTCGGTTAGCGGTCGATAATCGCCTGGCTCGAGGTCATCGTCCAATACTATGCCGCCAACCTGAGTGCGATGCAGGGCTTCCACATGGTTCCCGAGGGCGGCGAACATACGCTTAACCTGATGATATTTGCCTTCGGCGATACTCAAAAGCACGTGCTGATCGTCGATAACTTCCATGGTGGCCGGCAGGCAGGGATGTTTTTCGCCTTCAAGCCAAACGCCGTTGGCGAGCCTCTCTTGATAGTCGGGGCTGATTGGCACCCCCAGTTTGACCTGGTAAATCTTTTGGCAATCGCTGCGCGGCGATGTCAGGCGGTGATTCCACTGACCATCATCGGTAATTAGTAGCAGGCCGGTGGTATCTATATCCAGTCGCCCGGCGATTTGTAGTTCGGCGCTGCGGTGTTCATAGATAAGGTCGAGGGCGGTGCTATTGTTGTTATCTTTGGTAGCCGAGACAACGCCGGCCGGTTTGTGCAGCATAAAGTAGCGATTTTGCGGCATGCTGATCGCCGAGCCTTCAATACAGATATCTTCACTGCCGGAGACTTTTTGTCCGGGATTGGTGACCGGTTCGTTATCGACGGTGACTTCACTGTATTTAATAAGACGTTTAACTTCGGAGCGTGAAAGATCCGTCGCATTGCTAATATATTTATCAACTCTAAGCATGATGGGTTCTTAATTATTATTGAGTAATTGGGCAGCTTGCTTGGCAAAATAGGTGAGGATGCCATCGGCACCGGCGCGCTTAAACGCCAGTAGCGATTCTAAAATAACCGCGTCGCGATCCAGCCAGCCATTTTCAAAGGCGGCACAGTGCATGGCGTATTCGCCGCTAACCTGATAGGCGAAGGTCGGGGCTTTTAATTCGTCTTTAACTCGGCGGACTATATCCAGATAGGGCATACCGGGTTTAACCATAATCATATCGGCACCTTCTTCTAGATCCAGTGCGCATTCATGCAGTGCTTCGTCGCTATTGGCGGGATCCATCTGGTAGGTTTTTTTATCGCCACCTTTAATATTGCCGGCTGAACCCACTGCATCGCGGAACGGGCCGTAGTAACTGGAAGCGTATTTGGCGGCGTAGGCCATAATCATGGTGTTAACAAAACCTGCTTCCTCTAGCTCTTCGCGAACAGCACAGATACGCCCATCCATCATATCCGAGGGGGCGACTATATCGGCACCGGCCTGGGCATGGGATAGGGCTTGTTTGGCGAGGGTTTCGACAGTGATATCGTTAAGCACATAGCCGCTCTGCTCATCGATAATGCCGTCCTGACCATGGGTGGTAAAAGGGTCGAGGGCGACATCGGTAATTACACCCAGTTCGGGTACAGCGGCTTTAATGGCCCGAACTGCGCGCTGAGCTAGGCCTTCGGGATTGTAGGCTTCTTCAGCGAGCAGAGATTTTTTGTCTTCAGTGGTCACTGGGAAGAGCGCGATAGCGGGAATCCCCAGAGCGGCAACTTCGCGGGCTTCTTCAACCAGTAGATCAATCGATAGACGCTCGACGCCGGGCATGGATGCTACGGCTTCTCGCTGTCCGCTCCCCTCAATAACAAATAGCGGCAGGATTAGATCATTGACGCTAAGTGAAGATTCGCGCATTAGGCGACGAGCGAAATCTGCAGAGCGCGTGCGGCGCATTCTGGTATAAGGGTAGGCGCCACGTTGGCTTGAAAAGCTCATGAGTACTCCAAAAAATATTTTCGTATAGAAACTATTGCGCCATGATACGGAAAAATCACCGAGACGGCATACCTATATAGTAGTTATACCGCTACGGGCTAATTTTACAGGCTAATTTTACGAGCTTATTTTTTACAGAGTTTTAAAGACCCGCTCAGCAGCGTCGAGGGTAAATTGAATATCCCCATCCGTATGTGCAGCTGACATAAAGCCCGCTTCATAGGAAGCCGGTGCCAGATAGATTCCCTCATTTAACATGCCGTGGAAAAAGCGCGAGAAGCGCTCAGTGTCACACTGCATAACCTGCGAGTAATTAATAATTTTCTCTTCATCAGAGAAGAACAGTCCCCACATGGTACCAACATGGTTGCTGGTCATAGGAATGCCTGCCGCGGCCGCTCGCTCTCGAAGGCCTTTAACCAGCTGGTCAGTATGAGTCACAAGTGGATCGAGGAAACCGGGTTGTGAAACCAGATTAAGAGTTGCCAGTCCCGCTGCCATAGCAACTGGGTTGCCGGACAGAGTGCCGGCCTGATAAACCGGCCCAAGCGGAGATATCTGTTCCATAATTTCACGCTTGCCACCAAAGGCTCCTACTGGCATACCACCACCGATTACCTTACCCAGACAGATGAGATCTGGCTCGATACCGTAATAGGCACTTGCGCCCTGTGGACCGATACGGAAACCGGTCATCACTTCATCAATAATAAGTACTACGCCAGAGGCTGTGCAAACTTCACGCAGGGCTTCCAAAAATCCGGGGATCGGCGGTACACAGTTCATATTGCCCACTACAGGCTCAACAATAATGCAGGCAACCTGTTCGCCGATCTCCGCGAAGGTCTCTTTTACCTGCTCTATGTCGTTATAGTTTAGGGTTACTGTGTGGTCGGCCAAAGATGCGGGAACGCCGGGTGAGCTGGGGACGCCCAGTGTAAGCGCGCCGGAGCCGGCTTTTACCAGCAGTGAGTCTGAATGACCGTGGTAACAGCCTTCAAATTTTACAATCTTGTCGCGACCGGTGTAGCCCCGTGCCAGTCGTATGGCGCTCATAGTAGCTTCGGTGCCAGAGTTGACCATACGCACCATATCCATACCTGGAACCTGCTCGCAGATTTTATCGGCCAGTAAGATTTCCAGTTCGGTGGGTGTGCCAAAGGTCATGGCTTTTTCCAGCTGCTCGCGTATCGCGTCCAACACCTTTGGGTGGCCATGACCCAGAATCATAGGTCCCCAGGACATTACGTAGTCGATATAGCGCTTGCCGTCGGCATCGTACATATAGGGGCCTTTCGCGCGATCAAAAAATATCGGTGTGCCACCTACAGCACGAAAAGCTCGCACTGGCGAGTTTACGCCACCGGGAATATGTTTCTGAGCTGCTTCGAAAAGTTGTTTGGAGCGCGATTGAGTCATGTAGATTTCCTGGTCGGGTAAAAGCCACTTTAGGGCGAAATTGCTAATTGTGTATTATCCTGAATATAAGGCAGTGATGCTATCCGAAGGACTATCTAAAGAGCAATCTAAAGGACAATATTCATGGAAATAGAACAGGTAATCGAGTTTTGGTTCGGCAGTGATCTCAACGACCCAAGTCTGGCAAAGCGCCAATCTCCACTCTGGTGGCAAAAAAATCCCCAGACTGATGCTTTGATACGAAAGAATTTTGCCGACGGATTACAGGGGCTGATTAACGGTGATTACGACCACTGGCTTAAGAGTCCCAAAGGCCGTCTGGTGGCGATTATTGTTGCCGACCAGTTTTCACGCAATATGTATCGCGATACAGCTCGGGCATTTGCCCAGGATGAACTGGCCTTGAGCTGGTGTCTGGACGGTATGGCTTTAAAACATGATCTTGAATTGCCCTTTATATGTAGGGTATTTTTTTATATGCCGCTGGAGCATGCAGAGTCCCGCGAGATGCAGGAGCTCTCGGTGAAAAAGTTTACTGAACTAGCTGAGCTGGAGAATAGTGATACGTTTATGGGCTTTGTGGATTTTGCCGAGCGTCATCGACAGGTGATCCAGCAGTTTGGCCGCTACCCCCATCGCAACAGTATCCTCGAGCGCGATAATACGGCGGCTGAGCAGGCCTATCTTGATCAGCCTGGTAGCGGTTTTTAAAGGTTTCTAGCCGAAGGGTTTCACGATAACCAAAATCACAATGGCCACCAGAAACAGCACCGGCACTTCATTAAACAGACGGAAAAACACATGAGTCTTAGTGCTGCGGTCACTGCTCAGTTGTTTCATATAGGCGGCACAGACAAAGTGGTAGCCGATGAGTACTACTACTAGCAGTGCTTTTAATTGAAACCACAGTTGGCTCAAATAATAATCGGGATTTAGCAGTACCAGCCAGCCGCCGAAAATCACAGTGGCGATCATTGAGGGGGTGGCAATGCCGTTGTAGAGTTTGCGCTCCATAAGCTTAAATCGCTCAATGCTCACCGCATCTTCTGACATAGCGTGGTAGACAAACAGGCGCGGAAGGTAAAACAGCGCGGCAAACCAGCAGATAACGGCGATTAAATGGAAGGACAAAACCCATGCATACATTTAATATCTCCCGTTTGGACTGTAATTTTCGGGTATTATAGACCGATGGTTTGATTCTGGATAACTAATTAGATAAGACACAAGAGAAGACAAGTGATAAAAGTTGGAATTGTAGGTGCAACCGGATATACCGGTGTTGAACTGTTAAGGCTGCTGGCTGGCCATCCTCAGGCGCAGGTAACTGTGATTACTTCGCGCAGCGAAAAAGGCCTGCCGGTGGCAGATTTGTATCCCAATCTGAGAGGTGTAATTGATCTGGCGTTTTCGGCACCGGATGTCGATCAGCTCTCTGAATGCGATGTTGTGTTCTTCGCTACTCCTCATGGTGTGGCGCAGAGCATGGTGGCAGAAATTTTACAGCGTGGAGTCAAGGTGATTGATCTCTCTGCTGACTTTAGAATTAGAGATGCGGATCTCTGGGAGAGCTGGTACGGCCAGCCTCATACCGCTCGCGACTTAATTCCTCAGGCAGTTTATGGATTGCCAGAAGTCAATCGTGAAGCGATTAAAGATGCGACTCTTATTGCCTGCCCCGGCTGTTATCCAACCAGCGTTCAGCTCGGATTTTTACCTCTGATAGAGGCCGGCAGTATCGACTTGAGCGACTTGATTGCTAATTCGGCGTCAGGCGTTAGTGGTGCGGGGCGTCAGGCCAGCGTCAGTAATCTTCATGCGGAAACAAGTGATAGCTTTAAAGCCTATGCCGCTTCGGGTCATCGTCATCATCCAGAAATTGTTCAGGGGCTCAGCGATATGGCATCGGGTAGCCCAGTTAATCTGACTTTTGTACCGCACCTGTTACCGATTAATCGCGGCATACATTCAACCTTATATGCCAATCTAACAAAAGATGTCGATGTTCAAGCCTTATTTGAGCAGCGCTATAAAGATGAGCCCTTTGTCGATGTACTGCCCGCTGGGAGCCATCCGGAAACGCGCTCGGTTCGCGGCTCTAATGTCTGTCGTATTGGTGTCTGTCGTCCCGGTGGCGGCAACAAGGTCGTGGTTCTGGTGGTGGAAGATAACCTTACCAAAGGAGCCTCAGGTCAGGGTATACAATGTCTGAATATTATCTTCGGGCTACCTGAAAACAGTGGCTTAACTGCGCCGGCACTGCTGCCCTGATGAGCGAAGTAAAGTCGATTGTTGTTCCCTATCGGCCGACGCTGATCTATATGCTGGCTGCTGTGTTTGCAGTTTTAATGGCCGGCGCATTCTTTTTCGGCAAGTCCTCGGAAAGGCAGATACTCAAGGATGAAATGCACGAGAAAGCGCGCCTTGAAATAGCGGCCGATAAGCTTGCCACTTCTGTTACCTATCTGCAGCAGCAGTTGAGTCGAGTGGAATTGAATCTACAGGTGGATTCTGCGGCACTGGAAAGCACTCGTCAGGAAATGATCGTTCTGCAGAAGAGTATTTACCTGCGCGACGAAGAGTTAAAGCTCTATCGTGAACTGCTGCAGGATGGCAGCCAGCCCAATGGGCTGTCAGTGGCAGACCTCAAGTTCAACCGGCTTGATGATGGACGCATCAGTTATCGTTGGGTGGCCAGACAAAAAACAGAAAAGATGAAAACCCTAAGCGTCTCGGCGAATTTTTGGGTTTCAGGATTGCTCGCCGGAAAAGAGACTCGGTTAACACTGGCTGAGCTTGATCCAGAGATTGCACAGTTGCCACTAAAGATGGAATTTAAGTATTTTTCAATTAGTCGCGGTGTGATGACTTTGCCGGACAATTTTGAGCCCAGGCAGGTGCGAGTAACGCTGCGTTACCCGTGGATGGAAAAGACACAGTTCGATCAAAAATATGACTGGCAAGTTGAGGATTGAAAAATGTTTGGTTTTAAGCGTTTTAAAAACGAGAATGGTTTTAATGCCGGAACAACCACATTAATTGCGGCGGGCACTCGGGTGACTGGCGATATAAGTTTCACCGGCAATCTAGAGATTGAAGGTGAAGTGATTGGCAATGTTACCGCCGAGGGCAATAAGTCGCGGATAAGAGTTTTAGAGAGCGGTTCGGTTAATGGTAATATCGAAGTTGCCACGGTTATTATCAATGGCCATGTTAAGGGTGATCTATTCGCGAGTGAACTGGTTGAATTAGCCGCCAAAGCTGTAGTCGAAGGTAATTTAAACTATAACTTGATTGGAATAGAGAAAGGCGCTGAAGTTGTCGGCAGTTTTGTTTATCATTCCGCCGAGTCAAATATCACACCATTTCCAGCTGATCGCAATGAGGTTCCAACCGACCGCGACGAAGCTGTTTAAATAAGACTGTTAAAATAGAGCAGTCTGGAATCATAGGAAACACGGAGAAAAAATGTCAGGCATTGAAACATTTACACCCTCAGTACTAGAGGTTACCGAAAGTGCAGTATCCAAGGTACAGAACCTCAAAAAGGAAGAGGACAACGAAGAGTTGAAGTTGCGCGTCTATGTGACTGGCGGCGGCTGCTCGGGGTTTCAATATGGATTTTCTTTTGAAGATATTATGGCCGAAGATGACACAGCGGTTTGTCGTGACGGCGTCACTGTATTGATCGATTCTCTAAGCTACCAATACTTGGCCGGATCGACGGTCGACTATGAAGAGGGGTTGATGGGATCAAGATTTTTGATTACCAATCCCAATGCCTCTACCACCTGTGGCTGTGGCGCTTCTTTTTCTATCTAAAAATTTTATTTGAGCAAGGATGTTCAGTATGCGATGGCTATTTCTATTAGCACTGCTACCCAATTTATTACTCGCGCAGGCCAACTATAGTTGGGCTGCAGATCAACTGGTTACCGCAGACAGTAAAACAGTGACTGGCTATCTGGCCAGAATCAATCTCGAAAAGGCAGATCAGGTTTACGAAGCTCTTCAGCGCGCCGAAGCTTACTTTCAGAAAAATCAGCAATCAAACTCAAAGCTATCGCCAACAGTTCCGCCCATTGCCTTTGTAATCTATGGCCCGGATGTAGGGATATTTTTCAAAGAGAACTACAGCGACTTTAAGCCAATAGTCGATCTGGCTGCACGGCTCTCGGCGCTGGCAGTGATAGATATTAAAATTTGTCAGGTTAGCTATGAGCGCGAAGGGTTGGATAAGTCGACATTATTGCCCTTTGTAACAACCGTGCCTTTTGGTCCGGCAGAGATAAGCAGATTGCTTGATGATCAGCAATACGAGTTGTTTTAACCCTAAGG
Organism: uncultured Pseudomonadales bacterium; assembly: GCA_963925995.1. Lineage (GTDB taxonomy): Bacteria > Pseudomonadota > Gammaproteobacteria > Pseudomonadales > Porticoccaceae > HTCC2207. The sequence goes on along the minus strand of CAWUVN010000051.1, from coordinate 4,955 downwards.
CAGGTAAACGCCACCCAAAATAGCTTCTCTGCTGGCGCCGGTTACCGCAGGTAAATTGCCAGGCTTATTTTCTATTCGTCGCTTGGCCAGCCAGGCAAAGGCGCAGGCTTCAACCCAGTTTGGATCAAGCCCCAGCTTTGATGTTGAGCTTAGGGTTGATTGCGGTATAGCCTCGGCAAGCAGTTGCATCAGCCCACTATTAAAAGCACCTCCACCACAGACAAATACTTCGCTAATGGGCCAGCCGAGATTATTAACTTGGTCGGCAATACTGTCAGCAGTCAGCTGCATTAAGGTTGCCTGAATATTCACGGCGGGCAGATCGAAATCCAATAGCTGGTTTTTCAGCCAGGCCAAATTAAACGCTTCGCGGCCAGTACTTTTAGGTGCGGGTTGGGCAAAAAATGGGTGGGATTTAAGTTTATTTAGCAGTGAGAGATTTAGAGTGCCGCCAGCACCCCAGTCGCCATTATGGTCATAGGCGGTGCCGAGTTGCAGCTGACACCAGCTGTCCAGCAATATATTACCCGGGCCGGTATCGTAGCCACTGCAATCGCCATTGGCGGCGAGCAATGTGATATTGGCAATGCCGCCAATATTGAGAATAACGCGATTCTTTTCGGGCTGTGAAAATAGCTTCTGATGGAACGCGGGAACCAGTGGTGCGCCGTGGCCGCCAAGTGCCATATCGGCGCGCCGGAAGTCGGCTACCACAGGGCAGCCTGTCCGTGCAGCAATAATTGTTGGGTCGGCGATCTGCTGGCTGTAGGCAATTTTTTCTGCGTCCGGTGGCGAGTGGCGCACGGTTTGCCCATGACTTCCAATAGCGGCAACCTGGCCTGCTTGAATATTGAGCGAGGTCATTAATGCCAGCGCAGCTTCGGCAAATAACTTGCCAAGCAGATTGTCTGTTTCGCAGTAAAGTTGCACGCTATCTCGGTCACTATCACCGCCCGGCAGGCAGAGATTAAGAATCTGCTGTCTGAGATTTTCAGGTATAGGGTGAGAGTGGCTGCCGAGAACTTGAGGAATATCATTGGCAAATTCAACCGCTGCTACATCGATGCTATCAATGCTAGTGCCGGACATCAGTCCCAGATAAATATTTGGGGTGGCCATTAGTGCAGCTTAGTTGGCACTGGAGGTGCCGCTATTGATATCTGCCGCCGCTTCGCTTCCGGCAAAGGTGCTGGTGCCCCCATGCTGTGCGAGTTGCCTCAACATAGGTTGGGTGGCGGTTTGAAATGCCATAAGCTCAGCTTTGGGGATTGGGTTTGCCTGAGGCAGTTTAACCGTGCGTGGATTACGGTGTACGCCGTTGACCAAAAATTCATAGTGCAGATGGGGCCCCGTTGCATAACCTGTGGAGCCGACGGTGCCAATCAGCTGGCGCTGGCGAACAGACTGACCTTTGCGAACCTTTTTATTGTTTAGGTGAAGGTATTTTGTAATGTAAGTCTGGCCGTGCTGAACAAAAACAAAGTTGCCATTGGCTTTACTGTAGCCGGCGGCAATTACCTTGCCGTCACCTGCGGAGTAAACCGGCGTGCCTCTTGGCGCTGCATAGTCGACACCACGGTGTGCCTTAATTTTCTTGTGAATAGGGTGTTTGCGTCTGAGGTTAAAGCCAGAGCTAATGCGAAAGATATCCAGCGGTGTGCGCAGAAAGGCTTTGCGCATACTCAGACCTTCCGGGGTGTAATAATTGGTGACACCCTGATCATTGGTGTAACGCACGGCCTGGTAGGTTTTTCCGCGGTTAGTAAAGGTAGCGGCAACAATATCGCCTACACTTAATTTTTCGCCCTCGAGAAAATTCTCTTCAAAGAGCAGCGAAAATGAATCCCCGCTGCGGATATCGAAAACAAAGTCGATATCCCAGGCGAATATATTGGCCAGCTCCATAATAAGCTTGTCTGGCAAATCCGCTTCCAGGCCTGACATATAGAGGGAGTCTTTAATAACCCCCTCGCGGTAATTTAATAAAGTATCTGGTTCCAGAACTCGTTGCTCGGAGCTATAGCTTTTACCTTCGCGAGTAAAAATACGGCTGACCAGCTTCGTCTGGATATGATGCAATTCATGAAGCTGCCCAACGCTGTCGAGTCCAAAGCGAAATACTTCACCCGGATAGAGATTGCGCAGTAGCTTGCCATCCTGTGACGAAGAGACTTGGTAGACATCAATTGCGGTGAGTTCTGCGCGAGTAAATAAAGTAGAGAGGCTGTCCCCAGAGGAGACTCGCTGTTCTGTCCAGTTTAAGGCTGGCTCTATCTCTTCTGGTGCAATTATCGGTAGCTGAGTTGTTACTGGAATTTCTATCGACTCTGCAATCTTGCGATTGGCTTCAGCGTCGCTAACCGGGTAGAGCGCCAGAACCAGCAGGCAGCAGCCGACGGCCGAGGCCATCATAAGATGGTGTCGCGGAAAGTCCTTGAGAGTGGAATGCAGCAAACTAACCGTTTTGCGCACTTTATTCACTGTCATAAAAAGCCAATGCTGTGAGATTTTCGCAAGTTTAGCTCAATAAATTAACAAGTTACAGAGACAAGCTCGTGCTTTTCGCGAGCTAACTGAGTACTACTTATAATGTAGCAGCATATATGTAGGCGATAAAATCTTGTATTTGTGCCCTCAATGTGTAGAGTTGGCGCTCCAAATTAGCGACCAGTGAAACCAGTTCCGATGAAACAAAGTGGCAGTCAGTTAATCAATCAATTGCGCCAGCGCGGCCTTGTTGCGCAGGTATCTGCAGAAGAAGAATTAGAAACCCATCTCGATCAACCGCGAGTACTCTACTGTGGTTTTGATCCTACCGCTGACAGCCTGCATCTTGGTCACCTTGTGCCGCTACTTGTTCTAAAGCGTTTTCAGGAAGCCGGGCATACACCGATTGCCTTGGTGGGTGGTGCGACTGGACTGATTGGCGATCCCAGCTTTAAGGCTGCCGAGCGCAAGCTTAATACGCCGGATGTAATTTCAGGCTGGGCGGATAAGATTAAAAGCCAGGTCAGTCAATTTATTGATTTTGACTGCGGGGATAACTCGGCGATTGTCGCCAATAACCTCGACTGGACAGCTGAAATGTCGGCGCTGGAATTTTTACGCGATGTGGGCAAGCACTTTTCAGTTAATAATATGATCAATAAAGAATCGGTAAAGCAGCGTCTTGATCGCGAGGGATCGGGGATATCGTTCACCGAATTTTCTTACTCTCTATTGCAGGGTATGGACTTTGCAGAGCTCAACCGTCGTTATGACTGCACCATGCAGGTGGGTGGTAGTGATCAGTGGGGCAATATAGTTGGTGGTATAGATCTCAGCCGACGGCAAAATAAGTCTCATTGCTTCGCGCTTACGGTGCCTTTAATTACTAAAGCCGATGGTACAAAGTTTGGCAAGACTGAAGCTGGTGCGGTTTGGCTTGATCCGAATAAGACATCTCCGCTAGCATTTTATCAATTTTGGTTAAACGTAGCGGACGCAGATGTATACAAATTCCTGCATTATTTTACGTTCCTCTCTATAGAGGAGATAGCCGCGATCGAAGAAACCGACCGTCAGGCTCAAGGTCGACCACAGGCGCAAGCGGTGTTGGCCAGAGAGGCGACTAGGTTAGTACATGGTGAGAAGGGTCTAGCTGCTGCGATAAGAATAACCGAAGCACTGTTTAATGGTGAACCGGATCGATTATCTGAGACAGATTTTGAGCACCTGCGATTAGATGGTATGCCGTCATCTGAGTTATCGGATGCTGATTTAGTCGAAAAGCCGTTAACAAATTTACTCACCGATTGCGGAATGGCAAAAGCCGGTCGTGAAGTGAAGGATGCCTTGGGACGAAATTCAGTGTTTATTAATGGCGTTGCCAGGGGTGCCGAAGACAATATGAAAGCGGTTGAATGCTTTGCTGTTGACCTTGCTCTTTATGGTCGCTTCTATCTAGTCCGTCTGGGCAAGAAGAAATACCACCTATTTGAGCGGGTTTAGCTGCTTTTTTGACCACTTTTCAGTCAGTCTGAAAATAAAACCAAATACTTGTTGACAGTATGTGGCCTGTCTGTAGAATGCGCGCTCCCAACAGGGTGAGCCGCTAAGAAAACCGCGGCAAAAAGTGGAAAAATATGATCTTTATATTTATTTATATCCAACTGTTGACATGAGCAGTTTCGGCGCTAGAATGCGCGCTCCCAACAGGATTAGCTGCTAAGAACACAGCAGCAAAAAATGGAAAAATAAAAGCTTCATATTTATTTGTATCCAGCTGTTGACATAAGTAATTTCGACGCTAGAATGCGCGCTCCCAACAGCAATGTTGAGAAGCGAAACAAGCAAGAAATTAGAGAGTGAAATTAAAGTTAATTAATTACACTTTCACTGTTGACAAAGGGTCGGCGATCTATAGAATACGCCCCCCGCTCTGATGAGCGAATCGTTCTTTAAAAATTTAATCAAGCAATGCGTGTGGGTACTTGCTAGTTGATGTTGGATAACTAAACATCATGTAACAAGTAGCCTAACGCAATCATTTATGAATGTGATAAGCGTACAGTTGTATGAAACTGAGATTTTGAATGGTGAAGCAAGTTTTGCGTAACCGTTCCCTCTCCTTAATTGGTGAGGTTAAACAGATTGAACTGAAGAGTTTGATCATGGCTCAGATTGAACGCTGGCGGCAGGCCTAACACATGCAAGTCGAGCGCGAAAGCCCTTCGGGGTAAGTAGAGCGGCGGACGGGTGAGTAATGCTTGGGAATCTACCTAGTAGTGGGGGATAACGTGTGGAAACGCACGCTAATACCGCGTACGTCCTAAGGGAGAAAGCAGGGGATCTTCGGACCTTGCGCTATTAGATGAGCCCAAGTCGGATTAGCTAGTTGGTGGGGTAATGGCTCACCAAGGCTACGATCCGTAGCTGGTCTGAGAGGATGATCAGCCACACTGGGACTGAGACAC
>CAWUVN010000050.1:0-24259 GCA_963925995.1 uncultured Pseudomonadales bacterium | reverse complement strand
TCGAAATATTTTGATTACTGAGCTACATTTGCAACATAGCCTTCAGGGGTTAGCTCATCGTTGCGGAATTAACCGAACTAAGCTAGCCGTCGGTTTCAAAAGTGTCTACGGCGAAACCGTTGCCGCTTACTGGCGCGACCTTAAGCTAAGTAAAGCGCGTCAATTACTAGAGGAGGAAGGCGTTACTGTTATTGAAGCGGCCAATGCAGTAGGTTATGCCGAATCTTCGTGTTTATCCCGAGCATTTATGACAAGGTACGGAATTCAACCGATTGAGTGTAGGAATAAGGGCCGTAAAATCTAATAAGATTGAAAATAAAGTATAGATATTAATTGGATTAACAATTTTTCTTTCGACTGAAAAGTTCGACAGTAAAAACCTTTTTTTTGCGTCATGAAGAATCGCATGAAAGAGCTTATTATTCAGATTCAAGAACCCTATAAATATTGAAGTGTCTTCCGTGTGATACCATTACGACTGTTCGAGGTCTCTGACACCTCATACATGAATTAACGTAGGTGCTCATCTAGTTCAGCGTCTTATGCCATCTCAATGGTAATTGGAGTGAGCATCTCTAGAAACCTATTGAGAAGGGCTTCTGTTTTAATGTTCTTCGCAGCTGCTTGAACTAGGTTTTTTTATTTCATCGTAGATCACCTGTCTATCCTTACCTGTGAGGGGTTATTGATGGACAGTGACATAGTTTTTTTTACAGTCTCGATTTAAACCAATAATCGAGGTCCACAGGAACATCACCCATCAGCGGTTTATAATCAAAATCCTCACCTCGACGAACTTCCCACTCCTTCCGTATCGATTTTATTTGCTCAGGATTTTCAATTAAATCAATTGAAGACTGCGCCAATGTTTTTGCTGCTAAAACCATGCCTTTATATGCAAAACTCGATTTACCGGAAGCGACTGCTTGCCAAGAATGTAGAGACGTGCCGGACGGAAATGTCGCTACCCAGAGCCCACCCATTGGTACAACCCAACTGACATCACCCACGTCAGTTGAAGCCATTTTTAATTTAACTTCTTCTGTAAAATCTGGAATAGACATTGTTTTTTCAATAACACGTTGACGACTAGTATCTGGTAAGGTAACCGCTATATCACCAGCAAACCTTAATTCAGACTTGGTATACTCCACGTCATTAAGACGCTTTATATTTTTATCCAGTATTTTTTGAAGACCTACATTAGGCAGTATATTGTAGGTGCCACTAACAATATGCCAATTAACCACTGTGCCCGTTCCGAGTGCGGCGCCTTGCGCAGCTTGTTGAACACGATTTACTAAATCATTCAAAATATCTATCGATGGCGCTCTTATGTAGTAGTATGTTTGTGCCTTTGCTGGCACTATATTTGGCGAATCACCTCCTTGAGTCACGACATAATGAATGCGGGCATCCGATCGAATATGTTCCCGCATCATGTTAATCATAAAATTCATAGATTCAACACCATCTAGTGCTGAGCGACCATTCTGCGGCGCATTAGAAGCATGCGCGGCAATACCCTCAAAATTAAACTTCAGTGAGATACGTGCCAACGTTGATTCCGGCAGCGCGGATGTTGAATTATAAGGGTGCCAATGAAAAGCCGCGTCAACATCATCGAACAACCCGTCACGAACCATAAATGACTTTCCAGATCCCCCCTCTTCTGCGGGCGTACCATATAACTTAACGGTGCCTTTTACTTTTTTTTCTGCCAGCCAATATTTTACAGCTATAGCTGCAGCTACCGAGGCAGTACCCAAAAGGTGATGACCACAAGCGTGCCCATTCTGTTGATGTGGAGAAGCCTTCTTTACCGGATCAGCAGTTTGTGAAAATCCCGGCAGTGCGTCATATTCAGCCAATAAAGCAATGACCGGCTCTCCACTACCATAACTGGCCACAAATGCTGTTGGCATACCAGCAACACCAGTATCAACCGAAAAACCCGATTCCAATAATGTATTGACTAACAATTGAGAGCTTTGCGTCTCATGATAACCAAGCTCAGACCAATCCCAAATATTCGCTGCAATATTCTTATATAGTATTTGATTTTGCGTTATGTTTTTTTCTACTATATTCGTAGGGCTACTGAAGACTTGAGCGGTTGCAAATGATGGCATTAACAAACTCACTATCAGAGTAAAAAACCAAGTTGCAATTATTTTATACATCACTGACTACTCCAAAACGTTAATATCTGTAAATTGATTTTTATAAAATATCAATCGATGGATTATTTATGGCTTACCTGCAGCAAGATTTTTATCAAAGAACTCTGCAACTACTTCATATACTTCTCTCGATTCCAAATAGTCGGGATTGTAAAAGAATCCATGCCGCAGGCCGTTCCATATATGCAAATCGGCTTTTACACCTTGCATAACTAATTTCCGATGAGTAAAAACGATTGAACTCAGATTATGATCCCGCGTTGACGATATCAACAGCGATGGTGGATATTTTCCCATCACTTTTGGATGAGTTGCTGGTGAATACAAAGCACTTAAACGATCGGTATCATCAAAGTAGCTGGATATAACCTTTGTTTGTACCGGTTTACGCTCCATCGCAGAAACATAGTGAACAAAATCGCCTGTTCGCTCAGCCGCAGCCATACAAAACATGCCCACCGCACCCGGTGCTGGCAGCTCCGTAGTTTGAAGCCAAGCAATAAACTGGGCGGTCAACAGACCACCAAAGGAACAACCATAAATCCCAATACTGTCAGCAGAATAATGCTCTAGTACCGACTTATAGACGCTTGCCACGCGCTCGCTGGCCAATGGCAATCGACTATTAGCATCTAAACCCAAAGAAACACTAATAACCCTAATATTTGCAACGGCCGCGATTGGGATTGCCTCTATCAGCGCAAAATCTCGTCCAACTTTACTATCAAACGCAGCGCCGGAAGATATATTTATAAGAAGCTTTGATTGATTTTTTTCTGGAACACCCCTCGCTGGTTCAACAATATAGGTTTTAACTCTGCCAATTAATTTTTCATTGACATTGACGTCATAGCGTTGCCAATATTTATCAACAAGGGCACCACTATGCCACTCCCGACAAGCTTGCAATGATAGCTGCCTACGCGTGAGACTCTCTGGACCGCAGCCTTGTAGAAATTCGGCCCAGCGAATAGTATCTTCGATAAAAGGTTTCACTGATGTGGAATAGATAAATGCAGATACCGGAAGCGAAAACGCGGGAACCTCGAGAGCACCACTATCATCAATCACTTTCTTAATGGACGAGCTAGACGTCGCATAGGTCAATTGTGTAAGTGTGAGACTTATCAATAAGACCTTAATAACAGCTTTGTTTTTAAAATACGCAAGAGCTTCAATAAAAATCATACCCGAAAAACCTGTTTGTCCAGAAGCGTAATTATTTAGGCTTGATCATCGCAAAACTCGATCTTCACCACCAAACTGACATCTTTCATTTACTAGCCTAAAATCACCCCAAAACCCTATTATCTAAATCGCCACGCTGTTACTTAAATCCTCGACAATTAAGCAAGATTATTTCTAATAATTTCACCATCTTTCATGACTAGCGGAATATTTTTAGTCGGGTCAGAAAACCCTTTGATATGGGTTAGCGGGTCAAAATTCAAAAGAATAAGGTCAGCAAGCGCACCCTCCTGGATACATCCCAGCTCACCCTCTTTTTGCAGTATTTCTGCATTGATCGACGTAGCAGAACGCAGGATATCAATCGGCTTGCTAATTTTCGCCCGATGAGCGAATTCATCCCCTTGGAGGTTGTGGTATTCGCTGCCTAATAGATCGGATCCAAACCCAATTTTGACTCCGGCTTTTTGACAGTTATCAATAGATTGTAAGGTTCGTTCAAAAACGCCTTTAATCTTTTCAAGACTCATCGCAGGCAAACCCAATGCCTCTCCCTGAGTGCTAATAACATGCATGGTTGCCAGAGTTGGCACTACATAGACGCCTTTCTCAGCCAGAAATTGAGCGGTATCCAGATTTATCTCCGTTCCATGCTCAATAGTTCGCACGCCATATTCGGCACACCGTCGAGCACCATCATCGGTATGGCAGTGGGCCATAACATAGGTACGGTGTGTACTCGCCTCATAAACCGCAGCGCGAATTTCTTCCTCGGTATATTGCGGCATCCAGATGGGGTCCGTTGGTGAGGAGACGCCGCCAGAGACAAAGATTTTGATTTGATGGGCGCCTTGCCGTAGCTCTTCCCGTACCGCTTTACGCACTTCATCAACACCATCTGCGACTTTAGAGATGGAGCCACTGTATTGACCACATTGGCATAGCTCGACTTTATCGCCGGGGCGCATATCGCCATGGCCGCCAGTTTGGGAAATAGCTTTACCCGCATAAAAGAAACGGGGGCCATTTATTAACCCCTCTTCAATAGCCTGATGTAATCCTCTATCGCCTCCACCAGCATCACGCACAGTAGTGAAACCCCGATTAAGCATACCCTCTAAAATACTGGCGGCATGATTAGCTAGCAGTGATGACGGCATTCGATCGTTGTTGTAAAAACTATAAGTAGGTGTGTTTGCATGAACATGGGCGTCGATTAGACCAGGCATCAAAACCTTTCCCCTGCAGTCGAACCTAATGGCATCCGTGGACTCAATATAACGATCTAAAATAGCATCGATGCGATTGTTTTTTACAACCAAGGTCTTTACTTCTCTCAATGTCTCACTAAAGCCATCAAACACTTTTGCATTTTCAAATAATAGTTCGTTCATAATTTATCTCTAACCAAGAATTATAATTCCGAAAACAGGCATTTGCTAAATATTATCCGCAGACTTCGCCGAATACCCGAAGAAAATTCTCTCCTAGTATTCCCTTGATTTGCTCATCAGAGTAACCCCGGCTAACAAGGCCACGGGTAATGTTTGGCATATCGCGGCAATCATCAAACCCGGGCAACGATAGACTAGGTTTAATATTATCTTCAGGTCGAAATCCAATTTCGTATTTTATAGCGCCTAAAGTTTCCTCTATCACTGATTTTGGGCTCTGCATTGGTGAATCGGTCCCTATACCAACGTGTTGCCAACCAACAGTTTTTATAATGTAATCAATGTGATCAAGTACCGTTTCAATAGAGGGATCTAACCCTAGAAAGGCTGGAACTGTGACAACACCAATTACACCGCCGGAGGCCGCTATCGCTTTTAATTCCTCGTCACTCTTTCCTCGAGCATGCTCATAAACACCTTTAGCAACTGTGTGATTAGCAAAAACAGGAGCCTTAGAGTACCTGCATGCATCTAAAGTAGTGCGCGCACCACAGTGAGAGGTATCAACAATAATCCCTAACTCATTACAATGTCTGACAAGGTCTATACCAAACGAACTTAATCCTGCATCAACTCTTTCGGTACAACCTGAACCCACGTAATCCATACGATTGTAGGTAAGCATAAGCATCCTCAGCCCCTGTTCATAGGCACTGTCAACATCCTCAAGGTTATTAGCAAGACCATAGACGGGTTGCCAGTAACCATAAAGAGCGTGAATGTTTTCCCGCTTTGCATCTCGAATATCATCTACTGTTGTTACTAGGCGTAGCCAGGGAATTTGTTTTAGGAAAACCACTAGATCGAAATACCCTTTTAGGGGCCCTTCCATATGTTGTTTACTACCCATAGGGATATGTAATGTGCCAACAGTAATACCGCTGATATCCCACCAATCTCTTATTAAATCTGAAATACCATCTACAGCAAGTTCGTAAGGCAGTTGAATTGCTTGAGCCATCCCGCGTATTCCGCTCTCAAGATTATTTATCTTCCTTTGAATTAATATCGGATCATAGCAATCGAATATATTGGAACCGCCCGGATGCTGGTTCAGCATGTCAACAATAACGCTATCACGATGCAATCGTATTGCTCTAACCTCTTCTTGATCAGTTAATCTGAAAGGCCATGATCCAGGCTCTATCTGTTTGGACATAGAAAGGTCCTCCGTTCGAGACTACCAGTTACATTATGCATTTTGATTGGTAGGCATATTTTTAAGGCTTACGCCCGTTACTATCATTCAATTTCTAATAGGCGGCTAACCATAGGTTGAACGCCATCAATAATTGGATCAAGGCAAGGTAGTCCAGTTTTTGTTCGCAACTTACTTAGGTGTCTATCTCGACCATGGGCATCCATTTCCGATGTATTGACAGCAATTCCAACATCCAGTGCTGTATATTTTTGCCAACGGAGCCATCTGTACCAAAAGTTAGCAATCATTTACCTAATCTTTTTCTACCATTCCCTATAGGGAGATTTGCTGGAGCAAGATGGGTATTAATAAGTCGGACGCCACAACGTTGGCCAGCTTGAAAAATAAACATCCCACCTTCTGCCACAGCTCTCTCCTTGGTTGCGCCGAAGCGGCGCCAACTATAACTATGGTTAGTCTATGCTTTTCTTGCGCCACCTCTATGACTTAACGTTATGATTACTGCACATAATGTATATTTTTAGTTATCTTTGAAAATTATTTCATTGCCAATTAAAGTTGTTAGTCCACCATTGAGCAGACCTCTGAAACTGTAATTATTTAACGTGAGAACGACTATGCCACTTTCATCAGCGAGGCTTTAAGGGTTTTGATGCCTTTATAAAGAGACCTCTCCGTACTACTCACTGAAACGCCTCGTCGTTCAGACACTTCTCGCAGAGAATAATTATCCAGCCGACACAGATAGAACACCTCTTGCTGCACTGGGCTTAGCTTTGCAAAGCACTGTTTAATGGATTTTAGTAGCACTTCGCCAAAATAATGCTCTTCTGGAGAATTTTCCGCAGTATTTGAGGCGTACATAACCACTTCTTCAAACCCTGCATTTTCAATATGAACATGATGGTTATGGGTATTTTTCTGCTTGTTAAAGTGATCAACCATGACGGTGTAAGCGGTGGTAAACAGATAGGGTTTTGAGAACAGCACTTCATCATTGCGGGTGGCACGCATTAACTTGATAAATACGTCGTGCAACAGGTCGTCAACGTCATTTTCATTAACACGATGTCGCCTAAAGTAGCTTTTTAAAAGTTTGTGGTAATTTTGATAGGCTATTTCGGCCTGTTGATTTTTGTGCATGTCACAAGCTCTTCTGTTTATGGAATTGGCTTTTATGTGACTTAACTATAAGTTTTGTCTGAGGCGGGGGCTTTGCATGACGTCAGGGAAAATAGACAGAACGTAACTACTCTATAACTAGCCTGTAACTAGCCTGTAACTAGTTTGCAATTACGCTCTGGGGATAGGCTTTCTAGACCTTTTAAGGGCCTCTTAGGGCCCTGTAACTATGTTGGTATTAACCGAAGGTGCTGCGTCGAGTAATGCGCCAGACATTGTGAATACGCGGGTTTCTCTCGAAGTCGATATCCAGTGTTTGGGGGGTTATATTCTCGGCATTAAACTGTCGCGTAACCAATTCATCCATTTTAAATTTGCGGAAGTTATTGGAGAAGATCAATACGCCATCGTCAGCGAGTTTGGCCATTGAGTTACGAATCAAATCCCCGTGATCGCGCTGCACATCCAAGACCACATCCATCTTTTTCGAGTTGGAGAATGTCGGTGGATCGAGGAAGATTACATCGTACTGCTCGCTATCGGTCTCCAGCCACTTTAGGCAGTCGGCACGCAGCAGGTGATGGTTTTTATCACTGAGTTTATTGAGATCAAAGTTGCGCTGAGCCCAATCTAGATAGGTATTCGACATATCGATACTCAGGGTGCTCTTAGCACCGCCAAGCGCCGCTTGGACTGATACGGCAGCGGTGTAACAGAACAGGTTTAAAAGCCTCTTACCTTTCGCCAGTTCGGCAACCATTCGTCGCACTGGGCGGTGATCGAGAAACAGGCCTGTGTCCAGATAGTCTGACAGGTTAGCTTCAAACTGCGCTTCGCCCTCATAGACAATCATGGTGTCGCTGGGGCCTTCATTAAATTTTTGATACTGGTTGTCGCCCTTTTGACGACGGCGCTCTTTGTAGTGAATACGGCCTTCAACTTCACTGGCAAACTCTTTAACCGCTTGCTTAACTTCAGCGAAACGCTCGCGGGCGACACGGTCTTCAATGGTTCCCGGCGGTGCGTATTCCTGAACATGCACCGAGTCCTCGTAGATATCAATGGCTACTGAGTATTCTGGAATATCGGCATCGTAAAGTCGGTAACAGCTGGTATCGGTTTTGTTTAACCATTTATTTAACTTGCGCTGATTTTTAATCAAACGGTTGAGCACCATCGTTGCGCCCTCGGTTAATACCTGGGCGGGCGCTGGGGTGTTAAGGCGCTCTTCAATTTTTGCCGATCTTGAGGTCAGGTCGGTAAACACCAATAACTTACAGGGAATGGTGCCGTTAAATAGCTGGTACTGTTTAGTTGGTGTCAGGTCGGTCTCGCGACCTAACTCAACATTGCCGGTAAAAACCGCGGCTTTCCAGCCTTGGAAATTCTTTTGCAGAACGGAACCCAACTTTTGATAGATGGGAATCAGTCCATCGACATCGCCGAGGCGCTCTCCGTAGGGAGGGTTGGTGATTAACAGGCCATAGTCAGCGGTGGCCTTGCCAAACTGATCAATCGGTTTATGCGCGAGACGGATATGTTCATCCAGACCGGCTTTTTCAATATTTAAGGTGGCGAATTCAAGTACCCGAGGGTTGGCGTCATAGCCGCGAAAATCCAGCTCAAGTGCTGCAAGACCTGCAGTTTTACGCTGTTCTGCTTCATCGAATATTGACTGCCAGAGTTCTTGGTCATGCTGCTTCCAGTCGCTAAAGCCAAAGCGTTCACGCAGCAGGGCCGGTGCAATATCGGCGGCCATCATTGCGCCTTCAATAATCAGTGTGGCACTACCGCACATGGGGTCCAGTAGCGCTGCGCCATCTTTCATCATCTCGGGCCAGCCGGCGCGTATCAATAATGCAGCGGCGAGATTTTCTTTGATTGGCGCACTGCCCTGCCCGGCTCGATAACCGCGACGGTGCAGGCTCTCACCAGAAATGTCCAGCGACACAGTAACCTGCCCTTTGTGCTGACGTACCTGAATGCGAATATCGGGGTTCTTGGTATCTACATTGGGGCGCTCGCCCTCTTCACGACGGATACGGTCAACAATGGCATCTTTAACTCGCTGTGAGCCATACATGGTGTTGTCGACTAGACGCGAGGTGCCGATAAAGTCGATGGCGATGGTTTGCTCATGGGAGAAGTGCTCTTCCCAGGGGATATCCAAGCATTCTTGGTAGAGTTGATCTTCTTCATCCAGGCTGAAACTGTGCAGTGGCATTAATATTCTGTTGGCGAGGCGCGACCAGAGGCAGGCACGATAAGCCAACTCGCGAGTGCCGTCGAAATGCACTGCGGCGACGGTCTCTTTGGTACTTTCAGCGCCCAATGCCTGCAACTCTTGGGCGAGCAACTGCTCAAGCCCTTTGGGACAGGTGGCTAACCAGGCTTGATCGATGGAAACTGAAGACACAAATAGGACCCTTTTATTACTTTGAGGATTAAAACCCGCTCTGTATAGACTAACAAAATATTCGACAGCGTCGATAGAATTTGGTCAACTGTACTTAGCGCGCAAAAAGGCGCTCATTCTATCGCTCTTTACACAATTTTGTTTGATAAAAACTGCTCTCAGCAGGTTTTTCAAGCTGAGTGTCGGTTTCCTACCCAAACCGTTAGGAGATATAAGTGAAAAAACATAAAAGAGATCAAGAACACCGTTCCTATGTAAAAGGCTACCAAGCTGCTGTTATAGGACGATCAATCGAAGCCTGCCCCTATCAAGAACAATCACAAATGGCCTATCAATGGTCACGGGGTTGGCGCGAAGGACGGGAAGATTTTTGGAATGGCTTTAATCAGGCCAGCTTTCAACAGAAAGCGGCAAGTTTATAAAGCCCTTTAACCCGCAACTCTCCATCTGGGCTTGCGCCCAACAACACAGAGACAAAACTTAAGTGGGATATTTCCCGCTTCCGGCTCACCAAATAATAAAATTTGTGATGGGCCAACACAAAGGCCGCAACTCATGCGCAGTTGCGGCCTTTTTTTGTATTGAGTTTTTATTGGAGAGTTGGTGGAGAGTTGATGGAGAGCTGGCTGGAGAGCTCTCGTCGCTTTGCCCTGTCGAGATTAAAGGCCTATGATCGTGCTGCATCCACCGATGCCTGCACCAGATCCAACAGCTCGCGCAGGGCCACGGAAACCATCGCAAAATCAGGCACCGATCCGCGTCTCAACTCGACAACCATGGCTTTCCAGCGAGCAATTAACTGCGACTGCTGAATCTGCCAATCGGCGAGTAACTGATCAATATCCTCAGACTCATGCCCCTTGAGCAGACAGCTTGTTAACTGGCGGCGCTGACTTTCAAGATCATCCACGTAGGACTCTCGAGCCAAATCCTGCCAACGATTTTGCGGCTGTAAACCGACAATCTGAGACATAAACCAGTCCAGTGACAGGTCCTCACCGAGCTTAAACGTTAATCTGGAAACCAACTCTGCAGGCCGCTCTAATCGCAGTGCCAAATCTACAATGCCAACACTGATAAACATACTCTCGGCTGCGGCGAGGGTTGCAGCCAGCGGCTCTTCCACGCCCAGATCAATCAGTTGGTCTTTTTCATTATTCCACAATCTGCTCCACTCCGATTCATGTAGATCCGGCAATTTTTCCAGCACCAGCGCTATCGGCTTCGCCATACTTTGAATGGTCTGGTTGCAGTTAAGATTCGAACGCCGATTGCGTAACAACCAACGACTTGAGCGGCGCACCAGACGAATTAGAATATGCAGCAGATCCAGCTGAACCGATGCTGAGAAACGTTCATCACTGCGTTCAATCTGTCGCCATAAATCATTGATGCCGAGAATATTTATACTAATGGTAAAGGCGCGAACAATGTCCGCCGGGCTAGCACCTGTAGATTCCGACTGACGGAAGAAGAAAGTAAAACCCGCTCGATCGACCATATCATTGGCCAGCTGAGTGGCTGCTATCTCGGGGCGCAGCTGGTGTTCGGCAATATCTGCAGCATATTGGTCAACTAACAACGGCGGAAAGGCCCCATTCACAGATTCAGCTAGCACTGGATCCTCGAGAAGATTGGCTTCCAAAAGCGCCTCTTTAAGCATGACCTTTGAGTAACAGACTAAAACTGCCAACTCTGGTCGCGTCCAGACCGGCTGACCGCGACTCAGACGATCATTAATCTGTTCATCGCTGGGTAAAAATTCCAGCTCTCTATCGAGCTTGCCGCTATCTTCCAACCAGCCCATAAAACGCTGATATTCAGCATACTGTTGCTCACTGCGATGCATTGCCAAACTAATTGCCTGGGTTTGACGAGCATTATTGTGCAGTACGAGTTCAGCCACAGAATCTGTCATAGAGGCGAGGAAGCTATTGCGCTGCTGTGCGGTCAGACTCCCCTCATGACGTTTTTTATTGAGCAGAATTTTAATATTAACTTCGTGATCCGAGCAATCAACACCGGCAGCATTATCAATAAAGTCGGTATTACAGATGCCACCTTTCAGACAGTATTCAATGCGCCCACGCTGAGTCAGACCCAGATTGCCGCCCTCGCCAAACACTTTACAGCGCAGATCGCGGCCATTAACGCGCAGTCCATCATTAGCCCGATCACCGACTTCGGTATTGCTTTCCGAAGAGGCTTTAACATAGGTACCGATACCGCCATTCCAGATCAGATCCACAGACGACACAAGAATTGCCGTTATTAATTCGGTGGGCGTGACTTTATTTTTCTCCAGAGCAAAGCGCGCCATAATCTCTGGTGTTAACTGCAGTGACTTGGCCGATCTTGAATAGACAGCACTGCCCTTCGACATCAGTGACTTATCAAAGTCGTCCCAGGTTGTTCTTGGGGTTGCAAACAGTCGCTTGCGCTCGACAAAGGTCGCCGCAGAATCGGGATTCGGGTCAACAAATATATGTAGATGGTTAAATGCCGCCACCAGCTGAATATGCTCAGAGAGCAACATGCCATTACCAAACACATCGCCGCCCATATCACCAATACCGACAACGCTGAAATCCTCGCGCTGTATATCCCTGTTGATCTCGCGAAAATGTCGCTGCACCGCAACCCAGCCGCCGCGAGCGGTAATTCCCATACCTTTGTGGTCGTAGCCGTTGCCCCCGCCGGAGGCGAAGGCGTCGCCAAGCCAGAAGTTATTGGCTTCGGATATTTGATTAGCGATATCTGAGAAAGTCGCAGTGCCCTTATCAGCGGCCACCACCAGATAGGGGTCATCGCCATCGCGGCGAACAACATCATTGGCCGCAATAACCTCGCCCTCGATCAGGTTATCGCTGATATCAAGCAGTGCCTGCACATAGAGCATATAACTTGAGATACCCTCCTGCAGCCAGGCCTCACGACCGGCGGCCATAGTTGCCTGCTTGGCAACAAAGCCACCTTTGGCTCCGGTCGGAACAATCACCGCATTTTTAACCTGCTGTGCCTTGACCAGACCCAGTACCTCGGTGCGATAATCCTCGAGACGATCGGACCAACGTAAGCCGCCACGGGCCACTTTGCCACCGCGCAGATGCACGCCCTCAACTCTGGGTGAGTAGACAAATATTTCATATTCGGGACGCGGCTTGGGTGCCAGCGATATCTTTCCTGTCTGCAGTTTGACCGAAATATAAGGTTTCGAGCTACCATCTTCAAAAGTTTGAAAAAAGTTAGTTCTAAGGGTCGCCTCAAAGGTCTCGAGATAGCCGCGCAGAACAATGTCTTCGCTGACATTTTCGACTTCATCTATACCCTGACGAATTTTATTCGAGAGTCCCTCAGAGCGATCACTGCGACTTTTTTCTGCCGCGTAGCGAGGGTCAAAATAGCTCTTAAACAGTGCCACTAGATTGCGTGTAATATCCAGATGACGCGCCAGTGTATCGGCAATAAATTCCTGACTGTAAGCAATACCCAATTGTTTTAGATAACGGGCATAGAGGCGCAGCATGGCCACCGCCCGCCAATCGAGACGCGCACCAATCACCAGACGATTAAAGCTATCGTTTTCAGCCTCACCCTGCCAGACCACTCGCAGTGCATCTTTAAAACTACCCTGCACTGCCGAGACATCAACATTCACATCGAGAGAGAATGATAGTCGGAAGTCCTGCAGCCAGATTTGATGGCCGGCATCCGGTTTAATCAGATAGGGATGTTCGACCATCACCCTGAAACCGAGATTTTCCAACATCGGAATCATATCCGACAGTTCCAGTGGCGTGTCCCAGTGGAACAGTTTGAGCTGCAGGCAATTATTTGCCTCGCCATATAAATTATTGAAGGCAATACCCAGCTCGCCGGCACTTTCCAACTCATCGATTAACAGCACATCGGCGATGGCATCCAGCGGTTTGTAAAGTTCACGATAAGCGGCCGGAAAGGCTCGCTGAAACTGCCGTCCGAGTGCTCGGCCATCGCGCTCGCCCCAGCAAACCACAGCCTCTTCAGCAAAGCCGTCGCTCCAATTCCGGGTAATATTAGCCACCAGCGATTCGAGCTGTTCGCATTCAACCTGCAGATACTTTTTACTGCGTAGTTGATAGACCACATAAATACGCACCAATACCGACTCGGGCAAAAAATGCGTGGCAAACTCACTCTCTTCGGCATCCAGCTCAGCACCAATCGCCTGTTGAATTTTGATGCGCGACGCGGTGTTAAATGATTCTCGTGGCAGATAGACAATACAGCTGACAAACTTATCGAAGGGGTCGGCGTGCATAAATACTTTTATAACCCGGCGCTCCTGAATCTGCCAGATACCAATAGCCGTGTCAGCCAGCTCTTCACGACTCAGGTGAAAGAGCTCATCGCGGGGATGGAAATCTAAAATCGTCTGCAGCGTTTTACCGTCGTGGCTATTTTTCTCAAAACCACAGTTATCCATAACCCAATTGACTTTTTCACGCAGAATAGGAATGCGCCTTGGGCGGTAGGAGTAGAACGGCGAGGTATAGAGGCCAAGGAAACGCACTTCGCCAATCGGCTCCTGGCGATCATTAAAGCGTTTGACTACCAGATAATCGGAGTAGACATCGCGGTGCACCCGCGAGCGTCGCGAAGATTTGGTAAAGGTTAAAATATCGTCACCCTGATAGAGCGCGACGACACCGGGACTTAATTTTTGAATGGCTTCCGCGCGGGTATCACCACCGTACTTGTCAAGCAGCCCCAGGCGGCTATCAGTTCGCTCATGCAGATACATTTCGTCATTGCCCTCGACCAAATCAAATTCGGCGCAACCGAGAAAGGTATAGTAGCCACTGTAAATCCAGCGCAAAAATTCCAGCGATTCGTTGATATCGGGTACATGAGCAGCGCTGCTGGTCAGCTCTTCAATCAGCTCACCGACGCGGATCCGCATCGGATCAAAATCATCGACTACTGTCTGCACATCATCGAGCACTAAAAGTAGGTCGCGCTGTAATTCCGCCAACTCGCTATCGCGGTGAATATCCACCTCAATATTGATAAAGGCTTCGCGCTGGGCACCTTCTATATAAGATTTGTTAATGGCTGTTAGCTGACCGCTGTCATCGCGCACCACCCAGACCGGATTACTCTGCAGGGTAAATATATTTAAACCGCGACGATTTAGTGCCATGCGCAGTGAGTCAACCAAGAATGGCATGTCCCACTGATTGATATAAATAATCGTCTGTGGGCTGGCCCAACCATCAATTTCCGGCTGCGGGTTAAAGGCCTTTACTCGCGCCTGGTTTGTTGTGCCTTCGCGAGCGCTATTTTCAGCAAATTGAAACAACCCATAGATATTAAAAAATATCTCTTCTGCTGGGCGTGATAAATAATCGGCGTCCGGGTAAAAATGCAACGCATTGAGTATAAAATTGAGAAATTCTGCTGCTCGCCCTGAGTCGAGCTTGTCTGCTGAAGCTGATTTTAGAATAGTTACCAGCTGTTCCCTGCCAATATTTTTTTTCACATCCATGATCAAGATTTGCAACCTTTTGAAAAAAATTTAGTCTCTATTAGCGGCTCTTGAAATATAAATTAATTATGCATAGCTTTGACGCTAACGTTGCCAATACTATAGCCTACAAAATCAGGTTTGTGTGTTAATAATTGAGGCACTAGAATGTCTCAAACTTTTACGCCAAACATGCTTGTATAAACGCTAACAGGGGAATCTTTTGCACCAGAAAATCCATCTACTCAAAGACTGGCTAAACCAACAGATCGTCGGCCAGAACCATTTAGTTGAACGTTTAATTATTGCCCTTTTAGCGGATGGTCATCTGCTTGTCGAAGGCGCCCCGGGACTTGCCAAGACCAAAGCGATTAAAACCCTCTCCGAAGGGATCGAAGGTGACTTCCAGCGTGTTCAATTTACCCCCGACCTGCTGCCCGCCGACATTACCGGCAGTGACATCTATCGCCCACAGCAGGGAAATTTCGAATTTCAGGCTGGGCCACTGTTTCACAACCTAGTTCTCGCCGACGAGATCAATCGCGCACCAGCCAAGGTCCAGTCAGCACTATTAGAAGCCATGGCCGAACGTCAGGTCTCGGTCGGTGGCACCACCTACCAGCTTCCCGAGCTATTTTTAGTGATGGCGACCCAGAATCCCATTGAACAAGAAGGTACCTACCCGCTGCCAGAAGCGCAGATGGACAGATTTCTGATGCATATTATGGTCGACTATCCAGCACCGGAAACCGAGCATTTGATCTTGCAGCTATCGCGCAGAGAAGCATTACAGGAAAAAGCGCCGGGCATTGAACTGCTGACTCAGGAAACGCTGTTTGCCGCACGCAAAGAAGCGCTTGGTGTGCATATGGCAGAGCCGGTTGAAGAGTATTTAATCCAGTTAATACTCGCCACCCGCGATAGCAAAGGTTACGGCGGCGATCTCGCCAAATGGCTCGACTACGGTGCCAGCCCGCGAGCCACTATTGCACTGGATCGCTGCAGCCGCGCAATGGCTTGGCTGCAGGGCCGCGATTTTGTCACCCCGGATGATATTCGCGCTGTGGCTCACGATGTCTTGCGTCACCGCCTGATTCTCAGCTTCGATGCCGAGGCCAGTGGTGTGACTGCCAATCAGGTCATTGATACATTACTGGAGACTGTCGCCTCAGCCTGATGACCCAGACACCCGAGAATAATAATCATCCGGCCATCGCCAATCTTAGCGAGATGGTCAGACTGCGCTATGGTGCTCGTGAGCTCACCGGCTTTCCCCGTGTGCAGGCGCGGCAGATGATGGCTGGCGGACACCGCTCAAGATTTCGCGGTCGCGGTATGGATTTCGATGAAGTGCGAATCTATCAGCCCGGCGACGATGTCCGCAGTATCGACTGGCGAGTGACCGCAAAAACCCAGACCCCTCACACCAAGATATTTCGCGAGGAGCGCGAGCGTCCGGTGCTGGTGGTGAGCGATCTTCGCGGGCCGATGTTTTTTGGTAGTCAGCGGCTAAAGTCTGTACTTGCCTGTGAAGTATCGGCAGCTCTGGCTTGGGCGGGACTTAACGCCAATGACCGCGTTGGCGGACTGGTGTTCGGCGCGCAGCAGCAGAGCGACGTAAAATCCCGTCGCAGCCATCATGCAGTATTAGAGTTTATTCATAAGCTACGGGATTTTAGTGAGCAACTTCTGCAACCGGCTGCAGACCAATACAGTCTCGCGCATATACTTGAAGAAACACGGCGCTTTGCTCTGCCCGGCACCACTATCTTTATAGTTAGCGATTTTCATGACTTTAATGAGGACTGCGAGCGGCACCTTTTTGAATTGGCCCGTCATGGCAACCTTAACTTCTGCCATATCTTCGACAATATTGAAATCCAACTGCCCGACCCAGCGCTGTATGCGGTTAGCGACGGCGAGCAACAGCGATTACTCGATACCGGCAATAACCGTCTGCGCGAAGAATTTGCCAATGCCTTTGCCGCACGCAGTCAGCGTCTCAAGAAATTTAGCCAACAGCTCTCGGCTGGTCTGCTGCCCTTTAATACCGCTGACTCAGCAATGTCGGTACTGGCTCAGGCCTATGGTAAACGACGTAAGGGACGGCGCAGCTGATGGACACTCCATTAACAGAAGCCACGGCGAATCCATTAACAGCAGCCACGGCGAATCCACTAACAAAGGCCGCGCCAAATCCACTCGACCAGCTTCGCGATATACATCTTCCTGAGCCGATTAGCTGGTGGCCGTTAGCTCCTGGCTGGTGGATTTTAATAATTGCTGGCTGTTTGTTATCTGCTTGGTTGATAAGATTTCTTTATCGTCGCCACAGCGCCGGACTCTATCGGCGACAGGCACAAAAAAAGCTCAAAGTATTACAGCTAAGGGGAAATTCTCAGCAACAGTTGCGCGAGCTTTTTGAACTGCTAAAACAGACTGCCAACAGTGCCTACCCAAATCGTCATCCGGGGAGCCAGAGTATTATGGAATTTATTGGCTTTATGCAGCGCAGCTGCGATAAGCCGGTTTTTGATCAGTTAAATCTGGATCTGGATCAGGCGCTGTATAGTAGTGACAGCCAGCTAAGCCATCAGACTGACGAACTATTTAAAGATGCTAGCCGCTGGATAAAGCAACACCTGCCAGAACACAAACTGGAGCTCGAAAACCCATGTTAGAACTACTCTGGCCATGGGCTCTTGCGCTGGCACCGCTGCCGCTGCTCTATAGATGGTTGAGAAAAGCCGCCGATATTCGACTTCGCGCTCTGCGTGCGCCGCTTCTCGCCCATGCTGCTGGAGAGTCAAGTAGCACAGCCTCGAATAGCTTGCGCAAGTCGCTACTATTAATAGTATTGAGCTTTATCTGGCTGAGTACTGTGTTCGCCCTGTCGAGACCCATCTGGATTGGCGAACCGGTGGCTGTGCCAACTAATGGCCGTGACATTTTGCTAGCGGTAGATATCTCCGGCAGTATGGAGCGCGAAGATATGCAGCTCGGTGGTAACAGGGTCAACCGTCTAGTCGCGGTTAAAGCCGTGGTCGGTGACTTTGTCCTTGAGCGCAAGGGCGATCGCCTCGGATTAATTTTGTTTGGTGAGAAAGCCTATCTGCAGACACCGCTAACCTTTGATCGCAAAACCATGCAGACGCTACTCTACGAGGCGCAACTGGGTTTTGCCGGCAATGGAACCGCTATAGGTGACGCGATTGGTCTCTCGGTGAAACGTCTTCAGGAACGGCCGGAAAACCATCGCGTGGTTATACTGTTGACCGATGGCGCCAACAATGCCGGCGAACTGGATCCCTTAAAAGCCGCAGAATTGGCCAGCCGTGCCAAAGTGAAAATTTATACCATTGGTATAGGCGCAGAGGTGATGGAAACTCGCAGTTTATTTGGCACTCGAACCACCAACCCCTCAGCCGACCTCGATGAAAAAACCCTGACGGGTATTGCCGATGCCACTGGCGGAAAATTCTTTCGCGCGCGGAACCCTCAGGAACTGGCAGCGATTTATAAAGAGCTCAACCGCCTAGAACCCATAGAACAGGATGCTGAAACTATCCGCCCTATCGCCGCACTCTATCACTGGCCATTGGCGATTGCCTTTGCCCTGAGCTTATTGTTGGGACTATTTAGTATTTCTAATGCAAGTGCAGGTAAAGGGAAAGGGAAAGGGAAAGGAAAGCCAAATGCTTGAGTTACTCGGCAATGATTTCAGCCAATTTCATTTTCTCCGCCCAATGGCACTGCTAGGTCTAATTCCGGCACTTACAATAGTCGCTTTCGCCCAGTGGCGAAAACGCAGTGCCGGCAACTGGGAAAAGATTATTAACCCAGAGCTGCTGCCATTTTTAATGCAGGGCGACAGCGATAAAAAACACCGCGGTATCTACTGGGTATTGGCAGCTTGGATAGCGACCTGTCTTTCCTTGGCCGGCCCGACCTGGCAACAGCTGCCACAGCCTGTGCATAAAAAAGATGCGGCACTAATACTGATAATGGATCTTTCGCCCTCGATGCTCGCCGAAGATATCAAGCCAAGTCGATTGGCACGAGCGCGCTACAAACTTATCGATATTCTAAAAAACCGCGCTGAGGGTTATAGCGCGCTAGTAGTATACAGCGGCGAAGCTTACAGCCTGTCTCCGTTGACCGAAGACAGTAATACCATTATTAGTCTGGTACCCACACTGCAGCCTTCGCTATTACCTGTGTATGGCAGCAATACCGAAGACGCGGTAGAAACCGCCCTTGAACTGGCAATTAATGGTGGCTATCAACAGGCTGATCTATTGCTAATTACCGATGGTGTCGCCAGCCCTGCCTTTGCCACCGTGCAATCTATGGTTAAAAAAGCCGGTAAATTCCGACTCTCCATTCTCGGTGTCGGCACTCGGCAGGGAGCGCCGATTCCGACCGGTTCAGGGGGCTTTGTTAAAGATAGTAATGGCGCCATTCTAATTCCTAAATTATCACCTGCCTCATTACAGATGCTGGCGCAAAACAGCGGTGGTATTTATAGAACCCTAAGCGCCGATGACAGCGATATAAATGCCCTGCTCGACTCTACTGAAGAGCTGTTTCCCGATGCCAGCAAAGAGTTAGAGCGTGACTTTGACCTCTGGGATGATCAGGGTTACTGGCTGATACTGCTTCTGCTACCGGTACTGCTGGCGAGCTTTCGCAAAGGCAATATCGCCATGCTATTACTGGTGCCGACACTGTTTTCCGATCCGGTTTCAGCCTTTGAGTGGCGAGACCTATGGCAAACCGACGATCAGCAGGCCAGAGAAGCACTAGCGACCGGGGATGCAGCGACGGCTCAGGCATTATTTAAAGATCCTCAGTGGCGCGGCAGTGCCGCCTATAAAGCCGGAGATTATCCGTCGGCTATAGATCAGTTTGTGCAATTTGATAATGCCGATAACCACTACAACCGCGGCAATGGGCTGGCAAAATCTGGCGATCTGGATGGGGCTATTGAAGCCTATGATCAGGCCTTGGAATTACAACCGGAGATGGCTGATGCGATTGCCAATCGCGAACTGATAGAAAAGTTAAAGCAACAGCAGGAGCAAAATCAGGAACAGAACGGCGAGCCCAATAAAGACCAGAAAAGTCAGGATCAACAGAGCCAAGATCAACAAAATCAAGACCAGCAACAACAGTCTGAGTCCGAACAAAATCAACAATCTGATTCTGAACAGAGCCAGCAGCAAGAGGGTGAAAAATCAGAGGAGCAAAAAGCTCAGGAGCAAGCGGCTAAAGAACAGGCGGAAAAAGAGGCTAAAGAGCAGGCTGAGCAAGAGGCGAGAGAGAAAAGCCCTGAGCCCAAGGAAAGCCCTGAGCCTAAGAAAAGCCCTGAATTCTCAGAACAACAAATAGAGCCGCAAGAACTTACCGAAGAGCAAAAACAAGCTCAACAGGAATTGGAACAGTGGTTGCGACGAGTACCAGACGATCCCGGTGGATTACTCCGTGAGAAATTTCGCTACCAATCGCGACAGCGAGCACTAGAACAACGTCGCCCAGCACCACCCAGTGAACAGCAACAGGAGCGCTGGTAAACCGCGCCCTTATTAGAGAGAAAATAATAGACACAACTATGCAAAAATCACTCAATAAAAATACCGAGCGCAGCTTTCTTCAGCCCGCCTGGGTACTGATGTTATTTATCCTTACAGCATCCACTCCGAGCTGGGCAAAACTGACCGCCACCGCAGATCGCACGGTGCTCGACAGTAACGAAACCCTGCAGTTATTAGTACGCTTTGACGGTCAGGCCGTGACTAGCCAACCGGACTTTGATGTGCTTAAGCGAGACTTTAAAATTCTCTCTAATAACCGCCAGCAACAGTACAGCATAACCAATGGTCGTTCTGAGTCCTACACCGATTGGAAGCTGACGCTGGCGCCAAAGCGCATCGGTCGATTATTAGTGCCATCGATTAAATACAAAAAAGATATTAGCGACGCTATCGAAATCAGTGTTCGCAAAGCCAGCCCCTCAAATACCACAGGGCAACCGGTATATACCGAAACGCTGCTCGACAAATCGGCAGTCTATGTGCAGGAACAGCTATTGCTAACTCACCGGCTCTACACATCGATTCAGCTGACCGATCTGTCCATGGAAGAGTTGGTACTTCCTGGCGCAATTATTCAAAAAGTCGCTCAAAACCAATTTCAGAAACGTGTTGGCAACAAAGATTATATGGTTGTAGAAATGAAATACGCGCTCTTTCCTCAGACTAGCGGCAAACTGAATATTCCCGCGGTGGCAATCAGTGTCTATCAGACTGGCAATAATCAAAGCAGCTTTTTCAGAAGTAGAGGCAACCAGCTTATTCGTAATACCGAAGCCAAAACCATTGATGTGATAGCCAAGCCAGCCCATATAGATGCCGACCAGTGGATGCCCAGCAGCCAGCTGACAATATCTCAAAAGTGGAGTAATAATCTCGAGCAGCTGCAGGTTGGCGAACCTGTAACCCGAACTATTACCATTAGCGCCAAAGGTTTGACCGGTGCGCAGATTTTGCCGCTCAGCCTAGAGCCAAGCAGCGACTTCAAAGTCTATCCAGATCAGGCGCAACTCAATGAATCTGTGGATGCCAGTGGTGTCACAGGGGTTCGTCAGGAATCTTTTGCACTGGTACCCAACCGTCAGGGGGAAATCGTTTTGCCGAAGATTTCGCTGCGCTGGTGGGATACGGTTAATCAACGGATGCAAACCGCAACCCTTGATGCGATGCGTTTAGAGGTTGGAGCCGCCCCTACAAGCGCCGCAACAAGCTCAGCCCCTTACCTTGAACCCATAGAGTTGGCGGATAGTCAGCTGAGTGCTGCAGCCATATCACAGGACAATGATTTACAGACGGGTGATGGTAGCTTTTCTACCTTAATGCGCCTATCACTGGCAGCAAATGCCCTGCTATTAACCCTGTTAGCCGCCCTGCTACTCAAACGAAACAACAAGCAATCTGCTCGCCAACACCCAAGTGAAATCAACAGCCCAAGACTCAAGTTAAAACAGCTGATTAAAGCCATAGAAATAGCCGCCAAAAAAGATGACTTGGCCGCGGTGCGCAAAGCTGTTCTCGCCTGGGGCCGCAGTGCTTTCCCCGACAATAAGATTAAAACTCTGCAAGAAATAGCCGAACTCTGTACAGACCCGCAACTCAAACAGCAGTTCGACCGACTAGACCTGAGCCTCTACAACAGCCCCAGCAATCAAGATCAGTCGCCATCAGCGGATATAAAATTACTGATTGCTCTACTAAAAGGTCTGGATATACCTTCAGCAGAGGCTAAAACATCAGCGAATGGACTAAAGCCCCTATATCCCACCAACAACATTGGGTAGAATCGAGTCCATCCATAAGGCACCTGTAATCAACTGGAGTTAGATCGATGCGAAGAGTGATATTTAACGAAAAAGGCGGCGTTGGTAAATCCAGCATTACCTGTAACCTTGCGGCTATTAGCGCCTCCCGAGGCAAACGCACTCTAGTTGTAGATCTCGACTCGCAGTGTAATTCTACTCACTACCTGCTCGGTGAAACGCCCGAAGAAAATACCGTTGCCGACTATTTTGACGGCACATTGGAATTTTCATCCAAACTCAATGAGCCCATGGATTACGTCCACGAAACACCTTTTGAAAATCTCTCTGTTCTACCTTCCAGCGCAAACCTTCTAACACTGGAACACAAACTTGAGTCGCGACAGAAAATCTATAAATTGCGCGATCTGCTCAACAAGCTGGATAAAGAATTCGATGAGATTTATATAGACACAGCTCCGGCGCTAAACTTCTACACCAGATCCGCACTGATCTGTGCCGACAGCTGTTTAATTCCCTTTGACTGCGACGCCTTCTCAAGACAGGCGCTCTACTCGATCCTCGATGTGATTTATGAGATTCGTGAAGATCACAACGATGGCCTTGAGATTGGCGGTATTGTGGTCAATCAGTTCCAGCCAATGGCCTCACTGCCAACCCGCTTGATTGCCGAGATGAAAAAGGAAAAGCTACCGATTATTCCAACCTATCTCAATCAGTCGATAAAAATGAAAGAGTCGCACAATGAATGCGTGCCACTTATTTATCTGGCCCCTTCGCACAAACTGACTGGGCAATATATTGATCTGTTTAACCACTTGAGTAGAAAACGCCGCAAGAAACGCTAATCAGGGAAAACGCGGTCATCCTGAGCGAAGCCGAAGGACCTAAAAACAACAGCAATAAAGAGGCAGCCTATGAGTCTAAAAACCATTGCCTTCACCACCGGCGATCCCGGGGAGTGCCACTACCACCTATGGCCGGCTAAACAGCCTGATCAGCAATCTGATCATCAACAGGCCCCAGCAAAAGCCTGGATTCATATTATGCACGGCATGGCCGAGCACAGCGCCCGCTACCAACATCTGGCTGAATTTCTTAATCAACAGGGTTATATGGTCAGTGCCGACGATCACCGTGGCCACGGCAAAACCGGCGCGGCCAATGGCAATCTCTATCACTTTGCCGATAACAATGGCTGGAATCAAATGATTGATGACCAGTGGCAGCTTATCGAGCATATTGGCCAGCAGACCGATCTACCACTGATTATTATTGGCCACAGTATGGGCTCTTTTATGGCGACGCGGTTCTGTCAGATTTACGCTGAGAGGCTCAGTAATAAACTACAAAATAGACCGGGTAATAAACTGGGTGAAAGCCTAAAAGGCCTGATACTATCCGGCTCAAATTATGCACCACCCTGGGTCTGTCGAGCCGCCGCCGGAATCGCCAGAATTGAACGCCTGCGACTGGGTAGAAGTGCGTCGAGCAATCTGATGGAAAGACTCTCTTTTGGTGCATTTAACAATGCCTTTAAACCCAACCGCACGGGTAAAGACTGGATTTCCAGCGATCAGGCTGTGGTCGATACCTATCTAGCCGACCCCTACTGCGGCGGGGCGATTTCCACCCAATCCTGGTATGACTTTCTCAATGGTCTGGCCGAGCTTGGCAGCCCAAAAGCCATGGCTAAAATCAACGCCGAGCTGCCGGTCTATCTGTTCTTTGGCGCGCTGGATCCGGTAGGTGGTCAGGGTAAAGGGGTAGAAAAATTGGCTGATATTTTAGAGGCTGCTGGCGTTGTAAATATTGATTGCAAACTCTACCCAAAGGGTCGCCATGAGATGCTAAATGAGACGAATAAGCTTGAGGTT
>CAWUVN010000049.1:0-30288 GCA_963925995.1 uncultured Pseudomonadales bacterium | reverse complement strand
ACTGGCAGGCCTCTATCGTCCTACAGAAGGGCGGATACGTTTGGGTAACGCAGACCTTTGGGAAATCGACCCGCATATGGTTGCCGAGCATGTCGCTTATCTTCCGCAATCGGTGCATCTGTTTAAGGGGACTCTGCGTTCAAATCTGGATCTATCTGGTGTCGCCGGTGACTCTCATTTACTGCAGGTCAGTGAAATGCTCGGTATTGATTCGATTGCTGCGGATAATCCTCAGGGTATGGATCTGGAAATCAGTGAGGGCGGTGAGGGCCTTTCTGGTGGTCAGCGGCAGCTGGTCGGTCTGGGTCGGGTGTTTCTCGGCCAACCTAAAATTTGGTTGCTCGATGAGCCAACTTCCTCACTGGATGGGGAGACTGAACAAAAGGTTCTTCAGGCGATTCAGTCGCAGGTAAAGGAAGATGATATTTTATTTATCTCTACCCATCGTCCCGGGCTGGCATCAAAGCTGGCCAATCGGGTACTGGTGATCAACCGTGGCGAAGTGACTGATGATGGCAGTCCCGAGGTGGTGATTTCTAAGATGATGGCCAATCAGGCCGCCAAACGCGGAAAAAGTCGGCAGACTCAGACGCTTACTCAGGCTCAGCCGAACAAGGGAAGACCCAATGTTATTTGATAGTTTTTTTGCCCATGATGGGGTTTCGAATCAGCAGGCGATTACCAGCTTGGAAAATTATCACCGGCGTAAATATTCTCCGGCGCTGTGGTTACTGTTACTCGGGCTGTTTGTATTTATCTGCTGGGCCTCGGTATTCCGACTCGATCAGGTCGCACGGGCTAGCGGCGAAGTTATCGCCAGCAGTCGTGTACAGATTATTCAGGCGGTGGATGGCGGTGTGTTAGAGGCTATTTATGTGCGCGAGGGTGACCGGGTTGAAAGGGGCCAAGTCTTAGCTCGTCTCGACCAAACTCGCATTGGTGCGGCGGTTAAGGAAGTGGATGTAAGGTTGTCGGCCCTAAAAGCTAAAGCCACGCGTTTGCGCGCCGAAGTCACCGAAGCTAAAACTCTGGTTTTTTCGCCAGATGTGTTGCGTTTTCCCGAGCTTGTTAAGGTTGAGCAGGCACTGTTTGATCAGCGTCGTCTGGGTTTAAGTGAACAGTTAAGAACACTTAAGGTTGCCGTTCAACTGGCCCGGGAAGAAACTGATCTGGTTGAAAATCTATCAAGTTCTGGCGATGTAAGCCGTTCCGAAGTTATCCGTGCCGCACGCGCCTTAAATGAGGCTGAGGCTATGTTAATCAATCGTCGCAATCAGTACCTCGAAGACGCGCGTCTCGAATTGAATAATGCCGATGATGGTATTGCGCAAAATATTCAAATCCTCACCCAGCGTCAGCAAGAGTTAGAGGACAGTGTCTTTACTGCATTGCTGCCGGGTATTGTTAAAAATGTCAGGGTTACCACTGTTGGTGGCGTACTCCGTTCGGGTGAAGAACTGATGCAGATTATTCCGGTGGGGGATGACCTAATTGTTGAAGCCAAGGTGCTACCTGCGGATATTGCCAAAGTGAAACCCGGGATCGAAGCGACCATTCGCTTTGACTCTTTCGATTACACTATTTTTGGCGCGGTAATTGGTGAAGTGGTGTATGTCAGTGCAGATACGCTTAAAGAGGAGACCTCTAAGGGTGAGGAGATCTATTATCGCGTGCATATCTCTACGCTAACTTACCCGGCGCTGACCACGACAGGAAAAGAGTTGGCTATTCTCCCGGGTATGACTGCTCAGGTGGACCTTCGAACCGGCGATCGCACGGTGATGGAATATCTGCTTAAACCGATACGTAAAACTACTACGGAAGCTTTTGGCGAGCGCTAGTGCTTGCGCTCTGTGATGGGCTTGCGCTATTCGGTGGGCTTGCCCTTGGGGTAAAGCTTTAGTCTTGTTATTGCCGCGCCGGCGGCAATCTATATTCCCCTATAAAACGTGCAACCTTTTCAGAATGTTTCAGGTATATGTATTTGAAGGACTCAATTACGCTTAGCTGAAAAGGAAAAGAACATGTCAAAGTTTATAGATGCTTTAGTACCCACTTTTGGAATCGTCAGTGTTTTTGGAATGCCTGTAGTCGTCGTCTGGATTGCCCTGTATTTAAACCCCGTGCAGACGGCAATTTATATTTCAATATAAAACCGTGCAACCTTTTTCGAATGCTTGAGGTATATGTATTTGAAGGACTCAACTACACTTAACTGAAAAGGAAAATAATATGACAAGCTTTATAGATGCTCTAGTACCCATTGTTGGAATCGTCGCTGTTTTTGGAATGCCTGTATTCGTTGTCTGGGTTGCCCTGCATTTCAACAATAAAAAGAAGGAGCAGTTTCATACGTCCTTACAGAAATTAATTGAAAGCGGACAACAGCTATCACCAGAGTTATTGCAGAGTATCCCTGGCTATGTAGAAGAAGGGCAGAAGGTCAATGATATTAAAAGTGGCGCCATTTTAATCGGCATAGGCGTTGGTGTTGTTCTCTTAGGGAAATTTGGCTTAAATGCGACAGTGGTTTGGGGCTCAGGTCTGTTGGTCGCATCACTGGGTTTGGCCCTGCTGAGTTTTGGTATTTATGCCGAGAAAAAGACCGCTGAAGCCAACGCTTAATGGAGTCAGATGAAGAGCTGGTAAAAAGAACCCTGAGTGGTGGTAATCACCATTATGGGGTTCTTATACAGCGCTATGCTGATTACCTATTTGGGTTGGGCATGCGCCTGACACTGGGTAACCGAGAGCTTGCTGAGGATATCTCTCAGCAGAGCTTTCTCAAATCCTACACTTACCTGAAAAGCTTTGACTCTCGCAAGACCTACAAACACTGGCTCACAGGTATTGCGGTTAATTGCTTTAAGGATATGGTTCAAAAGCAGAGGTCATATGCGGATTTACACGCAGGTAACGAACCCAGCTATTCTCCCGACCTCAGTGGCAATCAAGACTTTTTTGATCTGCTTAAGCCATTGACTGAGGATGAAAAGATACTCTTCACCCTCAAATATGTTTATGACTATCAAATCAGTGATATCGCCAATTTTTTAGATTTGAAAGCGGGCACTGTAAAATCCAAGATAAGCCGTGCAATGGAGAAACTAAAATGAACTCATTTGAAGAGATCATCAATAAAGAAAAAGCTGTTTCCTACAAGCAAAGAGACAAAGAGCTGTTTAGCTTTTATACCTTAACGCTTATTGCCCAGGAGCAGGCCTCTAGAAAGACAAAAAGGCAAGTGTTGGTTTTTTCAGTGTTATTGACTGCCTGCTTATTGGTATTTCTTGCGCCTATCAACCAAATATCGGGCGATTTAGTTGCCGATTTGAGTGCCTATTTACGCGCTATCGATATTGTTGATATTTTATATATGGGGGTAATTAGTTATGGGGTTTTAGGGCTGTTGGCTCTATTATTCAAGACTAGGTTGAGGCTTTTTAACTAGCTCTTTACACTGACTATTTTAGACTTGTATTAAAGGATATTTTTGATCCACTTACTGTTGCATTTTTTGGTCCCTGCGCTAGTTGCCACGGCATTCTTTCGCGACCGTTGGAAGTCTGCCTTTCTGGTGATGCTGGCTACCATGGTGGTCGATTTCGATCATCTTGTGGCCAACCCCATTTATGATCCCGGCCGCTGCAGTATTGGCTTTCATCCATTGCACCAACCTGGCTTTATCTTGCTTTATGCAGCCCTCTGTCTGTTTCCCAAGACGAGAATTGTCGGCATTGGTTTGCTGCTGCATATGGCTCTGGATGCCATAGATTGTCAGGTGACTAATGGATTGTGGATCAATCAGAGTTTTATCGAGAGCTAAGGTAATTAGCTTGCCGGCTACTAGCCAGTTTTATATCAGGGATTAAGCGATGGTAAAGCGCTATTGAACAATCTCAATAGCGAGCAGCTCACTGGCATTACCCAAACCGCCAGCATTAGTAACATTGGTATAGCCCATACTGTCCATAATTATCTTAGCCTGCCCGGATCTATTGCCACTTCGGCAGTACAGATACACTTGTTGATTCTTATCTACCACCAGTGTATTTATTGAGACTGTCACTTGATCTAGGGGTAAGTGCTGTGCCGTTGCAAGATGCCCAGCATTCCATTCTTCTAAAGTTCTAACATCAATAATCACGCTTTTGTCTCCTGTCGTG
The DNA here is from genome assembly GCA_963925995.1 of uncultured Pseudomonadales bacterium. Taxonomy (GTDB): domain Bacteria; phylum Pseudomonadota; class Gammaproteobacteria; order Pseudomonadales; family Porticoccaceae; genus HTCC2207. Next base: position 26,122 of record CAWUVN010000049.1, on the reverse strand, counting down.
CCGGCATTTTTTGCCAGAGTACTTGAAAGTAGAGTACTTATAAATAAAGTTGCTGTCAGTAGAGCAGTTATTAAAATTATTACTCTATAAAGTGATCCGTTGAACGATTGCTTCATGGTTTAATCCTTATTATTAAGCGTAAATCTTCTGGCCCATTCAGAATATATTTCGCACGACAACTACCGATGACAAACCAATCCATAGCGTATTAAAGGCGACCATTGTCGGCAGCAATTTTCGCTCAGATACCCAAATCAGCAGGCCTGAGGTAAAGAGTGTAATTACGTGCAATTGCCAGATTTCTTTTTGCCAGATAAGCCCGGGCAGAATAACCGCGGCTTTTGCCAGCCATGCCCCAGCTTCGACTACATTGTAATTTACCCAATATCCCTCCTGAAACCACAGTCGATAGCTGCCGGCAATATTGGCATACCCAACTCTAAAATAAACAAAGGCGGTTATGCTGAAAAAACATATAGCCGAAAGAATAATTTCCAAAACCCACTCCAATATTAGCGTTTACACAGAACAGTTTTACGTTACCTGAAGCTAGCAAGATTAACTATCTATTTATACTGTGATAAGTGCATGAAAGTTTTTTTAGCAGAATTTCTATATTGACAGTGATGGTGCTACTATTGAGAGCAGAAAAAAAACATAACTATTAAAATAAAATTAACTATCAACCTATCGAATATTGCATTCTTTCTCGATTTCCCTCGCGATTCAGTCGTGTGACAGTCGGTTAGGGGTTTTTGGGATAACTATGAATCAGTCTCTATCACATACGGTTGATAACGCACTGCGTGAGTTTAATACTCATGCATTGAAGGATATCAACAAGTTAAAACTGATGGATCGGGTTGATAGTAAGTTTGTGGTTCCATCTCAATTGCTGCCATTGCTTTTACAGGAATCCCAGCGACAATATTCCCTACTGAGTATCGATGGCGTTGAGCGCAGTAATTACTCAAATGTTTATTTTGATACCGACGGTTTTAATTATTATCTTATGCACCACAACGGTAAGTTAAACCGCATTAAGGTACGCCATCGCCACTATGTGGATACAGCCACTGCCTTTATAGAGTTGAAGTTCAAAAACAATAAGGGGCGAACCCTAAAGACACGTGTTCAGGCTGATTTGGATGCAGATATAGCTATAGCCGAGCACAGAGGGTTCCTCGCGGACCACGGGGTTTCTCATGAACGTCAATTGCGGCCCAGCCAGATCAGCACCTACCAGCGAATATGCTTGGCTAGTCAGAGTCTTGGGGAGCGTATCACCATAGATACCAATCCGAGTTTTGTCGCCCCGGATTCTGGTGTGAAAGTGGTTCTGGATGATGCGATTATTATTGAGATAAAACAGCACCGCATTGATCGACAATCGCCTTTTTACCGTCTTGTTCGTTCACTCGGACTACGACCGCAATCTTTTAGTAAATACTGCGTCGGTGTTTCCCTGACGATGCAGGATAGAATTAAAACCAATCGCTTTCAACGCGATATTAGAAAAGTTGCCAAATTCAGCAACGCATTGAGGACTATTTCGGCATGACCACAAGTTTTTTTAATGAACACTTTTTATCACTGCTCTTGATCAACCTGTTTTCGGTGCTGGTTTTGATGCGCGGTATCTATTACCGCTACTCGACCAACCGTGACTCACTGCTCGGGCTGACAATGTTTGGTATCGGCGTATTTCTGGTCGTTCATCTACTCCATGATATTGAGATGTCGATGGGCTTTGCCTTTGGTCTGTTTGCGGTATTTTCCATGTTGCGCTACCGCACCGAGTCGATTCCGATTCGCGATATGACCTATCTGTTTTTAGTTATTGTTATTGCATTGATTACCGCTGTAGTTACTGCCCCAGCGATAGAGATTCTGCTTATTAATATGTTGGTTTGTCTATTGGCCCGATTGGCGGAAACCCAATTGCTGGCGCCACGAACCCATGATAAGCCGGTGGTCTATGAAAATATTGAAAATATAAAACCTGAGAATCACCAGCGCCTGCTTCAGGACTTAGTGGAGCGTACAGGTTTGGATGTCTATAGATTTGAGATAGAGCATATCGACTTCCTTAAAGATACTGCGCATCTTCGGGTTTTTTATCATGAGAATGCGGTTAAAGAGAATGTGGTTAAAACTAGTACCAAACTATCCAGCTTGGATTCAACTGATTCTCCGACACAGCAGATAACAAAAGAGGGGTAAATAATGAAAAATATCGCTAAGTATTTTGTACTTTTCACTGCGCTATTTAGTGGGCTCTTCAGTACAGGCCAGGCTTTTTCTGAAATTGATAATATTGAATATGGTGGCAGTGTTTTCTACGACGTTGATTCCTTCGATGGGGTCTACAATGCTGAGGATACTGAAATTGACGTTGAACGAGATCGTATCTCAGAGTTGCGTCGCGCCCAGCTCTATCTCAAACTTGATTTAGCTGATAATTGGTCGGCTAAGCTGCAGTTAGGCTACAGCGAGAAAAGCAGTGAGACTAAAGTTAAGGATGCTTATGTTCGCTACGAGGGATGGGATTTTGCCGATATTACTATTGGGCAGGATAAAGAGCCTTTTAGTCTGGGTTTAATGACCTCTCTAAAAAACAGCAATGCTATTGAAAGAAATATCGCCAGTCAGGCTTTTAGATTGGGGCGCAATCTGGGTGTAAATTTGGCTTCAGCCAACGATGCTTATTCTTGGACTATTGGGCTCTATGAAGTGGGTGAGTACGGTAGCGATATCACTCAGGGTGGTGGCGGCAAGCTGGCGTTTACTGGTCGCTTATCCTTAACGCCTATCAATGCTGATAAGCAGGTGCTTCACCTAGGTGCTTCTTTCTCTCTTCGTGATTTGGATGGTGCTGAATTCGAAGTCGAGAGCAATGCTGAAGTTCATGGTTCAGTCGATGTACTTGATACACGGAACTTTCAGGCCGATTCTCTCGATCAGTATGTCTTGGAGTCCGCGTGGATCAATGATCATTTAGCACTGGTTGGCGAGGCTTACCATCAGGATGTTAAAGGGACGGTTGATACCGATAGCGCTACATACACAGGCTATTATGTTGAAGGAAGTTACTTTCTGACTAATGATTCACTGCGTTATAAGAAAGGGCGCTTTGCCGCTGTTAAGCCCAATGCCGATTCAGGTGCCTGGCAGTTGGTTCTTAGACACAGCTATCTGGATGCGGAAGATAATCTCGATGGTATGGAAGTAACCAATTCAATGATCGGTGTTAATTACTATCGAAAAGCGATTAAGTTGATGGTTAATGTGACCCGCACGGAACTGGCTGGTTATGATGTTGAAGAGTTTGATCGTGGCGATGCGGTCTCTTTTCGAGCCCAGTACCGGTTCTAAAAGAGAGTACCGGTTCTAAAAGAGAGTACCGTTTCTAAAAGCGAGTACCGTTAATAAAGCCCAGTATTCTATTTACTCAATCAAACCATATAAACGCGCCTCTTAAAAAAGTCGCTAAAACAGATATTAAAACAATGAAAAAAATCTTCGCAATTATTCTTTTAAGCCTCTCTCAATCTGGCTGCCTGATCGCCGCCGCAATCGATGGTGTGACTGATGTTGCCATTGCCGTCGTAAAAGCGCCGATTAAAGTGGGTGCTGCAGTTGTCGATGTTGCAGTTGGCGATGATGAGGATGAAGAGTCAAACTAAGCTAATAGTGGGAAGGTCAAAGAGACTTTATTTATAGGCTTATTGCTTCTCAATATAGCCTCTCAAAATAGCCTCTCAAGAAAACTTAACTACTCCGCCTAGGATGACATATGTGTCGACGTGGCAATTGATCAGTGGCTTGATTTACTGCCAAATAATTAATTGACTTTGGCCCTGCGAGATGTATATTCGCGTCACCTTTAGGTCTGTAAATTGACACTATTGGAAGCACCCCTAGAGGTGTCAATTATTATATTGGAGAGTCCTATGAAGAAGTTAAGTTTCCTCGCTGTTGTACTGTTAGTCTTATCCGCTTGCTCAGCTCAAACTTATTATGTTAATTCAGTCCCTGCAAACCAAGAACCGTCAGAGCCTTCCAAAGAAAAGTTTGACCATTTCTTTATTTCAGGTATTGGCCAAGAAACTGAAAATGATGCTGCAGAAATTTGTGGTGGTGCTGATAAAGTCATCAAGGTGACTTCACAGATGTCATTCCTAAATGGCTTTGTTGGCTTCCTTAGCTCTGGTATATATACACCTCGTGTATCGAAAATCTATTGCAAAGACTAGAATCAAAAAGGGCAGGCTCTGTCTGCCCTTTTTTTATAATTTATGCTACGTGCTTAATTAGACTCAATGTTAAGCAAGTTTAAAGCCACAGCTTCCGCTACCTTAATACCATCAATTCCCGCAGATAATATTCCACCTGCATAGCCGGCACCTTCGCCCGCAGGGTAGAGTCCAGTGGTATTTACACTCTGATAATATCGGTCGCGCACAATGCTTACAGGCGCCGATGTACGTGTCTCTACGCCGGTCATAATGGCATCGGCCATGGCATAGCCCTTAACCTGCTTATCAAAGGCGGGAATCGCTTCGCGAATGGCTTCGATGGCAAATTCTGGCAGTGCTTTGGACAGATCACCCAATGTAATTCCCGGCTTGTAGGAAGGCGTTACACTGGCCAGTTCTGTGGAAGGACGATTGTTTAAAAAGTCCCCAACCAACTGTGCCGGTGCATTGTAATTTTCACCACCGAGTTTGTAGGCAAGGCTCTCTAACTCACGCTGTAAATCTATGCCGGCAAGGGGATGGTCGGGGAAGTCCTGCTCTGGTGAAATACCTACAACGATAGCGGCATTGGCATTGCGTTCATTGCGTGAATATTGCGACATGCCATTGGTGACAACCCGACCTTCTTCAGAGGTCGCGGCAACCACGGTGCCACCGGGGCACATGCAGAAGCTGTAGACACTGCGGCCACTCTTACAGTGGTGCACCAGTTTGTATTCCGCGGCTCCCAAAATAGGGTGCCCAGCCTGTTTGCCAAAGCGCGCGCGGTCAATGGTCGACTGTGGATGTTCAATACGAAAGCCAATCGAGAATGGCTTGGCCTCAATATGCACACCCTGATCATAGAGCATCTGAAAGCTGTCGCGGGCACTGTGGCCAATGGCGAGAATAATATGCCGGCTATGCAGGGTTTCGCCACTGCACAGCTTGATACCGGTAATCTGGCCATGGCTTTTAGTATCCGGTTCGCCATTCGCTTCTTTATTAGTCTCGCGAAGAATACTTTCTACCTTTTGCTCAAAGCGTATTTCACCACCCAGACGAATAATCTCGGCACGCATATTCTCAACCATGGTGACCAGCTTAAAGGTGCCGATATGGGGTCGGCTCTCGGTAAGTATTTCATCTGGGGCACCGGCAATCACAAATTCTTTTAATACTTTGCGCCCCAGATGGCGACGGTCTTTGACCTGACTCCAGAGTTTGCCATCGGAAAAGGTGCCGGCACCGCCTTCACCAAACTGCACATTGGAGTCGCTATCTAATTTGCGCTTGCGCCAAAAGCCCCAGGTGTCTTGAGTGCGCTGGCGAACCTCGCGGCCGCGTTCGACAACAATAGGTTTTAAGCCCATCTGTGCCAGCACCAGTGCGGCTAATATTCCGCAGGGACCAAAGCCGATAATAATCGGGCGCTGTTGATTGCTGGCGGGAAACTCTGTGGCTGCCTGGGCAACAAATTTATAGTTGGTGTCCGGGCTGGGGCCGACACGGGGTAGGGCGGGGGTTGTTTCCAAGACACGTTTTTCTAGGTTGTCGCTGAGCTCAATATCAAGCTGATAGATCAGCATAATATTGCCTTTTTTACGGGCATCATAGCTGCGCTTATAGATATTAAAGCCGAGCAATTCTTCCGCAGAGATTTTTAAGGTTCTTAGAATTGCCTCAGGTAAATCATTCTCTGTGTGATTGAGGGGTAGTTTGATTTCACTGAGTCTTAGCATGGTTGCTTGGCTTATAGGCTGGCTGTTAAGACTCAGATTTTACCACGAATAGAGGCGCTTATTTTCCTTGAGATTAAATGTTTTACTGCTGGCTAATGGCGGCTAAAAATAGTGCTTTACCTCGGCCAGAATGCCTCGCCCCTCACCCACAAAGTAGCGATAGCTGCCAAAGGCAAAATCCGCGCGATCAGCAATGCGCTTATCGCCAAGGTTGGTTGCCCGCAGACGCAATTCCCAGTGACCAAAACTCTGCAGCAGACTTAGGTTAAGTACATTGTGGCCGGGATATTGGTGGTTATTGGCGGCATCGAGAAAATATCGGCCAAGATACAGCCATTCAAGTTCGGTCGTAATTCGCTCAGAGGGCTGGTAACGCAGTTGCGCGCTGCCCTTATAGCGCGGGGCCGTGTCTATATCATTGCCATTAACCGAGACGCCATTGAGCGGGCTGCTGTTGCTGTAGAGGTGTTTTGCCCATGCGCCGGCTGTGGCAATTTGCCAGTCAGCATTGAGTTCATAGCCCAGTTGCCACTCTATCCCCCGGTGGCTGGTTTCTCCGTCGTTGACCAGAAAGCCATCGGAATCTTTGAGAATGACCTGCTTCTTATTCATTCGATAAACATTGAGTTCGGCACTTAGGGCATTTTTATAAAAGCGTAAACCGGCTTCAACACTTTTTAGCTGCACCGGTTTGATATCGTTGATTTGCTGCTCTCGCTGTAGGCGATACAGTTCATTGATCTGGGGTGCGCGGTAGGCGGTGGCTACGCGGCTATAGGCTGATAGTGCAGGATTAATCTGGTAGTTAACTCCGAGATGAAAGTTGTAGTTATCATTGCTGTCGGAGCGATCGGCAGGACGAAAATAACGACAACTTCCGTCTGTGGAGTTACAGGCACTGCCATCATCTCTGCTGGTGCCGGCAAGCATATTATTTTGGTAGTCGTAGTTAATGTATTCAACTCGCACACCGGCTTCAGCCGTCAGTTTTGAGCTAAGATTTGATTCGAGGTTGGCAAAGGCGGCGAGCTGTTGGCTGTCCACTTCAAAGTCATAATGCTGGCCCTGATAGCGGACATTATCGGTACTGCCAAGGGCGTTGGCCTGAAATTCCTCGACCCACATACTCGCCCATTCAAGATCGGCGCCGAGCCATAGGCTGGTACTGTTATTTAAAGATTGTTTAAAACTGGACTGAACGCCGGCACTGGTCTGGCCATTTTTCTCTTCGGCCTGTCCGGGTAGATAATGCTGTAAAAAAGTCATGCTGCTATGACGCATATAGGGGCTTATTTGCCATTCGTTCGAATTACTATCGTTGCCAGAATTACTGTTGGAGAAATGACTAGAGAGCCTAAATGCCTGTGCATCTCTAAAGGCTTCCGGATTGGGATTGGTTTTCCATACTTGCGGATCGCGGTAGGCATTTTCACCGCGAATAAAGCCGGCGGTTTCCTGATTTAGATTAACCGCAGAGAAGTGAGTATCGCTGCTGATCGCAGCACCAGTCCACTGGTGTTTTAGGGACAGTTTCTGCTGGTCAAAACCGGAGTCGTCCTTAAAGCCGGCATCCTTTACCCCATTGGCCGCGATCTGCCATTGCTGCGCACCGCGCTGCTGATTCCAGCCGAGTTTAATTCGATGGTAATCATGGTTGGCGGTTTCAAGGGAGAGATAGTTGCGGTCGATCTGTGGTGAAAGACTATTGATCACACCGTGCAGGGCGTTGGAGCCATAAAAGACTGTGCCTGGCCCGCGCCAGACTTCAAACCCGGCAGCTTGCTCGCTGTTGACTTCAAACAGCTGGTTAACATTGCACATGCCGGTGGGACGAATCGGTAGGCTATCTTCGCTGGTCTGGATCTCACCGCAGCTGCCAGCGCCGGTGAAGACTGGAGAGCGCACGGCGGCAAGTAGTTCCTGACCATTGCCACGGCTCAGCCAGACTCCAGGAAGGCGGGCGGCTGCCTGGCTGATATGCATATGGCCTACCAAATCCAGTTCGCTAGGGGTAACCTGCCCAATGGCGCCGATAAGTTTGCCTATAGCCTGGTTGTCACGGCGACCGGTAACGGTAATGGTTTCGATATTATTTATCTGGCCGGTATTTTCTTCTGGGGCTTCTGCTTCGGTATAGGCGGTAATGCTGAGGAGAATGCTTGTTAGCAGTAGTGGCATAGAGGCTAATTTGAAGGGGGTTGTCATATAGGCAGGCTCTAAAAATAAAGGGGGTCAGTAATTTGCTTCTAAGATTATAGTTCACTTTGGGTTTTTGGCTAGTAGCAACCCAATTTGCACTCTAGGGCGTATTTAAAAGCAGTTAACACTGGAATTTGAAAAGGATTATTATTTTGACTATTGCGCTATCGAAGTTGGAAAAGTATTTTGTTGTGGAGAAGTTGGTTCTTCACTCTGTGGATTTAAGTCTCTATCAGGCCTCGGCTATTATTGATGGAGAAGAACAGTATATTACTGATGATAAGGGCGCTCTTTTGCGTTCTCGAAGTCTGCTTGATCTGCAGAAGTTATTGCGCGAAGTCTCAGCTAACCAATCCGTGCTTCGTCATACCAGTGCCTATGATGAAATGATTGGCGGCGCTGAAAAACCTGCTACTAATGCTCTTGAAGTTCCGCTGACAGATAACCAGCTTTACTGAGTAGTGTTATCATTGCAGGGTGATTTTTTCTGGCTCTGGCTGCAGGGTCTTTTGTTTTTTTCTAGAGAGTTTCTTCCATGCCTTTTTTTCTTGTTCCGGTTTTAGTGATCGGCGGTTTGTTTTTTGTTTTATACACCATTGACCTGGCCAAGAGGGTCAAAAAAATGGAGGCGCAATTTGCTGAGTTTAGAAAGCAGACTCACAAGGTGATTGCCGCCCATAAAGAGCAGATTGAATTGTTACGAAGTGATAATACAGTGGACTAGAACCATCGCAGAGTGATAATTATCCACTCTGCGAAAGTTATTTTAAGCTGTCTATAACGGTCCGTTTTGTTCAGTCGGGTTACTCTGGATTTCAGACCACAGCGCAGAATAGACTGAGCTGCCATTGATAAAGTAGACCGCATCGCCATCGAATACTGAACGCTGCAGACTGTTCCACCACTGCGATTTGGCACTGATATGCCCGACCTCAATAATCGAGCTAAACTCTGGCGTATCCTTGCTGTCGATTTCAAATAGATAGAGTCGATCCTCTTCCGTATAGCCTTTGCTCTCATCGTATAAGCCCAGTGATAGAGGAATAGAGAATCGGTCTGTGCTTTCACTGATCGGCTGATAGGTAAAGGCGTGATGGTTGTAGCGCGCTTCAGAGTGACTCCAAGACGCCTCAGGCGCTAGAGTAACGGTGCCGAGGGAGATTGGATCATTAATCAAGGCGACATTAAACAGCTCTAGTTTTACCGCACGGTTTTCATCTTGGCCCAGACCCAGCAATAAATCGCTGCTAACCGGATGCAGAAAGTCGGAAAAACCGGGAACGCTAAGCTCGCCGGCAATCAGTGGATCAGTTGCATTGGAGAGGTCGAGCACATAAAGCGGGTCGGTGCGCTCAAAGGTTACCAAATAGAGTGTATCGCCAAGGAAACGCACACCATAGAGGTCTTCATTGGGCTTGCCGATTTCAGCGGGGCGCTGTTCATTGGGCAGTGTTGCCACTAATTCGAGCTCAGCTGCAGTGTCTGATTGTTTTAATACAAACAGCTGATGATCGAGTCGATCGTCTGAGTCGTCGGTAAATTCTGTGGTCACCAGACGCAGATGGTCAGCATATTCGTTAATACGGAAATCACTGCTGCTGCCATTGATAGTTCCCTTTACAACCCCGGAACCTGAATAGCTTATTTCTTCGCCTGCCATTTCACCAATAGAATATTTATGAACAAAGGTTCGAGCCTCTGAGTTGCTGTACTCCGCCTGAGTCAGATAGATGGCGTTTTCCGAAACATAGACACCGGAAGTCGGTTCCATATAGCAAACCGCTTGGCTTATTACTGGCTGTCCGTCGGTTGATGGCTCGAGATCAATAGCGATCAGTAAGGTCATGGTTGCAGTATAAGAGGTGCTGGGCGAGCTGCTGTGCTCTGAGTCGGCAACACTGCAATCTGTTGCTGCCAACAATGAGCTTTCGCTGCCATTAATCGATACCTTGGGCAATATATCTTCAATACTTAGGGCATCCAGAGTCGCTGTATTTTCGGCGGCCATCTCGTCGTCGCTAGGGTAGTAGTGCAGGCCCTCTGCTCTTGGCGTATGGCGAGCGACTAGATAGACGGTATCGCCTTTTTTGCGGCTGCTGATAAAGCCGCCTTCAATCTCAATCTGCCAATCGAGAGTTGGATTGGCAGTATCACTAATATCGTAAACCGCTAGGCCAGTGCTTTGACCCTGCCAGGTGCGCGGGCTGATAAAGGCCTCGCCGTAGAGTCCCCACCAGCCGGAGCTATTAATAGAAACTAGCTGTGAATTATCAATATAAAGTCCTTCGATGCTGCGGTTGCTATCGACCGCAATGCTACCAACCTGGGTGGCGCCAGCTTGCTCGGGGTCTGTGGCGAGTATGCGAATGCTGTGCTCATCTCTCTCCATTACGCTATCTTCAGGGGCTACTAGCGCGTCCGCATTAGTGGCTAAGATCGCATCATTGGCAATCATCACATCGTCTTCAAAGAGCACATCATCGACAATAAAACAGCAGTCCATACTGCGGCTGGGGGCGATAAACAAATGTGCGCCATCGTATTTGACGGCGTCGTGTTCATCGATACCTCTCTCAAGGGTATAGGTTGTAGTAAAGCTTCTTGAGCTGGCGCTATCACTGCTGACGGCCTCGGCTAGAGGTGCCTCAACTGCGACTAGATCGGTCTCTGTAATTGTCTGTGTAAACCCCTGACGAAAGGAGTTTACTAATTGCTCCTGAGTTTCTACCGGGATTAATAGCCCGTTAGCAACAGGTTCATCTGCTGGGTTTGGTGCTGTGCTGTCACTGCCGCCACCGCCACAGGATGCCAGTGCGATTGATGCTGCTATTAGTGAATATTTTAAGACGCTCGGTAAATTATGCTGCGAGTGCATATGGGTTACTCCCCGGAGTGTTAGCATTATTTTTATAATTTTACTTAGACCTATTATTGCTGATTACATGTGCTAATGCTATTTGGTATTTAATAGGTGGTGCTGTTAAGTGCAGGGATGCAGCACAGAGAAGCAGCACAGTGATGCAGGCTGTTCAAGCCATTGATCGGCAAACAGGGTTAAAACGTAATAAATAAAACATCAAGTCTATAATCAGCTTGAAATAATAATAAAAAGTACATAATTATGCAGCGCATTCTGATAACACTGGTTTTTCTATCCATAGCCTCCTGCGCGCTATTTGCGCCCCGGGAACCGGTTATTGAGTTTCTTGGCGAGCATAGGGTTGCCACTTCTAGCGGCACCGCTCAGGGACAGTTCGCTGCCTATAACGGCGATTCCAGCCCGGCATCTACTGTGGTTAATTGGCGCGATATTCCCTATGCCCAGCCACCGGTTGGCGAGCTGCGTTGGCGAGCACCGCGGCCACTGCAAACCACAGAGGAAGTAATTGAAATCAAGGGCGATCTAGCCTGTGTGCAGCCCGCTGCTGATTACGGTGGTGCCAGTGCTGAAAATGGTGAGTCTGTGGTTGGCTCTGAGGATTGCTTGTATCTGGATATCAGTGCGCCAGAGGATTTCAATAAAATCGCTTACCCTGTGATGTTTTGGATACACGGTGGGGGTAATACCACCGGCACTAAGAACTATTATGATTTTACCAAGCTGGTAGAGAGCCAGAAGGTTATCGTGGTAACGATTAACTATCGTCTCGGCGCGCTCGGTTGGTTTACCCATCCGGCCATTCAGGGGTTGCAGGCTGGATTAGATGGCACATCTAACTTTGGCACTCTGGATATTATCCAGGCACTGCAATGGGTGCAGGACAATATTGCGCAGTTTGGTGGCGATGCCAACAATGTGACTATTTTTGGTGAGTCGGCCGGTGGCCATAATGTCTACACGATGCTTGCTTCACCTCTTGCCAAGGGGCTGTTTCACAAGGCGATAGCGCAGTCCGGTTACACTATTAGCAATAGCCTTGAAAACGCTTACAACGACAAAGCGGCCAATAGCTATGTGACCAAGGGATCATGGCAGGTGGTTGAGGATCTGTTGGTTAAGCAGCAGGGCAGCAGTCAGCAGTCCTACTCGACAGAGCAACTGCGCCGACTGCTCAAATATGCCGATGCCCGGAAGTTTATCGGTCTCTATAACCGCGGCGATAAGATTGACTATATACCGTTGACCACGGCGGACGGTATTGTTATCCCGAAAGAGGGGTTGTTGGCGGCATTGGCTGACCCGCAGTACGCAAAAGATATTCCGGTGATCTCCGGGGCCAATAAAGATGAGGTGACTCTGTGGTTGGGACTGCACCGTTACTTTATCGATGTCGGCTATCCATTGACCAAATTACTGCCGCCGCGCATCACCATAAAAGACCCCGAGCTCTACAGCTTTTGGGTTCGGGTTAGATCTCAGGCATGGAAGGCGCGGGGGGTGGATGAGCCGCTGGATGCACTGGAACTTGCCGGCTACGACAATCTCTATGCCTATAGATTTGACTGGGATGATCAGGTGAAATCATTCTTTGCCGATTTTCCAAATATTATTGGCGCTGCCCATGGCACTGATATTTCGTTTGTCACTGGTGATTTTAAGTATGGCCCTATCACTTCCTATATCTACCCTGAAGGGGCAGAGCGCGACCAGATGCAGCGCACGGTAATGAATGTCTGGGGTGATTTTGCCCAGTCTGCAACCCCTGATAAATCCCTGCCTTTTCAATGGCAGGCTTATAACAGTGCGGATAAAGCCTATGTGCATCTGGACAAGGATGAGTTTCTGGCGCTGGATTTTGAAACCCAATCACTGGATAGTCTGTTGGAACGAGTTGTCGCGAATAATGCTGCCAGTCATGCTGAGAAATGTATTCTAGTCTGGGAGACATTGATTAATATCGGCGATGCAGATATTCCCCGCTATAAAGCTTGGAACAATGGGCAATGTGCGAAGTTTGATGCCCGTGCAGAGCAGGATAAGATTGCCGCCGAGCTAATCCGTCAATACGGGACTTCATCGGTTTTGTAAATTACCTGCAGGGAAATTAAAATGAACCAAGCTCAGATACAAGAGACCCGCTTAATTAGCCAAATACTGGGCTGGTTTGAGTTTCCAAAAAGTCGAATAAAAACCTTTTTCCTGATTCTTCTCAGTGTGTTTTTTACCTATGCGGGAATCGATCATCTGATCTCACCAGACTTCTATGTCAGCATTATGCCGCCGTGGATGCCTTGGCATCTGGAGCTGGTCTATCTCAGCGGGGTGTTTGAGGTGATGGGCGGTGTCGGGGTGCTAATCCCACTCTTTCGGGCCTTTGCCGGTGCTGGACTGGTGGCGCTGTTGATTGCGGTTTATCCAGCCAATCTGCATATGGCTTTTAATCCCCATCTGTTTCCTGATATTCCGGTGGTGGCGCTGTATATTCGCTTAGCACTACAGTTTTTGGCTTTCTACTGGGCTTACACGGTAACCAGGCCAGACTCTACACTCAGCTAACCCAAACTAAGCAGTTGTTGGCCATGTGATTAATATCTTATGATTGAGCACAAATCAGCGATCTAATTTTCCGCACCGAGTTAATGATGAGTTTTGATGTTCCTGCTAACAAATTTTCTGACCCGTTTATCACCGCCGATGGATCGACCCGAGCCAGTGTCAACCTCAAGCAGTTACAGACCCTGTGGTTTAATACAGGCACTCTGTGTAATCTCGCCTGTACCAACTGCTATATAGAATCTACCCCAACTAATGATCGCCTCGAATATATTCGCCTTGGCGAGGTGCAGCAGTTTCTCGATGAAATTCATGCGGATAATTTTCCGACCGATGAAATTGGCTTGACCGGCGGTGAGCCTTTTATGAATCCGGATATTATTCCGATTATGGGGGCGATTTTGTGCCGTGGTTTTCGCCTTTTGGTGCTGACCAATGCCATGCGTCCCATGGCCAAGCTTGCTGATCAGTTGCTGAAGTTGCATAAGCTCTATCCTGAACAGCTAACAATTCGTGTCTCTGTGGATCACTACTGTCCTGAATTGCATGAGGAGGAGCGCGGTGCCCGCTCATGGCAGCCCATGCTTGATGGGCTCTGCTGGCTATCCAATAATGGCTTTAATCTCGATGTGGCAGGGCGCACGCTGTGGGGCGGCGACGAGCAAAGTTTAAGAGAGGGCTTTGCGGCGCTCTTTAAGCAAAACAATATAGCGGTAGATGCGCTGGATAAAAAACAGCTAGTGCTATTTCCCGAGATGGCCGAGGGCAAGCCGGTGCCAGAAATTACCACGGCCTGCTGGGATATTCTTGATGTTAAACCGGATGCGATGATGTGTGCCTCATCGCGAATGGTGGTTAAGTGCAAAGGGGATTCCGCCCCCAGTGTGATGGCCTGTACTCTGCTAGCTTACGATCAGCAGTTTAATCTGGGAAGCACTCTTGCTGAGGCTTCTAAGACGGTGCAGCTTAACCATCCTCACTGTGCGGCATTCTGTGTGCTTGGGGGTGGCAGTTGTTCTGTTGAGGGCTAAATGTAGACTCAACTTTAATTTAAAGTAAATTCTACGTAAGTTCTCTAACTATATAATCTATAAGTATTTCCTGCCCTTTATTTCTAAAGTTTTCCGCCGGTAGCTCACGCTTTAATGCGCTTATATCCTCAATGGTATCCACATCGGTAATGGGTTCTAAAAGAGCCGTTTTAGAGGGCAGTTGGCTGAGTAATTGCTCGCCAGTATCCGCTGCACTGTAAGTCACATTGGTCCAGATATCTCTGGCAATAGCTGCTCTGCCAGCCAATAAATAATAACCCCCATCCACTGCGGGGCCCAGTGCAAAGCTCGTGCTATCCGAGCCATAGATATCCAGAGCTTCTATGGCATCGTTCAGATGACTTGAGGAGAGTTGTGGCGAATCGGCGCCGATTAGAATAACCCGCTGATACTTAGCTAGCAGTCTCTGGTAGATATGATGCTGACGTTCACCAAGACCGCCTTCGCCGGTATATAGAGCCTCAAAGCCCTGCCAAAGTGGGTGGGATAGCCCAGCTTCTTCACCCACCGCCCAAAAAGGCACAATATTCAGTGTTTTCGTTGCTGTTTCTAAGGTTTCTTGAATAGCCTCTGTGCACAGCACATAAAACTGTTCTGCAGCAGCTGTGCCTATAGTAGCCGCCAGGCGGGTTTTGACCGGTGATAGTCCCGGGGTTTTAACAAAGACCGCTATGGCCGTTGAGTTCAGGGGGCTGCTAATCATTAAAAGATACTGTTCATTAAAAGATACTGTTCATTAAGAGATACTTTTCATTAAGAGATACTATTCATTAGGTGCTTTGATACGCATGGCGATAAGTTTTAGTAGCTGTGGAAAAGACATGGTAATCCAGCGCCACTGGTAGAGCAGGGTGAGTTTTAACCATCCCTGTTGTCGGTACTTACGGCCACTGGTCAGTAGCTTTGAGGGAATACGCCGCAGTTTGATACCGGCATGACGGGCGTGCCAGATAAATAGAAGGTCTTCTCCGTAGGGAGCATCCTCTGGATAGCCGCTGAGCTTTTTAAACAGTGACTTCTTGATACATAGCCCCTGATCGCCAAACGGTGTTCCGGCCATACGCGAACGCAGATTGGCACCCAGTGCATTTAAATATAATGGGCTTTTATTACAATCCAGATCAAAAGCCAGATCAAAATAATGTAAGTCCTCAGGATGCTGCTCAAGGCTCTTGGCCAGAGCGTAGAGATTTTCTGTGCTGATACGGCTGTCGGCATGGACAAACCAAAGCCATTCACCGCAGGCTTTGACGGCACCGCTGTTTAGGCTCTCGGCGCGGCTATTTTTACTGCAGGGAATAATCTCCGCCTCTAGTTCGCTGTGTTTCTGCAGATCATCCAGTAGTGTTTTATATTCGCTTTCATCTACGGCCAGCGGAATAACAATACTGACTCGCGAAAGTAGCGAGGAGTTTTTGTTCTTTGCGGTTGCTGAGTCCACTGTTACAGAGTCCACTGTTGCAGAGTTCACTGTTGCAGAGTTCACTGTTGTAGAATCCCCAGCCATTCCTGCTGAGCAGTACTCAGCTGCTGTTTCGGGGTCATCACTGCAGTCTGCAGGGCGCTTCTAATCTCCGCAGGCGTCTCTGATAACGGCTGCGACAGTAACTGACTAAGCACCGCCACGGCTTTAGTCAGAGTCCCTGAATAGATCTCAAAGAACTTGTCTACGCTAACATGTTGACTAGGATCGTCCATCCAACAGTCATAGTCTGTAATCAGGCACAGGGAGCAGTAGCCGAGCTGTGCTTCGCGGGCTAAAAAGGCCTCGGGAACATTGGTCATACCGACCAGATCGCAGTTGGCGGCACCGCGTAAAAAATGACTCTCGGCGCGGGTGCCCAGTCTTGGGCCCTCGACACAGGCATAGGTATTGTCCGTGTGCAGGGGCTGACCAATCTGCGCTGCGGCGGCTTGAATATCGGCGCTCAACGCCGGGCAGGCGGGGTTGGCGGTCGACACATGAGCGACTACACCGGCGCCAAAGAATGACTTTGCACGCTGCCCTCTGGTGTGGTCAAAGTACTGCGAGACCAGTGCCAGATCGCCGGGCTTTATAGACTCTCGCAGACTGCCTGCCGCGGAGACAGAGAATACTTGTCGGGCACCCAGTTGCTTTAGTGCGAAGATATTGGCGCGGTAGTTAACTTCATGGGGCAGCAGCTGGTGGCCTGAGCCGTGGCGGGCGAGAAATAAAACCGGTTGTCCGCGGTAGCGGCCACGACTAATGGGTGCTGACGGGGCGCCGAACGGGGTTGTAATATCTAGCTGTTTTTCAATCTCAAGACCCTCAAGTGTATAGAGTCCAGAGCCTCCTATAATTGCCAGCATTTAACAGTCCCCTCCAGTCGATTTTTGTATTGATTTATTATCCAGCTAATCAGTTTTGAGCGCGCTTTAATGCGCTTCACCTATCATCGTTTATTTTAAAATAAGGCTCAAGCGGGAATCTGTTTAAGAACCTATAGTTAGTAGAGAATCTGCACTGTCGGTGGTTGCTGTCTGGCTTGTGATATAGACCAATCGGTCATCTATTGAGGTTTACAGAAAAACCCGATTGCGCCTAAATAGATCTTAAATCAACTTCAGTCACTAAGGTTTACAAGGAGAGAGTCGGTGAGTATCTATGTTGTACCGCAGAGGGAACTTTCATTTATTTTTCAAGAGATTGTCGCTTATCAAGAGCACTGCCAAATGCCTGGCTTTGAAGAGGCCAGTGCTGATTTGGTTGAGGTAATTCTGCCCGAAGCGGCGAAGTTCTTTGAACAGGTAGTAGCTCCGACTAATCCTCAGGGTGATAAACACCCAGCCCATTTAAAGGACGGTGAGGTGGTCACTTCACCGGGTTTACACGAAGCCTATAGCAAGATGGTCGAGGCCGGCTGGTGCTGCCTAAATGGCGATTCCGACTACGGTGGCGCGGGCTTTCCCAGTGTTGTCGATCTGGCTGTTCAAGAGATGTCCCAGTCGGCAAATTTGGGTTTTAGCCTGCTGCCGATGCTAACGAGGGGTGTTGTTCATGCGCTGGGTCTTTACGGCAACGAGCAACAAAAAGTCACCTATCTGGAAAAGCTTATCTCCGGTGCTTGGTCGGGCACCATGAACTTGACCGAGCCACAGGCGGGCAGCGATCTATCGGCGGTGCGAACCAAGGCGGTGGCCAATGGCGACCATTATTTAATTAGCGGCCAGAAAATCTATATCACCTGGGGCGACCACAGCTGTGCGGAGAATATCATCCATTTGGTGTTGGCGCGTAAGCCGGATTCGCCGGAAGGCAATCAGGGTATCTCTCTGTTTTTAGTGCCGAAGTTTTTAGTCGATGCAGATGGCAACCTCGGTGAACGCAATGATGTTAAAACCGTCGGCGTTGAGCATAAGCTGGGCATCCACAGCAGTCCCACCTGTACTTTGCAGTTCGGTGATAAGAGAGGCGCAGTCGGTTATCTGGTCGGTGAAGAAAATCGCGGCCTGCAATATATGTTTACGATGATGAACAATGCTCGCCTAGCGGTAGGTCATCAGGGTGTCGCCGTTGGCGAGCGCGCCTACCAACAGGCGGCCGCCTATGCCAAGGATCGAGTTCAGGGTCGCGCAGAGGGCATTGAGGGCGGTGCGACGATTATTCACCACCCGGATGTGAAGCGTATGCTGATACAGATGCGCGCCCAAACGGAAGCGGGCAGGGCTATGTCGTTCTATGCCATTGCTGCCGAAGATCGCAGCTTTCACCATCCGGATCAGCAGGTTAGAGATGAGAGTGCAAGATTGGTTGAAATATTGACCCCACTGGTTAAAGGCTGGTGTACCGAGGTGGCGATGGAAACGACCTCGCTGGGTGTTCAGGTTCACGGCGGTATGGGCTTTATTGAGGAGACCGGCGCGGCCCAACATATGCGCGATGCACGGATTTTGCCGATCTATGAGGGCACCAATGGTATTCAGGCGTTGGATTTTATTGGCCGTAAATGCCTCCGCGATGGCGGACAGGGCCTGTCACTATTGATTGCAGAGATGGCTGAAACTGCCAAGCCTGTCACGGCATCCTCTTCTGCGATAGAGGCTTTAGTCGATTCTCTTCAGGTCGCTATTAAACAGTGCCAGCAAGCGCTGGATTATGTGTTGGCTAATCCACAGCAGTCGACCAGTCTGGCTTACGGTTATATGATGCTATTTGGTAATTCGGTGGCTTATTGGCTGATGGTTAAACTGGCACTCGCGGCACAGAAGGCTATTGATCAGGGCTCCAAGGATCGGTTTTACGCGCAGAAAATTGCTACCACTGAGTTTTTTGCCCATCAGTTGCTGACTCGCAATTACGCTTATTTGTCCTCTGTTGTTAGGGGTTCAAGCTATCTGGATAGTCTCGACGATAAGGATTTCACAACTATTCAGTGATGGTTATGTGGTCATTTCAATAAAATGCGCTAAAAAAAGATAATTCCCTAAATACCGACTAATAATTAATTAACGAAATTTGTGACGATCTGCTACTGCATCACTTGTAGTTAGTGCGTGATAAATAAAGAGAGGGTAAACGTTAATTATTATTTGGGGAGAAATTTAGATGAAAAAAATCACCATTAAATCAATTGTATTTTTAGCTGTAGCCAGTGCTGCCACTGCGGCGAGTATGGGGGCTTATTCGGTTACGTTAGAGGAAATTATTGTCACCGCTCAACAGCGTGCCGAATCACTTCAGGAGGTTCCTGTTTCAGTGGCTGCAGTAACCGCTGAAAAAATGTCTGATGCAGGTGTCGTCGACCTTCAGGGACTCTCGGAGTTCGTTCCTAACTTTTCTATCAATGAAACCGGTATTTCTACCACCATTACTATTCGCGGTATCAGTTCGGGCATTAATCCGGGCTTTGAACAGTCGGTGGGTATGTATAACGACGGTGTTTTTTATGGCCGCGGTCAGTTGGCTCGCGTTCCGATGATGGATATGGAGAGGGTGGAAGTGCTGCGTGGCACTCAGAGTATTCTGTTTGGTAAAAACAGTATTGCCGGTGCGGTTAGCCAGATCACCGCCAAACCGACCGATGAATTTGAAGGGTCGGTTATCGCCCTGTATGAGCCTGATCACGGTGAAGAAGATCTGCGCTTGGTGCTGTCGGGCCCACTAACTGACAATCTAAGCGGTCGACTTGCGCTGCTAACCCGTGATCTGGATGGCTATGTTAAGAACGCTGTAAATGGTCAGGATGAGCAGCAGGAATCGGAAGATGTTATTCGCGCTTCGCTACGCTGGGATATCAATGAGGACGTGACCGCTGATCTTAAAGTTTCACGCTCCACCTTTGATGTTATCGGTAGAAATTTGGAGGTTTATAACAGCATTGGTTCGCCAGACCATATCACCGTGTTGAATTCGCTTCAGGGTTTTGAGGTTGATGCAGAGCTCAATTATATTGGCGATAACAATGGTCATTTCAGTAATAACGAAGTCAACAATACAACCCTGAGTGTCAATTGGGATAGGTCGGACTACACCCTGACCTCGACTACCGCTTATGTAGATTATGAGTTTAGCGAAAACTGTGACTGCGACTTTACCGGCGCGGCTATTTTTGATGCCGCAGGTGAGGAAGAATACAGCCAGTTCAGTCAGGAATTTCGTATAACCTCTGATCTCGACGCTGATATTGATTACATTGCTGGAGTGTTTTTCCAGTCAACGGACCTTGAGTATAGCGATAAGATAATACTGCCTGATCCAACAGTTATAACAGCAGCGTTGATTGGCGCTGGTGCAGGTTCACTGGCCCCTCTGGCAGCGGGCTCTTCGACCAATCGTGAATTCAATCAAGAGGGTGATATCTGGTCGCTATTTGCTCAGGCAACCTGGTCTATAGCCGACGATATGCGCTTAACCTTTGGTGGTCGCTACAGCAGGGAAACCAAGGATGCGGATCGTCTTCAGCAGCATGTCTCAAGTCCCGGCTCACCCTTTATGGGCGTAACATTACCGGTTGGTATAGCCACTGATCCGTACAATCTGTTGTATGGCATATTTGCGATTGAGCCCTATGAAAAAATTACTGGATCTATTGATGATGATTCTTTCACTCCGGTAGTGACTCTTGAATGGGACGTTAGTGAAGATACTATGGCCTATGCGACCTGGACAAAGGGCCATAAGTCCGGTGGTTTTGATGCCCGCTCGAATGGTCATCCCGACCCTGCGGTTATGAATGCGGTTAATCCATTAACCAGTGCAGCGATTGGCGGCAGCTGGGAGTTCGACCGCGAAGAGGCCGCCAGTATTGAGTTGGGCTCAAAAATGAGTCTGGCGGATGGTGCAGCTGAACTCAGTTTGGCTTTCTATATGACTGAGTACACTGATCTTCAGGTTTCCCAGTTCGATGGTACTCTCGGCTTTAATGTTACCAATGCCGGTGAGGCAACAGTGCAGGGTCTTGAGGTCGATGGTCGCTGGGCTGTCTCTGAGCAGATTTCTCTAACCGGTTCAGCCGCTTATCTGGACTTTAACTATGATAAGTTCCCCAACTCCCAGTGTTACTTTGGTCAGGTGCCAAATTCTCCGGACTTCCCCGGACTCTGTGATGTGGCCGGTGAGCGCAAAGAGTACACCCCTGAGTTTCAAGCCAATATTGGTGCTGCCTGGTCGGATACGGTTGCCAATAATCTGATTATGGATGCGTCTCTGGATCTGAATTATATGGGTGACTATATCTATACCCCCAACCTTGACCCGCGCACCGAGCAGGATGCCTACACCTTGGTCAATGCTCGTGTCGCACTATCCAGTGCTGAGGGTGATTGGGAAGTGGCACTGATTGGCCGCAATTTGACTGATGAGACAGTGATTAACTTTGGTGGTAATACGCCGCTGGCTGCAACACTAACTGGTGGTGCGGGTAATTCCTATTATGCGTTTGTTAATCGCCCGAGGAATGTTGCGCTGCAAGCTAGGTATATGTTCTAGGGTTAAGATGTTGTTTAATTAGAAAGGTAAAAAGGGGCTGCGTAACTGCAGCCCCTTTTTTATTGTGGGTAGATGGAGTGTGGTTAGATATTTTAAGAAGATCCTTCGGCTGCGCTCAGGATGACAGTAGGACGACGCTCAGGATGACGGTGCGCTGCTCAACCCCCCTGCTGTGTCATCCTGAGCGCAGCCGAAGGATCTATCACTCAACCAACAACTCCTCCCACTTAGGGTTTAAAGCATTAATCAGCCAGTTCTTCTTTTTCCTTGCCCAACCTTTTAACTGCCTTTCCCTAGAAACCGCAGCATAGGCATCATTGGTTGTTTCAAAATAAACTAGCTTGTCGACATTAAATTTAGCGGTAAACCCACCGATGGCCTTTTGCTTATGTTGAGCGACTCTTAGTTGCAGGTTACTTGTGCAGCCGATGTAGAGAACTTTATGGCTGCGATTGGTTAACATATAGACCGAATATTGCTTTTCCATGTGCGCGCATTTTTTAGTTCTTGTGGCCTGCTATGTTATGACTTTGAACGATTATAAATTCTGCGCTGGATCACAGTGTGAGATCCTTCGGTTCGCTTCGCTCTCTCAGGATGACAGAGCAGGGGTTGGGCCTCGCTTCGCTCTCTCAGGATGACAGAGCAGGGGGTTGGGCAGCGCACCGTCATCCTGAGCGCAGTCGAAGGACCTCGTCCCGCTGCTAGAGAGGTCCTTTAAATCACCCTATGACCACTTCGCGAGATCCTTCGGTTCGCTTCGCCCTCTCAGGATGACAGCGTAGAGGATTTGGGCAGCGCACCGTCATCCTGAGCGCAGTCGAAGGACCTCGTCCGGCTGCTAGAGAGGTCCTTTAAATCACCATATCGGTGTGAAAGTTTAAGAAGGAGTTGAGCAGAGCTGTCGCGAATAGAGAGTCACAGCTTACTGGACGGAGTCCTTCGGTTCGCTCCGCTCTCTCAGGATGACAGAGTATGTGTTCGGTCTAGCTTCGCTCTCTCAGGATGACAGAGTAGGAGGTTAACTATTACTCAACACTAACCCAACAACCGTAGCAACAGTGGCGATAAACAGAAAGGTAAAAACAAAGCCACCAATAATAAAAGCCAGTGGGCTTCCCTCCTGAAAATCACGTTCACGATTCTTATTACTCTGTACACCAATCGCCGCCGCCAAAATACTTTTGATCAGCGAGCCCAAGCCGAGTTTTTTAGATTTTTTTTCTTCAGTCACAGTTAATCTTTCGCTCTTAATCGTTGAGGATAGGGGTCAGCCAGCGTTCCAGATCTGCTACTGAGATACCTTTTCGTTGAGCCAGTGATTCGACCTGATCACCATCAATCTTGCCAGTATTCATGTACTTGGCATCGGGATGACCAAAGTACCAGCCACTAACCGCAGCAGCGGGTGACATGGCAAAGCTGTCAGTTAACTCAAGACCAATATTCTCAGTGACATTGAGCAACTCAAATAAAGTGCCTTTTTCGGTATGATCCGGGCAGGCAGGGTAGCCTGGCGCAGGGCGGATACCGCGATATTTCTCTTTGATTAGAGCTTCATTGTCGAGCTCTTCGTCTGCGGCATAGCCCCAGTGTTCACGGCGCACGCATTCGTGAAGATGCTCGGCAAAGGCTTCGGCCAAACGGTCAGCCAAGGCTTTAACCATAATCGAATTGTAATCGTCGTGAACCGCTTCATATTCTGCAGCAAGCTCGTCAGCCCCAATACCAGTTGTTACTGCAAAGGCACCAATATGGTCAGTGATATCTGATTCTTTTGGGGCGACAAAATCGGCTAGAGAGGTGAGTTCTTCACTGGCGCCGGGCTTTTGAATTTGCTGGCGAATATGGTGCAAAGTGGCAAGTGTCTCGCCACTCTCTGCATAGACCTCGATATCATCATGGTTAACGGTATTGGCTTCCCATAGACCAAACACTGCACGTGCGGTGAGGCGCTTGTTGTCGATAATATCGTTGAGCAGTGTCTGTGCATCGGCAAATAAATTCTTAGCCGCTTCACCGACAACTTCATCTTCAAAAATCTTCGGATACTTACCGACCAGATCCCAGGTAATAAAGAACGGTGTCCAATCGATATAGGGCACCAGAGCTTCCAGAGGGTAGTTATCCAGCACGGTAATACCGGGATTTTTCGGCAGGGTAGGCTGGTAGTCGCGCCAATTAATCTGTGGCTTTTGTTTTATCGCATCCGAGTAGGCGTACAGCGTTCCCCTTGGGGTTCTATTGGCCGTGCGCAGCCTTACCGCATCGTAATCGAGCTGTATTTCGGCGATAAAGGCATCGCGATGCTCTTTGCTAATCAGTTTACTAGCCACACCCACGGCACGGGATGCATCAGACACATAAATGGTCTGGTTACGGGTATAGGTTGGCGCGATCTTAACCGCTGTATGAGCCTTGGAGGTGGTGGCACCACCAATCAATAGTGGGATATCAAAGCCCTGACGTTCCATCTCTTTACCCAGAGTCACCATCTCATCAAGGGAAGGGGTAATTAGACCCGAGAGGCCAATAATATCCACATTCAGTTCACGGGCCGTGGTGAGAATCTTTTCAGCAGACACCATCACGCCGAGATCAATCACCTCATAGTTGTTGCACTGCAGCACCACACCGACAATATTCTTGCCGATATCATGGACATCGCCTTTTACCGTCGCCATTAGAATCTTGCCGTTGGTGCTGGCAGATCCGTCTTTCTCGGCTTCAATAAAGGGCTGTAGATGCGCCACTGCTTGCTTCATTACCCGGGCAGATTTAACCACCTGGGGCAGAAACATTTTGCCTGAACCAAATAGGTCGCCAACAATATTCATACCGTCCATCAGCGCGCCCTCAATCACATGCAGAGGGCGATCAGCCAGCTGTCGGGCTTCTTCAGTGTCGTCGATGATATAGGCGGTAATGCCTTTAACGAGGCTGTGTTCCAGGCGACGGTTAACATTGCCATCACGCCAACTTAAGTCTTCAACCGAAGCTTGTGAGGAACCATCGCCGCGATATTTATCGGCAATTGCCAGTAGATTTTCCGTGCCTTCTGAGGTGCGGAATAGCACTACATCCTCAACCACATTACGCAGCTCTTCCGGGAGGTCGTCATACACCGCCAACTGGCCGGCATTAACGATGCCCATGCTCAAACCCTCACGGATCGCATGGTAGAGAAACACCGAATGTATGGCTTCGCGCACCGGGTTATTGCCACGGAACGAGAACGACACATTAGAAATACCGCCGCTAATGAGGGCATAAGGCAGGTTTTGTTTTATCCAGGTACAGGCTTCGATAAAGTCGAGACCATAACGATTGTGCTCTTCAATACCCGTAGCAACGGCGAACACGTTAGGATCGAAAATAATATCTTCCGCAGGAAAGCCGATCTGATTGACCAACATGTCATAACTGCGCTGGCAGATCTGCTTGCGGCGCTCAAGGTTATCGGCCTGACCATCTTCATCAAAAGCCATAACCACAATCGCAGCGCCGTGCTTTTTGCACAATTTGGCGCGCTCGATAAACTCTGCTTCACCTTCTTTAAGGCTGATAGAGTTGACCACAGACTTACCCTGAATACATTTCAGGCCCGCCTCAATCACATCCCATTTTGAAGAATCGACCATAATCGGCACGCGAGAAATATCCGGCTCACTGGCAATCAGGTTTAAAAATTTGACCATGGCAGGCAATGACTCAAGCATGCCTTCATCCATATTCACATCGATAATCTGCGCGCCATTAATCACCTGCTGGCGGGCAACTTCCAAGGCCGCATCGTAGTTCTCTTCCAGAATCAGACGCTTGAAGACCGCTGAACCGGTGACATTGCAACGCTCGCCGACATTTACAAACAGTGATTCTGCTGTGATGGTAAATGGCTCGAGGCCAGATAAGCGACAGGCAGGTGCAATTTCAGGTACCTTGCGCGGGGTTATAGCGGCAACCGCATCAGCTATCACACGAATATGATCTGGGGTTGTACCACAGCAGCCACCGACAATATTTAGCAGGCCTGAGCTGGCAAATTCTGCGACTGTTTCGGCCATGGCATCGGCATCCAGATCATAGCCACCAAATTCATTGGGCAGTCCGGCATTTGGGTGCGAGCTCACCAGAGTGTCTGCAACCGTAGAGATTTCCAGAAGGTGAGGGCGCAGTTCCTTTGGGCCAAGAGCACAGTTAAGACCAACACTAATCGGCTTGCTGTGACGCACAGAGTTCCAGAATGCTTCAGGGGTTTGACCGGAAAGAGTACGGCCGCTGGCATCAGTAATGGTGCCGCTGATCATAATCGGTAGTTCGAAGCCCTGTTTTTCAAATACCAGCTGCACCGCAAAAAGAGCCGCCTTGGCATTTAGAGTATCGAAGATGGTCTCGACCATAATCACATCGGAACCCCCTTCAATCAATGCTTCGGTAGATTCCACATAGGCTTCTACCAATTCATCAAAGGTAACGTTTCGCGCACCGGGATCATTGACATCCGGTGA
>CAWUVN010000048.1:0-32809 GCA_963925995.1 uncultured Pseudomonadales bacterium | reverse complement strand
CCACAGCTGCGCAGCGCAGGTTGGGATGGTTACTGGATTGATGCGGCCTCGGCGCTGCGTATGGAAGACAGTTCAATTATTGTTCTCGATCCAGTCAATATGCATGTGGTTAAAGATGGCCTGGCCAATGGCGTTAAAGATTATATCGGCGGCAACTGTACTGTCAGCCTAATGTTGATGAGCCTCGGTGGTCTGTTCAATGCCAACTTGGTTGAGTGGGCTTCATCGATGACTTATCAAGCAGCCTCTGGTGCCGGTGCGCAGAATATGCGTGAACTGATCAATCAAATGGGCGTGATTAAAAGCTCTACAGCTGACGCGTTGGCCAATCCTTCGTCGGCGATTTTGGATATCGACCGTCAGGTAACTGATACGTTGCGCAGTGATAGTTTTCCGGTGGATAACTGGGGTTATCCGTTGGCAGGCAGTTTGCTCCCTTATATTGATTCTCAACTTGAAAACGGCCAGAGCCGTGAAGAGTGGAAGAATCAGGCAGAGACCAACAAGATCCTCAATCGCGAAGGTAATCCAATTCCACTGGATGGTCTCTGCGTGCGAATTGGTTCTATGCGTTGCCACAGTCAGGCGTTGACCATTAAATTGACTCAAGATGTGCCAATGGATGAGATCGAGTCTATGTTGGCAGAATCTAATCAGTGGGCGAAAGTAATTGCCAATGATAAAGAGTCTTCAGTTAAACATCTGACACCAGCCGCGGTAACCGGTGGTTTGGATGTTCCTGTAGGTCGTTTGCGCAAAATGAATATGGGCGAACAGTATCTCTCAGCCTTTACCGTGGGCGATCAGTTGCTCTGGGGTGCGGCGGAGCCGTTGCGTCGTATGCTGCGGATTGTTATTGAAGACTAAAAGCCTTTAATGAATGCCTGCAATATTGTGCTAAGACTTAAGGGTTGGATGTGTTGGCTAATATTGCAGGTTCGACTGTAAACATTTATTGTAAGCTCCTGATTCAAAGGGTCTTTAAATAGGAAATTTGTCATGACAATTCGGAGTTGGTCGATGGGCTTTACAGGGAAATTCAAGATGGGTTACAGGGCGGCTTTAGGTGCCTTGCTACTATTAGCAGCCTCATCGACACTGGCGCTGGGTCTCGGTGAAATAACGCTTAACTCATCTCTCAATGAACCGCTCGATGCGGAAATTGTCGTGCTCAGTTCTGAGGATCTGGAACATGGTCAGTTGCTGGTGTCGCTGGCTTCGCATGAGGCCTTTGAGCGCGCTGGCATCAGCCGTGATTTCTTTCTTAGCCAGATGCAATTCTCGGTCTATAGAAACACTGATGACCTGCATATTATCAAGATTGTTACAGAACAGCCGGTTGTTGAACCCTATCTTAATTTTTTAATCCAACTGCAGTGGCCCGCCGGACGGGTGATGCGCGAGTACACTCTGCTGCTGGATTTGCCAATCTTCGCGCAAGATCAGCAAGCCTTGGAAGTGGCTCCTGCTGTGCAGTCACCAACAGGCCAAAAACAATCTCCTGCAGCGACACAGACTGGCGTTTTAGAGTCTGCATCCAAGTCTAATTCTGAGCCGCTTATAGGGCAGCCTCGTGAGCCGCTTTCCGGTGAAGAGCATCAGGTTATTATTGGTGACACCCTGTGGAATGTTGCCCAGCGATTGCGTCCGCGAAGTACCACCATTCTGCAAACCATGGATTCTCTCTATCGCCATAACTCGGAAGCTTTTGTTGAGGGCGATGCCAACCGGATAAAAGCTGGGTCGGTTTTGCGCCTGCCTTCATTTGATGAGATTAGCCTCGAGGCCGGCGATACAGTTGCCGCCCAGATCGGTCTTAAAAATCCTTCCATTGCCTCCGCTGAATTAGAGCAGGCTCTGGAACAGGCCGGTGAGTCATATGGCGATAACGACTCTAATTACCAGCAAGAGCAGGCTCTAGTCAATGATGGGCGACTTGAATTGGCTTCTGCCTTTGATGCTGAGTCAGCGCAATCTGATATCTCTGCGGCTGAGGAAAGTCCTTCGTCGCTTCGCTCAGTCGGGATGACAACTCCACCTGGTATTCAATCTGAGGATACCAGCCAGGTTGGGCCTTTAGGCCAGTTGGCAGAGGATCTTGCTCTAGCCAATGAAGAAGTCAACAAAGCCCTGCAGGAAAATATTGAACTACGCGAGCGTTTAGCGCTTCTGGAAGCTCAGGTTGCGACGATGGCGGCGCTGCTCAATCAAGCCGAGAATACTGAGGCCAGCTCAAATGTAGCGGCTCAGGTCAAAACAGATGCAAGTGTCCCGGCCAACACTCCTTCAGCGGATCGCTCTAGCGAAACCCTCGCGCAGCAATTAGCTGCAGTGCCGTCTTATTTTTGGATGGTATTGATTGGTATTGTTTTATTCTTAGTGGTTTTGCTGGTTCGCAAGTCATCCAAAGCGCAGGAATCCAAGGCGCTTAGCGATGATCTGTCGATGGCCGGTGGTTATGAAGAGTACGACGAGAAAACATCCGCACCTAGTGCCTCAAATCATAATGAATTGCATGCGCTCGATGATCTGGAGCTAAATCCAGACGATAACTTATTTGACGAATCTGATACGGATATCTTTGATAACGGTGAAGAGCCAGCTAACGGTGAAGTTTTTGACATGATGGTTGAGGCAGTTGCCGAGGCTGATGTCTATCTGTCGCTGGGTAAAACTGCCGAGGCGATTGAGGTGCTTGAAGAGGCACGTGCCCAAGACCCTGCTGATGCCGCTTCGCGCTTAAAATTGATGGAAGTACTGTTCCGCGAAAATCGCAAAGATGAACTCAGGGTTTTATATGAAGAAATCCAAACCTCTGGCGATAAAGGTGCTATTGAAATGGCAGCGATTATTGTCGGCCCGAACGTCGAATCAGAAGGGGTGGCAGCGATTACCGAAGGCACGGTCGTGGCTGAATTGGAGGGGCTTGATTTTCAGAGTGCAGATTTTGAAGACCTGGGTTTGGGCAGTGTTGATTTAGCAGACCTTGAGCTGGATGATATGGATATGGAAGGGGTTAAGTTTGAAGGTTCTGAGTTGGAAGACCTGGATCTGGATAATTTAACCGCCGATGATTTTGATATTGAGCCTGCTGATGAGCCTGCAGTTGAGCTTCAGTCGGAGCTCGAAGCTGAAGTCGCTGAGGTAGAGATTGATTTGCCGGGAGTAGAGGAGCTTGATAGTTCTTTAGCTGAAGCAGCTTTAGACGAGACTGCCATCGATAACACAGTTATCGAAGAGACTGTTATCGAAGAGACTGTTATAGAAGAGACAGCTGAAACTCCAGACAACATCATGGATGAGTTTGCCGAATTTGACGATGTCGATGTGCAAGATGCGGTTGAGGTAAAGCTTGATCTGGCAAAAACCTATCTTGAGATGGGTGACCCAGAGGGTGCTAAAGAGATTCTTGAAGAGTTAATTGAAGAATCGGATGAAGAGGGTCAGGCAAAGGCTCGGGCATTGCTGGAAACGGTTTAGCTGAACAAACAAGCGGTCTGTAATGATAGGGTATTACGTGTTTAATTTTGTGCCTAAGTTAAAAGCTATACAGGCTTATCCGACAATGATTATGTATAATTTCACCTATGTCAGAATTGGAATGGGTTTACACCCCAAATTGTAAGATTCCCGAAGGCCAGAGCCTTCCCGCTGGAGTCAAACGCTATGCTGCCGTCGTATCCTACGACGGCAGTGCTTTTTGTGGCTTTCAAAAACAAAAGCACAGCCCTTCGGTTCAGCAGGAATTGGAGCGAGCTCTGAGTTCTGTCGCCAATCAAACATTAGTGATTAGCTGTGCCGGGCGGACAGATACTGCCGTGCACGCCAGTCATCAGGTTATTCACTTTGATACTGTCGCCGAGCGCAGCGGGCGCAACTGGCTTAAAGGGGCGAATAGTCGGCTCCCAGACAGTATTTCAGTCCGCTGGGCAGAGCATGTCTCAGAGAGCTTTCATGCACGCTTTAGTGCCACTTCTCGAACTTACAGATACGCAATGTACGCCTCAGCGGCGCGACCAGCAGTGCTTTCGCAGGGCGTTACCTGGGTCCGCTATCCGCTGAATATTGATCTTATGCAAGAGGCCTGTCAGTATTTATTGGGTGAGCAGGATTTCAGTGCTTTTCGCGGAGCTGGCTGTCAGTCCCATTCACCGTTTCGGAATATCACTAGTGCAAAAGTCGTGGTGGTAGGGCAGTTGATTGTGTTTGAAGTCTCTGCGAATGCTTTCGTGCTGCATATGGTGCGCAATATTGTCGGTTCACTGATGGAGATCGGTTTCGGTCGCCAGAAGCCCGGTTGGATTGCCGATTTAATTGCCGGAAAAGATCGCTGTAAAAGCGCTGCTACGGCAGCCCCTAACGGTTTGTATCTGGTTGATGTGGACTATCCTCAGAGTTTTGAAATTCCTGAGTTGCCTCGCGGGCCATTATTTCTACCCGGTAGTATATGATAGAGTTAGGTATTTAAATAATTTTAATATTGTTATTAAACAACAGGTTACACTTTTAATTTAAAGTGAGTAATCAAGTTAATTCAAGGTAAATCAATGTCAGTACAGGTGAAAATTTGCGGTATAACCCGAGTCGAAGATGCTTTGATAGCCCAGCAGGCCGGTGCCGATGCACTGGGCTTGGTGATGTACTCAAAAAGCTCCCGCTATGTGAATTTGCAGCAGGCGATTGAAATTCGTAAGGCGATAGCTACAGACACCCTATGCGTGGTGTTGCTGGTTAATGCGGACAAAGAATTCGTTAAACAGGTTATCGCAGAAGTAAAGCCGGACTTACTGCAGTTTCATGGCGATGAGTGCGCGGACTTTTGTCAGCAGTTCGATTTTCCGTTTATCCGGGCACTGCGTATGCGCGACGATTTGGATATTTCCGCTGAAGCTAGAGCCTACTCCAAGGCCTATGGCCTGCTATTTGATGCATGGAACCCCGACCAGTTCGGCGGTACCGGCGAGCAGTTTGATTGGCAGCGTCTGCCCACTGAACGAGATTTTCATCTGATTCTTGCCGGTGGATTAAACCCGCATAATGTCGCTGAAGCCGTTGAGACTGCGCGCCCGGATATGGTTGATGTCAGCGGTGGGGTAGAGAGCTCTGCGGGTATTAAAGATGAGCAAAAAATGCGCGCCTTTATTAATAATGCCAAAGCTGTAGCTGACGCTTAAAAATAATTTTATGCCTGATTATTCTCCAAGTGTTTAACTGGCTCTCTGTCGTGTTAAACTGCACCGGACAAACCGGCTGGCTCACAGCCTAAGACATTTATATTTCATTGAGATGGCGAAAGGGTAATACATGAATTGGTTGAAACGCATTCGGCCCGCAGGACCAGCGGCGGAAAACACTGAACGTTCAAATGCTGTACCAGAGGGGCTTTGGAAAAAGTGCCCGAAATGTGCCTCACCGCTTTACCGTCCAGAGCTTGAACGTAATCTCGATGTCTGCCCAAAATGTGAACATCATATGCGTATTGGCGCTCGCCGCCGTCTGGATATCTTCCTTGATGATTCTGGGCGCACTGAAATTGCCGAAGATGTGGTGGCAATCGAC
Organism: uncultured Pseudomonadales bacterium; assembly: GCA_963925995.1. Taxonomy (GTDB): domain Bacteria; phylum Pseudomonadota; class Gammaproteobacteria; order Pseudomonadales; family Porticoccaceae; genus HTCC2207. The sequence continues at coordinate 27,250 of CAWUVN010000048.1, read as the reverse complement.
AGACTTAAATTTCGCGATGTAAAAAAATACAAAGATCGTCTCACCGATGCGCAGAAGAAAACCGGTGAGAAAGATGCTCTGGTTGCTATGAGCGGTAGCCTCAAAGGTATTCCGGTAGTAGCAGTGGCTTTTGAATTTGCCTTCCACGGCGGCTCTATGGGCTATGCCGTAGGTGAGAAATTTACCCGCGCAGCCAAGCTGGCACTAGCCGAAAACAAACCGCTGATCTGTTTCTCTGCCACTGGTGGCGCACGTATGCAAGAAGCGCTTATCTCGCTGATGCAGATGGCTAAAACCAGTGCAATCCTCGAACGTCTTAAAACCTCTGGAGTACCCTATGTATCGGTAATGACCGATCCCGTTTACGGTGGTGTATCAGCCAGTCTGGCCATGCTAGGTGATTTAAATGTTGCCGAACCCGGTGCCCGTGCCGGTTTTGCCGGCCCCAATATTATTGAACAGACCATTCGCCAGAAATTGCCCAAGGGCTTTCAGCGCAGTGAGTTCCTGCTTGAAAAAGGTCAGATTGATATGATTATTGCGCGTCATCAAATGCGTGATCGTCTGGCGAGTATTCTCTCCAAATTTACCCATCTGCCAGAACCCGCCGATGCCTGATCGCTGCCTGGCAGAGTGGTTAACTCTGCTAGAAGCTCGGCACTCCAGTGAAATTGACTTAGGGCTAGATCGCGTTAGCGCGGTTTGGTCTGAGCTTATTGCGCGTCGCCAACAGCAGGATAATCCGCTTAAGCTCGGCACAGTGATTACCGTTGCGGGCACCAATGGCAAGGGCTCGACCATAGCCGGTATGCAGGCGATACTGCTGCAGCATGGCTGTAGGGTTGGCGCCACTACCTCGCCACACTTTATTGATTACAACGAACGTATCTGTATTCAGGGCGAGCCAGTTAGTGATGCTTTAATTGTCAGCGCTTTTGAAGAAATCGAAGTGGCTCGGCAAACTGTCTTTTCTAAAACAGCCTTATCTAAAACTGTCTCCTCAGAACCTGTATCCCTAACCTATTTTGAATTTGGTACCCTTGCCGCGCTATTGGTTTTTGCTGATGCTAATCTCGATGCTGTGCTGCTCGAAGTAGGGCTTGGAGGTCGCCTTGATGCGATCAATATTATCGATGCGGATGTTGCCGTGGTAACCAGTATCGCACTCGATCACCAGGACTGGTTGGGTAATACCCGTGAGCTGATTGCGGTTGAGAAACTCGGTATTGCGCGCCGCGGAAGACCGCTGCTTATTGGCGAAGCGGAAAGCCCTCAGGGTTTTGATCAGATGATCACTGCCACTGGCGCTAAGGCTCTGCAGATCGGTGCCGATTTCTCTATAGAGTTGCGGGATGATCAGTTTGCGGTAACGCTTTTGTCGGCGGATGGTCAGCCGCGGTTATTTGAACATCTTCCAGTCGCAGGATTACTGCCGATCAATAAAACACTGGCTATACAGGCTCTGCTGTGTGCCGGCTTTGATTTGACTGGTAACTGTGTCGCCACGGCTATGAGCGGACTCAGTCTGCCGGGGCGCCAGCAGCAGCTCAACTTTAATGGTATTAGGGTTATTGTCGATGTCGCCCATAACCCTGCAGCGGCGATTGCCTTGGCCAATAGCTTGGCGTCGATTAAGGGGCGTTATATCGCGGTAGCCTCGGTTTTATCTGACAAGGACTGGGCGGGGATTGTCGACCCGCTGGGGAATATTATCGATCACTGGCTGATTGCTGAAATAAGCGACACAGAAAGGGCGACTAAAGGCCAAACTCTTTTAGAAGTGTTATACAATGCCGGACACTCAGCTACCTTGCACGAGCAAGTTAATGGCGGTCTGGAAAAGGCGTTTTTAACCGCCCTTGATCAGGCCACGGCAGATGATACTCTGGTGGTGTTTGGTTCCTTTTATACTGTCTCGACAGTGCTTGAATTAAAGCGGCAATTAGAAAAATAAATTGATGGGTTTGTTCAATGAGTAATGGTTTAAGACAACGCATTATTGGCGCACTGGTTCTCGGTGCACTGGGCTTGATTATCCTGCCGATTATTTTCGACTTTGCCGACCCGCTAAAAATAGATCGCACCAGCAAATTACCCGCCGCTCCCGAAATTAAATCTATAGACGTTGCCAAGGCGCAGCGTCCCGACAGTTCCTCTAAGCTCGGCGAAGCCGACAGCCTGATGAATGTCGCCCAATCAAAGCCGGCAGATGACTCCAGTGAAAAATTTTACGGTCTCGATGAAAATGACCTGCCTCGCGCCTGGGTTCTTCAGGCGGCTAGCTTCGAAGAAAAAAATAAAGCCGAAAAGCTCATGCAGCAGTTGCGGGACAGCGGCTTTAAAGCCTTTGTAAAGGCAGCGGATCTTGAGAATAAAACATTTTACCGGGTCTATGTTGGACCCAAAGCGGATAAGCGCAGAGCGATTGCCGAGAAGGCGCAGATAGACAGTAACTTCTCAACCGATGCAATTGTTCTGCAATACGTACCCTAGGAACTGAGTACGGGTCTTTTCGAAAAGGCTGGCCGCAACTGAGCGGTCGGAAGAGGGAAGGGAAACTTTAATGACGGAAATAGCAACTGCAGATTGGGTGATTGTTGGCATACTGGCGGTTTCAGCGCTGATCAGTCTGGTGCGTGGTTTTGTTAAAGAGGCCATGTCACTGGTTATCTGGGTGGCTGCCTTTGCTATAGCGATGAACTTTAAAGAGCCGGTTTCTGAACTGCTGGTGAATTTTATCGGCCTCGCTTCCCTCAGGCAGTTGGCCGCTTGGGGGCTGTTGTTTGTCGGTACCTTATTGCTGGGTAGTGTAGTTAATTATTTATTGGGGAAACTGGTTAGCTCGACTGGACTGAGCGGAACAGACAGGATGTTAGGACTGGTTTTTGGGGTTTTCAGGGGACTTTTGATTGTCTTGGCGCTGGTAATTATTTTACCCAAAGCGCTGCCAGTCGATCAGGATCCCTGGTGGCAAGCATCGGCGTTAATTCCTGTCTTTCAGAGTTTTGCAGACTGGGGAACAGAAACGGCCGCTGCGGTTAAAGATTTTATAATGGGTTGGATTTAAAGATGTGCGGTGTAGTAGGAATTTCTGGAACTTCGAGTGTTAATTTACGGCTTTACGATGCCCTGACCATGTTGCAGCATCGCGGTCAGGATGCTGCCGGTATTGTTACAGAATCTGGTGGTGAGCTTCACCAATGTAAAGGCGAGGGTCTGGCGCGGGATGTATTCCGTCGCAGTCATATGATGCGTCTTGTCGGCAATGTCGGTATCGGCCATGTTCGCTACCCAACCGCTGGCAGCTCTGGCCCAGCGCTGGCACAGCCGCTCTATGTGAACTCTCCCTACGGGATTTTTATTGCTCACAATGGCAACCTGACTAATGCGGATAAATTGCGCGAACAGATTTTCCGCGCCGATTTGCGTCATCTAAATACTGATTCAGACTCAGAAGTACTGCTCAATGTATTTGCCCACGAGCTGCAGGCACGCCGAAAATTAGAACCGACCAGTGAAGATATTTTTGCTGCGGTCGAGCAGGTGCACAAACGCTGCAACGGTGCCTATGCGGTAGTGGGTCTTATCGCTAATTACGGACTGTTTGCCTTCCGCGATCGCTTCGGTATTCGCCCTCTATGCTTTGGTAAGCGCGAAACTGAAGCCGGTATTGAATACGCTGTGGTCTCAGAATCCGTAGTGTTGGATAGCCTTGGCTTTGAACTAATTCGCGATCTCGCCCCGGGCGAAGCGCTATTTGTCGATAAGAATGGTGAGATTCACCTGCAGCAATGTGCCGCCGAGCAAGAGTTGGTTCCGTGCATCTTTGAGCATGTTTATTTTGCTCGTCCAGATTCCCTGATCGACAATATTTCGGTCTACAAGTGTCGCCTGCGGATGGGTGAAAAACTCGCCGAAAAATTACTCCGGCTCAAGCCCGATCACGATATTGATGTGGTTATTCCGATTCCGGATACCAGTCGTGTCTCCGCTCAGGCAATGGCTGAGACCCTCGGTGTTAAGCTTCGCGAAGGGTTTATGAAGAACCGCTATATTGGCCGCACCTTTATTATGCCGGGCCAGACCGAACGCAAAAAATCAGTTCGCCAAAAGCTCAATGCGGTGAAACTGGAATTTGCTGGCAAGAATGTATTGTTGGTGGATGACTCGATTGTTCGCGGCACTACCTCTCAGGAAATTATCCAGATGGCTCGCGATGCTGGCGCTAACAAAGTCTATATGGCTTCTGCGGCTCCGGGTGTTCGCTACCCGAATGTCTACGGTATCGATATGCCATCGGCGTCAGAGCTTATTGCTCACGGCCGCAGCGATGATGAAGTTGGCGATTTAATTGGTGCTGACTGGATTGTCTATCAGGATTTGCAGGACCTGATTGATGCCGGTACGGAAGGTAATGAAAATATTAAGCGCTTTGAATGTTCGGTATTTGATGGCCAGTATATTACTGGCGATATCGATGCTGCCTATTTAGAGCGTATTGAAGCACTGCGCAATGACTCTGCAAAACAAACATCAGATGTTAATATTGAGCCGAAGAATGGACAGGTTATTGGAATTCACAATAACAACAGTGCAAACAACTAAAGCGAGCAGTAATAGAGAGTAAACTCGGGACAAAAAATGTCAGCTCAGGACGATAAATTACAGCAGGATACCCTCGCGATTCGCGGTGGCTATCAGCGTACCCACGAAGATGAGCATTCAGAAGCTCTGTTTCTGACCTCTAGCTATGTGTTTGAAAATGCCGAGATGGCAGCCAAGCATTTTAGCAATGAGATTCAGGGCAATGTTTACTCCCGTTACACCAATCCAACCGTCCGCACTTTTGAACAGCGTCTGGCGGCAATGGAAGGTGCTGAGCAGGCAGTGGCGACGTCCTCTGGAATGGCGGCAACCCTCAGTGTGGTTATGGCGCTGCTTGAATCTGGCGATCATATTATCTGTTCTCAGGATGTGTTTGGCAGTACTCGGGTTATGCTCAACAGCTATATTGTTAAATTTGGTGTTGAAGTTAGCTATGTATCACTGACTGATCTCGATGCCTGGCAGCAAGCCATTAAGCCCAATACCAAAATGCTGTTTTGTGAGACCCCCTCAAACCCGATGTCTGAAGTGGCTGACCTTGAAGCACTGTCGGCTATTTCAAAGCAGGCTGGGGCATTGTTTGTGGTCGATAACTGTTTCTGTACCCCGGTACTGCAAAAGCCATTGCAGTGGGGCGCGGATATTGTTGTCCACTCGGCGACCAAATATCTCGATGGTCAAGGTCGCTGTCTTGGTGGCGCGGTGGTTGGCAGCAGTTTATTAATGGAAAAGGTGGTGGGCTTTTTGCGTGCCGCAGGGCCGACCATGAGTCCGTTTAATGCCTGGGTGTTCCTTAAAGGTTTAGAGACTTTGCGGATTCGTATGCAAGCGCATTCGGCAAATGCTGCGGAGTTGGCGCTTTGGCTCAACGCCCATCCCAAGGTGACCAAAGTATTTTATGCCGGCCTTGAAGGCCATCCCGGGCATCTGCTGGCGAAAAAACAGCAGAGCGATTTTGGTGGTGTGGTTTCATTCCGTATTCAGGGCGGCCGCGAAGAGGCCTGGCGGGTTATCGATAGCACCAGAGTGATTTCTCTGACCGCTAATCTGGGTGATACCAAAACCACGATTGTGCATCCTGCGACCACCACTCATGGCCGGCTTAGTGATGAAGATCGTCAGCAGGCGGGAATCAGTGATAATTTAATTCGTATTGCTGTGGGTCTGGAAGATATTGTCGATATTAAAAATGATCTAAAACGTGGGTTAGACCTTATATAGCTTATACAGGATGTAAGTTGTATAAGTTCCAAAGCAGCGAGGTCATTAAAATGTCCATGTTAATTCTTCCTACAGCTGAGCAGGCACTGCCTGGACGCAATGCGCCAATGCCTATCAGCAATTCTCATTATGTTAATGGTCAACCGATCAAACCCCCGTTTGACGACGGTTTGCGATGGGTGATCTTTGGTATGGGTTGTTTCTGGGGTGCCGAACGGCGTTTTTGGCAGCAGCCCGGTGTCATTACTACCGCCGTGGGTTATGCCGGTGGTATTACGCCAAACCCGACTTATGAAGAGGCCTGTTCAGGTCGTACCGGTCACTCTGAGGTTGTGTTGGTGGTTTTTGACCCTCAGCAAACCACCTTCGAAAAACTCTTGGCGGTTTTTTGGGAATCCCATGACCCGACTCAGGGTATGCGTCAGGGCAATGATATAGGTAGTCAGTACCGCTCGGTTATCTACTGTCAGGACGTTCAACAGTTAGCCGAGACTCAGGCTTCTGCGGCGATGGTTGAAGATAAGCTAGTGGCTATGGGTTATCCGGCGATTACTACAGAGATTCGTCAGGCACCGGAGTTTTACTACGCTGAGGAGTATCATCAGCAGTATCTAGCGAAAAATCCTCAGGGTTACTGTGGTCTGCGTGGGACTGGTATTAGCTGTTCTTGATAGGAGCCCTCAGCGTCTTAAAAGAAGCCCTCAGCGTCTTAAAAGAAGCCTTAACGCTTTAATGTCTTCTCGATTGCTGCCTGAGCTTCCGGTGCGGCAACCATTTCTGAAAACAGCTTTGATTCAACCGCAATTCTCTGCGCCAGCGGTTCATCGTCTCGGCGCATCAGTGCCTTGCTGTGAAGTAGCGCCGTGCGCGGTTTGCTGGCGAGTTTTTCGGCTGTAGCCTGAGCGGTGGCGATTAAATTCTCGGGCTCACAGATCTGATTGATAAGGCCATATTCCAAAGCCGTATGTGCATCAAATTTCTCACCTAAAAGCAGCATCTCAGCGGCTTTCACATGACCGACTCGCAGGGGTAATAACAGCGAGGAGGCAAATTCCGGCACTACAGCCAGATTAATAAACGGCATCACAAATAGGCTTTGGGCAGTGGCGTAGACAAAGTCACAGTGCAGCAGCAAGGTGGTTCCTATACCTACGGCAAAGCCGTCAACGGCGGCAATAACCGGTACCGGGCAGGTGGAGAGGGCGCGCATAAATTCAAAAACCGGTGCATCGGCGACGGTCGGTGGGTTATTGAGGAAGTCTTCGAGGTCATTGCCGGCGGTAAAATCTGTTCCACCAGTAAAGATAACGGCATTGGTATCTTCGACCTGATCCCTAAAGATGCTGGCCAGTTCTGAATACATGGCTGCGGTCAGGGCATTCTTTTTATCTGGCCGATTTAGGCTGATGGATAAAATATTGCCTTCTTTGGTGACCTTGATCAGTTCTGACATTGACGCCTCTGGGGTGGGTGATTGGTTTAATATTATCAGCGATTGGCTGGTTGGGTTGATAATTTATGACTCTGGGGTCCGAGTTGAAGTCTTAACAACGTTGTCATCCCGGGAGAGCATAGCGACGAGGGATCTCTCTTAGATCCTTCGGCTTCGCTCAGGATGACAATATTTCACCGTCATCCTGACAATATTTCACCTCCATTTGAGCTTACCCACCATCGTTTGAGCTTACCCGCCATCGTTTGAGCTTACTCACTATCGTTTGAGCTTACCCACTATCGTTTGGGCTTACCCACTATCGTTTGGGCTTACTCACTATCGTTTGGGCTTACCCACTATCGTTTGAGCATAACCACCATCGTTTGAGCATAACCACCGTCATCCTGAGCGTAGCCGAAGGACCTCGTCCAGCAACTCGTTAGGTTATTTAAATCACCATATTTGTATGAAGATTTTAGAAGTAGTTTAGCAGAGCTGAGCAGGCGCAAATAGGGAGTCACAGCCTGTTGGAAGGGGTCCTTCGGCTCGCTTCGCTCTCTCAGGATGACAGGGGGGCTGATAGTTGATCGGGTATTGGTGTCCTAAAGTCTAAACAACTAGATGTTAGAGATTCGCTTACGCTCCAACTTGGGATCAGCCAGAGGAATCGCTTTAAGAAGCTCACGAGTATATTCCTGCTGTGGCTGTGCCCAGAGTGTCTCTGTATCACCCGACTCAATAATCAAGCCTTTATTCATCACCATCACTCGATCCGAAATATAGCGAACCACGGATAAATCATGCGAGATAAACAGCATGGTGAGATTATGCCGTTCCACCAATGCCAGAATAAGATCGAGAATCTGCGCCTGAATAGTCACATCCAGTGCCGACACCGGTTCATCGGCAATAATCAATTCAGGCTTGGTAGCAATCGCTCGACCAATCGCAATGCGCTGTCGCTGGCCACCGGAAAATTCATGGGGATATTTGCGCATCTGACTATGGGCTAAACCTACATCATCCATCAACTGACGAACCTGTTGGTCGATTGACTTGCGATCCGCCAGGCCGTGATAGAGCAAAGGTTCAGAGAGCGTTTGGTAAACCGTCATTCGTGGATTTAAGGAGGCGTATGGGTCCTGAAAAATCATCTGCATCCTGCGCCGCCAAGGCACCAGCTGTTTGGGTCTTAGCTCGCTTAAAAGACTGCCATCAAATGTTACTGTTCCTTCAGTGGTGGGTGCCAACTGCAATATAGAACGGCCCAGAGTCGACTTGCCAGAGCCAGACTCGCCGACTAATCCTAGAATCTCACCGCGCTTTATATCCAGAGAAACGCCATCTACGGCTTTAATAACTTTTTTACCCTCAGCCGCTTTACTAAAGTCAGTAAAATAGGTCTTTAAATCTCGCACCTTAACCAGCGGTTGATCCTGCTTAGCACGGTTGGGTAATAGTTTGGCTCCCTCGGGAATAGCTGCCAGAAGCTTTTTCGTATAGGCATCCTGACTGTTGTAAAAGACACTTTCCGTATCGCCGGTCTCACGAATTGTGCCCTCACACATCACCACAACCTTATCGGCAATGCCAGCCACTACACCGAGATCATGGCTGATAAAAATAACCGCCACATCGCGGGTTTTTTGCAGCTTTTTAATCAACTCTAAAATCTGCGCTTGAATAGTCACATCCAGTGCTGTGGTTGGTTCATCACAGATTAATAGGCGCGGTTTATTGATAAGCGCCATGGCTATCATTACCCGTTGGCGCATACCCCCAGAGAACTCATGGGGATAGCAGTCGAAACGAGCTTCAGGATCAATAATCCCTACTTCGTCGAGAAGTTCGATAGCCTGCAAGCGCGCCTGTTTACGGCTTTGAGTGCGGGTTTTGTCGGGGTGGTAAATCAGCGGTTCAATTAACTGTTCGCCGATACTGATATAGGGGTTTAGTGAAGTCATCGGATCCTGGAAAATCACCGCGATATCATTGCCTCGAAACTGACGCATACGAGCAGGACTGCAACTTAATAAATCCTCGCCATCAAACAGGGCCGTGCCAGCTTCGATTACTGCGGGTGGTTTCGGCAGTAGATCTAGCAGGCTGTAACAGGTTACTGATTTGCCCGAGCCGGACTCACCGACAATCGCCAACGTCTCGCCGGCATCGACGCTAAAGCTGACATCGTCTACGGCTTTAACCAGACCATTTCTGGTGTGGAAATAAATCTTTAATCCATTGACCTCAAGTAGCGCCATAGCCATTAATCCTTTGAGGTTCTGGGGTCGAGGGCATCGCGAAGGCCATCGCCAAGAAAGTTAAGCGCAAATAGAGTCAGGGACAATGCAATACCCGGGAATATAAGCAACCAGGGGTATTCTTCCATAGTTTCTACACCGTAGTTAATCAGCAGCCCCCACGAACTCTGTGGCGGTTGAATACCCAGTCCGAGAAAGCTTAAAAACGCCTCCAGTAACATCACGCTGGGTATGGTCAATGTGGTGTAGACAATCACTGGGCCAAGCGTATTGGGAATAATATGGCGGCGGATAATCGTCCATTGGGAAAGCCCTAGAGAGTGAGCGGCTTCAACAAATTCCTGCTTGCGCAGAGCCATCACCTGACTGCGCACTATACGTGCCATGGTCAACCATTCGACGGCTCCAATAGCGACAAACAGCAGTAGTATATTGCGCCCAAAAACCACCATCAGCAGAACAATAAAGATCATAAAGGGCAGGGCGTACATAATATCGACAATACGCATCATTACCGCATCAGTTCGGCCGCCGACAAACCCGGCAACTGCCCCCCAGAGCACGCCTATCAAAAGGGCTACAGCGGTGGCGATAAAACCTACCATGAGTGAGACTCGTCCGCCGTACATAATTCGTGTGAGCATATCGCGGCCAAAGATATCGGTACCCAGCCAGTGTTCCAAAGAGGGTGCTGTTGCACCCAAAAGCAGGTTTTGCTCTTCGTAACCGTAAGGTGCAATCCAGGGTGTCAGCAGAGAAACCACACAGAGCAGGCTAAGAACGGCGAGGCCAAACAGGGCGAGATAATTTTTGCACAGCTTGATCCAGGCATCCTGCCACAATGAGGTACCTTGCTCTTCGGGCTGCAACTCTTTTATAGCCATCAGCTATTCCCTCCAGCCTGCTGACGCAATTTTGGGTTTAACCAGATGGCGAGCATGTCGGATAGCAAATTAAACAAAATAATCAGTGTTGCGAAGAAGATCGTCATACCCAGAATCATGGTGTAGTCACGATTAAATGCGGCCTGCACATAGAAGCGACCAAGCCCAGGGATTTGGAAAATGGTTTCGACGACAAATGAGCCGCCGAGAAGTCCGGCAAAGGCCGGCCCTAAAAAAGCCACCACAGGGATTAGTCCGCCGCGCAATGCGTGCTTAAAGATAATTAACCGCTCTGAGAGGCCTTTGGCCCGCGCGGTGCGGATATAGTCCTGAGATAAGACTTCGAGCATACCACCTCTGGAGAGGCGCGCTATATAGGCGGCATAACCAGTACCCAGTGTTATTGAGGGCATAATTTTGTCGCCGGGTATATCGCCCCAGCCGGAGACAGGTAACCATTCCAGATGGATACCAAATACCAGAACCAGCAATGGCCCAAGTAAGAAAGAGGGCATACAGATACCGAGCATGGCCGCGGACATGGGTACATAGTCCTGCATGCTGTTGGGGCGCATTGCGGCGATAACCCCGGCGCTGATTCCAATCACCAGAGCGACCAGCATGGCGTATAGGGCAAGTTCTGCTGTGGCCGGTAATCCAGCGGCAATCAGTTCATTGACGGTGCGCCCGGAATATTTAAAGGAGGGGCCAAAATCTCCTCTCAGAACATCACCGAGATAGCTGACATATTGCTGCCATAGTGGTTGGTCGAGATTGTACTGTGCCTCAAGGGCTTTGATAACTTCTGGCGGCACGGCTTTATCCGCGGAAAAGGGACCGCCGGGCGCTGAGTGAACCAGCAGAAAGGTCGCGCTGATAACAATCAGTAAAACAGGTATGGCCTGGAGTAGTCGGTTAAGGGCAAACCTCAACATTAGTTCTCTACTCCTGTATCCGCTTCAAGGTAAATCTCTTTAAAAGAGGGTTGGTTGAGAATATTGTCATTAAAATTTTTCACCGAGGTATTGACCAGATTGTTGGAGGTGTAAATGTAAATTGGGATCACCGGCATATCCTCCAGCAGCATCTTTTCGGCGGCTGTAAAAATAGCTAGTCGCTCGGCATGGGTCTTGGCGGTGGGGGCTTCCTCTAGAATTAGCCGGTCGTACTCTTTATTACACCAGCCAGTTCTGTTGTTGCCGCCATTACAGAGAAACATATCGAGAAAATTGTTTGGGTCAACATAGTCGCCAATCCAGCCCGCGCGGGCAATTTCATAGTCGCGACCACTGACACTATTAAGGTAGACCTTCCATTCCTGATTGAGTAGCTTGACGTCGATATTGAGATGGGTTTTCCACATCTGCTGAATCGCGACGGCAATCTTGCGATGTCCTTCACTGGTGTTATAGAGGATTTCTGTGGCGGGGAATCCCTCTCCATTGGGGTATCCGGCTTCAGCTAATAGCTGTTTTGCCGTCACGGGATTAAACGCCAAATCGCTCTCTGGGAAGTACCCCATGGTGTTGGGTGGAGTCATGGCGTAGGCGGGAATCTGCCCGGCTTTGAGTATGCGCTGGGTAATTTTCTCGCGGTCTATGGTCATGCCCAGAGCCCGTCTAACGCGTTTGTCTTGCAGGTGTGGAACACGCACATTAAGGCGATAAAAGTAGGTGCCTAGGTAGGGGTCAATATGCAGCGCTGGATCATTGCGACTCTGGTAGGTTGCAACCTTATCGGCGGGAACGGTGCCGCTGTAATGAAGCTGCCCAGCGCGAAACATTCGCTCTTCGGTGATGGCATTTTCGGTGGGGTAGAAAACAATTTTATTTAACTTAATATTCTCGGCATCCCAGTAATGGGGGTTGCGCTCTACCACTACCCGGCGATTAATCTTCCACTCAAGTAGCTGAAAGGCGCCGTTGCCGACCAGATTACCCTCATAGGTCCAGCGGGTGCCGCGCTCATCGGCACCACCAAATTTCTCAATAGTTTGGCGGTGAACTGGGTAGAGGCTGTAATGGTCGAGTAGCTGCAGGAAATAGGGTGTTGGATTCTTTAATCTTACCTGTAATGTAAAATCATCTAGGGCTTTAACGCCGACCTGATCAAAATCCTTGATGCTGCCTTCATAGTATTCTTTGGCATTCTCAATAGGGAAGTACATATAAGCATAGAGATTACCCAGCGCCGGTTGTAGGGCGCGCCACCAGGACCAGACATAGTCATGGGCATTGTGGGGGTCGCCATTGGACCAGCGAGCATTTTTACGTAAATTAAAGGTGTAGACGAGTCCATCTTCACTGATATCCCATGAGGTAGCTACGCCCGGCCGCGGCTCAAGGGTTTTGCTGTCTTTAAGAACCAGTCCTTCCATCAGGGCAATAATGATTTTGTGTTCTGGTACTCCGGTGGCTATATGGGGGTCGAGACTCTGGGGTTCGGTGCCGTTGCCCCAGTGCAGTGTGCCGGTGCGATTGCCGATAGAGACGTTGTTTTCCGAGGAACCGCAGCCGCTGAGTAAAAGCGTTGACAACAGGAATAGCGCGATTGTTGAACAGAACGTGAAGATTGAACCTGAGACCTGCCGCTTCATCGAATAAAAATCCTTTATTATTGTTGGGTAAGCCCAACGCCCAGTTTATTGGTCGGCTGAGTCCAGTGTAAACAAGCTCGCAGTCTAAGTGAAGTTCCTACTGACTATAGGTTAACCTGTTTCTGGCACGATAAACTTTTTGACGGTTATTTAACCGACTCCGTTCAGGTTGTTGTTATAGCGGTTGCACTTGCACTCCAAACCTCGGATAATCCCGCGCTGCGATTCAATGGTGTCCCTCACTGGTCCCCTCGCAACAGCCAGCCGCGAATCCCGCCAGGCCCGGAAGGGAGCAACGGTAGTGGTTACGCTGTGTGCCGAGGTGTGGCTGGTGAGGGTCACCGCCATTGCTCTCCCTATTTTTTTCTTCAAACATGTCATTCCGACAGAGTCCAGCCAGTATGTCATTCCGACAGAGCGCAGCGACGAGGAACCTCCTTCTTAAACTGCCTCACTTGTTATATAACTTTCTTACTTGTCATTAAACTGCCTAACTTGTCATTCTTAACGAATGTGAAGAATCTCTCTTCGAATTGGTATCGCCCAAGAGTGGCTCTGCCCCTATTAGATCGGCTCCATGATTGCTGTGGTTTCCAGCGCTCGCAAAACTCGCTTCGCTCAAACAGTTGCTCGCTCTATCTGGAAACCACAGCAACCATAAGCGGAGCCTGACTGATCTGATAGGGGCAGAGCCACTCTTGGGCTTTGTGCGGGGTTCGGCTTTGGTAACTATTAAAGTTCTTATATTAAAAGTCTCGCGTTAAAAGCCTGATGGTAAAAGTCTCTTTCCGCGCTCTGTATATCTCCCTATAATGGGTCTTTGTTTTTGAAGATCTGTTGATATGAGTTATCAAGTACTTGCCCGTAAATGGCGCCCGCGTATTTTTGCCGAAATGGCCGGCCAGCAACATGTGTTGCAGGCACTGATTAATGCGCTGGACAATGATCGTCTCCATCACGCCTATCTATTTACCGGTACCCGCGGGGTGGGTAAAACCACTATCGCCAGAATTCTCTCCAAATGTTTAAACTGCGAAGCCGGTGTTAGTTCGGTTCCCTGTGGTGAGTGCTCGGCCTGTAATGAAATCAACGAAGGTCGATTTGTCGATCTGATCGAAGTGGATGCGGCATCGCGAACTGGTGTTGACGATATGCGCGATCTACTCGATAACGTTCAGTACACGCCGGCTCGGGGTCGCTACAAGATCTATTTGATCGATGAGGTGCATATGCTGTCGAAAAACAGTTTTGCTGCACTGCTCAAGACCCTCGAAGAACCACCGCCTCATGTTAAGTTTTTATTTGCGACCACCGATCCTCAAAAGCTGCCGATAACCGTATTGTCGCGCTGTCTGCAGTTTAATTTGAAAAATCTTAGCCCCGAGCGAATTACCGAGCATCTGCAGTTTGTTCTCGGTGAAGAGAAAGTGCCTTTTGAAGAGGCGGGTCTCTGGTCGCTGGCGCGCGCTGCAGATGGCAGTATGCGCGACGCTCTAAGCTTGACTGATCAGGCGATTGGGCATGGCGGTGGACAGGTTAATGAAGCTGATGTTAGTTCTATGCTGGGTACGATTGAGCGCAGCTATGTGATTGATATCTGTAAAGCACTGGCTTCAGGATCTGGCCCAGAGATATTGGCTGCGATTGCAAGAATGGCAGAGCAGGCTCCAGATTATGATATGGCGCTGGCAGATGTCCTTTCGATCTGGCATCAGGTAGCCATTGTTCAAACAGTTCCAGAAGCGTTGGATAAAGGTCTGGCTAACTACAGTGCAGTATTGGCTCTTTCCGCTCAGGTTAGCCGTGAAGATGTTCAGCTGTTCTATCAAATCTGTCTGTTGGGGCGCAAAGATTTACAGCTTAGTGCCGATGCTAAATCCGGCTTTGAAATGGTGATGTTGAGAGCACTGGCCTTTCGCCCTCAGAACTCTCCCCGTGGTCCGGCCCTAGGCTCAAGCGGTCAAACCACTGCTTCATCTCCTGTTACCCCAGCTCCAGAAACGAATAAGGCGACACCGGTTCCACCGGAGGTGGAGCCCAGCGTAAAAAAGTCTGAAGCCCAAGTCGCGGAGGATAGGCCGCCCTGGGAACCTCAAGTTGAAGCGCAAAAGCCCTTAGCTGATGGAGAGCCCTTAGTAAGTGAGGAGCCTTCAGCGTTTCCTAATAAAGAGCCCTCAGCGGATAAAGAGCCTTCAGCGTCCCCTAATAAAGAGGAACCTTTAGCCTTTCTTAATAAAGAAGCCTTAACGGCTCCGGATAATGAGGCAATTCCCCTACAAGACTTTAGCCCAGATAACTGGATTGAACTACGCAAGCAATTAAGTATCGTTGCTTCCCTCGGGGAAATTGCCAGCCATTGCCTTTACTTGGGCCGCAGCGGTACAACCTTAAGGTTCCTTATCGATAGCGGCCACAACAGCCTCTACGACGACCCTCATCAGGAGCAGTTTAGCGAAGCTCTTAGCGACTATTTTAAAACCCCAGTCACGGTCGAGATCAGCCTGGGTGTTGCCGAGCAGGAAACACCGCGAGCGGCTAACCTGCGTGAGAAGTCCGAACGTCTAGCCGAAGCCGTAGAGACTCTCAATAATGATCCCGCGGTGGTTAAATTTAAGCAGCTGTTCGATGGCGGCGTGGATGAGCGTTCCGTGCAACCTATAGGCTGAGCCTATTTAATCGGATGCCAGTTAATAAAAGTTTTGAGGAAATTATGAATATCAATGATCTAATGAAACAGGCCCAGCAGATGCAGGGCAAAATGGCCGAGATGCAAGAGCAGGCGGCCAATGCTGAAGTCACCGGTGAATCCGGTGCCGGTATGGTTAAAGTGATTATGACCGGGCGCCACGATGTTCGCAAGGTGACACTCGATCCCTCACTGATGGATGAAAATAAAGAGTTTCTTGAAGACTTGCTGGCCGCCGCAGTTAATGATGCGGTGCGCAAAGTTGAAGCTCAGAGCAAGGATGCCTTAGGTAAAATGACTGGCGGGATGGATTTGCCCGCTGGCTTTAAAATGCCATTTTAAAACAGTACTTAAAAAGAATTTAATAAAGGCTGAACTGTGTACGGTAATTTAATAGATCAACTCATCGACTCGCTGCGGGTATTGCCCGGGGTTGGCGCAAAATCTGCTCAGCGTATGGCGCTGCACCTGCTTGAGCGCGATCGCGTTGGCGCCTCTAGGCTCGCCGAAATGATTGTCGAGTCGGTAGAGAAAGTAGGGCGCTGCGGTGAATGCCGTACACTGACTGAACATGAACTCTGTGCTATTTGCAGCAACGGCCGCCGTCTACCGGAACAGATCTGTGTGGTTGAAAGCCCTGCGGATTTATATGCCATTGAGCAGGCCGGAAGTTTCCGTGGTAAATACTTTGTACTGCTCGGCCACCTTTCACCGATTGATGGTATAGGCCCAGAACAGTTGGGTATCGACCAGTTAATTGAGCGGCTGAAAAACGGCGCTGTCAGCGAGCTAATTCTCGCCACTAACCTGACCGTAGAGGGTGAGGCAACAGCCCACTTTATTGCCGACAAAGCCAAGGCGCTGGGTGTTTCTGTATCGCGAATTGCCTATGGTGTTCCCATGGGTGGTGAGCTTGAGTACGTCGATGGTGGCACCTTAAATATGGCCTTGCAGAGCAGGAAGACACTTTAGATGACCGATTCAACAACAGATACAAACCACTGGGTTGCTGATAATCAGCATTTGGCCGAACTCTGTGAGCAGTTACAAAGCTCATCGTCACTGGCGATTGATACTGAGTTTATGCGCACCAATACCTATTTCCCAAAACTGGCACTTATTCAGCTCTCCGATGGCGAGCAGTGTTGGTTGATTGATGTACTGGCTATTGACCATTTTGCGCCGTTAAAGGCTCTGCTGGAAGCGCCTGAGCGGGTGCTTATCTTCCATGCGCCGGGCGAAGATTTTGAAGTGCTCGACCATGCACTCTCAATCAATCCAACTAATATTTTTGATACTCAGGTTGCCGCAGGTCTGGCCAATATAGGTTACTCGATGGGCTATGCGCGGCTGGTTGCTCATGTATTTGATGTTGAACTGGGCAAGGAAGACACCAGATCGGATTGGATGTTGCGTCCGCTCAGCGAGCGACAAAAACTCTATGCCGCAGATGATGTTCTCTATTTGCACCGGCTGCATAAAATCCTCGCCGATAAACTCGCTGAGCAGCAGCGTCAGAATTGGTTGCAAGAGGAGATGTCCGGCCTATTGGCTATTGCTGCGGAGCGTAAAAAAGTCGCAGACTACTATCTACGTATCAAAGGTGCCTGGCGTTTACAGGGTAGTTCTCTGGCGGTACTTAAAAGCCTCTGTGACTGGCGTGAGGCAACCGCCCGCACACTCGACAAGCCACGCTCGCATATAGTTAAAGATAATGTGCTTTTGGAGTTGGCCAATACTATGCCGACTACCATTGGCCAGTTACACGGAATTGATGATTGGTACTCCCGTTCCGTTAAGCGATTTGGCCAGGATGTACTACAGCTGATCGCCGATGTCGATCACAACAATATTCCCGCAGGATTGCCGCAGCCATTGTCCCGTGCGGTGGGCGAGGTAATGAAGACCATGCGCGCAACACTGAATGGCGTAGCAGAAGACCATGCTATTCCCAAAGAGTTAATGTGTAATAAGAAAGAGCTGGAATCGATTTTGCGCAGTGTTATCGACGGCGATTGTCGCTGGCCAACCAGACTCAGTGATGGCTGGCGGGTTGCTATGGTCACCCCGGCATTGCAGTCGGTGATTGATAGTAGTGAGCAGCTGTGAAGATACTTTGCGATATTTATAAGACCGCCAGTAAAGATGAAATGTATCTCTACCTGTGCCGAACTAAAGGCCTTAAAGCTGTGCCCGAAGTTCTTTTGAAAAATTTTGGCGAGCCGATTTTAGTCACCACGATGGTGCTAACTGAGGCCAAGAAGTTAGCCCGTGCTAATGTTATCAAGGTTATGGCGGATTTGACTGTTAAAGGTTTTTACCTGCAGATGCCACCACCCAAATTTCCCAAGGCCGACGACAGCCAATGAAACTTCAGCCCTGGTGGGAAGCCAAATCACTTGCTGAAATGAGCGATAGCCAGTGGGAGTCACTCTGTGATGGCTGTGCCAAATGTTGTCTGGTTAAACTTGAAGACTATGACAGTGCCGAGATTTACTATACCAATCTAACCTGTGAGTTGCTGGATACCGAGTCCTGTCGCTGCTCCGATTATGCCGGTCGCCACAAGGTGGTCGATGACTGTATCAAGCTCGATCGCAATAATATAAATACATTATCATGGTTACCTAAAAGCTGTTCTTATAGACTGATAGCTGATGGTCAGCCTCTGCCGGATTGGCACCATCTGCGCAGCGGTGACCCTGAATTGATACATAGCTATGGTGCTTCGTTGCGCGGTAAAGTGATCTCTGAGCTAGAGGTTAAAGAAGAGGATATTGAAGATCATATTATTAAATGGATTGATTAATTATGTTTTCTGCTGAAGATTATTTACAGGGCTGGATTGTTTACTCGATTGGCGCTAGCTGCCTGCTGTTATTTCTCTGGCTGCTTTTGCGTAAGTCGTCCTGGGTAGCGGTTCGCCACCTTTTAATGCTGTTATCGGCGTCTATCCTGTTGACTCCGGTGACTGCCTATCGCGATGATAGCCATCTGGCGCCGGCATTTTTTGTCAGCCTCTATGAGGGCGTCATGGTCTCAGGGGATGATGGCGGTTTTCAGCGGGGTCTTGCGCCGATAATTGCGGTCGCGCTGTTTGGGATAATCTTTTACATTTTATTTCGGGTGCTTTGGGGCTTTTTTTCAAAAAAGCGCTCCAGTAAAAACGCTCCTGCAGAGTCTTCCAAATCCGCTAAAAAATTGCGCGGTGCACAAAAAATAAAGCGCGAGCCTGTCGCCTGATTACCGATTAATTCCTACAATCTTTATTCCTTATGTTTTACTTCCTCTCTTTATTAGCGCCTATTTAATCCCTATAGATTGCCGCTTGAAAACTCCACGGTCATATTGGATCGCTCCTGCACGATGTTTTTAGCTTATTATGCATAGCTAACTGTTTTTATAACTTTATTGTAGGTTTAGATGCTATGAAATTTGAAGGTACAGATAACTATGTAGCTACCGAAGAGCTGCAGATGGCGGTCAATGCGGCGGTCGTGCTGCAGCGCCCACTGCTGATTAAAGGGGAACCCGGAACCGGCAAAACCCTGCTCGCCGAAGAAGTAGCCAAAGCCCTCGGCAAGCCCTTGCTCGCTTGGCATATTAAATCTACCACCAAAGCACAGCAGGGGTTATACGAATACGATGCGGTCTCACGACTGCGCGATTCACAGCTCGGTCACGATAAGGTCAATGATATTGGCAACTATATTGATAAGGGCAAACTCTGGCAGGCGTTTACCGCCGATGAACAGGTTGTGCTCTTAATTGATGAGATTGATAAGGCGGATATTGAATTCCCTAATGATCTGCTGCTTGAGTTGGATCGCATGGAGTTTCATGTCTATGAAACCGGCGAGACGATTAAAGCCATTCAGCGGCCCATTGTGATCATCACCAGTAACAATGAAAAAGAGCTGCCGGATGCTTTTTTGCGTCGCTGCTTTTTCCACTTTATCAGCTTCCCCGATCGCGCCACTATGCAGCGTATTGTCGATGTTCATTTTCCGGTGATTAAAAAGACCCTGGTCGATCAGGCGCTGGATATTTTCTTTGATGTTCGCAAGATTCCCGGTCTTAAGAAAAAGCCCTCAACCTCGGAACTGGTGGACTGGCTTAAATTGATAATGTCCGATGATATTCCCGAAGATATCTTGACCAACCGCGACCCCACTAAGGCAATTCCGCCGCTTTATGGTGCACTGCTCAAGAACGAGCAGGATGTTCATCTACTTGAGCGACTGGCGTTTATGACCCGTCGTGAAGCGCGTTAGTCAGTCCGGAAAATAGTCTCATCCTATGTTGATTAATTTTTTCTATACGCTCAAGCGTGCCAATGTGCCAGTCTCGATTAAAGAGTTATTGGACCTCCTCTCTGCGCTGGAAAAAAATCTCGCCTTTGGTTCAGTGGATGATTTTTATCTGCTGGCGCGCACCTGTCTTGTTAAGGATGAAAAATATTACGACCGCTTTGATCGGGCTTTTGGCGCCTATTTTAAAAACCTTGAGAATATTGACGATATTATTGAAGCGCTAATTCCCGAAGACTGGTTGCGTAAAGAGTTTGAAAAGCACTTTAGCGAAGAAGAGAAAGCCAAAATTGAAAGTCTCGGTGGGCTGGAAAAGCTTATCGAAGAGTTTAAGAAACGCCTTGAGGAGCAGAAAGAACGCCATCAAGGCGGTAATAAATGGATTGGTACCGGCGGTACCTCACCCTTTGGTCACGGTGGTTTTAACCCCGAGGGTATTCGTGTTGGCGGTGAAGGAGGACAGGGCAGTGCGGTCAAGGTCTGGGAAGAGCGTCAATTTGCCGATCTCGATGACTCGGTGCAGATTGGCACGCGCAATATAAAAGTCGCCCTGCGACGCCTGCGCAAATTTGCCCGTGAGGGCTCGGCAGATCAGCTCGATCTCGACGATACTATTCGCAGTACTGCTCGCAATGCCGGCCTGCTCGATATCAAGATGGTACCCGAGCGGCACAATGCGGTGAAAGTGCTGATATTCTTCGATATTGGCGGGTCAATGGATCCCTATGTGCGACTCTGTGAAGAGCTTTTTTCTGCGGCTAAAACTGAGTTTAAACACCTCGAGTATTTTTATTTCCACAACTGTCTGTATGACTATGTGTGGAAGGACAACCATCGCCGTCGCGATGAACAGATATCGACCTATGATCTGCTCAATAAATATACTCCGGACTACAAGGTTATCTTTGTCGGCGATGCCTCAATGGCGCCCTATGAGATCAACAGTCCCGGCGGCAGTGTCGAGTATCATAATGAAGAGCCGGGCAGTGCCTGGATGCAGCGGATGCAGCAGAACTTTGAGCATATGATCTGGTTAAATCCGGTTCAGGAACAGTACTGGGATTACACCCCGTCAATTTTGATGCTGCGCCAGTTGGTCGAGGGTAAGATGTATCCACTGACGTTGGCCGGTTTGGAAAAGGGTATGAGACTTCTTTCGAAGTAGACTGTCTTAATAAAAGGCCTGAAGTAGAAAGCGGTAATAGTTAGTCGTAATAAAATGTTGAAGTTGATAGAGTGGTGAAAAAGCTCAGTTAAAAGATCAAAATAGATTTTTGGGCCAACAGTTAAGTCCCTCGCCTAAGGCCAATTTGACTGTAAAAATAATAATAAAATATTTAAACGTTTTTAATAAAAATAAATAAGAAAAACTCTTAACAAGAGATGGGTGAAACTATGCGCGTACAAGATGCCGCTGAACAAGCGCTTGAAAAAATGGGGCTCTCCAATCAACAACCGGCACTCCCGGCTCAGTCGCTATTAGAGTTATGGCAGCAAGCGCTGTCCGACTCCGCTGACTTACCGTCATTTACCTGTCTTGGTCAGACCCTTAGCTATGCTCAGGTTGACCAGATGGCCGACCGAGCCGCCGCCTATTTCCACAGCCAGTTTAATCTGCAGGCCGGCGATAGAATCGCAGTCCAGCTACCCAATCTGCTGCAATACCCCATCGTTGTCGTTGCCGCCTGGAAGTTGGGGCTAGTTATAGTTAATACCAACCCTATGTACACCCATCGTGAATTGGTCCATCAGTTTAATGATTCCGGCGCCAAAGCGGTGGTGGTTCTCGATCAGTTTTACGACACCCTTGCCACAGCACTTCCAGAGACCGGTATTGAGCATGTAGTGGTAACCCGCGCTATTGATCTGTTGCCGCAACCCAAGAAGACTGTGCTGGTAGGAATGACCAAGCTGTTAGGTAAGCGACCCAAGTTGCCCGCTAGTGGCTTTACTACCTTTACAGACCTTGTCGGTGGTTCTGGCGCTGCTGACTACCCGCTGCATAAACCCGCGTTAGACGAGATATGTGCCCTTCAGTACACCGGTGGCACCACTGGGGTTTCCAAGGGCGTTATGCTGACCCAGAGCTCAATTATGCACAATATTGCCCAGGCTCTGGCGATGGTCAATGTCGGCGATAATTCGATTAAAAACAATACGATAGTCTCGCCACTGCCGCTTTATCATATCTATGCCTATATGCTCAGTATGGGTTTGATTCCTGCGACCCGTGGCCATAGTCTATTAATCCCTGATCCACGCAATATCTCAGCCTTTGTCGGCGCTATTAAGAATGTTAAGTTTGAAATGTTCTGTGGTTTAAACTCTCTTTTTGTTTCTCTGATGCAGAATAAAGGCTTTCAGAAACTCGATTTCTCAGCGTTGAATAAAACGCTCTCTGGGGGCATGGCATTGATGGATTCTGTGGCCAATGACTGGCAGAAGCTGACCGGCTGTGTTGTCAGTGAGGGTTATGGTATGACCGAGTCATCGCCGATTATCTCAATGAATCCGGCGGGCTTTGAAAAGATTGGCTCAGCCGGAATTCCCATTCCCGGTACTGATATCAAAGTTGTCGACGACAGTGGTGTTGAACAGGAAGTTGGTGGTGTCGGTGAACTGGTGGTTCGCGGTGCTCAGGTTATGCGCGGCTACTGGCAGCGCGAAGAGCAAACTGCCGAGGTGGTTGTCGATGGCTGGTTGCATACTGGCGATATTGTCACGGTTGATGCGGACGGCTATATCAAGATTGTCGATCGTCTTAAGGATATGATTATTGTCTCTGGCTTTAATGTTTATCCCAACGAGTTAGAACAGGCCCTAACCCAGCATCCTCAAGTGCTTGAATGCGCTGCTATTGGCGTTGCTGACGAGAAGGCCGGTGAGGTGGTTAAGATGTTTGTGGTGGCCAGTGATTCAAGCCTGACCGAAGAGCAGGTGATTGAGTTCTGTAAATCAAATATGGCTGGATACAAGGTGCCCAAGTTTGTTGAGTTTCGCGATGACCTGCCCAAGACCAATGTGGGTAAAGTTTTACGTAAGGAACTTAAGGCAGAGGAAAAGGCAAAGCTCTAGAATTGTCTACCAGATATTATTAATCTCTGGGACCTTTTTAGCAGATATAAAAAAGGCCGGGCTTATTAAAAGTCCGGCCTTTTTATATCTAGGGCTCTAGTTCTAGCTCTAGCTCACTATAGGAGCGATTGCAGGCATTAGATCATATAAACCACACCTGCTAGCCCAACTATTGTGAGAACAATTGTGTAGGGCAGGGCCATAAACACCATGCGCATATAGGAAAGTCTAATTAACGGCGCCAGTGCAGAGGTTAACAAGAACAGGAATGCTGCCTGACCGTTAGGGGTAGCAATACTGGGCAAGTTGGTTCCGGTATTGATCGCTATCACCAGTTTGTCGAACTGTGAACGAGTAATATCACCGGCTTTTAAGGCCTCGGATACTTCATTGATATACACCGTTGCGACAAATACATTGTCACTGATTGCTGAGAGCAGGCCATTTGCGAGGAAGAATACGCCCGGCTGCATCGCTTCATCCATGGTCAACACCCAAGCAATAACCGGGGTGAAAAGATGCTGATCATGAATCACCGCAACAATCGCAAAGAACACGACTAGAAGCGCAGTAAATGGGAGTGCTTCCTCAAAGGCGTGACCAATACGATGCTCTTCGGTAATGCCGTTGAAGGCAGTTAGTAGCACTATAACCATCAGGCCGATTAAGCCTACTGGCGCCCAGTGAAAAGCTAAGCTTAAGACCAACACCACAGCGACTAATGACTGCACAATAAGAGTAGCTTTATCTGACTGAGTACGACGAGAATCGTCATGATCACTGGATTGTTGCAATATATTGCGTACTTCTAAGGGCATCTCTGTGCCGTAGCCAAACAGTTTGTATTTTTCAAGGAATACGCAGGTCAGCAATCCGCAGACAAAAACCGGCATGGTTACTGGGGCCATTCTGAGAAAAAATTCAATAAAATCCCAACCGGCTTTTTCAGCAATCAATAGATTCTGTGGCTCGCCGACCAGAGTGGTAACGCCACCCAGAGCTGTACCCACAGCGCCGTGCATAATCAGGCTGCGCAAAAAACTGCGAAATTGATCTAGTTCGGCCCGCTTGGTTGACTTAAGGCTGTTGTCATCACTGTGATCGTGATCCTCATCGACAATTTTCTTGCCGGAAGCGACTTTGTGGTAGACCGAATAAAAGCCCACTGAGATAGTAATTAGGACCGCTGTCACGGTTAGCGCATCGAGAAATGCTGAGAGTACTGCACCAGCAAAACAGAACAGAAAGGATAGGGCGATTTTTGATTTTACACCAAGCAGAATTTTGGTAAATGTAAACAGCAGCATATCGCGCATAAAATAGATGCCGGCGACCATAAACATTAACAACAGGATTACCTGAAAATTACTCATCGTTTCCTGATAGACCGCTTCGGGGGATGTCAGGCCGAGCAGCACAGCCTCAATAGCGAGTAGACCGCCGGGCTGTAACGGGTAGCATTTTAGCGCCATCGCCAGGGTGAAGATAAATTGTCCGATCAATACCCAACCGGTAATAAACGGACCGAAGGCCATTAATATCAGCGGATTTAGCAGCAGGAAGGCAATAATCGACGTTTCATACCAGTCTGGGGAATTACCTAAAAAATTCTTTTTTAATGCCTGGATTAGGGTCGGTTGCATACAAGATTCCTTGTTTTTAAAAGGGCTTTTAAAAGGGCTTTTAAAAAGGTTTTTATAGCCTGTTAGAAGCTGTAAATTCTTTCGTGTTAGACTGCAAAAAAATCATGGCGAAACAGTATCTGTAGACCCGCCAATATGCAAGCCTCAGCGGCTTTTAAATCTTCGTTTACGGTGTATTGCAGTATGCTTCCAGAGAATCTTCAGCGGTTTTTCGCAACCAATAGATATACATCAACTGATGACAGTCTTTGGATTATTCCTGTGGTCGGACGAGACGTGCTGGTCGCCCATCAAAGTAACGCGCTGGTGGTGAACAGGGACGCTGCCGATATTATGAAGTTTTACTGCCAGAAGCGTTTGCTGTTGGGCCAGTGGCAGGGGGTTGACTGTGAGGTCTGGGATCTCTCGCCGGACTGCAACGCTATGTCAGATTACTCAACCATTGATCTGCGCTCATTGTTGAGATCGGTGTCCGATGAAGAGTTCTCTCTAGCCAGTCGTGCGGTACAGATGTTGGAGTGGCAGCGCAATCATCAGTACTGCGGCTCCTGTGGTGAGCCGACTACAGACGCTATCAATGATCATGCACTGCAATGTGTACCCTGTAATATCAGTTTTTATCCGCGAATTGCTCCCTGTGTTATTGTTATTGTTGTTGACGGAGAGCGTTGTCTTTTAGGCCGTCAGGCGAGCTGGCCTGAGGGCAGATTTAGCGCACTGGCCGGGTTTTTAGAGGCTGGCGAGAGTGCCGAGCAGGCATTGCATAGAGAAGTCTTTGAAGAGGTCGGTGTGCATATTGATAATATCCGCTATGTTGGTAGTCAGGCATGGCCGTTCCCGGGGCAGTTAATGCTCGGCTTTATGGCCGATGCAACCACCAGCGATATTCAGGTTGATGGTCTTGAGATCGCCGAGGCTCAGTGGTATCACTACAGTGAATTGCCAGAGCTATTACCCTCTATACAGAGTTTGTCTGGGCGCTTGATCGCGCATTTTGTCAACCAGGTTTCGGGCTCTTAGAACTGCAGCTGTTGTGCTGCTTTAATCAGTCTATAATTAGGCTTTTATTAACAACCTATAAATCATTTACAACTTAATTGGAGTTTGTCTTGGATTTCCTTATTGAATACGGCCTGTTTTTAGCCAAAATTGTTACCTTTGTTATTGCCGTGATTATTCTCCTCAGCGTTGTTGTTGGCCTGAGCCAGAAAAACAAACAGTCCGGACACAGGGGGCATTTGGAAATCACGCCTCTCAACGAGCTCTATGATGAGATGAGTGATGCGATTAAGTTTGCGATAATGGATGAGTCGCTGCATAAGGCAGAGACTAAAAAGCTCGAAAAAGAAAAGCAGAAGAAAGCCAAGGAAAAACTCAAGGCGCTTAAAAAAGCCGCTAAAAATCCCTCAGAGGATGATTCTGTTGTTGAGCAGAAATCACGTGTCTTTGTTGTCAACTTTCATGGCAATATCAGCGCTTCAGCGGTGACTAATCTGCGTGAGGAAGTGACTGCGATTCTCTCTCAGGCCACGGAGAAAGATGAAGTAGTTGTTCGCTTGGAGAGTGGTGGTGGTATGGTTCACAGCTATGGCCTGGCCTCAAGTCAGCTCGATCGTATTCGCAAATGCAATATTCCACTGACTGTTTGCGTGGATAAGGTTGCCGCCAGTGGTGGCTATATGATGGCTTGTGTGGCGGACAAAATCCTTGCCGCCCCCTTTGCCATTCTCGGTTCTATTGGCGTAGTGGCTCAGGTGCCTAACTTTAACAAGGTGCTTAAAAAGCACGATGTGGAATTTGAATTGTTAACTGCCGGTGAGCACAAGCGAACCCTGACCATGTTTGGTGAGAATACCGACAGCGGTCGCGAGAAGTTTCTTGAAGATCTGCAGGATACCCACGACCTGTTTAAGCAATTTGTCTTGGAGCATCGCCCGGCTGTGGATATAGATAAGATTGCCACTGGTGAAGTTTGGTTTGGTCTTCGTGCTCAGGATGTTGCGTTGGTTGATGATCTGCAGACCAGTGATGAATATCTGGTCTCTCGCTCGAAGCAGGCGGATGTGTTTGAAGTGGCCTATGTGCTTAAGAAGAAGCTGCACCAGCGTCTGGGTTTTGCCGCTGAAGAGAGCGCTGATCGATTGATGCTGCGCTGGTGGGAGCGCCTGACGGATAATACCAAGCGTATGATGTAATAGCTTTTATAAAATGAAGCGCTTTAAAAAAGCGCTTCTGGATCTAAATTGTAAGCATCCGGTGGCAGGTTTTTGGCAATATCAATGGTGCCTTCTTTACCACTAAGTGACAGTACTCTCTTTTTGCTGAGGCGACGTTTATTCATATCAAGAATAATCGTCAGTTTCGGTTTTCTTCCCATTCCGGCTTTGTAGTCACTGACCACTGCAACCTCGCCATTGGTCAGCTCCACCAATGATCCCGGTGGATAGAGGCCGATCGCTTGAATAAACGTATCCACTAATTCTTTCTGAAATAGCCTTGAACGCCATCCTGCCATCTTGAGAATTGCCTCGGAG
>CAWUVN010000047.1:0-13608 GCA_963925995.1 uncultured Pseudomonadales bacterium | reverse complement strand
TTGGGGTCGGACTGGGCGATATCTTCGCCTTGGCAATAAAGGCCTTTGAAGTCGCCGTCTAGGGCGGCATCAAACATATTGGGAATGCGCAGGCCGGGCTCGGAATCTAGGGTTACTCCCCACTCGCCTTCAAACAGGTTGCGGGTGGCGGTATCAGAAATATGACGGTAGCCGGGCAGCTCGTGGGGGAATGAACCCATATCGCATGAGCCCTGCACGTTGTTTTGTCCGCGCAGTGGGTTTACGCCTACTCCGTCGCGGCCAATGTTGCCGGTGAGCATGGCGAGGTTGGCTATGCCCATGACGGCGGTTGAACCCTGACTGTGTTCGGTGACACCTAAGCCATAGAAAATAGCGCCATTACCACCGGTGGCATAAAGCCGTGCTGCGGCTCTTAGATCTGCTGCTGGCACACCGGTAATGCTTTCGGTGTTTTCTGTGGAGTGACGGTCGTCGCCTATAAAGACCTGCCATTTTTCAAATTCTGGGACATCGCAGCGCTCGGCAATATAGTCACGGGCTTCTAGGCCTTCGTTAACCACTACATGGGCCAGTGCATTGAGAATGGTGACGTTGGTGCCGGGGCGCACGGGCAGATGGTAGTCGGCGGTAATGTGCGGCGAGCTGACCAATTCAATTTTGCGTGGATCGATAACAATTAACTTGGCCCCTTCGCGAAGGCGGCGTTTTAGGCGTGAGCCAAACACTGGGTGCGCTTCTGTGGGGTTGGCACCCATCACAATAACCACATCGGCATCGGCTACGGAGGCAAAGGTTTGGGTACCGGCAGATTCGCCTAGCGTGGTTTTTAAACCAAAGCCGGTCGGTGAATGGCAAACCCGGGCGCAGGTGTCGATATTGTTATTGCCAAATCCGGCACGAACCATTTTTTGCACCAGATAGACTTCTTCATTGGTGCACCTTGAGGATGAGATGGCACCGATACTATTGCGGCCATACTCGGCCTGAATGTCTTTAAAGCGTTTGGCGGTGTAGGTAACGGCCTCTTCCCAGGACACTTCTTTCCAGGGGTCGTCGATGCTGTCGCGAATCATGGGTACGGTGATGCGGTCTTTGTGGGTGGCGTAACCAAAGGCGAATCGACCCTTTACACAGGCGTGGCCTTCGTTGGCTTTGCCGTCTTTGAGTGGGGTCATACGCACGACTTGGTTGCCTTTCATCTCGGCTTTAAAGGCGCAGCCAACACCACAGTAGGCGCAGGTGGTGGTAACGGAATGCTCGGGCTTGCCGGCTTCAATAATACTTTTTTCGGTGAGTGTTGCGGTGGGGCAGGCATTGACGCAGGCACCACAGGAAACACATTCGGAGTCCATAAAGTCTTCGGCTTGGCTGGCGCTGACTTTTGATTCGAACCCTCGGCCATCGATAGTCAGTGCAAAGGTGCCCTGCACTTCTTCACAGGCGCGCACGCAGCGGGAGCAGACGATGCACTTGGACGGGTCGAAGGTAAAATAAGGATTGGATTCGTCTTTCTCGGCGACTAAATGGTTTTCGCCTTCAAAGCCATAGCGCACGGATCGCAGGCCTAATTCGCCGGCGGTGTCTTGCAGTTCGCAATCGCCATTGGTTGGGCAGGTCAGGCAGTCGAGTGGGTGATCGGAGATGTATAACTCCATCACATTGCGGCGCAGTTTGCCGATTTCGTCGGACTGGGTTTTGACTTCCATGCCGGCTTCTACATTGGTGGTGCAGGATGCTGGGAATCCGCGGCGGCCTTCAATTTCGACTAAACAAACGCGACAGGAGCCGAAGGATTTAAGTTGGTCGGTGGCACAGAGGCGCGGGATTTTTACACCGCTTTCGGCGGCGGCGCGCATCACTGAGGTACCTTCTGGCACTGTGACACTGACGCCATCAATACTTAGGGTGACCATGGTGGTGCTGGTGCTTTTTGGGGTGCCGTAATCTGCTTGGGGTTCGTAGAATTCCAACATGCTATTTATATCCCTGGCCGGCGGCTTGTAATAATGAGCCTTCAGCGTCTTGTAATAAAAAATCTTCTGGGAAATACTTGATTGCACTGCGAACCGGGTATGGCGTCATACCACCCATGGCACACAATGAGCCAAACTCCATGGTGTCGCAGAGGTCATGCAACAAAATTAAATTATTGTCGCGATTTTCATTGGCAACAATTCGGTCAATGACTTCAACACCACGCACCGAGCCTATTCGGCAGGGTGTACATTTACCGCAGGATTCCACCACACAGAATTCCATAGCAAAGCGTGCCTGGGCGGCCATATCGGCGGTGTCATCAAAGACTACAATACCACCGTGACCAATCATGGCTTTGATGGCGGCGAAGGCTTCATAGTCCATGGGCGTATCCCACTGGGATTCGGGCATAAACGCTCCCAAGGGCCCACCCACCTGAATGGCGCGAATAGGACGACCGCTGTGGGTGCCCTGCCCGTAGTCTTCAACCACTTCACGTAATGTGACACCAAAGGCCAGTTCAATTAGCCCGCCGCGTTTAATATTACCGGCTAGCTGAATGGCTAAGGTGCCTCTTGAGCGACCCAGTCCAAAGTTTTGATAGGCGGCTGCGCCCTGTTCCAAAATACTGGAGATGGCGGCCAACGTTAAGACATTGTTGACTACTGTGGGCTTGCCAAATAGACCTTCGATGGCGGGCAGCGGTGGCTTGGCACGAACCATGCCCCGCTTGCCTTCAAGACTTTCTAGCAATGCGGTCTCTTCACCGCAGATATAAGCACCAGCACCCAGACGTACTTCCAGATGGAAGGTTTTGCCAGAGCCCTGAATATTATCGCCGAGGAAATTGGCTGCTGTGGCTCTGTCGATAGCAATATTTAATAGCCTGTGGGCCACCGGGTATTCGGAGCGTAGATAGATGTAACCCTGAGTTGCACCCGCGGCTAAACCAGCGATAACCATGCCCTCTATCAGCTGGTACGGATCGGCTTCCATCAATACGCGGTCGGCAAATGTTCCAGAGTCGCCTTCGTCGGCATTACAGACTATGTATTTTTGGTCGCCACGGGTATCTAAAACCGTCTGCCATTTAATCCCGGCGGGAAATGCTGCACCCCCGCGACCACGCAGGCCTGAATCTTTTACCTGATCAACAATCTGCTGCCGCTCATACCCAAGGCTTTGCTAAGACCTTTAAAACCATTGAGTGCCTGATAGTTATCCAGACATAGGGGGTCGCCCTGCCCGGCACGGGCAAAAGTCAGGCGCTGTTGCTTGGCGAGATATTCAATTTCTTCAACCGGTCCAAGATATAGATCGTGGCTGCTAGCATCGGCTTCGAGGGCATCGAGAATACGGGGTATATCGTTGGCGGTAACCGGTCCAAAACCAATTCGGCCTGTATCTGTGGCTACTTCAAGTAATGGCTCTAACCAAAACATGCCTCGCGAGCCATTGCGCACTGGCTCTATGCCTGCGGCTTGCAATGCGCTGGCGACTGAATCTGCTCCGAGCGCTAGGGCAGTGGTATCTTGTGGAATATAAAACGTCATTTGGATGCCCCCTCTTCTATTAAGAGTCCGGACATTAGGTCATCAAAACGCTCTGTATCAACTCGCGCATAAATATCGTCGTTAATGCGTATTGACGGTGAACAGGCGCAATTACCTAAGCAGTAGACAGGCTCTAAATTGATATTGCCATCGGCGGTGGTTTCGCCGTAATTAATGCCCAGTGTCTGTTTGGCATGGGCTTCCAATGTGCGTGACCCCATAGCCTGACAGGCTTCGGCACGACAAATCTGGACGGTATTGCGGCCTATCGGATGAGTTTTAAAGTCGTGGTAGAAACTGATAACGCCATGCACTTCGGCACGGGACAGATTTAAGCCGGTGGCAATGGTTGGAACGGTTGAGTCTGGCACATAGCCAATCTCAGTTTGGATAGCATGCAATAGGGGCAATAAACCACCGGGCAGATCTTTATACTTTGCAATTAGGCCGCTAATATCGGTGGTTTTTTCTAGCGTACTGTTCAAGTTTTATGCCCCTGTTTTTTTAATCGCTTATGCTGTCTTCTTTACTATTTACAGTTACCTGCAAGGTAGTCTATCACCTTCTACATCTCGATTTTCATAGTATAAGAGACTCTTATTTACCGAATAAGAACTACCACTCTAAGGTTTTTTTAAGCTGATTATAGGGTTTAGATTTTCAGCTCAAAGCACGTGCATGAAAGGCAATATGCTCAGCAATAAAAGTCGCAATAAAAAAGTAGCTGTGATCATACTGGCTTTGCATTCTTATTTGCATGGGGAATTCTGCCACTTGCGCGGCATCGATTAACAGGTCAGTTTTAAGCTGCTCGGCTAAAAAATTGTCAGCATCGCCCTGATCGATCAGCACCGGCAGATGCTGTTGTTGTGTCGCGGCCTTAGCTTTAGTTAAGACTAAGGCCACTGTGTCATATTGCTGCCAGTTCCTTTTATCTTTTCCTAAATAGTTGCTCAACACCTTGTCACCCCAGGGGCAGTTGAGTGGTGAGCATATCGGTGAAAAGGCTGAGACTGATTTGTAGCGACCGGGATTTTTCAGTGCGATTGTCATTGCGCCATGACCACCCATGGAGTGACCTGAAATGGAAGTGCGACTGGCATCGACGGGAAACGCTGCATTAATCAATTCAGGCAGTTCATCCACTATGTAGCTATACATCTGGTAGTGCTGGCTCCAGGGCTCTTGAGTGGCATTGATATAGAACCCAGCTCCCAAGCCCATGTCGTATGCGCGATCTGGATCATCTGCCACCCCCTCACCTCTTGGGCTGGTGTCTGGACAGACAATGGCAATACCATGCTCTGCTGCATGTTGCTGGGCACCGGCTTTTTGTACAAAGTTCTCATCCGTACAGGTAAGGCCTGATAACCAATACAACAAGGGCACTGGGCCCTGCTCGGCCTGAGGCGGCAAGTAAATTGAGAACGTCATCTCGCAATTAAGCATAGCGGACTGATGCTTATAGCGCAGCTGCTTGCCGCCAAAGCTCTGGTGAAAATCAATCTGTTCTATCGACTGGAGGGCCATCTAAAACTCCAACTCTAAAATTCCCACTCTTAAATTCCCACTCTAAAACTCAACAACTGAACGAATACTCTCGCCCGAGTGCATCAAATCAAATGCCTTATTAATATCTTCCAATGGCATCTTATGGGTTATCAAATCGTCAATATTGATTTTTCCTTCCATATACCAATCGACAATACGTGGTACATCGGTACGACCACGAGCGCCGCCAAAGGCAGTGCCGCGCCATGATCGACCTGTCACTAACTGAAATGGACGAGTGGAAATTTCTTTGCCTGCGCCTGCCACACCGACGATGCAGCTCTCGCCCCAGCCTTTATGGCAGCATTCCAGGGCCTGACGCATGACATTCACATTACCAATGCATTCAAAACTGTAGTCCACGCCGCCGCCGGTCATCTGAATAATATGGTCGACTACATTTTCCACTTCGGATGGGTTGATAAAGTCGGTCATACCAAACTGTTTGCCCAGTGCGGCTCTGGCCGGATTGAGGTCGATGCCAATAATTCTGGTAGCACCTACCATTTTGGCACCCTGAATTACATTGAGGCCTATACCGCCGAGACCAAAGACTGCCACTGTAGAGCCAGCCTCTACCTTCATGGTAAATGCCACTGCACCTATACCCGTGGTCACACCACAACCGATATAACAAATTTTGTCGAAGGGCGCGTCTTCACGGACCTTGGCCAGTGATATCTCTGGAAGCACGGTGTAATTGGAGAAGGTTGAACAACCCATATAGTGCAGTATTGGTTTGCCTTCAAAAGAAAAACGGCTAGTGCCATCGGGCATAACACCCTGCCCCTGAGTCGTACGCACGGCCTGACAAAGATTGGTTTTGGGGCTTAGACAGAAGTCACATTCGCGACACTCGGCGGTATACAGCGGAATCACATGGTCACCGGGTCTGAGGGTTTTTACACCGGGACCCACTTCAACCACAACACCTGCACCTTCGTGGCCTAAAATTGCCGGGAATGCCCCTTCTGGGTCATCCCCTGATAGGGTGAACGCATCTGTATGACAAACTCCGGTGGCTTTTATTTCCACCAGAACTTCACCGGCTCTTGGACCATCGAGATCGACTTCGACAATTTCTAAGGGTTTACCGGCGCCAAACGCCACTGCTGCTTTGGTTTTCATGCTCTCTATCCTGTGAGGTAAATCATCCATTAAGATTGGTGTTATTGATTGTCGTAATACTAGGACATAGGTTTTGCTTTGACCAATAACTGGCAACTAAAAAGCGCTATACACCATTTTAACTGCAGCAATCGTCAACACTGCGGCAAGCAGTTTGCGCAATGTAACCGTTGTTGCTCGGTGAGATGCGATCTCGGCACCGATTAAACAGCCGGCAAAGGCGCTAATCATTAACCAGCCTGTTCCAAGCGGCCAGGGTTGACCACTAACCCCATAGCCAGCCAGCCCACCGATTGAATTTAAGAGGATAAATCCGGCCGCTACGGCGGTACTTTGGCGTACGGTGCACCAGCCAAAAATAAGCAAAAGTGGACTTAAAAATACCCCGCCACCGATGCCACTTAATCCTGCAGAGAAGCCGAGAAGCACACCGACAGTTAACAATAACCCATGGGAGGGTAATGCAATATTTTCTATAGGCTTGGCGGTAATCACCATACGCAGTGCTGCAAGGGCCATTAAAAAGCCGACTAATAAATGGTAACTAAAGCTATCAATTTTCCACAGACCACCGATAAACGCCGCTGGTGTTGAGACAATCACCAATGGCCAAAATAGTTTGTAGGGCATAAGTTTGTAAGGTTGAAAGCGGTATAACAGCCAGCTGGTGACAATGATGTTCATGGCCAGAGCTGCGGGACGCATCTCTTGTGGCGCCAGCCCCCAGAGCGCCATAGCGGCGAGATAGCCTGAGGCGCCACCGTGACCTACTGAGGAGTAAAGTACTGCCATCAGGGCGATAGCGGCGAGTAACCAGTAGCTGTATTCAAAGGCGAACATCTGCGTGAGCAAGGTTTCTATAAACACTCAATCAGCCGCCGGTCATATTCATAAAACGGACTATATCAACCTGCTCAGGATCAAAGTAATGACGCTCTGGCTTGTCTTTAAGTGCTTCTAAAATTTTACTTTTTAATAATTCAAAATTTCCGGGATAACTGCGCAATACTTCGCGCAAGTCCATGCTGTGCTCATTACCTAAACAGAGAAGTAGCCGCCCTTCTGCGGTCAGCCGCACTCGGTTACAGGATTCGCAAAAGTTATTCGACATCGGCGAGATAAAACCGATTTTAGAATTGCTATTAGCTACCTGCAGATAGCGGGATGGCCCGCCAGTAGTTTCTGTACTATCAATCAGGGTAAATTCTGATGCTAACTTTTCACGCAAGCTATTACTGGTTATCTGTGTATTCACTCGTTTATGGGAGTTTATTTCTCCCAACGGCATCTCTTCGATAAACGAGATATCCATCCCCTGATCAACCGCAAATCGCGCCAAATCAATTATTTCATCATCATTAAAACCAGCAAGAATTACGGCGTTGAGTTTGACCTTTTTAAAGCCTGTGACAGCTGCGACTTTAATACCGGCGATAACCTCATGCAGATTGCCGACGCGGGTAAGTTGTTTAAAGCGATTAGCTTTAAGGCTGTCGATACTAATATTGAGTCTTGAAAGACCGGCATCTTTTAAGGGCTGAGCCATAGCTGGCAGCAATACGCCATTGGTGGTCATGGTCACTTCATCAAGGCCCGGCAAGGCTGCCAATGAACTGACTAGCTTAACAATATCGCGCCTAATTAATGGCTCACCACCGGTTAAACGTATCTTTCGGATACCCAATTCAACAAAGGCTGTGGCGGCATCACGCAGCTCTTCAAGGCTAAGAATCTGCTGTTTGGGCAGAAAGGTCATTTCTTCTGCCATGCAGTAGGTACAGCGCAAATTACAGCGATCAGTTACCGACAGGCGCAGGTAATCAATCGTGCGCCCGAAGGGATCGACTAGCGTTGGGATTTTGTTTTCGGGGCTTTTTATGCTCACTCTGTTCTCACAATTCCTTTGTGTTTATAGACTATAAGGTAGCACATCAATCAGATCGCCAATCTGTATCGATTGGCCACTCTGCTGTTTAACAAAAACCTCCCCCCAGCAGGCCGAGGATAATACGCCGCTGCTCTGATTGGGGTAAATTTTCACGCCACTATCGGTCAGTTTAGCGCGCAGATAGACCTCGCGCTTTTCGCCAGCCTTTGCAAATTGGGCGATGGCTTTTAAGCCTTGAGGTAAAACCTGCTTTAACCCCTGACTGGCTAATAGAAAGGGCCGAGCCAAGATCATAAAAGTGACAAATACTGATGCGGGATTTCCTGGAAGTCCGACAAATGGCGTATTGCCGATCTGCCCAAAAGCCAGTGGCTTGCCCGGTTTGATAGCGACCCGCCAAAAGTCGATACTGCCGAGACTGGCAACAGCATCTTTTACATAGTCTTCATCACCAACAGAGACACCGCCAGCACTAAGGATAATATCGCCGACATCAGCAGCTTTTTTAAGAACTTTTTCAGTGGCTTCAAGACTATCTGGCACCGTGCCCAAATCTACTGGGATCATACCTAGGGATTGAATTAGGCCTATTAGGGTAGCGCGATTGGAGTTGTAGATCTGTCCGGGCTGAAGTACCTGACCGGGCTCGACAAGCTCATCACCGGTGGAGAAAATAGCAATTTTTAAGGGTTTAAATACCTCGACAGTATCAACACCAATCGACGACAACAGGCCCATCTCTTGGGCGCGTAATTTTGTACCCGCGATGAGGATAGTCTCGCCTGACTGAATATCTTGGCCTTTCGGACGTACATTGGCAGTGCTGATTATCTTACTGTCGATAGAAACTGTTCCATCTAATTCCTGACAGTTTTCCTGCATTGCAACCGTATCGGCGCCAACAGGTATTTCAGCGCCAGTAAAAATACGCGCTATGGTTAATGGGGTTAATGCTTTTGGGGCAATACCTGCGGGAATGCGCTGGCTGAGTGGTAATTGAAAATTGTTACTCTGGGCATCCGCAAAACAAAAAGCATAACCGTCCATAGCGCTATTATCCGCTGGCGGCACATTGATAGTGGCGGTTATATCTGTTGCCAATACCCGCCCAAGACTCTGTGTAACCGGCAGATGTTCTTTGGCATCTGTGGTTTTAGCAGTGGTTATCAGCTGCTCTATAGCGGCGGAGACTGAAATCATTATTTTGCTTTAACTCCAACGTGCTGCACAAAATTGCAGGGGCCAAAAGTATTGTTTAGCTGTTCACGAATAATACCATTCCAACCGGTTTTACAGGCGCCGGTGGAGCCGGGAAGGCAGAAGATTGCGGTTCTATTGGAGAGCCCCGCCAGACAGCGAGACTGTACTGTTGAGGTGCCAATTTCATCGTAGGAGAGTTGACGGAACAGCTCGCCGAATCCTTCAATATGTTTGTCGAATAGGGGCGCTAAGGCTTCTGGGGTGCTGTCGCGTCCGGTAAAGCCGGTGCCGCCGGTGGTGAGAATAATCTCTACCGTTGGGTCGGCGATCCAGGCTGAAACTGTGGCGCGCATCTGGTAGATATCGTCAATTACTAGCTGACGATCGGCGAGATGATGGCCCTCTTCTTCTAGGGCCTGTTGCAGATAGCTGCCGCTGGTATCAGTTTCTAGGCTGCGTGTATCGGAAACAGTTAGCAGCGCTATTTTTAGAAATTTTCGTTCTTTGGAAAGGTCGTGAGCCACTTTTTTCTCCTAAAATTTTATTTTGAAACTACTTTAAACCCTGTTATTTCGAGATCCCTCGTCGCTACGCTCTGTCGGGATGACAGTGTGATGGCCTGCCCGAGTAAATCCTGTCATCCTGAGAAAGCGTAGCGAACTGAAGGAACTCAGATCCTTCACTGACGTTCAGGATGACAATATCCGGGCGTTCAAGATGACAATGTGGGGGCGTTCAGGATGACAATGTGGGGCATTCAGAACGACAGCGCAATGATCAACTACAAACATCACAATTCGGTTTTGCTTCAGCACGTAAATTAAGCCAGCGCCCCGACTTACCATCATAACGCTGCAGTTCACCATGTTGCTGAAAAAAGCCCAATAACAATCGTATAACTGTTGTCGCCTGCAAACTGCCCATAGCGCCAAGTACTGGCCCAACCACACCAGAGTTGGAACAATTGAGCAGCGGTTCCGAGGAATCTTTATCAATAATACAGTTAAGGCAGAGCCTTGGGTTATGCGCAAAATCAAAGGCAACCAATTGACCTTCCCAACCCAGCGCCGAGGCGCTGACAAAGGCTTTTTTCTGCCCAAAACAATGCTGATTGATCAACTGCCTCGCTGCCAGGTTATCGGTGCAATCAACGACAATATCGTAGTTATTCAACAGGATTTCGGCGCTGACTTTATCGGCGTAATTATTAATCTGAAGATGGGGGTTTAAGGCGCTTAACTCACGCTTGGCGCAGCTGACTTTTAACTCGCCACAATCGGCCTCTTTATAGAGTATCTGGCGTTGTAAATTGCTTAATTCAACAGTGTCTGGATCGCAGAGACTCAACTGCCCAACCCCTGCCGCGGCAAGATAGAGTGCAACGGGACAGCCCAGACCACCAAGCCCAACAATTAATACGCGGGCGTTACTTAGCTTTTGCTGCCCGGCTTCGCCGATATCGTCCATTAATAAATGACGGCTGTAGCGCATAAATTGTTTATGACTTAAATTGGCAGAATCTAAGGACATATAATAGCCTCTGCCAGAGCCAGGTCTTCGCGACTATTAATATTAAAAAAGGGATTTACCGCTTGCTCGGGCCAGTCTAAATACACTGTATGCAAAGTCTGTAATAGCGGTTTAAAGCCGCCGTTCTTATCCACCAGTAGCGTACTCTCCACCGCCCCAAGAACAGATTTATTCCACAGGGTAAAGGTTGGCTGTGCAGCGCCCTGATAGCGAATACAGGCAATATCGGCATTCTTGCTGACAATCAGCGCGTATAGCTCAGCGACTAGGTTATCGGGGATAAACGGCCCATCACAGGGGGTTAACATCAGATAGCGGGCGTCGCTGAGTTGATCACTGGTCAGGGCACTGTATAAGCCGGTAAGCGGCCCCCGAAAATCATCGAGTTTATCGACTATAAAAGGATATAAATAATCTCTATTAACCGCTCCGCAGGCCTCTCCGCAGAGAACCGGATCACCATTAATAAACAGGCTACCGACCTGAGGTGCCAACCTTTCAATAACCTGTTCAAGCAGGGTTTTTCCCGCCAGCAAGGCCTGAACCTTATTGCCGGTGACCATGCGCGTGGAACGACCAGCGGCTAATATTAAGCCATCGACATCAGTCATTCGCAGAATCCCAACGGGCCAGTGCATCAGTATCCGAGTCTTTGTTCTCCACCCAGTGCTGCTTTCCGTTCTGACTGACCTGCTTCCAAAAGGTTGCTTTGACTTTCAGGTAGTCCATTAAAAACTGTGCTGCTTGAAAGGCATCTGCTCGATGTTGACTGGCAACGCCAACAAACACGATCTGGTCTCTCGGCAGTAACTCCCCTACCCGATGAATAACGGTGCTGCCAATCAGGTTCCAGCGCTTATTGGCCTGATCAACAATTTCCTGCAACAGGGTTTCGGTCATACCCGGATAGTGCTGCAAGCTGAGGGAATCAATTGAGGCATCCAATTCAAAATCTCGCACCAAACCGATGAAGGTCACCACCGCGCCAACAGTCGTTGAAAGTTCACGAAGCTGCTGGTACTCCTGAGCCAGATCAAAGTCATGAGTTTGAATTCGGATGCTATTTAAACCCACCTAGCCTCCGGTTACCGGCGGCAAAAAAGCCACCTCACTGCCATCAGTCAGGGCTTGATCCCAACCGACAATCATCTGGTTTACCGAGACAAGCACTTGAGGCTGTGAGAGTTCTTTGCCTAGCTGCGGATAATTAGCGCTTAAAAGATCACGAATCTCTGCCGGCGTTGAGGCCTGAATTGTTATGGGTACCTGTTTGGCAAAATCACCGAGTCGGCCAAAAAACAGTAGGTTAATCAATGCTGTAGTCCTCTGGGTGCCAGGTACCTGACTTGCCGCCGGTCTTTTCCAGTAATCTTGTCTGGCTGATAACCATGCCCTTGTCCAAGCCTTTACACATATCATAGACGGTTAGCGCTGCAACCGATGCGGCGGTTAGGGCTTCCATCTCTACTCCGGTCTTGCCGGTGGTTTTACACAGGGCAGTAATCAGCAAAATTTGACCCTTTAACTCAATATCTATACTGACTTTAGACAGCGGCAAAGGGTGGCATAGAGGGATTAAATCACTGGTTTTTTTAGCGGCCTGAATACCGCTGATTCTGGCGGTTGCAAAGAGGTCACCCTTAGGTAATTTGCTATCAGTAATCGCCGCCACTATATTCGCCGTTAACTGAACCTGAGACTGAGCTAGTGCACTGCGAACAGTATCGGCTTTTTCCGATACATCGACCATATGGGCTTCGCCGCTGGCGTTTAAGTGGGTTAGTTGTGACATAGAATTCCATAATAAATGTGCAGACTCGTATTATGGCAAAGGCTACATGACTAATACATTGTTTATCTATCCCTGATGCTGTTATAGAGCAATAAAACCGGATTTTTTAACAGGCATAAAAAAACTCGCCATGGTTTCCCATGGCGAGTTTTTAGTTACTACTACTTGAACTTACTGAACAGCTGCATCAAGTGGATCGCTGTCGACGGCATCATCCACGCCATCACTATCGTTATCCGTTACATATACAAGGATTTCAGGAACAACACGCTTGCTCTTGTCGTTGTTACCCCAACAAACCGTGCCAGTATCGTCCTGAGCACAAGCGTGGTTGTAACCAACACTCAGCTGAGTCGGGTTAGACAGGTTAGGTACATTGACGATATTTGGAGCACCCCAACAGGTTACGCCATTGTCATCAATCGCACAGGTTGAGAAACCACCCGCACTTACCTGCGTTGGGTTAACCAACGTACCAGGAACTACAGTACGTGAATCCTGCTGTGTTCCCCAACAGGTAACACCGTTGTCATCAATCGCACAGGTGTGGATATAACCCGCAGATACTTGCGTTGGGTTAACCAGACCAGCTGGCACCTTACGCTGCTGCTTGTGGTTACGACCCCAGCACTCTACACCGTTGTCGCCAATCGCACAGCTGTGCTCAACACCAGCATCAATCTGCGTGGCATTAGTCAGGCTTGTCGGTACAGTCGAGCGCTTAAAGCCGTCCGAGCCCCAACATACAACACCAGTATCATCGACCGCACAGGTGTGCGTCTTAGCTGCTGCAATCGCTGTCGGGTTAGACAGTACCGGAACAGTAACCTGTCCTTGGTTATCACTACCCCAACAAACTACACCAGTGTCATCGATCGCACAGGCGTGCTCGAAGCCAACAGACAGCTTAGTTGGGTTAGACAGTGCAGGCGCAGCACGTTGACCGTACTGGTTCGCACCCCAACAGCTAACACCATTGCTATCCAGTGCACAGGTGAACTTGTTAC
>CAWUVN010000046.1:0-3353 GCA_963925995.1 uncultured Pseudomonadales bacterium | reverse complement strand
TCAATTTTGCGGCTGGAGACAATCACATGAGCGCCTTGTTCGGCGAGTAATTTGGCGATAGCTTCACCGATACCGCGGCTGGCACCGGTGACTAGGGCAATCTTGCCGCTCAGATCAAATAGGGTTGTAGCGCTTGGGTTTTTAGCCACGGATATTTCTCCAATAAATTTTTAAGCATTTATTTTTAAGAACTTATTTTTAAGAACTTATTTTTCAGAACTTAGTTTTAAGCACTTAGTTTTAAATGGGGTCTGAAAGTTCGTTCAGCAATCGCTGTATTTGCGGGCGCATATCATTGCGAATACTGGTGTAGATGGCGCGATCTTTTGTCGCCAGCATCTGGGCCAAGTTAAAGGCCGATATCTGCAACTGATCCGCTGGATGAATGCTGTCGACAATATTGAGCTCTTCGGCTTCTATACCCGTGTAGGCAATGCCGGTAAGCAGCATGTTTTTTAGTGCCTGCGGGTTGGGTAGCAAGCTGACCATGCTTAGAGTAACCGGTGTAAATGGAAGTGGAATATTCACCTCTGGAAAGCAGAAGCGACCGCGGTCTTCACGCATCAATCTAAAGTCTGCACCCGACGCGAGAATCGCACCGCCGGCATAGGCATTGCCATTAATACAGGCGATGGTGGGAATGTTGAGCAGCGAAAAGCGCAGCAGCATATGGTGAAACGCCTGCATAA
Organism: uncultured Pseudomonadales bacterium; assembly: GCA_963925995.1. Taxonomy (GTDB): domain Bacteria; phylum Pseudomonadota; class Gammaproteobacteria; order Pseudomonadales; family Porticoccaceae; genus HTCC2207. Next base: position 2,664 of record CAWUVN010000046.1, on the reverse strand, counting down.
AATCCGCTTGTCCCTGTGCTGACTGTTCGCTCAGCCAGGCTAAATTAATCCCGGTGCTAAAAGTCTTTTCATCTTCGCAGGTGATAATCAGCGCGCTGTTGCCCTTATAACTTTCAACTGTATCAAAGGCGGCCATATATTCGTCCATCACCTCGGTGGTAAAGGTGTTGTCATTGGCGACATTGGTCAGCGTTAATATATGGATACCATCTGTGAAGCTTAGATTCATTGTCGACATAGGGTTTTTCTCAACTCTTATTTATGTTTGAACAGAATTGCGTGCTTTGTTAATAAATTCTTCTGCAGCTTTTTCGTCATTGATCAGACTTTCCATACTCACCGGTACCTGAACACCTCTCTGCATTGCCGGTATCTCTTTCATTGCATTTAACCAGCGGTCGAGATTTTCCAGTCCATCGCGAGAAACTCCCGACCATTTATAGGTGCGGACCCAACACCAGTTGGCGATATCGGCAATCGAGAAATCATCAGCTAGCCATTCATTGTTAGCCAGGTGTGTATCCAATACTTCAAATAGCCGTCGGCATTCATTTTGGTAGCGGCTGATTGCGGTGGGGATTTTCTCTGGCAGGTAGCGATAAAAAACATTTGCCTGTCCCATCATCGGACCCACGCCGCCGATCTGGAACATCAACCACTGGAGAACTTTCGAGCGGCCATTGATATCGCTGGGTAACAGCTTTCCGGTCAGCTCGGCAAGATAAATCATAATCGCCGCGGATTCAAAAACTGCAAAGTTGTTATTGTCCTGATCAATAATAGCGGGAATACGCCTGTTGGGGTTTATTGCACGAAACTCTGGTTTATGTTGGTCGCCGCTGCTGATATCAACCAGATGCACCTCGTAAGGCAATGCCATCGCCTCAAGAGTACAGGAGGCCTTGTGGCCGTTTGGAGTCGGTGCTGTATAGAGTTCGATCATGGCTGCTGCTCTCTTTGCGGATTGATTGTTTCTGCGCCCCAAACTTCTAGATTGTTGGCTCGCTCAATACGCCGGTTAGCCTTTAAGGTTAGTAAAGTATGCAGACCCATGGGGGCGAAAAACTTGATACAGGCTGCGCGGCTCTCCTGGTCTAGTGCATCGTAGGCATCGCTAATGCGCTGGATAAGGGTTAGCCGGTAGGGTTTATTGACACCGCTGCAAAGAATATCGCGGAATTGAAATTCTATTCTTCCAATTGTCTGTTGATGAGGTTTTTCGGTTACCGTGGCGCCAGTTTCTATCTCGGGGTGTTCGGCTAGCCAGCGGTTAGTGGCGTTGACAGTTTCCTCTAGCTCGGGAATATAGTCGCGGGCTACTAGGCTTAAAATATCGATAAGGGTTTGCGGAATTTGATCGTCTGGAAAATAGTTTTGACTGTGTTCCCGATACTCCCCATATTCGGGCATATCGGTATTTTCGGCACTCATCCGTTCGGTCCAGCGAAATAGCCGTGGCGCCCTTTGCTTCATTAGCTGGCTGGGATAAATATCTCTGGCCAGATGAGCGTAAAGCGGGGCATAAAGTCCGTAGTCGGCGATTGAAGGCAGGCCCCCGAGTATATAGGGGTGATCGAGTAAATGTTTCTGCAGCAGCTCCAGTAACTCCAGGTACTGCTCTTCAATAGTCGGGATACTCTGGGCATTAATTCCCAGCGGTGGTAAATAGCCCTGCATTGGCGCCATCGCCTTGGCTGCCACTGCCTGAGTGACCTCTATACCTGCTGCTGGTGCCGCGCAGTCTCCAAACTCAGCCTGCAACAGTGCCTTGTTTTCCTCAAAGTAAGACCAGCGGTAATGCATGGCTGGCCGTAACAGACCCTCGGCGCCAAATAGATCCAGTATCAGTGCGCTAAGTAAGGCTATCGGGGTCTGTGGATATACCGAAAACCGACTTTGATCGCTGTGTTCGAAGTGATTGATAATCGCTAGGCTATCTTGAACTATATCGCCGTTGCCAAGTTCAACCACAGGAATAACCAAGCGTTGTACCTGCGGAAAAATCTCTGCGGCAAAACGTGGATCGCCGGGCATACGTTCATCAAAAGGAATATGCTGTTTGCGCAGATAGGCGCGCACTCTTCCGGTGTAGAGGGACATGGGTGTGCCATATAAAATAATTGATTCACTCATAATGTTCTCTTCAAGTTCTCTTTTTTCGATAGAGGATATAAAAAAATGCTGCCAATAAGCCGATTAAAATAAAGCTTGCCAGTAAAAGGCTTGTCCAATTGGCAGTCACCATTTTGCGGACTGTATTGGCGTATATCTGCTCCATATGATCGAAATTGTTTGGGATTGTCAGTACGCCAAACTCTTTTTCATAAGCCTCGTAATCAAGTATTAACTCGGCAAATTTATGGGGTTCCTGTTCTCGCAAATCTAATGTCTCACCGGGATCTTTGGCAAGGTTGTAGAGACGCCAAATATTATCGCCCTGAGGTGGGGTATTGCGGGTGATCTTGTAATCGCCCTTAAATAGAGCGGAGTTGCCGGATACTTCCATACCAATGGGTTCATTGGGGCCATAGACTGCGCGCCGCGAGCCATCTAATAGTGGCATAAGGCTGCGCCCGGTGATGGCAACCTGATTGGGATTATTGGTCTGGGGAGTATTAATATAATCAAGAATAGTAGGTGTAATATCGGTGACCATAGAAAAAG
>CAWUVN010000045.1:0-7355 GCA_963925995.1 uncultured Pseudomonadales bacterium | reverse complement strand
GTTGATGAGCAAAATGCCGGCGACCCCGATTACTCACCAATGAGTCCCAACTTTGCTAGCAGCATTGCTTTTACCGCTGCCTGCGACCTGATTTTCAAAGGCACAATTCAACCCAGTGGTTATACCGAGCCACTACTGCATCACTACCGACAAGTTGTTAAGGCACAATATCAAAATAAGAGCGAAACAAGAGCGGCAAAGGAGTAGCCGCGAATATGAAATCGACGCCTGATCTCTGCGATGAACATCCCCATTTGGTCCGAGTTGCCGCGCCGCTGTTCACTAACTATGGCGCCAGAAAACAGTTTTATGGCCCAGTGGTAACGGTTAAATGTTACGAAGATAACTCTAGGGTAAAAGAGCTGGTTGCTACTAGGGGCAAGGGGCGTGTTCTGGTTGTCGATGGCGGCGCCAGTATGCGTCATGCCTTGCTTGGCGATATGTTGGCAGAGCAGGCCTCGCGCAATGGTTGGAGCGGATTTGTTATCTATGGCTGTATTCGCGATTTGGACCAAATTATGCGGATTGATATTGGTGTGCAGGCTCTAGGTGTGCATCCGATGAAAACTGAAAAGAAAAGCATTGGCGAGATTGATATTGCTATAACCTTTGCTGGGGTCTGTTTCCAGCAGGGAGATTTTTGTTATGCCGATAATAACGGCATTATTGTTTCGTCCACCGCCCTTAATATCCTATAAGGTTAAGAAAAATCAGATTGCCACGGCAAGATAGATAGTAAAGAATGTCTTCTTGTTTCTTAAATAGCTGTCTTTGTAAAAGTACTTGCCTATGAATTTCTCTATCAAAACGTTACTAACCATCCTGCTTATCGCTTTCAATGTGCCATCTATTGCCGCATCTGAACAGGTTGTCACTCTCGACCCTGTGGCTCGCTTTCATCCGGTTATTGCCGAGAAAGGCGTGACAGTATCTCAAGAGGCGATTGCCAGTCAGGTCGGCGCGGATATTCTCGCCGCAGGTGGCAATGCCGTTGATTCTGCAGTGGCAACCGGTTTTGCCTTGGCAGTGACTTTACCTCGAGCAGGCAACATAGGCGGTGGTGGCTTTATGCTAGTGCATCTGGCTGAAGAGAATAAAACTATTGCTATCGACTACCGCGAGATGGCGCCCGCTGCAGCTTCGCGGAATATGTTTCTCGATGCTGAGGGAGATGTGGATCGCATTAAAGCCCGCCATTCTGTGCACTCTTCGGGGGTTCCCGGCACCGTAGCCGGAATGATCTACGCGCTTGAAAATTACGGCACTATGAGCCTAAAGCAGGTTATGCAACCAGCCATTGAACTGGCAAAAAAAGGCTTTCCTGTCAGCCGCAGTCTGGCCAGTTCCTTAGTCCGCTACAGGGATTATTTAGGCAAAGATTCTGCATCGAGCAATTATTTTTACAAAGCTGATGGCGAGTTTTATCAGGCCGGTGATCTTCTTCTACAAAAAGACTTGGCTGCTACTTTAAAGCGTATTTCGAAACAGGGAAGAGCCGGTTTTTATAAGGGTAAAACCGCTGATCTGCTGGTCGCTCAGATGCGACGTAACGGCGGCCTAATAAGCCATCAGGATCTGCTTAACTATAAGGTTGTCGAGCGCCAGCCGGTCTGTGGCGACTACCGCAGTAATAAGGTTTGCGCTATGCCGCCACCGTCCTCCGGTGGTGTCCATCTAATCCAGATGTTAAATATTCTCGAGGGCTGGAATTTAAATACTTTGGGGCATAACAGTGCCGCCTATCTGCACCGACTGGTTGAATCTATGCGCCGCGCCTATGCGGATCGCAGCCTGCATCTGGGTGATCCAGATTTTTACCCGGTGCCCGCCGAGCAGTTAATGGATAAGAGCTATGCGGCTACGCTGCGCAAACAGATTGATCTGTCCAAAGCCAGCCGCTCTGTAGATATCCAACCCGCTCCAACTAAGCTTGTTAATGAAAGCCCCGAGACAACTCATTATGCAACCTGGGATCGCTGGGGCAATGTAGTCAGCAATACCTACACAATTAATTTCTCCTATGGCAGTGGTATCTCGGTCGCCGGTGCTGGTTTTTTGCTTAACAATGAGATGGATGACTTTTCTTCAAAGCCCGGTTCAGCCAATGGTTATGGGCTTATTGGTGGCGAGGCCAATGCGATTCAGCCGGGCAAGCGACCCTTATCATCAATGACTCCAATCATTGTCTTTGATCAGCAGGGCGATGCAGTTCTGGCTACGGGCAGCCCCGGTGGCAGCACTATTATTACCGTGGTTTTACAGGTTCTGCTTAACAGTATTGATTTTGATATGGGAATAGCTGAGGCCACTGCTGCACCGCGCATTCACCACCAGTGGCTGCCGGATAAGCTTAGATATGAGCGGGGCATCTCTGTGGATACCTTAAATCTATTGACAAATATGGGGCATAGTCTTGGCGAGGAGCCAGTGCGACTGGGTGTAACGCAAAGCATCGCCAGTGATCAGAATAAAATTAAATATGCGGCATCAGATATGCGCAGGGAAGGGGCGGCAGCAATTCCAGAGTAAGGGAGAGCGAGTAAGGGAGAGCGAGCAAGGGAGAGCGAGCAAGGGAGAGGCTAATAGATGAAAGCAGCGCAGGCTTGAGTAGCTGCTAGTCTTTTTCACCATTGGTAAAAGAGGTGCCATCGTCTAAAGTTGCTTTTCGCGATTCATCCGTCATACCAACTAGGTCAGGATATTTCGGCTTAGTCATATACTGAGCAAACCATTCACCGAGTATTTTTTCATTATCCAGAGTTTCTTTTAACAACGAACGCACACTGGCAAGATGGGCCGCGGATATATGCTGATTGGCCATTGCCGGTGTTAAAGGTGGGTCGATTAAATGGTTAGGCAGGGCGATACCACTTAACAGCTCGGTGGCCAGATCATCGAGCATTTCACTGACTGCCGGCGCGCGAAAGCCCACAGAAAAGGTTGTGCACTCACCAATAGCGACACCGTGGTGCGCTATTTTAGGCGGTAGATAGAGCATATCGCCGGGCTCAAGAATCCATTCTTCGAGGGGCTCAAAATCCTTTAGAATTTTTAAATCTGTATTGGTTAATATCGGGCAATCCGCATCGCAGGGGCCGCCAATCTGCCAGCGACGCTGACCGGCACCCTGCAGTAAAAACACATCGTAGTAATCAAAGTGCGGGCCGACACTTCCGCCATCCGCGGCATAGCTGACCATAATGTCATCAATACGCCACTGGGGTAGGAAATCAAACTTCTCGAGTATCGCCGCAACCTCAGGAACCCACAGATCAACCGCCTGAACTAATAGCGTCCACTTTTCTGCCGGTAGGTTGGCAAAAGTCTCTTCGCTGAACGGGCCGTGCTGTAATCGCCAGTCTTGCTCGACAACAATTCGCGATTCGACTTCTTCTTCAAGAGCCAGACCGGCCAGTTCATCGGCATCGATCGGCGCTTCAAAGTTGGCAATAGCATTACGTACCAGCAGCGGTTTCTTTTGCCAGTACTCGGCAAGAAATTGCTGTTTGCTGATATTTCCTAAGATAGAGCTAATAGCTGTCACCACTTAGATATTTTTCGCTTGTTGAACCGCATTGCCAATATAGGAACCCGGAGTCATTTTCTTGAGTTCGCTCTTGGCAGACTCAGGCATATCCAGCGTATCGATAAACGCCTGAATAGTCTGTTGGTCCATCACATTGCCGCGAGTCAGTGCTTTAAGCTTCTCGTAGGGCTCCTCAATACCATAACGACGCATAACCGTCTGGATTGGCTCGGCGAGAACTTCCCAACTAGCGTCGAGATCGGCATTGAGCTTTTCGCTGTTCAGTTGGAGTTTGCCCATTCCTTTGTTAAGCGAGGCGAAGGCAATTAGAGAGTAGCCAAGGCCGACACCCATATTACGCAGTACGGTGGAGTCAGTAAGATCACGCTGCCAGCGAGAGATCGGCAACTTAGTCGCCAGATGCCCAAACAGCGCGTTGGCGAGACCCATATTGCCTTCGGCATGTTCAAAATCGATATGGTTAACTTTATGCGGCATGGTCGACGAGCCAACTTCACCGGCGATAGTCTTCTGCTTAAAGTAACCCACCGAAATATAACCCCAAATATCCCGCGCATAATCAATCAGGATAGTGTTGGCCCGCGCCATGCCGTCAAATAGCTCAGCCATATAGTCATGGGGTTCAATCTGTGTAGTGTAGCGGTTAAACGAAAGCCCCAGGCTCTCGATAAATTCTTGAGCATTGGCCTGCCAGTCAATATCACCATAAGCAGATATATGTGCATTGTAGTTACCCACGGCGCCGTTAATTTTTCCCAGTAGCGGCACAGCGCTAATTTGATCAATTTGACGCTGCAGACGATAGGCAACATTGGCCATTTCTTTGCCGACGGTGGTTGGTGATGCAGTTTGTCCGTGGGTGCGCGACAGCATAGGAGCTTCGGCAAACTCTCGGCCCATGGCGGCTAACTTGTCCGCGATACCTTGCAGGGCAGGCACAACAATATTGTCGCGACCCTCTTTAAGCATCAACCCGTGAGAGAGATTGTTAATATCTTCCGAGGTGCAGGCAAAGTGGATAAATTCGCTGACCGCATTTAACTCTGCATTGTCGGCGATAGTTTCTTTAAGCAAATACTCAACCGCTTTTACATCGTGATTGGTGGTGCTCTCAATCTCCTTAACGCGCTGCGCCTGCTCAACGGTAAAGTTATCTACCAGATCATTGAGAATCTGATTAGCTTCGGCACTAAAAGGTGCCACTTCTGCGATCTGGGGGTGGTTAGCCAACTGCTGTAACCAGCGAACTTCAACCATCACTCGGAAGCGGATCAGGCCATATTCGCTAAACACCGCTCGAAGCTGTTCAGTTTTGCTGCCGTAGCGGCCATCAATAGGTGAGACGGCGCTGAGCGAGGAGAGTGGGAGATTGTTCATTGCTATTCCAGATAGGGTCATTAATTAAGCCGCACATGATAACGGAAACGGGAACAGGTTTCAGCCGCTTTGGCGTTTAAATATCAGCCGGAAAGAGTCTTGTTTAGAGCTTTGCCAGGGCCTTAATTATCGCCTTGCGGTAGAACACCAGATGATACTTTTTGCCGCCCAACTGGCGCCATAAAACTGCACTTCTAACTGCCGAAAACAAAAGGCAGCGAATTCGTTCGGCAACCTTTGGCTGCTGCAGATATATGGCATTGCCTTTAACCTGAATACGCATCGGTAATTTGCTAATGGTTTGTTGGTAAACCGATGCGAGATTGGCGAAGACATTTTCATGAACCATGGAAAAGTGCTCAGCCTGACGAATGGCGCTATCTATGCCGTTGGCAACATCGTCGAGCATTTTGGATCTGCTGCTGAGTTGTCGCTCAATACTGATAACAGAAAATGCATAACTGGCTAAGCTCATGCCATAGGTGTTTTGTTGAGGCTTTTTATCACCAAAGATTGAGGTGATAGCTTCAATACCCGTTTGTAAATTTTCAGCTGAACCATAGATATCTTCTATCGAGCTGGGATTTTGATTGAGTAGGGCAGCCATACTCAGCTTGGTTTGCTTTTGGGGAGCCTCACCAGTATTGGCTAGGCAGTCTACAAGGTGACAGGCCTGAAAGATTGCCGCCAGGGCCAAGGCTTGCTCTGTAGTGGGTTTGTTAAACATTATTTAATTCCAAGTGCTGGCAATAGTTCCGCCACCGAGACAGTGATCACCTTGATAGAAGACCACGGATTGACCCGGCGTTACCGCACGCTGAGGCTGAACAAAGCTGACTTCACATCCGCCCTCTGTTGGAGTGACAAGGCACTCTTGGTCAGGCTGACGATAGCGAGTTTTCGCTACGCAGGAGAAGGGGGCCTGAGGTGTACCATTGATCCAGTTTAAACCCTCGGCTTTCAACTTATCGGTAAACAGCAACGGATGCTGTCCACCCTGACCGACAATTAGTACATTGTTCTCCAGATCTTTTTGCAGGCTATACCAGGGTTCGTCACTGGTACTGTTTTTAACACCGCCAATACCCAAACCCTGACGCTGACCGAGGGTATAGAACATCAGACCCTGATGCTGGCCGATAATATCGCCCTCTGCAGTAACCATATTTCCAGGTTGTGCAGGAATATACTGTTCGAGAAAATCCTTAAAACGACGCTCACCAATAAAGCAGATACCGGTGCTGTCTTTTTTATTCGAAGTGATAAAGCCCTGCGCTTCGGCAATTCTGCGTACTTCGGGTTTTTCCAGTTCACCAACCGGAAACAGGGATTTGGCAAAGGCCTGCTGATTCACCGCATGAAGAAAATAGCTTTGATCTTTATTGTTATCCAATCCCTTTAATAGTTGGGTCTGACCATCAACTGTTGCTACCCGACTGTAGTGGCCGGTGGCGATAAACTCAGCGCCGAGAATCTGCGCATAGTCGAGAAAGACTTTGAATTTGATTTCGCGGTTGCAGAGGATATCCGGATTGGGGGTGCGGCCAGCGCGATATTCATCAAGGAAATGTTCAAACACGTTATCCCAGTAGTCGGCGGCAAAGTTGGCGGTATGCAGGGGGATCTTAAGCTTGTCGCAGACCTGCTGTGCATCGGCCAGATCAGCCATGGCGGTACAGTACTCGGTGTCGTCGTCTTCATCCCAGTTTTTCATAAACAGGCCTTCGACCTCGTAACCCTGTTCAATTAACAGGTAGGCTGCAACCGAGGAGTCGACACCACCGGACATTCCGACTATAACTTTTTGCGATTTACTCATTGTTTACCAGATTCAATCTGACCTATTGGTTATGGGGTGTAGCTGTGCTGGGCACTATAAAGTGTTGCGAAATATTTCCATAGGGAAAATACGTTCTGCCAGATAATCGTCGAGGCAGTGGAGTACCGCAGGGCTGCGTAGATATTCTCGATTATCTTCAATCTCTGCGTGACTCATCCACAGCGCAATGTCTATATCTTCATCAATAGTTGCACCCTTATCCAGATATTCAGGGGTGGCAACAAAGGTTAGGCGGTAGTAGGTGACTCCAGTTTTCTCGGCAAGATAGGTTGAGATGCCGAGAAACCCACAGACTGTAACAACCCAGCCGGTCTCTTCGAAGGTCTCGCGCAGCGCTGCAGCAATAATATCCTCACCGGGTTCCACATGACCGGCTGGCTGATTGATTAACTGGCGACCACCTTTGGTCTCCTTAACCATCAGATATTGGCCGTCTTTTTCGACCACTGTGGCGACGGTTAAGTGAATTTTATCCGGCAAGATCAGGTTCTCCGTCTGGTTATTTTTCTTGGCTTTACACGATTATTAGGGCGAGTAGTGGAGCGCGTTTTTTTCGCCGCAGGCATATGTACTGTTTCGATACGGTATTCA
>CAWUVN010000044.1:0-20119 GCA_963925995.1 uncultured Pseudomonadales bacterium | reverse complement strand
CGGTGAGGGTGGTGAAGATCCAGCCCGTTATGGCACCATCAAATCATCGAAAATCAAACAAATTGCATCCGGACGTTTTGGTGTAACGCCAGCCTACCTGTCCAGTGCCGAAGTTCTTCAGATTAAAGTGGCTCAGGGCGCTAAGCCAGGAGAGGGTGGTCAGTTGCCGGGCGGCAAGGTCAATGAATTGATCGCACGTCTGCGTTACTCAGTGCCGGGGGTGACATTGATTTCACCACCGCCGCACCACGATATCTATTCTATTGAAGATCTCGCTCAGCTGATTTTTGACTTAAAACAGGTCAATCCAAGCGCACTGGTCTCGGTTAAACTGGTTTCCCGCCCCGGCGTTGGAACCATTGCAGCCGGTGTGGCTAAGGCCTACGCCGATCTAATTACCATCTCCGGTTACGACGGCGGTACAGCCGCTAGCCCAGTCAGTTCAATCCGCCATGCGGGCTCCCCATGGGAGCTTGGCCTGACTGAAACCCATCAAACCCTGCGCGCTAATGATCTGCGTGACAAGGTTAGAGTGCAAACAGACGGTGGCTTAAAAACCGGTCTGGATGTGGTTAAAGCCGCGATCCTCGGCGCCGAAAGTTTTGGTTTCGGTACCGGACCCATGGTTGCGCTGGGCTGCAAATACCTGCGTATTTGTCACCTTAATAACTGTGCAACTGGTGTTGCTACACAGGATGATCGTCTGCGCAATGATCATTACCGTGGCACGGTAGCTATGGCCACCAATTTCTTTAAGTTCATCGCCATGGAAACTCGAGAGTGGCTGGCTCTTTTAGGTATGCGCACTCTTGAAGAATTAATTGGTCGAGTTGATTTACTCGAAACTCTGCCGGGCGAGACTAGCAAACAGCAGCATTTGGAACTTTCACCGCTGCTTGAAGATCGACCTGAGCTTGCAGGTAAGCCGCAGTCATGTTCTCTGCCGAAAAATAATCCTTTCGATCAGGGTCTATTAGCGGAAAAGATGGTTGAGCAGACACTGCCGAGCATCGAAGCCCAGACTGGCGGTAGCTTTGACTTTAATGTGGGTAACTGTGATCGCTCAATTGGCGCGCGCTTATCTGGCGAAATTGCCAAACGTTACGGCAACACCGGTATGTCGAAATCACCGATTAGACTTAATCTAAAGGGTGTTGCAGGACAGTCACTGGGTGTTTGGAATGCCGGTGGGCTAGAGATTTATCTCGAAGGTGATGCCAATGACTACGTTGGCAAAGGTATGGCCGGTGGTAAATTGGTTCTGCGTCCGCCTCAAAGCAGCACGTTCAAGTCCAATGAAACACCGATTATGGGTAATACCTGTCTCTACGGCGCTACCGGAGGTAGAATCTTTGCTGCGGGTAAAGTGGGTGAGCGTTTCGGCGTTCGCAACTCTGGTGCTGTGGCGGTTGTAGAAGGTGCTGGTGATCACTGCTGTGAATATATGACCGGCGGTATTGTCACCATACTGGGTTCAACTGGTTATAACTTTGGCGCTGGTATGACCGGTGGTTTTGCCTACGTACTGGATATGAATCGTGATTTTGTCGACCGTTATAATATGGAACTGGTCGATATACAGCGGATCACCACCGAAGCAACTGAGTCTCATCGCGTATTCTTAAAGGATATGATTAGCGACCATGTGAAAGAAACTGGTAGCCAGTGGGGCGAAAATATTATTAATAACTTTTCTGATTATGCACCGCGGTTCTGGCTGGTTAAGCCAAAAGCTGCAAGCCTCAGCAGCCTTTTGGCTCAGGCCCATGCAAATCCGCAGTAAGCCAATTAGAAAATAGAGATAACAGCTATGCAAGAAAGACTAAACAACCAATTTCAGTTTCTCGATATGAAGCGAGTTGACCCACCAAAGCGTGATATGCAGCGCCGTGTCGGTGAGTTTGTTGAGATTTATGATCCCTTTAATGCGATTGAAGCGGCCGATCAGTCGCACCGCTGTCTGTCCTGTGGCAATCCCTATTGCGAGTGGAAGTGCCCAGTGCACAACTACATTCCCAACTGGTTGCAACTGGTTTCTGAAGGCAATTTAATGGAAGCGGCTGAACTCAGCCACCAGACTAATTCACTGCCTGAAGTCTGTGGACGTGTCTGTCCTCAGGATCGTCTCTGTGAAGGTGCCTGTACCCTGAATGATGGGTTTGGTGCGGTCACTATCGGCTCTGTAGAAAAATATATTACCGACACGGCCTTTGCCATGGGCTGGCGTCCAGACATGTCAAAAGTAGTCTGGACCGATAAAAAAGTTGCCGTTATTGGTGCTGGCCCAGCCGGTATTGGCTGTGCAGATATCCTAGTGCGCAATGGAGTAAAACCGGTAGTTTTTGATCGCTATCCAGAAATTGGCGGTCTGCTGACCTTTGGTATTCCAGAATTTAAGCTTGAGAAATCAGTTATCCGCACCCGCCGCGAAATTCTCGAAGGCATGGGTGTTGAGTTCCGTCTAAATGTTGAGATCGGTAAAGACATACTGATCGACGAACTACTCAAAGATTACGATGCCGTGTTTATGGGTATGGGAACTTACACTACCATGAAAGGCGGTTTCCCCGGCGAAGATCTCGAGGGCGTTCACGAAGCGCTGTCGTTCTTGGTCTCCAACGTCAATCGCAATCTTGGTTTTGAAAAAGCCCCAGAAGATTTTGTCTCAATGAAAGGCAAGCGCGTGGTTGTTCTCGGTGGTGGTGATACCGCCATGGATTGCAACCGCACATCGATTCGTCAGCAGGCTACCAGCGTTACCTGTGCCTACCGTCGTGACGAAGAGAATATGCCCGGATCGCGCCGTGAGGTAAAAAATGCCCGCGAAGAGGGCGTTGTATTTAAATTTAATATGCAGCCAGTAGAGATTGTTGGCAATGGTTCTGTTGAAGGCGTCAAGGTGGTCTCCACTAAAATGGGCGCGCCAGATGCCAATGGTCGCCGTCGACCCGAAGTAATTCCGGGCAGTGAAGAGATTATCCCCGCCGACGCCGTACTGATCGCATTTGGTTTTAAGCCCAGCCCGCCAGAATGGCTCACCGGTGTTGAAGTGAATACCAATGACTGGGGTGCAGTCATGGCTGCAGAAGAGCAGACGTTCCCATTCCAGACTACCAACCCGAAGATATTTGCCGGTGGTGATATGGTCCGTGGTTCAGATCTGGTTGTGACAGCCGTCTGGGAAGGTCGAGAAGCCGCCAAAGGTATTTTGGATTATCTCGACGTATAAAATTTAGCGTTTTACACCAGTTTCAAAAGGGAATTGTATGTCTTATTTAAAAAATGATCGTTTTTTAAAAGCCTTGATGCGTCAACCCGTCGACCGCACACCAGTGTGGATGATGCGTCAGGCCGGACGCTACCTGCCCGAATACCGTGCGGTTAGAACTCAGGCCGGCGACTTTATGAGCCTATGTAAAAACACTGAGCTGGCCTGTGAAGTGACATTGCAGCCTCTCGAGCGCTACGAAATGGATGCCGCGATTCTGTTTTCAGATATTTTAACCATTCCCGATGCCATGGGTCTGGGCCTCTATTTTGAAACTGGCGAAGGCCCGAAATTCCGCAAGCCGTTGCGCACCGAAGCCGATATTGAAAACCTGCAGGTAATCAATACCGCCAATGATCTCGGTTATGTCACCGATGCAGTCACCATGATTCGCCGCGAACTCAACGGACGTGTGCCCTTAATCGGTTTCTCCGGTAGCCCCTGGACGCTGGCCACCTATATGATCGAAGGTCAGAGCAGCAGAGATTTTGCCCGTGCCAAAACCATGCTCTACACCCAGCCGGAACTAATGCATCAACTACTCGAGAAGCTGGCACTGTCAGTGATCGATTATTTAAATGCACAGATTCGTGCCGGTGCTCAGGCAGTACAGATATTTGATACCTGGGGCGGCGCACTCAGCCACTCCGCCTATGCCGAATTCTCCCTCGCCTATATGAAAAAGATTATCGATGGTCTAATTACTCACCATGATGGTCGCGATGTACCAGTGATTCTGTTTACCAAAGGCGGTGGTCTCTGGTTAGAGGCGATGGCCGATACCGGCTGTCATGCACTTGGGCTCGACTGGACCATGGATATTGCCGCAGCCAAGAGCCGCGTTGGTCATCGGGTCGCCCTGCAGGGCAATATGGATCCCGCCGTTCTGCGCGCTGATCCCGCCACCATTGAAGCGCAGGTCGAAAGCATTATGCGTGGCTACGGTCAGGGCCCAGGTCATATATTTAACCTCGGCCATGGCATCACACCAGACATAGATCCAGATCATGTCAAAGTCTTTGTGGATGCAGTTCACAGATTTTCTGAAAACTAGCCCATAGCTCGACCAGTTCTTGGTCTATATTTGTTAAAACTGATACCTGAACACGCTTTTGAATATCCGAAAGCGTTATATTTTATGTTCAAGGTGTTTTAGCGATTTTAGACGCACAGATCTGGTAGAAAGCTATGTCTCTACAGCAGTTAAAAGTTTTTATTCACGAACTCGAAGTGGGCATGTTTGTTTCTGCACTGGACAAGCCTTGGGCTGAAACGCCATTTCCCATTCAGGGCTTTATGATTAAAAGCCTCGCCGATGCCTCCAGAGTTAAAGCTTACTGTGATTATGTCTATATAGATGTGGCCAAAGGGGCATCCCCCCTCGATCTAAAAACCGCAGCTGCAGCAAACCCCATGCATAGAAATAATCGCTCATCAGTGATTATTGACAACAATCCTATCAATCCGAGCATCAATCCGAGCATCAATCCCCGCAGCGCTGTACCGCGCAGCTTCGTTGTAAAACCTTATATCTACAATAAAACCGTCGAGCTGGCCAAAGAGATACCAGCGGCGCGCCGGGTGATGAACAATCTGGTGGGATGCCTAAGCGTCGCAACCCGGCAGATTACCAAAGGCGGTAACTTCAACCTCGATCAACTTCAGGAATCTGTCGACAGGATGGTTGACAGTGTTGTGCGCTGTCCCGATGCCTTTACCTGGTTGCTCCGCTTGCGCGCCAAAGACCCCCATACCCACGATCACAGTATTCGCTCGTCGCTGTGGGCAACCCAGTTTGCCCGCCATATTGGCCTCGATATAGAACAGATAAAAGACCTCTGTCTAGCGACGCTGCTCAAGGATGTCGGCAAGGCCGGCATGGATCGCACACTTCTACGCAAAGCCAATCGAAATGCCGAAGAAGAGGCCGAATACCGAAGCTTTGTTAGCGCCAGTGTTGAGAATCTAAAGCAGTCAGAGTTTGATAATCGACGGGTATTAAATATTATTAAGTTTCACTGTGAGCGCTATGACGGCAGTGGTTTTCCCAAAGGCTGTTCCGGAAAGCGAATTCCTTTTTTAGCAGCTGTCGCTGGAATTGCCTCGGAATTTGATCGTCTCTGTAACCCCCGAGAAGTGACCGAAACCCTAACCCCATCTAAAGCCACGGGCCGACTCTACGAACTTCGTGGTCAGGCCTTTGCCGAAGATCTGGTGGTTGAGTTTATCCGCTCTGTGGGGCTCTATCCTGCCGGAACAGTGGTTGAATTAACCACCGGTGATCTGGGTATGGTTGTCGAGCAAAACCCCAAGTCACGGCTATCCCCCAGAGTGGCGGTATTTGAGTCAAAGGAAAACAGCAGTGATAAGGCGAACTATATTTTTGTCGATCTTAAAAATGAAGAGAAGGCCCGTGCCCAGTTGGGTAACTTTGGTGCTCGACGCGCTCTTGAAGTCAATAAATTGGCGATTAATAAAGATATAGACCCGGAGAGATTAAATATTGACGATCAATTGCTAAATAGACTGATCGCCAAGCCCTTTGATTCACCGATGGCTGGATTACTGGCAATGGGTGGGTCGAAAGCCGAGCCCAATCGAGGTTTTTTCTCGGCGCTTAAACAGCGGCTTTCTAATTAAGGGCTTTCTGTCTAATAACCGCTATTTTTTCACCCATCTGAATATCAGACTGCGGCATCAATGAATCCTGCCAAGCAATTTTATCTTCCTGGAATAACAGAACAACCGTTGAACCAAACTTAAATCGTCCTATCTCATCACCTTTGTTATAGGTAATATCGCGATCGGAATAATCAGTCTCTCGGATTCCACCGCGGCCCGGGGTTTCAAAACCACCCCAGACAGTTTCAATACCGGCCACCAACATTGCGCCGACAAACACCACGGCAAAGTTGCCGATCTCCGATTCAAACTCACAGACCAAACGCTCGTTGCGGGCAAATAAATTGGGCAGAGCCTGAGCGGTTTGATCATTAACTGAAAATAGATCGCCAGGAATATAGCGTGTACTCAGCAACTTGCCGGCAGCCGGAATATGCACACGATGATAGTCGCGAGGGGAGAGGTAGATAGTCGCGAAGCTGCCATTGTTATAACTCTTGGCCTGCTGTGAATTACCTAGTAAACGGCTGGCGGAATAATCGCTGCCCTTAGCCTGAATAATTCTATGATGATTGATTGGCCCAGCCTGACTCACCGAGCCATCAGCCGGGGAGACAATCGTATTGCTGTCAGCATCTATGGGGCGCACGCCATCTTTTAAGGCACGGGTAAAGAAGCTATTAAAGTTCTCGTAGTCGTTAATATCGCTGCTGGCCGCCTCATCAATATTAATATCAAACGCCTTGATAGCTCGTTCAATTAACCAGTTTTTCAGACGCAGATTTTTTGACTCTGCGGCTTTGGCAATCAGTCGTGAAAGGGCGTGTTTTGGTAGCAGTCGTTGCAGGGCAACAAATAATTCTGCGCGATGATTCATAGTTTATAGCTCTTAGTTTGATAGCTTTTAATTTCTAGCCACCCAGTTCAATAGGTGTAGATTCCAGATTTCCCCATTCGGACCAGGAGCCATCGTAAGCACTGATATTTTTATAGCCGAGAATACGTGCGACCATATAGGTAAAAGCGGAGCGATGGTGGCTCTGGCAATGGGTGGTGATTGTTTTATCCTGAGTCAATCCCGCCGCGTCGAGAATAGCCTGAGCATCCTCGCGCAGGCGCAAATTCCGCTGTTGATCCATCAGATCGGTCCATTCAATATTAACCGCGCCGGGTATATGTCCACCGCGCGCCGAGCGAACCATATCGCCACGATATTCGCCGGGGCTGCGTGCATCCCAGATCGCGAAGTTAGCATCGTCCAACTTACTGGTAATTGAATCCACATCGCTGCGCACGGAGGGATTAGCAATGCTCACCTGAGTATTCTGGCTAGCAGGTTGATTGGCTTCACTCTCGGTGGGGAAACCCTCTTTCACCCAAGAGACAATGCCGCCATTCAGATAGGACCAGTTGCTGTAGCCGAGCAAATCTAGCGTCCAGGCCAATCGCCCAGCCCAGCCACCGCCCTCGTCGTCGTAGACCACCACATGAGTATCGGCATTGATGCCAAGGTAGCTAACAATATTGCTGAGTTGTTCCAGAGCGGGCAGTTTGCCCGGCGTTGGCGCTGTACCCGCCATCAATAGGCTGCCGGATAAGTGCACTGCGCTGGGAACATGTCTGTGTTGATATAAGGCCGGATTACAGAGATCTACAATCAATAAATTATCTCGACCAAGAATTACTTCCAACTCGCTAGGTTCTAGTAGACGGGGAATATGATTAGTCATTTTACAATTCGTTAAGAGGGTGTTTTATGCGGCCATTTTTAGTGAAGAGAGTTTAACATTATTGCTCATCCTGACTAGCAAGGATATTGCGATAATTCATCAGTCGCACATCGAGTATTTTGCCTTCCTGAGACGCTTTTAATAGGGCGCAGCCGAGTTCGACTCGGTGTTTACAGTCGCGAAATTTACAGTGACCAAGAAAGGGCCTAAATTCTATAAAGCCATCGATAATCTGCTCATCACTTAAATTGGTCACCGCAAATTCGCGAATACCGGGCGAATCAATAAGGTGACCACCATTCTTAAGGTGAAAAAGTCTTGAAGCAGTGGTGGTATGGGTGCCCTTGTCAGTACCTTCAGAGAGTGCGCCGACAAGGATATTGGCATCTGGCTCCAGCTGATTGATCAGCGAGGATTTACCGACACCAGACTGACCAACAAAAATTGACGTGTGTGCTGCTAAATAGTCTTTTAGCTTATCTATCCCGGCACCGGTCTGTACTGATACTTGAAGTACCTCATAGCCGACTTTTTGGTAATCGTTGATTAACTGTTCAATATAGGCATGCTCACCGCCCTCGAGCATATCGATTTTATTGACGATTAGTACAGGTTGAATATTTTGTGCTTCGGAAGCGATCAGATAGCGGTCAATCAGGTTGCTGTAAGCCGTCGGTTTGGCGGCAAATACAATCGCGATGCGATCCACATTGGCCGCCACAGGGCGCAGCTTGCCATAGGGGTCGGGGCGCAGTAGTTCAGAGTTGCGCGGTTCGCGGGCGACAATCACGCCGTTGGGTTCCGCATGACGCCAGATAACCGTATCGCCGGTTACCAGTGGTTCGAGATTGGCGCGGATATGACAGCGGTAGATATTATCTTTGTAGCTACCCTCCAGGCCTTCAATATCAATCTGGGCACCAAAGTTGGTAATCACCGTACCGCGTACCTCAGGGCCGAGCTGAGTGAGATTCTCAAGCTCGTCATCAGTGACGGTATTTTTAAGAATAGCTCGCTCGCGACGACGCTCCTGGATGGACTGGATGCGGTTTTTTTGTCGTAAGCTAAGATTGCGTTTGGCCATTCATTGTCTCGTAATGCGGTTAATAACTGCTGATTCAGCACCTTAGTCAGTGCTGTCTATGGCGTTCTGGTTCGCAAGGATATAGCATAACCGGCTGAAGTAACATTTTACGGAAATAAAATAGATGGCCAATGCTACCCCAAGCCCGAATCCAATGAACCTGATCTGGATTGATTTAGAGATGACCGGTCTCAGTCCCGAAAATGACCGAATTATCGAGATTGCCACCGTGGTAACCGATAAAGACCTTAACATTCTTGCCGAGGGCCCGGTATTAGCCGTTAATCAGTCGGACCAGTTACTGGACGGCATGGACGAGTGGAATACTCGCCAGCACGGTGGCTCTGGGCTGACTGAGCGGGTTCGTCAGAGCACTAACACAGAAGCTGATGCGGTGGCCGCAACCATAGAGTTTCTGAGTCAGTGGGTCCCCTCCGGCAAGTCTCCAATGTGTGGCAACTCCATCTGTCAGGATCGACGTTTTCTGGCCAACTATATGCCCGAACTGGAAAAGTACTTTCATTACCGAAATCTCGATGTCAGCACCCTTAAGGAGTTGGTGCAGCGCTGGAAGCCCGAGCTTTCGAATGGCTTTAAAAAGCGCGGCAGTCATTTGGCCATGGACGATATTCACGATTCTATTCGCGAATTAGAGTATTACCGAGAAGTGTTTATTCGTCTGTAGCAATTTCTTCCGCAGTGCCGAGTTTGCTCTGCTGTTCTTTAAGTGCCCACAGAACATGTTCACGAACCAGAGCGGATGAATCCTCCGCTCTGTTTTGCAGTGCGTTAATAATCTTTGCAGATGGCGGAGCATTGCCGAGACCCACAGAGAGATTTCTCAGCCAGCGCTGGTAGCCAATTCGTCGAATAGGCGATCCTTGAGTTTTCTTTTCAAACTCCTCTTCGCTCCACTGAAAAAGTGTCACCAGCTCGGAATTATCCAGATTGTGTCGCGGGCGAAAATCTATTTCTTTAGTTTTCGATGAATAGCGATTCCAGGGACAGATAATCTGGCAGTCGTCACAGCCAAATACCCGATTGCCCATTAGTGGGCGCAGCTCTTCAGGAATGGGTTCCTGGCTCTCGATGGTCAGATAGGAAATACATTTGCGTGCATCCAGAACATAGGGCTCGGGGAACGCATTAGTTGGGCAGACTTTTAAACAGGCACGACAGTTACCGCACTTATCGGTTTGCTGATTATTATCAACCGGTAACTTTAAGGAGATATAGATCTCCCCAAGAAAAAACCACGAGCCGGCTTTATCATTTAACAGCAGAGTGTTTTTGCCAATCCAGCCGAGTCCGGCCTGAGCGGCCAGCGGTTTTTCCATGACCGGCGCACTGTCGACAAAGGGTCGTTGAGTCAGTTGCAGATCGGTGAGACCTAGCTGTTCTATCTCAGCTTCGATCTTTTTAGTGAGGTTGGCAAGCCGGTTGCGGATCAACTTATGATAATCGCGACCCAGCGCATACCTTGATATATAAGCCTTATTGTCATCTTTAAGCACCGCAATCATATTGCTGTCAGTAAGATAGTCCATGCGCACCGAGATAACTCGCACCGTATGATCAACTAACTTTTCAACTTTGTAGCGCTTATCACCGTGATGTCCCATCCACTGCATCGACCCTTGAAAGCCTTTATCCAGCCACTGCAAAAGTCGCTCAGAGGCTTTATCTAAATCGGGTTTTGAAATAGCCACCTGCTGAAAGCCCAGAGTTTCACCCCAGGCTTTAATATTTTTCGCTAGATCATCGAGCTTATCGGTTTCGGTCATGGTTTCAGGGCTAATCTGACATATAATCACGGTAATCTTACTGGGAACTTGCGGTTATGTCGCACATTGTTATTCAAGACGCTTTATATAATGCCAAATCTGTTCGTCAAATCGATCATTTGGCGATTCAACAGATGGCTATTCCAAGCATCGTTTTAATGAAGCGCGCCGGTCGCGCTGCCTTTGATGAGCTTATAGATGCCTGGGGTCAACCATCCACTATTACGGTTTTTTGCGGGTCGGGAAATAATGCTGGTGATGGCTATATAGTCGCAGCACTGGCTGCTGAAAAAGGCTTCACTGTTCGGGTTATTGAGTTGGCCACTGCTGATAAATTATCTGCGGACGCTGCTCTAGCCAGAGACTACAGCGCAAAGGCTGGAGTTTCTTTTCAAGGGTTTAAAGCAGATATAGATTTATTTGATGGGGTGATTGTCGATGCTCTATTGGGCACCGGCTTTCAACCTACTGCTGCTGCGCGAATCCGCGAATCCTATACACAAGCTATTCACTGTATCAATAATGCCGCGCTACCGGTGCTCTCCATCGATCTGCCATCAGGGCTCTGCAGTGATACCGGCAGTGCCGCTGATGCTGCGGTTAAAGCGGATATTACTGTAACCTTTATTGCCGCCAAGCAGGGTATGTTCACTGGTCGCGGACCGGCCCTTTGCGGTGAAATTATTTATCACTCATTAAATATTGATGAAGCGCTTTTTGAGCAGCAGCCAAGTAGCTCGCAGCTGATGAATCTCGATGATTTGCTTGAAGCCTATCCAGACCGCGATGCCGATGCCTACAAAAATCAATTTGGTCATACGATGGTGGTCGGTGGTGATCTTGGTTATGGCGGTGCGGTGGTAATGGCTGCAGAATCAGCCTTAAAAATTGGCTCTGGACTGGTGAGTGCCGCCACTCGCCCGCAACATATTGCAGCGGTTTTAACACGCCAACCAGAGATTATGGCCAGCGGTATTATTTCCGGTCAGGAGTTAGAACCATTATTGGATAAACCCACGGTATTAATCGTCGGCCCGGGTCTCGGTCGTTCTCCCTGGTCTGAACAGCTGCTGCAAAAAGCCGTTGCCACGGGACTGCCGACGGTGATGGATGCGGATGCACTGAATATTATTGCCGAGGGAAGGGTGGTGCCCAAACCCGATGGCACCAACTGGGTGATGACACCCCATCCGGCTGAAGCTGCGCGACTCTTAAATATCAGCGTTACTGAGGTTCAGGCCGATCGATTTTCTGCGGTGCGTGCACTACAGCAGAAGTTTAATGCAGTGGTACTTCTTAAAGGTGCAGGTACGCTTATTGCCAGTCCCGACAGCGACCAAGTTATGGTCTGCCCCTACGGCAACCCGAGCATGGCAACGGCTGGAATGGGTGATCTGCTGTCGGGCATTATCGGTGGATTATTGGCGCAGGGTCTCGAGCCATCGCAGGCAGCCCAGTTGGGTTGTTGTCTTCATTCAGCGGCGGCGGATCTGGCGGTAGAAGAGCGCGGTGCTCGCGGGCTTACCGCAACTGATATCACAGCTTATATGCGGGGAATTTTAAACGGTGCTGATCTGTGAGTGACAGACCTTTAACCCTTGAAATAGAGGGTGAGTCGCTGATGCTAGAATTTGGCGGCAGGCTTGCCAGCGCGCTCAGTGCTGCTAGTGAAAAGGTTCAAGCTCACAATACGCAGGCTGTGTTAATCGCCCTAAGCGGTGATTTGGGTGTGGGTAAAACCACCCTTAGCCGCGGTATCTTAAATGGTCTCGGCCACAGCGGTTCGGTGAAAAGTCCTACTTACACTCTTGTGGAGCCCTACGAACTGCCGCTGGGCAAAGTTTGCCACTTCGATTTTTATCGATTAATCGATCCAGAAGAGCTTGAATATATGGGCTTTCGCGACTATCTAGTAGAGGCGTGCCTATGCTTGATAGAATGGCCAGAATTGGGGCGGGGATTTTTGCCAGAGGCGGATATAAAAATTGGAATTATCCAAAGCGGTGCGGGTCGAACCCTTAGTTTGAGTGCCGGCACTGATCATGGACAAAAGGTTATTTCGGCTCTGGAAAAATTGTAAGAAAGAATTATAAAAATAAAATTGATGAGAGATGGGGTTTGATTTGCGCTTACAGGTAATAGCAGCATTTATATTGATGGCAACAGTGGTTGCCGGCCCTGCTTTCACTGCAGATATTGACAGTGCGCGAATCTGGCGCGCGCCGGATAACACCCGTCTGGTACTGGATATCAACGAGGCCTTTGACTACAAATATTTCTCTTTGGATAACCCGCGCCGTCTGGTTATTGATATTAAAAATACAGGCCTGAAAGCTAATCTGGATAAGCTGGATATCTCGCCAACCCCAATCAGTAATATTCGCTCCGGACTTCGCGGCAGTTCCGATCTGCGTATTGTGCTTGAGTTAAAGCAGCAGGTGCGGGTCAATAGCTTTACCCTAAAGGCCAATGAACAGTATGGCGATAGATTGGTTATCGATCTTTACGATACTGTTAAGAAGGTGGCAAAAAAATCAGTCAGTAAAGTACTGGCAAACGATAATCGCCCAATTGTTATCTCCATTGACGCTGGCCACGGCGGTGAAGATCCCGGCGCTATAGGCCCAAAACGTATCCGTGAAAAGGTGGTGGCTTTTCAAATAGCTCAGCGTCTGGAAAAGCTATTCGATAAAAACCCGGACTTCAGAGGCGAGTTAGTGCGTACCGGAGACTACTACCTTGCCCACCGCAAACGCACCGCTATCGCCCGTAAAAGTCGTGCGGATTTCTTTATCTCTATCCATGCGGACGCGTTTACCAATCCTCAGGCCAATGGTGCCTCGGTCTATGCGTTGTCGACCAAGGGCGCGACCAGTGAGGCAGCACGCTATTTGGCTAAAAAGGAAAACCGTGCCGATTTAATTGGTGGTGCTGAAGGTTCGTTAAATCTCGATAATACAGATCCATTTTTACGTGAGGTGCTATTAGACCTGTCTATGACAGCGACCCTTAGCAGCAGTCTCGACGCCGGTAATTATGTCTTAAAAAATATGGGCGGCGTGGCCAGATTACATAAAAAGCGCGTTGAGCAGGCCGGGTTTTTGGTGCTTAAATCTCCGGATATTCCCTCACTGCTGATCGAGACCGGCTTTATATCCAACCCCAAAGAAGCTCGGCAGTTAAGCAGCGGCGCCTATCAGCAAAGAATGGCCGCAGCGATCTACAATGGATTGGTCAGTTACTACACCGATAA
This sequence comes from uncultured Pseudomonadales bacterium, assembly GCA_963925995.1. Lineage (GTDB taxonomy): Bacteria > Pseudomonadota > Gammaproteobacteria > Pseudomonadales > Porticoccaceae > HTCC2207. The sequence goes on along the minus strand of CAWUVN010000044.1, from coordinate 6,378 downwards.
CACGCCCGAAGGTACCTCGCTGGCGGCCAATAAAGGCAAGCGTGAACGCAGTTATACCATTAGCCGCGGCGATACATTGTCGGATATTGCCCAGCGTTACAATACCTCAGTGGCTACCATTCTGAGCTACAATAAGATGGGTTCCAGCACTATTAAAGTGGGCCAAAAAATTATTATCCCCGCCCGACAGTAAACCCAGTTAAAACAGCTAAATACCAAAAGAAGGTCACCAGTTATGCCCGTTATTCAGGTTCTCAGTCCGCAATTAGCCAATCAGATTGCTGCGGGTGAAGTGGTGGAGCGTCCCGCTTCGGTGCTAAAGGAACTGGTTGAAAACAGCCTCGATGCCGGTGCCCAGAGCATTGATATAGATATAGAGCAGGGCGGCGTTAAGCTAATCAGAATTCGCGATGATGGCTGCGGTATTGGTGAAGACGATCTTCCCTTGGCACTTAGCCGTCACGCAACTAGCAAGATAGGTAACCTGGAAGATCTCGAAGCAGTCTCCTCGCTTGGTTTTCGTGGTGAGGCTCTGGCCAGTATTGCCTCGGTCTCGCGACTCAGCCTGACCTCCAATCACGGCGAGGGCACGGCCTGGAAAGCGGTCTCTGAAGGGCGTGATATGGAAGTTGATATTCAGCCTGCATCACATCCTGTGGGCACCAGTGTCGAAGTTCGCGATCTATTCTTTAATACCCCCGCGCGACGTAAATTTTTACGCACCGAAAAAACCGAATATAACCGCATTGATGAGAGTATTAAGAAACTCGCTCTAAGCCGTTTTGATGTCGCCTTTAATCTGCGCCATAACCAGCGCGCTCAAATCAGCTTGCGGCCTGCAGCCACCCAGTTGGAGCAAGAGAAGCGAGTTGCGGATATCTGTGGTGCCCCCTTTATGGAGCAGGCGCTGTATGTGGACAACGATCGTCACGGTCTGCGCCTCTGGGGCTGGATTGGACTGCCAACCTTTTCCCGCAGTCAGGCCGATCTGCAGCACTTTTTTGTCAATGGTCGATCCATACGTGACAAGGTGGTTTCTCACGCGGTGCGACAGGCCTATCAGGATGTTCTCTATCATGGACGGCATCCGGCCTATGTGCTGTTTTTGGAAATTACGCCGGCAGATGTGGATGTCAATGTGCACCCTACCAAGCATGAGGTGCGCTTTCGTGAGAGTGGCTCTATTCACAGTTTTATTTCGTCAACAATCAAGAAGGCATTGGCTGAGGATCGTCCCCAGGATCATTTGCAGTCCAATGACTCTTCTATTCCGGGTAATTCGGGCCAGCCGTTTTCTCCGCAGTTGGGTCAACAGACTCTTCAGCAGAACAGTCAGTGGCAGCCTTCCATGCAGTTTTCCGATCATCGCCCGTCAAGCCATGGTGCTGCGGCCCCGATGGCCGCCTACCAGAGTCTTTACACCACTGGTCAGGCCAGCCTCCCGAAAACCCAGCTGGACTTTAATGCCGAGCAGGATGTCCCGCCCCTAGGCTATGCCATAGCCCAGCTTAAAGGCATCTATATTCTCGCCGAAAACAGCGAGGGTTTAATTGTTGTCGATATGCACGCTGCCCACGAGCGAATTACCTATGAGCGCATGAAGCGTGACTTTGATGATCAGGGTCTAGTTTCCCAGCCCTTGCTGGTTCCGGAGAGTTTGGCGGTTAGCCAGCGCGAGGCGGACGCGGCAGAACAGCACAACGATATTTTTACCAAGCTCGGCTTTACCATTGAGCGAGCTGCTGCTGAAAGTATTATCGTGCGGCAGATACCGGCAATACTGCGCGGTTCTGAAGTTGAGGCGCTGTTGCGCGATGTACTCTCAGATCTTCTGGAGCACGGCACCTCCGAACGAATTAGAGATCATATCAATGAAATTCTCTCGACCATGGCCTGCCATGGCTCAGTGCGCGCCAACCGCAAATTAACTATTCCTGAAATGAACGGCCTGCTTAGAGATATGGAAGCCACTGAGAGAAGTGGTCAGTGCAACCACGGTCGCCCGACCTGGTCTCAGCTGACCCTCGATCAGTTAGATAAACTATTTTTGCGTGGGCGATAAGCGGGTGACAGCAGCTGATAAACCGCCCGCCATATTTGTTATGGGGCCAACCGCCAGCGGGAAAACCGATCTGGCGATTGCCTTGCAAGACCATTTTCCCGTGGAGCTAATCAATGTGGATTCGGCGCAGGTCTACCGCCAGCTAGATATAGGCAGTGCCAAACCTGATCAGGCGACCCTTGAAAAAGCGCCCCACCACTTAATTGATATTCGCGACCCTCTGGATGCCTATTCAGCGGCAGATTTTCTGGCTGATGCAACCCGTGTGATGGCAGAGATTACCGCCCGGGGAAATATCCCGCTACTAGTGGGTGGCACCATGCTCTATTTTAAAGTGTTGCTCGAAGGGCTCTCGAAAATGCCCGAGGCCAACCCTGAAATCCGCGATCAGATTCAGCGGCAGGCGGATACTGAAGGCTGGCCCGCTGTCTATAAACAGCTGCAAGCGGTAGATCCGGATACTGCTGCCGGGTTGCACCCCAACCATTCACAGCGTATCCAGCGTGCGCTGGAGGTCTATTTGGTTAGCGGTGTACCTATGTCGACACTGCGCCTTGAAGAAAATATTGGCGGTATTTCGGATAAATATGCGATCAAACAATTAGCCCTGATGCCGGTGAACCGCAAACTGATCCATCAGCGTATAGAAGACAGATTTAAATCAATGATGGATCAGGGTTTTGAAGCTGAGGTGAAGGCTCTTTATGCGCGGGGCGACCTGAACATTGACTTGCCGGCCATTCGCTCGGTGGGATATCGACAGCTTTGGCAATATCTGGATGGCCAGTGCAGTTTGAATGAAGCGGTCGAAAAAGCCATAGCGGCAACTCGGCAGTTGGCGAAAAGACAGATCACTTGGTTGCGAAACTGGCCGGGAAGTTGCGAAATTGAAACGGATACTGAGACAGATTTCCTTTCAGTTGATAGAATGTTGTCGTTGGCCTTGAAAAAGCTTTCTGATGCGCCCATATAGGTTATGAACAGGGAAGGTTAATATTAGTTGTAGGTCGAGTTTGACCTGCGTTTTTTTGTTGCAAAATTGCAACGTTGTTTGAGTATTTAAAGGAGAAGTATAAATGTCAAAAGGGCACAATTTACAAGACCCTTTTCTTAATGTCTTAAGAAAAGAACGTGTTCCAGTATCCATTTTTCTAGTTAACGGCATTAAGCTACAAGGACAGGTAGAATCATTTGATCAGTTTGTTGTACTGCTAAAAAACACCGTGAGCCAGATGGTTTACAAACACGCAATTTCAACGATTGTGCCTTCCCGCGCAGTCAAACTTCCAGCGTCTGGTGCCAGTGCATCTTCAGGCGATCCTCAGGGTGGTTTCGATAACGGAAATTTCTCTGACGACGATTATTAAGAAACAATAAGTGTCACTATTCTTTGAACGGCCAGATTTTGGCGAAAGAGCGGTTCTTGTTCACTTAAAACTGAATAGCGAGTCGGAACCTGAAGATCCACGCGAATTCGAAGAGTTAGTGATATCTGCAGGGGGTGATCCAGTTGAATTTCTCACTGGATCACGCTCGGCACCTCACGCCAAGTTTTTTGTCGGTACCGGCAAACTTGACGAAATCTGCTCAGCGGTTAAAAGCAGTGATGCCGAGCTGGTTATCTTTAACCACAATCTCTCTCCCAGCCAAGAGCGCAATATTGAAGCCGAATTAAATTGCCGGGTATTGGATCGCACCGGTCTGATTTTGGATATTTTTGCTCAGCGCGCACGTACCCACGAGGGAAAGCTGCAGGTTGAGCTGGCACAGTTACAGCATCTCTCCTCAAGACTGGTTCGCGGCTGGACTCACCTCGAGCGCCAGAAAGGTGGTATTGGTCTACGCGGACCCGGTGAAACTCAGCTTGAGTCGGATCGACGTATGGTTCGCGATCGGATTAAATCTATTCAGGCGCGCCTGTTAAAAGTGCGCAAGCAGCGCGCCCAGGGCCGTCGAGCCAGAGATCGCGCTGAGATTCCTGCGGTCTCTTTGGTTGGCTACACCAATGCGGGAAAATCCACGCTGTTTAACAAGCTGACTGAGGCCGATGTTTATGTCGCCGATCAGCTGTTTGCAACTTTGGATCCAACCATGCGCAAAGTGGATGTGGTTGAGAAAGGGCCGGTTATCTTTGCCGACACCGTAGGCTTTATTAGCCATCTGCCCCACCGTTTGGTCGATGCATTTAGAGCCACACTCGAAGAGGCCGCCAATGCAGATTTGTTGGTGCATGTGGTTGATGCTGCAGCTGAGGATAGAGCGACTAATATTAAAAGGGTAGAAGAGGTGCTCAAAGAGATTGATGCACATCGATTGCCGACATTGATGGTGTATAACAAAATCGATCTGCTCGAAGACTCTGTGGCACGTATCGATCGCAACGCCGAGGGTCAACCCGTCGCGGTTTGGTTGTCAGCGTTAAATGATGAAGGGCTCGATCTACTTTTTCAAGCAGTTAGCGAGCGTCTTCCCGGTCAGTTGGTTCACAAGACGCTGCATCTGTTGCCAAAGCAGGGCGCACTGCGAGCGGCTATGTATAGCCATAAAGCGGTTATAAGTGAGCAAGTTGATGACAACGGTTGCATCAATTTAGAAGTTAAGCTTCAGGAGATGGACTTTTTACGTCTTCTGAAGGCGGCAGGATTGAAGTTGGAGGATTTGGTCGCATTGTAGTTAGTTAGAGTTTTTCGCTAGTTAGAGAGTAGCTAGTTAAGGTTAAAGGATTTAGAATTGCCCCAGAGCTAACACAGCAGCTGGTTAAAATTACTTATTTTGGAGATAGATTATGTCCTGGAACGAACCGGGTGGCGGTAAAGACCCATGGGGCGGAAAAAGAAACAATGACGGCCCACCAGATTTGGATGAGGCACTAAACGCACTGAAGAAAAAATTTAGTGGCTTTGGTGGCGGTTCCGGTGGCACCGAGGGCAAAAGCCTGTTGCCGATTGTGTTTGCTGTGGTCATTATTCTGTGGGGCCTGATGGGCTTCTATCAGGTTGATGAAAAAGAGCAGGCAGTAGTTTTGCGACTGGGTAAATATCACGATACTCTTGGTTCCGGTCTGCACTGGAATCCCAAGTTGATTGATTCAGTAAGCACTGTTCGAGTTACTGAAGAGCGTCAGTACTCAGCCCGCGGTTTGATGCTCACCCAAGACGAAAATATTGTCGAGATATCACTCACAGTGCAGTACAACATCGAGGATGCCAAAGCCTTTGTGCTCAATATTCGCGATCCGGAAATCAGTCTTAAGCACGCCACTGACAGTGCCCTGCGTCACGTTGTAGGTAGCACGGGTTTGGATGGTGTTATCTCTACGGGTCGCGAGCAAATAGCTCTGAGCACAGCCGAGAAGTTGCAAGAGTATTTAAATATTTATCGCAGCGGTATTAATGTGGTAAAAATTAATATCGAAGAAGCCCGACCACCTACTGAGGTTAAGTCAGCTTATGATGATGTTATTAAAGCCCGTGAAGATTTAGAGCGATTGGTCAACGAAGCACAGTCATACTCCAACGGTATTATTCCTGAAGCTCGCGGTGCAGCTCAACGTATGCGTGAAGAAGCTGAGGGTTATAAGTCTCAGGTAGTCTCTAAGGCAGAGGGTGAAGCAGAGCGCTTTATTAACTTATTGACTGAATATGATAAAGCGCCGGAAGTGACTCGTGAGCGTCTCTACCTGGATGCTGTAGAGCAGGTGATGATGAATAGCACCAAGATCCTGGTTGACACTAATAGCGGCAATAATATGATCTACCTGCCCCTTGATAAGCTTATTCAAGAGGGTAACCAGTCGAAGATCAGAGATGATGCGACCAGCGGTGAATTGATTGATCGAATTGCTAATCAGGTTATAGAGAAACTGCAGCGTAACGTTGAGCAAACTACATCGGAGAGAAGACGATGAGCAATTTATTAAAGTCTGTTATTACTCTGGCTGTTCTTTTGATTATCGCCAGCAGCACATTGTATGTTGTTAGCGAAACTCAGCGCGGTGTAAAACTGCGTTTCGGTAAGCTTGTTGAAGCCGATATTCAGCCTGGCATCCATCTAAAATTCCCACTGGCAGATGATGTGCGTCTATTCGATGCGCGAATCCTCACGGTAGATGCACAGCCAGCGAGCTTTTTCACCGTTGAGAAAAAACGCCTGATTGTAGACTCCTATGCCAAGTGGCGTATTGCCAATGTTGAGACCTACTACAAGGCTACTGGTGGCGTTGAGACAGTGGCTCACAACCGTCTTGCCAATCGTGTTAACAACGGACTCAGAAACCAGTTTGGTACCCGTACCCTGCACGAAGTGGTCTCTGGTGA
>CAWUVN010000043.1:0-5183 GCA_963925995.1 uncultured Pseudomonadales bacterium | reverse complement strand
TCCTAGTACGAGAGGACCGGAGTGGACGAACCCCTGGTGTTTGGGTTGTCATGCCAATGGCATTGCCCAGTAGCTACGTTCGGACGGGATAACCGCTGAAAGCATCTAAGCGGGAAGCCTCTTCCAAGATTAATTTTCCCTAGAGTTTAACTCTTCTAAAGGGCCGTTCAAGACTAGGACGTTGATAGGTTGGGTGTGGAAGCGCTGTGAGGCGTTGAGCTAACCAATACTAATTGCCCGTGAGGCTTGACCATATAATGCAAGCTAGATTGCTGGACACATATGTGATCCGCAAATTGTCTTTGAAAAGACCAGTATTTAACAACTATCGACCTAATTTGACTCTGAAGCAATTGCTTCGAGGTCATACCAGTTTGCCTGGTGACCATAGAGAACTAGAACCACCTGATCCCATCCCGAACTCAGTAGTGAAATGGTTCATCGCCGATGGTAGTGTGGGGTTTCCCCATGTGAGAGTAGGTCATCGCCAGGCTTCTAAAAATAAAAACCCCTGTAGCAATAGCTGCAGGGGTTTTTTTTATTTTTTAAAACTAGTAAATCCCACACATTTATTGCAACCCCAAGTCACCTCTAATAATATATAGCTCTTCATGGATGAACAGCCAATAAAAGATTGGCTTCTTGGCAAATCGATGTGTTTATAAAATCACCCGATTATGGAGACTTATCAATAATTCGGGGTTTATAGTTTGTTCAAAGATTTTTTGAAATATTGGTTCCCTCTCTTGCTGCTAAATCTAGTATTTTGCAGTTTAGTGATCAGTCTCGATTATGATTATCTGTACAGCGAAAATGCCCTTTTAGAAAATCTTCAGGCAACCTTTTTAATTTTATCCGCGATTGCCTATCTCTGGCTGTCCACCTATTGCAGAGGTCAGGTCCGTTTGGGCTGGATTGCTGCTTCGCTACTTTGCTTTAGCTTTGTTACACGAGAAGTAGATATTGAATTACTGCCTTTGTTTGAGAGTGTAGGCTTTCTATTCCATGGGCTAGGTAGAACAATAATGCTTTTAGGCCTATGGGCTTTTTATATAAAGATACTTGTCGCTCAGGAAGCTCATAAGGGGTGCATTTCCGGGATCTTCCATAGCAAATATTTTCACTATTTTGTGCTATCTTTTTCATTGTTGGTCTGTGGCGCTATATTTGATCGAGAGATATTTGTTCTTGAGTATGGAAAGCTGTTTGAAGAGCTAGTCGAAACAAATGCCTATTTATTTTTGCTATTACCCAGTTTGTACGAGCTGTACAGCAAGCACAGATACCGTTTGTTTGTTGCCAATAACTTGAATACAGAAGCGGACTAAGCCCAAAATTTCTAACGGCTTTATTATCTGACGAGCAATCCTATGGATTACCTACTTTATTTTGGCTTGGGCGCACTGGCTGGCCTCATTAGCGGTCTTCTAGGTCTTGGCGGCGGTGTCGTAATAGTCCCAATTTTGATACTTTCCTTCGAATTGCAGGGTATGGCGCCAGAGATTTCAACCCATGTGGCCATAGGAACCTCCCTGGCAACAATTGTCGTGACCTCTTTAACTTCTATTTTTACTCATCATCAAAAGAACTCGGTCCACTGGGATTTGGTAAAGAAAATCAGCCCGGGAATTTTGCTTGGCTCGGTTCTTGGTGGATTGCTAGCGCTATCCCTTAACGGAAGTTTATTGCAGCTTTTATTTGGTGGATTTTTGGTTCTGATTTCACTGCAGATTCTTTTTTACACGCCTATCAGGGGTGAAGAAATAACTCCCTCCCCGGTGATGTTGGGTATTGCCGGAACAAGTATTGGTGGTTTATCGACACTCGTCGGCATAGGCGGTGGTTCAATGATGGCTCCCTTTCTTTCTTATAATGGGTTTAAATTTCATCATGCAGTCGGCACTGCCGCAGCCTGTGGATTTCCGATTTCCTTCGTTGCAACACTGGTTTATATCAGCGCGTCGATTCCGTCTGAACAGTTGCCTGCCAAAACTCTGGGTTATATATTTATTCCTGCATGGTTGGGAATAGTTATAGCTAGTATGCCTTTGGCTCGTATCGGCGCGCTAATTGCACACCGTATTAATGAACGAAGGCTCAAGCAGGTATTTGCTGCCATAATTCTCGTTCTCGGCGTTCGCTTTATTTGGCTTAACGCTCTAATCAATCTGGGGTAGTAGATGTCAGACGCGCAGGATGTCATTCTAAATATTCTAAAAGACGGTAACTTTCACTCTGGTGAAAGCCTTGGTGAGGCGCTGGGCTGTAGTAGAACTGCAGTTTGGAAGCAGCTGCAAAAGTTGGATATCCTCGGGCTTGATATTGAGTCTATAAAAGGTACTGGTTATCGTGTCGCCGGAGGTTTTGAATTACTCCAAGCTCAACTTATTAAAAGCCAACTCACCGAGTTGGCCTCTGCAGAGCTTGCTGATTTAGAAGTATTCAAAAGTATCGATTCAACCAATAAATATGCCCGTGAAAAAGCAGAGCAAGCTCGCGCATCAGGAAGCGTAGTTTTAGCCGAGCAGCAGAGTGCAGGTCGAGGGCGGCGAGGAAAAACCTGGGTTAGCCCTTTTGCTGCAAATATCTATCTTTCTATCGTCTGGGACTTTGAGCAGGGTGCTCAGGCACTTGAAGGTCTAAGTTTAGCGGTTGGCGTGGCGGTAAAGCGTGCTCTTAATGCGCAGGGTGTTCATGGCATTCAATTAAAGTGGCCCAATGATATTTATGTTGAAGGTGAAAAGCTCGGTGGTATTTTGTTGGAAATGATCGGAGACCCGGCGGGACATTGCAGTGTTATTGTCGGCGTGGGTATCAATGTGGCTATGCCGGAGACTCAGGGCTCAGATATAGATCAAGAGTGGACTGATATTCGCAGCCAGTTGCAACAATGTGTAGACCGAAAAAATCATAGGCCATCAAGAAATAAGCTTGCTGCCGCTCTTATATCCGAAATCGTTGTGTTATTGCGTGACTTTCAGGCCCAGGGCTTTTCAATGTATCGCGATGAGTGGCAGGCGGCAGACGCGTTTTATGAGCAAGAGGCTGTTATCAGCACGCCCAAACTGTCGATTACTGGCGTAGTAAAAGGTGTAGATAAAAACGGCGCGTTGCGTTTGCAGCTAGAGAATGGAAAGATTGAGACCTTTATAGGTGGCGAATTGAGTTTGAGGCTATCTCAGTGATTTTAGATATAGACGCGGGTAACACGCGAATTAAATGGCGAGTTCTCGATCAGGGGCGGGTTGTTGCCCGTGGAGACCAGCTAACCGAATCAATTCGACAGTATGCGTCGCTTGAAATTAAGGGCGCAGGAAATATTCAGCGAATAAGGCTCTCCTCTGTTGCGGGCAGCGATATTGTTAAAAGCCTGCAGAATCAACTTAAAACACAATTTAATTGTCCGTTACATCTAGCTCAAGTCACTGAGAGTGCAGAGGGAATTCTCTGCGGCTATAAGGATTGTCAACAGTTGGGAGTTGATCGTTGGTTAGCGGTGATTGCAGCCTATAAAAAAGTTACCAGTAGTGTAATCGTTGTAGATGCAGGCAGCGCTGTCACTATTGATATTGTTGATACTGGGGGCGCTCACCAGGGCGGTTATATTATCCCCGGTTTACGTCTTATGCATCAGGCTCTATGGCAGGGTACTGAACATATAAAAGTTGAAGTAAAAGCGGTGGCCAATATAACTGTTCCCGGGCGCTCAACAGATGATGCGGTGGATAAAGGCTGCCTCCTGCTACTGGTTTCGACTATTGAAGCTCTGGTTGAGGAATATAACTGCAAACTATTTATCACTGGCGGTGATGGGTTGATGCTTCGTGATCTACTGAAAGTGCCGGCTGACTATCATCCTGATCTGGTATTAGAAGGTCTGACGGTAGAGGGTGTTGGGTTTAGGGTTCTAGATCAATGAAGTCATTGATTGCCATCCTATTCCTCATCAACTGTCTCGCTTTCTTTATGTTGACGCATATCCAGAGGCAATCTGAATTACTCAATAAGCAGAGCAGTTACCAGCAGGATGCGCCTCTAGAATCTCCCCAGTCGATTGTTTTGTTATCCGAATTATCTGCTGAACAGTTGGAAACTTTAGATCCCAGGCCTTCGGCGCAAGCTGGGATAGGGGCTGAGCAGGCGCTTGGCGATCCAGCTGCTATGCTAGTCGATCCTATAGCGGGCGATGAATTAATTGAGATACAGTCAGAAAAACCTCCGTTAGAAAAATCTCCGTTAGAAACACTATCCAATGATCCATAATCCGCCCGATTTCTGCTTCAAATGCCCTCAAATACAGGCCTAACTATCGTCGATAGGTAATCGAGTCAGTGCGATTGAAAAAAAAGATACAAAGAAGTCTTAATGGAGGTTGCTTATAGGCTTGAGTTTCAATAGAATCGCGCTCCGTTATTGAGATGCTGGCGTAGCTCAGTTGGTAGAGCAGCTGACTTGTAATCAGCCGGTCGGGGGTTCGACTCCTCTCGCCAGCTCCAATTTTTCGGAACAGTGCTGAAATTGTTGGCTAAATGTTGACATTTTCCTGCTGTACCCCGAAAATAAGCGGCCATTTTTTGGGGGGATTCCTGAGCGGCCAAAGGGATCAGACTGTAACTCTGACGCGAAAGCTTCGGTGGTTCGAATCCACCTCCCCCCACCAATAAACAGGTAAGTCGGGTTGAAGGTAGTAATAACGCGGCTTTAGAGTTTATGAGCGCTACTTGTAGGGTTGTAATGCGGGCGTTGTGTAATGGTAAGACCTCAGCCTTCCAAGCTGATGATGCGGGTTCGATTCCCGCCGCCCGCTCCACGCATGAAGGGACAGGCTTTTGCTCATATAGCTCAGTCGGTAGAGCACTTCCTTGGTAAGGAAGAGGTCACCGGTTCAAATCCGGTTATGAGCTCCATATTTTCTTGGGAGAGCGAAGCTCTTGCAGGTTTGTAGATAAGAAGTAATAAGAAGTAAGTGTAATTATTTTTCAACGTTTAGATTTTAGCGTTTAGATTTTAAAGTTCAGGGCATTAGTTGTAGCCCGCTAATGTTTTGTTTAGGAGATACTGAGATGGGTAAAGAAAAATTTGAAAGAAATAAGCCGCACGTAAACGTAGGCACAATTGGCCACGTTGACCACGGTAAAACAACATTGACAGCAGCGATGACACGCGTGTGTGCAGAAGTCTAC
>CAWUVN010000042.1:0-97563 GCA_963925995.1 uncultured Pseudomonadales bacterium | reverse complement strand
GGAACCCACCAGGAGTGAATTACGTCATTGCCTGTTACCAGGAAGCGAACCTTTTTGCCTACAGGAAGAACCAATGGCTCGGTGACTTCACGAAGATAGTGCTCACCCTTGGGCTCGCGACCATAGACTTCGTCGTCAGAGGTGCGCAGTTCACTCATGAACTTAACACCTTCGCCGAGATACTCGTACTGCCACTTCCACTGGTAGCCAGTAATCTTAATTTCGATATCTGGGTTGTCTGTGTCGTAGACCTTTAAAAGCGCTGTAGTCGCGGGGAAAGCCATAACAATCAAAATGATTGTTGGGACGATCGTCCAAAGCAACTCAACACCTAAATGTTCATGAAAGTTTTCTGCTACGGCGCCGCGGGATTTGCGGTGCGCATACATCACGTAGAACATAAAACCAAAAACACCGACACCGATAACGGTACAGACCCAGATCATGATCATGTGAATGTCATAAGCTGCTTGACTGACTTCGGTGACACCTTGGGGCATATTGAGTTGGCCGGCTGAACTTTCAGCCAATGCACTGCCCGCTAAGGGCAATAAAACAACAAGGCTCAATAGACTCAAGAAAAGTGCTCGCGCTCTTTTCAACATCGCTTGTTTCTCCGTGGTAATTGTGATTTTTTAGCAAAAACATTCCAACTTTACTCAGCTAATCTAACCGAGCAGGTTAAAAGCGGCGGCAGTATAGCAAAGCAAACTTGTTATCACTACTGTAAAACCGCTTGAATTGCCGACCGTAGGTATACTGTCTGTACTCAGCACATTCGAAGCCAAACAACAAAAAATGACCAAACTATGTGGCGCAGGGCGCATTTTCTGCTAGATTTAGATCATGGTCGCTGAAGCTAATCTTGTGACCTCAAGCGGATATAAGCCCTGAAAATGGATATTTCCTCGACAAAAACATCAACAGAGAGTTGCCATGGCTCCACTTTCGGCACAGAGTAGCGACTTTTTGGTTGCTTACTTAAACGAACGAGTACAACACCTACACGCGTCTATACGGCTGAGAGAGGGTGATGGGACTACTGCTCTAGCATCTTTTATTGAGCGCTATGTGGAATTGGTGCCAGACCTGATTATTGCGTTTGAAGATTTTCTCAGCGGCGCCGGTGTCAAGGGTGCAATTGCCCAGCAAATTGTCACCGCTAAAGAGTTTCTCGATGTGCCGGAGGGCATTATGTCTGTAGAGGAGAGCCTGGAGTCCCATATGTATCAGGCCTATCTGGCACACCGACTTCTCGAAGAACTCAACGACGTATTGAGCGCCAACTACAACTGCCCGGTAATACCGGTCAATATGACCAGATCAAACCTGATAGTTCACCATATTATTGGCGAGCCTTTCGCCAACCAAATTGATGGCGCCATCCAGCTGCTCAATGACAAGCTGTTGGCGTCCATAGCCAAAGATAAGGCCCTAAGTGTAAAACTGTTTGAATACAGTAGTGCGCTCGGCAAAGATCCTGCTGAACGCTTTCCCTGCCTAACTGAGTCTTCGAATATTCGTCTGCTGTTTAAAAGTCAGAATTCACGGGTTCGGCTGCATTAGGGTATTGTTTAGTTTTGTGGGTGTTGGCCGATCTAAGGTAGACAATGCCAAATGAAAGAGCTTTCGCCTACAACGACCGAGGCAGGTGGTAATCCAATACTCTTTACTACTAAGGATTTGTTCTGGCTGATACTGCAAGAGTCGGGCGCTAACCGCCTTGTCCACCTCAGCTCTAAATCTCAGTTTATAAAAGTATCCAAAGTAGGGACGCAATGTCAGGGGGTAATTTTCGCAAGAAACTCGCCGACACAAAACAACAAATCCTTAGCAGTAAGCACTGCCAGAACGCACTGACCCTGTATATTTGAAAGCGGAAATTGCTCCCTGATAGTGCGTACCGGGCAGCCTAGCACGACCATTAAGACTAACTAGGATCAACCAACCGAACCGTAGAAACCTTATTCTCCGGCAAATCAGCCGCACTATTAACCCGAGTCTCCAGCTCGCGAGGCTCAGAAAAAACCCGCATCTCATCGCGAAATCCGCAGCTAACGCACTCGCGGTAGTCAACGCCATCCAGAGAATAAGCCTGAAGCTTATCCATCTTCGCGCATTTGGGGCAGGTCACACCTGCAATAAATCGTTTTTGGGTTGAAAAAGCCATGTAAATGTCACCACAATAGGAATCTTTATTATATCGAGCATTACAGCATATGGATCACTCAATTCGCAGTCACAGAGGTATTTCTCCAAAACTCGGCCAGCGCGTCTACGTTGACCCCGCCGCCACCGTAATCGGCGACGTACACCTGGGTGAGGATGCATCCGTATGGCCCGGCGCTGTTATTCGCGGCGATATGCACTCCATAAGAATCGGCGACCGCTCCAATGTACAGGACAATGCAGTTCTTCATATTACCCACGCCAGTGACTTCAATCCCAGTGGCTGGCCACTAAACATAGGTAACGATGTAGTGATTGGTCACCGCGCAGTGCTGCATGGTTGCACGGTCGGCAACAGGATATTAATTGGCAATGGCGCGATTATTAATGATGGTGCAGTAATTGAAGATGAAGTGATTGTCGGTGCCGGCTGTATGGTGCCACCGGGCAAAACCCTCGCCAGCGGCTATGTCTATATCGGCAATCCCTGCAAGCAGATGCGTGCACTCTCAGAAAAGGAAAAAGCCTTTTTCAGCTATTCCGCAGCCAACTATGTAAAGCTAAAGAATGAGTATCTCGCGGAAAATAACTAGAAAATATATAGAAAGTAACTAGAGAGAAGCGCGCTGAGTATCGATAACTGCTGCAGTTTCAGGCTTAACCTGTCGCCAGATATTGAACGATTCAGCAGCCTGCTCAACCAGCATACCCAAACCATCCGCAGCCTCTGCACCCAAACGCTGACCCCACTTCATAAACGGCGTCGGCTCGGCAGCGTACATCATATCGTAACAGGCCGATCCCGCCGGAATAAGGTCGTCCGGCAAGGGCGGCATACCACCCGTTAAGCTGGTACTGGTGCCATTGATAACCAGGTCAAACTCCTGGCCGGGCAACATATCGAAACCACAGCCGAGAATATAACCCAGCTCGGAAAAACCCTTGGAAAGCTGCAGTGCTTTTTCCACAGTGCGGTTGGCAATCACCACATGCTGTGGCTGTTCAGCCATCAACGGCTCTAAAATACCGCGCACCGCGCCGCCAGCGCCGAGCACCAAAACCCGCTTGGCGCGAATCTGCCAACCGAGATTTTTAACTATATCCCTAACCATACCGACGCCATCGGTAGTATCGCCAATCACCGTGCCATCATCCTGCAGGGTCAATGTATTGACCGCACCAGCGCGGCGCGCACGTTCGGTTAGCCGCGCAGCATAGGAATAGGCTTCCTGCTTAAAGGGAACAGTAATATTTAGACCCTTGCCACCAGCGGTGAAGAATTCATCCGCCGCAGCCTCAAAGCCGTCGATAGCAACAAGCTGTTTTTCATAGCTGAGATCCTGCCCGATGGCAGCGGCAAAGGCTCTGTGAATCTGCGGTGATCTACTGTGAACAACCGGGTTGCCAAAAACAGCGTATTTATCAGTCATGTTCTTTTCCAGAATTTAGATCCAGTTATTGGGGGTCAGGTATTTCTCGTAGAGTTGCGCCTCGGCACTGCCGGGCTCAGGAGTCCAATCGTATTCCCAGCGAACCAGCGGTGGAAGCGACATCAAAATAGATTCGGTGCGACCACCAGTCTGCAGGCCAAACAGCGTGCCGCGATCAAAAACCAGATTAAATTCAACGTAGCGACCACGGCGATAGAGCTGGAACTGGCGCTCTCGCTCGCCGTACTCAATAGCGTGGCGACGCTGCAGTATCGGCAGATAGGCTTTACTGAAGCTATCGCCGACGCTGCGCATAAAGGCAAAGCTCTGCTCAAATCCGGGCTCATTTAAGTCATCGAAAAACAGTCCGCCAATACCTCGCGGTTCATTGCGATGCTTGAGATAAAAGTAATCATCACACCAGCTTTTAAAGCGCGAATAATAGTCTGGGGAAAAAGGATCGCAGGCATCTTTGGCGGTTTGATGCCAGTGCCGGCAATCGTCATCATCGCCGTAATAGGGGGTCAGGTCATAGCCGCCACCAAACCACCAAACCGGGTCTGCGCCCTCTTTTTCGGCAATAAAAAATCGTACATTGGCATGGGAGGTTGGCGCATAGGGATTTTGCGGATGAATAACCAGCGAAACACCCATGGCCTCAAAGCTGCGACCCGCCAACTCCGGACGATTCTGGGTTGCGGAAGCAGGCATCTGGGTGCCAAACACGTGGGAAAAGTTGACCCCACCCTTTTCAATAACCGGGCCATCGACCAGCACGCGGCTGCGGCCACCCCCGCCTTCTTCGCGAGTCCAGCTGTCCTCTTTCCAGGGGCTGTTATCCACGGCTTGCAGGGCTTGGCAAATACTATTCTGCAGATTGAGCAGGTACTCTTTTACTGCAGCCTTATCGATTTTTTGCGCATCATCCTTCACGAACAACATCCCCGCTAATTAAATATCGGATTTCACTGGGCTTTGCTGAGCCGCCAACCTGACCAGAAACCTGCAGGTCTATAGCCGCCCCAAAGTAGCTCTCCACCTGAGACGCTGACTTAGCTGCCGGCAACCCCTGAGGATTGGCAGAGGTAGAGACTAAAGGGCCGCCAACAAGTTTGCAGAGAGCCGCGGCAACCGGATGCTGAGTTACCCGCAGCGCCAATGTATCACGGCCGCCAGTAATCCACAGCGGGGCCGTACCATTGTTCGGCACCAACCAGGTGGTAGGTTTTGCTGTTGGCTCGCGGAAGCGACGCAGAAGCTCTTCGTCTAAGTCAGACAGAAAGGGATCAAAGCGCTCAATACAGTCGGCAATAAGAATTAAGCCCTTATCGACATTGCGCTGTTTAAGTTGGAGAATTTTTTCAACGGCGGAGGCAGACTGAGGATCACAACCGAGCCCCCAGACTGACTCAGTGGGATAAGCCACCACCGCATGCTGCTTTAGCATTTCTGCTGCACGGCAGATCTGTGGATGGCTCACCCAATCGGTCACGGAATAATTATCCGTTTTGCAGCTTTTCCTGCAATGCAGCATCTTTAGCAATAATTGCCGCAGCATTGTCAGCGCGCTCTTTTAGCAGCTTTTCGTGCATAGATTTATCAGAAACACCGATAATCTGTGCGGCGAGATAGGCGGCATTTTTAGCGCCGGCACTACCGATAGCAACAGTTGCAACCGGAATTCCACCTGGCATCTGTACTGTTGACAGCAGAGCATCCAAACCGTCCAGAGAGCCGTTAATTGGCACGCCGATAACCGGACGCAGAGTCGTCGCAGAAACAGCACCGGCCAAATGGGCAGCCATGCCAGCCGCACAGATAAATGCTGCACAGCCGCGGGCATCCGCATCAGTGACATAGCTGTGAGTTGCCGCAGGAGTACGGTGTGCAGATGTCACCTTTACTTCAAAGGGGATATCGAATTTTTTAAGAATTTTAAAGCTGGCTTCCATTACCGGTAAATCGGAATCGGAACCCATTAGAATTGCAACAAAAGGTTTGGTCATTTTTTGGTCACCATGTAGGAAAGGTGCGCAGGCTACCGGAACTTTTAGCTCGGCGCAACCGTAGAAAAAACAATAGATTTTGACAGATATTCTGCCGCCAGCAGTCTATGCCAACCGCGCTATATTAAATCATTTTTGAGTCAGGTTTTGGAATTTTACTTAACTCAGGCGCTGATAAAATCCGTTGTTATTTTCAACCAGCCCTTTTAGCTCCAGCGAGACCAGTAGACGCGATAATTCCGCCACAGAAAACAGCCCGTCGATGGCCAGGCTGTCCATATCCACTGGCTCAAAACCAAGCACCGACAAAAGCTTTAATTCATCTGCCAGTAAATTTTTCTTGTCAGCTGCAGGTGCGGGCGCCTGCCCAAGTTCCGCCGGCATCGACTGCTCGGGTAACAGGGCAAGTCCGGCGAGTGCCGCTTGCAGTTCATGGATAATATCCTCAGCTCGCTCAACCAGATGGGCGCCCTGCTTAATAATTTGATGACAGCCACGACTCTGAGGATTGTGGATAGATCCCGGAATCGCAAACACTTCACGGTCCTGCTCAAGCGCCAGCCGCGCAGTAATCAGTGAGCCACTTCGCGGCGCGGCTTCAACCACCAGAACGCCGAGGCTCAAACCACTGATAATTCGATTGCGACTTGGAAAGTGGGTCGGAAGCGGGGGCGTGCCCGGATCAAACTCGCTAACCAGGGTACCGCCCTGATCAATAATTTTTTCCGCCAGACGGCGATGCTCCCGCGGATAGATAGTATCTATACCGGTACCCATAACCGCAATAGTCTTGCCCATAGCGGCAAGGGCTCCAGCATGAGCTACCCCATCGACTCCCTGCGCCAAACCGCTGGTGATCACAAAGCCACCACTGGCGAGAAATTTACTCCATTCGAATGCATTGGTTTCGCCACCCCTGGTCATACGGCGACTGCCTACAATGGCTATCTGCGGCAGATGAAGATTTTCACTGTTGCCGCGCAGATAGAGCAACGACGGCGCGCCGACCGTCTGTTTGAGCAAAGAGGGATATTCATCACTGGTAATTGGAATAATTGTCGCCGAACACTTGTCGATGCGCTGCTCTATATTGTCGATTTTCTCGCGCCAAGTCTGACGCTGATATTGATCCTGCAGGTTTTCCAGAAGTGGCCGCAGCTCCTCAGGATAATCGCTCGGTGGCCGCTCAAAGATAGTTCTGTAGCTATTTGAATACTCAAGAAGCTGGCGTTGAGACTTTGCGGTGAAATTTCCCAGATGCTGGGAAACTAGCGCGTAGTGTGATTCCTTGTCCACGGGACGCTCCTTGTCCTGAGAAGTGAGTGCTCTACTTTAGCTATGGGATTGCCCAGAGCTATGGATTGACCAGAGCTATGGATTGCCGAGCAGATCCCCTATATCAACCTGACGGTCAGCTTCCATAACCAATCCAAAGCTCATTTTTTCATAGGTGTAAAAAACCATTAACAACCCAATCCGCTCATCCGGCAGTTGCACGCGCTGATTGGCAACACGATCTTTGGTGATATCACCTCGCTTGGAAATAGCCAACGTATCACCAGCCTGCAAACCGTCTCGCTCACCGCGGTTGATCGCCACAACATCGAGGGCACCAGCATTGCGCACGCCATCTTCAACATTGAGCACCGAGGCCTTTATCTCTGTCGCCGGTGCTCGGGGATAAAAGGTTGAGGCCAATGTGCGCTCTTCGCTGACCAGCAGGCGGTCTTTAATGCGAATCTCTCCCACCGCGCGGCTAACGCCGAGGGTCGCAATATCATCTTTAAGGGCTTTGATTTTGGCAGATCCCACATCCATAGCGCGAATCCCCAGCAATTCACCCGTTTCAGGGTCGAGATAGGGCTCGCCACGACGGTAGATACCATAGCTTAAGCGGTTGGCTGAAAAATCACCCCGAGCATAGAAGTCGTCTTTCATTCCCACCAATATCCGCCGCTCGGTACCGCCGAGAACATAGGGAGCACTGCGTAGTGTGACATCATCAGTGACACGAGTTTTCGAGAGAAAATTATCGATAACCTCCAGTGGCAGCGCACTGATCGCCTCGGCGTGGTCCATGGACCTAATTTCCGGCGACAGCTTCAGGTCGCGACTGCGGTTAACCACCAACTGTGGAACGCCGTCGATATAGACCAGAGTAATGGTATCGCCAGGGTATATAAGGTGGGGGTTTTCAATCTGCTGATTGGCATGCCAGATTTCCGGCCACATCCAGGGATCCTGGAGAAAAACACCGGAGATATCCCAGAGGGTGTCACCGCGTTTAACAACATACTTTTCAGGCACATCTTTATTGAGTAGCACAGCCTCAGCCATAACGCTGGAGATGCTTAACAGCATGGCCATTATCAGAGTGGTCACGAATGGAATTTTTTTCATAGAGGTGAGTCCTTTCTCATGGCGGGGTTAGTGTATAATTTTCAATACCCTTGGGTTTCTCAACTTACTGGCTTGAATAGCTTACTAGTAAGTGCAATGTATCAATAAGGGTCAGTATGCATAATGCCGCCGAGCTAACTTAATGGTAGCAGTGCTTTTAACTTTTTTTTAAAAATCTATCACATTCGCTATGGCTATATTAAATATTCTCGAATTCCCCGACCCCAGGCTGCGCACCGTAGCCAAGCCGGTCGCCGCAGTTGACGACAAGATCAAACGTCTGGTCGCAGATATGCTCGACACCATGAAACATGCCCAGGGTATAGGCCTGGCCGCCTCGCAGGTCGATGTTCATCAGCGAGTTATTGTGATGGATCTAGGTGAAGAGGGCATCCCGCCGCGGGTATTTATCAACCCGGAGATTGAAGTTCTCGACGACAGCACCAACCCCTATGACGAGGGCTGTCTATCTGTTCCCGGTTTTTACGAAACCATCGATCGCCCGGCCCATGTGATGATTCGCGCCCTTGATGGCGAGGGCAATGCCTTTGAAGAAGAGGCCCACGGCCTTTTGGCAGTTTGTATACAACATGAGATCGACCATCTTGAAGGCAAGTTATTTGTCGATTACCTGTCATCTTTCAAGCGCCAGCGAATTCGTAAAAAGCTCGAAAAGATCCACAAACAGAATGCATAGGAAACTTTCAGCTTGAAGATTATTTTCGCGGGAACCCCGGATTTTGCCGCGGCACACCTGCAGGCACTAATAGACAGCCCGCAGCACTCGGTGATCGCAGTCTTCACTCAGCCCGATCGGCCCGCCGGTCGCGGTAAAAAACTCAAGGCCAGTCCGGTTAAAGTATTGGCGGAAGCTAACAGCCTGCCAGTCTTCCAGCCGCAATCCCTTAAAGACCCCGAACAGCAGAAAATTCTAGAGGATCTGCAGGCCGATATTATGGTGGTGGTCGCTTACGGGCTGATTCTGCCTCAGGTAATTCTGGATACGCCAAAACTTGGCTGTATCAATGTTCACGGTTCAATTCTGCCACGCTGGCGGGGGGCCGCTCCAATCCAGCGCGCCATAGAAGCGGGCGACGAGGAAACTGGCGTGACTATTATGCAAATGGATGCGGGTTTGGATACCGGCGCCATGCTGTGTATTTCACACTGCGCTATTGTTAGTCAGGACAGCAGTGCAACCATGTATAAAAAGCTTGAAGAGCTAGGCGCTCCAGCGCTGCTTAGCACATTGGATAATCTGCAGGCCAACAAAGCATTGGCGGTTGTTCAGGACGATAGCCAGAGTTGCTACGCGGCAAAAATTGATAAAAGCGAAGCGCTTATCGACTGGTCGAAACCTGCGGTGGTTCTGGATAGACAGATCCGCGCCTTTAATCCTTTCCCTGCGGCCTATACAACGCTCGGCGATCTGCGTATTAAAGTTTGGCAGGCACAACTGGGGCCCGCTTCAACTCAGCCTGCAGGCCAGATAATCAGCGCCGATAACAACGGCCTGCTGATCAGCTGCGGGGAACAGTCACTGCTATTAACGGTGATACAGCTGCCCGGTAAATCGCGCATGCCGGTAGCGGAAATCCTCAAGTCCCGCGCCGAGCTATTTACCGCGCAAACCCTGTTGGGGAACGAATGAATACTCGAGTCGCTGTCGCAGAAGTTATTGCTCAGGTGTTGCGGGGCAAGTCGCTCTCGGCGCTGTTGCCAGAATACGCCGTAAAAGTGACCGAGAAAGATGTCGGCCTGTTTAAAGAACTCTGCTTTGGCACCCTGCGCTGGTATCCCGCCATTGAGCTATTGCTCAAAGAGTTGATGCAAAAACCCTTGCGCGAGAAAGAGTTTGAAGTCCAGGGCCTATTGGCCAGTGGACTCTATCAGCTTATCTATACTCGAATTGCCGATCACGCTGCCATCAATGAAACTGTGGCCGCGGTGGCCAAACTCAATCGCCCCTGGGCTAAAGGGTTGGTCAACGCAGTGCTGCGAAACTTCCTCCGCCAGCGCGAAGATCTAGAGAAAAAACTCAATAAAAACCCGATATTTACCCGTGCTCATCCGCAGTGGCTGCTGGACCTTCTCTTTAATGGCTGGGGCTCGGAAATAGCACTGAAAATTATCACCGCCAACAACCAGCGCGCGCCGATGGTTCTGCGGGTGAATCAACAGAAGATCTCCAGAGACGATTATCTCGAACAATTAAAGGCTGCCGATATTCCGGCGCAAGCCACAGAGCACAGCGAGCAGGGCATAGTCCTGACCGCACCGATGGATGTGACCTCACTGCCAAACTTCGACGATGGTTTTGCCAGTGTTCAGGATGAGGCTGCGCAGCTAGCCGCTTCACTGTTAAAGATGGAAGCAGGGCAATCGGTATTAGATGCCTGCTGCGCGCCGGGCGGTAAAACCTGCCATATTCTCGAAACACAGCTAGATTTAAGCCGCGTGGTGGGCGTTGAACTAGAGAGCCGTCGTATTCAGCGGGTTGAAGAAAACCTTGCCCGACTGGGTCTTGAGGCAGAATTAAAAGTTGCCGATGCCTGCGAGCTTGAAAGCTGGTGGGATAAACAGACCTTTGATCGGGTCTTGCTCGATGCCCCCTGTTCGGCGACCGGGGTTATCCGCCGTCACCCAGATATCAAACTACTGCGCAAACCCACAGATATTGTTAAGCTAGCCGAAATACAGCTGCAGCTATTACGCAGCCTCTGGCAAACATTAAACGATGGCGGTATTTTGCTTTATGCAACCTGCTCGGTTCTCGCAGAAGAGAACGATCAGGTGATAGAGAAATTTTTAGCGGAAACCCCAGAGGCCTCTGTGCTCGAGATTGACGGCAGCTGGGGAATCAAAACAGATTATGGGCGGCAGCTGTTTCCCACAATCAATGGTAACGATGGTTTTTATTACTCACGCTTGGGTAAAAGCGCGTAAACGTTGCCAAACCAAGGCTGATAACAACCCGGAATAATAATGAAAATAGTAATTGTTGGCGCAGGTCAGGTAGGCGGGACTCTGGCAGAGAATTTAGCTCGGGAATACAACGATATTACCGTTGTCGATATTAACGAACAGGCACTGCGAGCACTGCAGGATCGCTTGGATATTCGCACTGTTGCCGGTACCGGCTCGCACCCCAATGTTCTGGTCAATGCAGGCATTGAAGATGCCGATATGCTGGTTGCTGTGACCAGTAGTGACGAAGTCAATATTATTGCCTGTCAGGTTGCCTATTCACTGTTTCACACACCGACCAAAATCGCCCGTATTCGCTCGCGCAATTACACAAACCCAAAATATAAGGCGAAGCTGTTTAACGACAACCATATGCCTGTGGATGTAATGATCACCCCCGAGCAGGTAGTCACCGATTACATCCAAAAGCTAGTTGAACAACCCGGCGCACTGCAGGTATTGGATTTTGCCGATGGTAGTATTCAATTGATCGGCCTGCGCGCGGTTAAAGACAGCCCTTTGGTTGGCCAACAACTACGCACATTAAAAGACCATATGCCCAATGTGGACGCCCGTGTAGCGGCCGTGTTCGGCAAAGAGGGTGCGATTTTCCCCACCGGGGACACTGTGATTGAAGATGGCGACGAGGTGTTCTTTGTCGCCGCCCGCAACAATATCCGCAAGGTGATGAGCGAGCTGCGTCGTCTGGAAAAGCCTTATCGCCGACTAGTTATTGCCGGCGGCGGCAATATTGGCTTCCGCCTCGCCAAGGCTCTTGAGAACGACTACAACATTAAAATCATTGAATTCTCGACCGAGCGTGCTCGCCATCTATCAGAGAAACTTAATAAAACCGTAGTGCTCAATGGTTCAGCCACCGACCAGGAACTGCTGCTTGATGAGAATATCGATAAGGCCGATGTATTTCTTGCCCTGACCAACGATGACGAAGTTAATATTCTCGCATCACTGCTAGCCAAACAGCTCGGCGCGCGCAAAGTGATGACTCTAATCAGCAATCCGGTATACGCAGACCTCATGCAGGGTGGTGCCATTGATATTGCTATCTCACCGCAGCAGGCAACCACCAGCTCATTACTGGCACACGTTCGTCAGGGCGACATGGTCAGCGTGCACTCACTACGGCGTGGTGCCGCAGAAGCATTGGAAATTATTGTCCATGGTGATGAGAAAAGTTCCAAAGTTGTGGGCCGAGCGATCGGTGATATTAAATCACCCCCAGGGTCGACACTGGCGGCACTGGTGCGCAATGGTGAGGTGATTATTGCTCACCACGACACGGTGATTGAAAGTGGCGATCACGTGATTGTCTTTGTTGTCGACAAGGCCAATACCAAGGCGGTCGAAAAACTCTTCGCCGTCGGTTTTACTTTCTTCTAGGATTCAGCGACTTATGCATCTCAATATCATTGCTCGAGTACTCGGCATTCTGCTGATGATTTTCAGCCTTACCATGCTGCCGCCGATAGTCGTCGCCATCTTGTACGGCGAAGATACCTCGTCAATGTTTATTTTGGCCTTTGCCATTACGTTAATTGTCGGTCTGGTTTTTTGGCTGCCCTCAAAGCAGGTTACCGCGGATATGCGCACCCGCGACGGCTTTTTAATCACGGTGTTTTTCTGGCTAGTACTGAGCACCTTTGGTGCGTTGCCATTAATGCTCTCTCAGGCACCTAACCTGAGCTTTATCAATGCACTGTTTGAATCTGTTTCCGGATTGACCACCACCGGCGCAACCGTTATTTCCGGGCTCGATGATCTACCCAAATCAATTCTCTACTATCGTCAGCAACTCCAGTGGCTAGGCGGTATTGGTATTGTAGTTATCGCGGTGGCGATTCTGCCTATGCTCGGTGTCGGTGGTATGCAGCTGTATCGCACCGAAACCCCGGGGCCGATGAAGGACTCCAAGCTTACGCCGCGAATTAGAGAGACCGCCAATGTGCTGTTTAAAATCTATCTGGCGCTCACTGCAACTTGTGCGCTGGCCTATTGGCTTGCGGGCATGTCATTATTTGATGCCATTAGCCACAGTTTTTCGACCGTAGCGATCGGCGGGTTCTCCACCCATGATGCGAGTATTGGCTTTTTTGACAGTTCGGCGATTATGGCTATCTGCGCCTTTTTTATGGTTATCTCCGGAATCAATTTTGCCCTGCACTTTCATGTCTGGCACGACCGCAAGCTCTCCCATTACTGGGCAGATCCCGAAGCAAGAATGTATATCTATCTGCTGCTGATTGGTATTTTGATCACCTGTCTGTACCTCTATTACAGCGGCACTTACGGCTGGAGTGAAAGTATTCGACAGGGCGGTTTCCATCTTATTTCGATTATGACCACCACCGGATTCACCACCGACAACTTCAGTGGCTGGCCAACCTTTTTGCCGTTCTTTCTGATATTTTTATCGTTTTTTGGTGCCTGTGCTGGTTCGACAGGCGGCGGTATCAAAATAGGCCGTATGCTGATTCTCGGCCAGCAGTGCATTCGTGAGATTTACCGATTAGTGCATCCTAATGCGCTACTACCGATCAAGATTCATAATCGCCGTGTGCCAAGCCGTGTCGCCGATGCTATATGGGCGTTTTTTGGTGCCTATCTGGCGATTTTCTATCTGATGGTTTTACTCTTGTTGGCCTCGGGACTCGACTATGTCACCGCTTGGTCTGCGACGGCAGCATCTCTGAATAATCTCGGTCCGGGCCTGGGTGAGGTAGCCATTAATTTCGCTGAACTTAATGGCTTTTCCAAGTGGGTACTGTGCTGGGGAATGCTGCTCGGACGGCTGGAGATATTTACCCTGCTAGTGCTGTTTACCCCAACATTTTGGCGCAACTAATTGAGTTCTGAGCTGCTAGCTTAAATTTCCCTTCCATTTGAGTTGCTGCTCAATCGCCTCGATCATCATTGATGCGACATCTTTTTCGGTCGCGGTCTCAATGCCTTCAAGGCCCGGAGAGGAATTGACTTCAAGCAATAAGGGCCCGCTTTTAGAGCGAATGATATCAACACCAGCAACCGCTAACCCCATGGCTTTCGCAGCTTTGATCGCCAGTCGTCGCTCTTCACTAGTCGCGCGCACAACCGAGGCACTGCCACCCTGATGAAGATTGGCCCGGAATTCACCTGGCGCGGCCTCACGCTGAATCACTGCTTTTACTTTGCCATTGATAACAAATAAGCGCAGATCTTTACCGCCAGCCTCTTTAATAAATTCTTGCACCAAGAGATTAGCTTTAACAGCTTTAAAGGCGTTAATCACACTCTCTGCTGCCTTTTTGGTCTCTGCCAACACAACGCCGCGACCCTGAGTTCCCTCAAGTAATTTCACAATCAATGGCGCACCGCCAACCATTTCAATCAACTCATTGGTATCTATGGGTGAGTTGGCAAAACCAGTTACCGGAATATCCAGACCACTTTTAATCAGTAGCTGCAATGAGAACAGCTTGTCTCGGGACTGACTGATGGCCAGTGAATGATTGAGGGCATAGACACCCATACTTTCGAATTGGCGTGTCAGTGCACAACCATAAAATGTCGCGCTGGGTCGAATCCGCGGAATGACTGCGTCGAGATCAGTAATGATATGGCCGCCACGATTGTGAACCTCTGGATTTTCATCATCCAGCTTCATATAACAATCTTTAACGCCGAGAAAAATCATCTCATGGCCACGCTCTGTACCAGCCTCCATAATCCGCTGGTTACTGTAGAGGTCTGGATTACTAGCCAACAAAGCAATCTTTAGCCCGGTTTTAGCCTTGCGCTGAATGCCATACATTTCCACCAGCTCACTTTCACCGATTCTGCCAAGGCTCATGCTGGCGGAGGGATCGACCAGCATTCGGTTGGCCATCGCTTCGCGGCCGAGCAGCATGCGATAACCCATGCTGTCACGGTTGGTGAGGGTTAATTCAATTTCCCAAATATGCTCACCCAACCGCATAGGAACTTTAATCACATAGCGTTTTTCACTGGCACCACTGGTATTTTTCACCATGCGGCGATCAACAATTGGAGCCTCACAGTGCAGGGAGACCGAGCGACTGCGCTGTAATGGATGGACATCAAACGAAACCCAGGGAACACCGGCACGCTTAAACGACTTAATATTAAAGGCGTGCAGAGCCGAGGTTCGCGCACCGGAATCGACACGCACCTTTACTGCAGGAATACCAAGCTGTGGAAGCTGACACCACTCCTCACATCCAATAACAAATTTTTCCATTATCTAACTGCTCTGGTTATTTTTAGCGCGCATTGTAATAAGCTTCTTCAGAAATAGCATGATAAGATTTTGACTGATCTGCAAATTCTTTTAGTGATTCAGCAATGCGCCGCGATAACGGACTTTCAGTAGCCATCTCTGCTACAACTTCCGCTGATAATTGCTGTAACCCTGTCATAACATCATTCGGTAATTTTTTAACCTGCACACCATGAGTGTCCACCAGCTCAACCAGTGCGGCATTATTTCGCGCCGTATACTCATCTAACATATCCTGATTAGCAGCTCGAGCGGCCACTTCGACAATGGCTTGGAGATCGGCCGGCAGAGACTTATAGGCCTGTTTATTAATAATAAGTTCGAGTGTTGGGCCCGGTTCATGCCAGCCCGGATAATAGTAATACTTGGCGACCTGATGAAAACCAAAGGCCAGATCGTTGTAGGGGCCAACCCATTCAGTCGCGTCAATCACGCCAGTCTGCATTGAAGTGTAAAGTTCACCACCGGGGATGTTGACAGCAATGCCTCCTGCGCGTGAAATGACTTCACCACCCAATCCGGGGATGCGCATTCGCAATCCGCGAATATCGTCCATTGAGTTTATCTCGCGATTAAACCAGCCGGCCATCTGCACGCCAGTATTGCCCGCCGCAAAGGGAATGAGATTGAATGGCTCGTAAAGTTCGCGCCACAACTCAAGTCCACCGCCATAATGTAACCAAGAATTCATCTCTTGAGCATTTAGACCGAAAGGAACTGAGGTGAAGAATACGCTCGCCGGGATTTTCCCCTTCCAGTAGTAGGCTGCGCCGTGACCTATTTCCGCAGTACCCTGTGAAACTGCGTCGAAAACTTCTAATGCAGGAACCATTTGCCCAGCACCATAGACTTTAATCTTTAAGCGCCCACTACTCATACGCTCAACATTTTTTGCAAAGTTCTCTGGCGCAAGGCCAAGACCGGGGAAGTTTTTCGGCCAAGTAGTGACCAGCTTCCACTGATAGGTTTGCTCAGGCTTTACCCCTGCAGTTTCAGCGCTGGACGTGGTTTCTCCACCACAGCCAACAAGTAAAATGCACATCAGTGCCACAGAGATAAAACGCATACTGTTCCCCTTTTTTTATGATTTTAGCTATCTATGAAAAAGTCCCGCTACAACGCTATCAAATTTGCTGATGCGAGAATTAATATTTTGGTGCCGGCATCGGCAAAACTCACATGCACTCTGGCACGTGGACCATTGCCTTCGAAATTTAGAATAACGCCTTCACCATAGACCTGATGATTAACTCCCTGCCCAAGCGAGAAGCCGGTGTCATCACCCTGATCACTATTTAATGTTCCGCGAGCATAACTGGTGGGGCGGCTGACGGTACTCTGTAGACGCACCTCTTCAATCACCTCTTTGGGAATATCACGGACAAACCGCGAGACCGAGTTAAACGATTCACTGCCGTAAATAGAACGACTTTCGGCAAAGGTCAGATAGAGTTTTTGCATGGCTCGGGTGATGCCAACATAGGCCAGCCGCCGCTCCTCTTCAAGACGGCCCGGCTCCTCCAGCGACATTTTGTGGGGGAATAAATTCTCCTCCATGCCGGCCAGAAAAACTAACGGGAATTCGAGACCTTTGGCACTGTGTAAGGTCATCAGCTGAACCGCATCCTGATCTTCATCCGCCTGGCGATCGCCAGAATCTAGCGCTACCTGATCGAGGAATTGCGGCAGAATCGGCTGATCTTTCTCTTCTGGCTCAAAGTTACGGCAAGCACCGACCAGTTCCTCAAGGTTTTCCACTCGGGCCTGTCCGCGCTCGCCTTTTTCACGTCGGTGCATCTCAATCAGGCCGCTGCGCTCAATCGCGTGATCGGCCTGTTCATGCAATGGTAGCTCATCTAACTGGCCACTCATTTCATTAATTAACTGCATAAATCCAGCTACCGCATTTGTCGCTCTCGCGGCCATTCGCTTTTCGGTAACAATCTTTTCTGCCGCGGCCCACAGAGAAATCTGCGCATCACGGGCAACCTCACGAATCATCTCAACAGTGCGATCGCCAATGCCTCGCGTTGGCACATTGACCACGCGCTCAAAAGCCGTGTCGTCATGACAGTTCATCATCAGACGCAGATAGGCGAGGGCGTTTTTAACTTCCAGACGC
The DNA here is from genome assembly GCA_963925995.1 of uncultured Pseudomonadales bacterium. Lineage (GTDB taxonomy): Bacteria > Pseudomonadota > Gammaproteobacteria > Pseudomonadales > Porticoccaceae > HTCC2207. The sequence continues at coordinate 80,175 of CAWUVN010000042.1, read as the reverse complement.
TCATAGAAACGCTGCCCGCCGTAAATGCGATAGGGAATATCTGCCTGTAACAACGCCGCTTCCAATACCCGTGACTGAGCGTTAGAGCGATAGAGAATCGCCGAATCTTCACGACGATTACCCTGCTGAACCCAGCTGTGCAGACGATCGGCTATATAGCGCGCTTCATCATGCTCATTGAAGGCCGCGTACAGGGCAATAGGCTCGCCTTCGCCAGAATCGGTCCACAGATTTTTGCCGAGACGCTCGGCATTTTTGGCGATAACTGCATTGGCCGCGCCGAGAATATTTGAAGTGGAGCGATAGTTTTGCTCTAGTTTGACGGTATGTGTATCGGCAAAATGACGCTCATAGCTAAGAATATTTTCTACCTTTGCGCCGCGCCAACCATAAATAGACTGATCGTCATCACCAACCGCCGTTACACCACTGACTTTTCCAGCCAGCAATCTTAACCAGGCATATTGCACCGCATTGGTATCCTGAAACTCATCCACCAGAATATGCTGAAAGCGCTGCTGATAGTGGTTGAGAACCGCGGGATTATTTTTCCACAACTCTAAGGCACGTAATAGCAGCTCGGCAAAATCGATAACTCCAAGACGGTTGCAGACCTCTTCATACTCGCGGTAGATGCGCAGCATTGTCAGCATATGAGGGTCACCGGTCTCCTGAATATGCGCTGCCCTAAGGCCTTCATCCTTTTGGCCATTTATCCACCACTGAGCCTGCTTGGGCGGCCAGCGCTGCTCGTCGAGATCCATACTGCGCATAACTCGCTTAACTAGGCGTAGCTGATCATCAGAATCTAGTATCTGGAAGTTCTCAGGTAAATTGACATCCCGCCAGTGTGCCTTGAGCAGGCGGTGAGCCAGCCCGTGAAAGGTACCGACCCACATACCACGCAGCGACATACCCAACAGCTCGTCGATACGCTCACGCATTTCTCGCGCGGCCTTATTGGTGAAGGTCACCGCTAAGATGCTATAGGGTGAAAGATTATCGACCTGTATTTTCCAGGCGATACGATGCACCAACACCCGAGTCTTGCCGCTACCTGCGCCGGCTAACACCAATAGGTGTTGCTTGTCGCTGGTTACTGCTTCTTCCTGAGCTGGATTTAATTGATTGAGTATCGAGGTAACGTCCATAGAGCCGTATTCTACCAATATGTTCCGAGCAGTTGTTGGGCAAAATAATGTTTATCTTGAGTTTATTTTTGTCGGTGCAATCTATGCCGCCCTTAAGCTTGTTACTACAAAACTGGCATTAAATCGGGTTTTCTTGTAAATTTTTTACATAATTACTTTGGTTACAGGTTAAAACTGGTCTATAAAAGTGGTTCTAATAAGTTTATCGACTAGGTTTATTTATGAAACCCGCACAGCTCACGCAGACCATTAGCGATACCTTAACTGAACTGCGCAAGTCCGAGCGCAAGGTCGCTGAATTTGTCCTGAAAGAACCCTTAGGGGTTATACGTATGCGGATTGTCGATCTGGCACAGCAGGCCGGCGTCAGCGAGCCCACGGTGGTGCGATTTTGCCGGGCAGTAGGCTGCCGTGGTTTTCAGGATTTTAAACTGGCGCTGGCACAGCAATTAGCCTCAAGCCCCAGCTACGGTCAAATTGCAGTAACCGATACAGATTCAACCCGCGAATATACTCACAAGGTATTCGACTCAACCGTAGATACTTTATTGAAAGTTCGCGACAGTCTAATGCTGGAGAATTTGGAAGCCGCTGTAGCGGCCATCTGCAATGCACAGCGGGTGGAGTTTTATGGCTTTGGTGCCTCGGCGGCGGTTGCCTTTGATGCCCAGCATAAATTCTTTAGGCTACAGATTACCTCAGCAGCTTATTCTGATCCCCATCTGCAAAATATGTCGGCCACTTCATTGCACGCCGGCGATGTGGTGGTGGCGATCTCACAGTCGGGACGCACCAAAGCACTGCTGGATTCTATGGATCTGGTTAAAAAGGCGAAGGGTATTGTTATTGGTCTGGCGCCGAGTAATTCACCCATTGCCAGAAAGGCCGATATTGCGATTGAGGTCAATGCCAAGGAAGATATTCAAATCTATACGCCGCTATCTTCAAGAATTGCCCATCTTGCGGTACTGGATGTATTGGCGATTGGTGTGGCGCAAAAGAAAGGCCCGCAGCTAGACGCACATTTGCAACAGCTACAGGCCGGCTTGGCTTCACTGCGCAGTGATTGAATGGTTTACTTGTCTTTGTAATCGTCGTCTAAGACGCCTTTTTCTTTAAGGGTTTTTACCAGCTTTTCCAGCCTAACAAAGGCGACCACGCCCATCAACCCAAACACAAATCCTGCTGCTGCTAACCCATCCATAATTTTCCCCTTCCTAAAAATAATTTTTCTTTATAAAATGTAGTGCAAAGTAAATTTTACGCATGGATAATTTTTCCCAGTATTTCTTTTGAGCCCATAGGAAAAACCACCTTAGTGCCGTCAGTTGATATTGCTAAGCAATCAGCTAATTAATTTTATAGAACGCCAAGTAAATATCATGCCTTTTAATGACTCGACAGTAACTGAGTTGATTTAGATAAAGGTGTTTTTTATTTGTTATTATTTCTTGCAGAATGCCTCAAAATTCTTTGCCGAATTCTCAGACAACTCTGAAAAAAACATTGCTGCAGCATATGTTTTTTCAGAATTTTTCTCGTTTCCTGCTTGTCTTTCTTTGTCTGCGGTTTTTAATAATTCACCAGACGTGTATAAGAAAAATCCTGCTGCCTCACTAATTTTTTTGCAGTCTTCGCTCTTCCAAAATCCTATATCGGCTTCCTCAGGCTTTGCGCATCCTGAGATGGAAAGAAACAAAATTAATATCCAAAATATGGGAGTTAATTTATTCATTATGTAACCTCGGCATCAGAAAATAGATTTAATAAAACTTTTTACATGTGTTTGCATTTTTTAATACTATTGATAAATTAATTTTGTTAACACTACTCCACCGTAACTGACTTGGCCAAATTTCTCGGTTGATCAACATCGGTGCCCTTAAGTAAGGCGACATGATAGGAAAGCATCTGCAATGGCAGTGTATAAATAATTGCCTCTAAACTTTTTGGTACATGAGGCATAGCGATAACTGTTGTTCCCGGTTCGCTGACAAAACCGGCATCCGCATCGGCAAATACAAATAACTCTCCACCCCGTGCGCGAACTTCATGCAAATTAGATTTTAACTTTTCCAATAATTCATTATTCGGCGCCACCGTGACTACTGGCATATCTTCATCAACTAGCGCTAATGGCCCATGTTTTAATTCACCGGAAGGGTAGGCCTCTGCATGAATATAAGAAATTTCTTTTAACTTTAGTGCGCCTTCGAGAGCGATTGGATACTGCTCACCACGGCCTAAAAACAGTGCGTGATGTTTATTGGCAAATGACTCTGACATCTGTTGAATAACTGGATCCAGATCGAGAACCGCAGCACATAGCGCGGGTAGTTGGTGAAGGTTCACTACCAGCTCTTTTTCAATTTTTGCATCCAGTCCTTTGTGGCGACCCAAGGATAAAGTGAATAGCTGCAATGCTACTAGCTGGGTGGTAAAGGCTTTAGTCGAGGCCACGCCGATCTCTGGGCCGGCCATGGTCATTAAGGAAATATTGGATTCACGAACCAGCGAGCTATTGGCGACATTACAGATTGCAACAAAGCCGAGATAACCACTGTCTTTTGCTTTGCGTAACGCTGCTAATGTATCTGCTGTTTCGCCAGATTGTGAGATAGTAACAAACAGGGTTCCTGCAGGTACAGGTACTGTTCGGTAGCGGTATTCGCTGGCCACTTCTACCTGACAGGGTACGCCGGTATATTCTTCGAGCCAGTATTTGGCCACTAGGCCAGAATGGAAACTGGTGCCACAGGCAACGATATGAATATTATTGGTCTGCGCGAAAAGCGCTTCGGCCTGATAACCAAAGATGGCTTCGCGTATATGATCTTCTGCAATACGGCCTGCAGTTGTATTAGCCAAAACCGTTGACTGTTCAAAGATCTCTTTTTGCATAAAGTGCCGGTAATGACCTTTTTCGGCAATCAGGTCTTTTTCGTCTAATTGCTCTACGGGCCGTTTAACCTGAACACCTGACTGATCATAAATACTGTAGCTACCACTGGAGAGCTCAACTAAATCTCCCTCTTCTAAAAACACGAAGCGATCGGTGACCTGACGCAGTGCCATTTGATCTGAGGCGATAAAGTTTTCATCGATACCCACACCAATAACCAAGGGACTGCCGCTGCGTGTGCCAATTAAAACATCCGGTTGTTCTTGCGAGATAACACCTAGGGAGTAAGCCCCCTCGAGTCTAGCAATGGTTTTTTCAACCGCATTGCGTAGGCTATTCTCAGTGTTGAGCTGCTGATGTACAAGATGGGCGATAACTTCACTGTCGGTTGCGGAGACAAATTTATAGCCCGCTTGGATTAACTCACTGCGCAACGCTTCATGATTTTCAATAATCCCGTTGTGGACAATTGAAATACCGAATGAGGTGTGTGGGTGTGAGTTTATGCTGCTAGGTTCACCATGGGTTGCCCAGCGGGTGTGTGAAATACCTGTTTGACCCGCTAGCGGATTTTCGGCACCGAGCTTTTCTAACTCGATTACCTTGCCAATAGTTTTGTGGGTTTGCAGCCTGTGGTTATCATCAATAATTGAAAGGCCTGCAGAGTCATAGCCGCGATATTCAAGCCGACGCAGCCCTTCAATTAATATCTTATAAACATTTCTCTGGGATGCTGCACCTACAATTCCACACATATTATTTCGTCCGTTTTATTTTTTTTGCGGGCGTTTCCAGCCCTGTATATTGCGCTGCTTGGTTCTGCCTACGGCAAGATTTTCTGCTGGAACTTCAACAGTCACTGTCGAACCGGCGGCAACAAATCCTTCATTACCTATAGTCAGAGGCGCAACCAATGTACTGTTTGAACCGATAAAGCTATTGTCGCCAATCACGGTTTTGTATTTGTTTACACCATCATAGTTACAGGTAATTGTACCTGCACCTACATTTACGTTTGCACCCAACTGGGCATCACCCACATAACTGAGATGATTAATTTTACTGCCATTGCCAATAATCGCTTTCTTTGTCTCTACGAAATTGCCGACTTTAGTATCTGAGCCTAGTTCGGTTCCCGGACGTATGCGGGCAAAGGGGCCCAATACTGCGCGATCGCCAATCGTTGACTGATCAATCACTGTATTAGCTTTTATTTCAACGCCATCACCAATGGTGCTGTTTATAATATGGCAGTTCGGTCCAATACTCACCCCTGAGCCGATCGTTACATCTCCTTCAAAAACACAGTTAACATCAAAGAAGTTATCAGTGCCTGCGTGTAAGGTTCCACGCTGATCAAAGCGCGCAGGATCTGCCAAGCTAGTGCCAGCAACCATTAACGCATCGGCGAGCTGGGCTTGGTATACGCGCTCAAGCGCTGCCAGTTGCTGGCGATTGTTAATCCCTTCAACTTCGGCCACTGAACTCGGGTGTATGCCATTAATGGTGTAGCCAGCTTTTCTGGCGATCGAGATCAAATCCGTCAGATAGTACTCACCCTGAGCATTGTTGTTATCAATTAACGGCAACCATTCGGCAAGCTGCTCCGAGGTTAATGACATGACGCCGGTGTTTACCTCGTCTACCTCTAACTGCTGTGGGCTGGCATCCTTTTGCTCAACAATAGCTCCGATCAGCCCATCCGCATCGCGAATAATCCGTCCGTAACCCTGAGGATCGTCTAGTCGGATCGTCAATAGGCCGATGCTTTTATCGTCGACAGCGTTGAGCATCTGGCTAATTGTATCAGGGGTAATTAGCGGCACATCACCGTATAAAATAACCACCTTGGAATTTTCTCGAAGCTCTGTCAGCGCCGTATGCACGGCATGACCGGTGCCAAGCTGTTCGGCCTGCTCTACCATACTGATTGATGGGTCGCTGTAAATTGCCCGCACCGCTGCTGCACCATGTCCGGTAACAATAATTTTTTTCGAATCACCAACCGCATTGGCGGCATCCAGCACATGACCCAACATAGGTTTACCGGCTAATTTATGCAGTACCTTGGGCAGCAGGGATTTCATTCGCGTTCCCTTACCAGCTGCAAGAATAACAATATCAGTAGTTTTCATCGGTTATATTCTCAGGCCATTCGTTGTTAATAAAATTTTCAGGGTTACGTTACTGGCAAAATGTAACCAACACAAGCCATCTTCGGGACTACTTTTTACAGCTATAAAAAAAGGGCAGCATAGCCACCCTTTTTAACAACAGGGGTTGTTAATTAACCACCGAGTTTTTTACGTAACTGCGCAACGGTTTTAAGCTGTGCAGATGCTTCTGCCAACATTGCTGCCGCTTTGGAATACTCTATCTCGCCAGTTTGATTGGCAAGTGCCTGCTCTGCATCTTTGATCGCTTCAGCTGCAGCAGCTTCGTCGATGTCATCTGCACGCACGGCAGTATCGGCCAATATGGAAACCATATTTGGCTGAACTTCTAGGTAGCCGCCAGAGAGATAGTAAATCTCTTCTTCACCATTTTGCTTTATAAGCCGGACTGGGCCGGGCTTAAGATCGCTAAGCAGTGGGGCGTGACCTGCGGTTACACCGAGCTCTCCAAGAGAACCCGTGGCAACCACCATCTCAATCAATCCGGAAAAGATTGATTCGTCTGCACTTACGATGTCGCAATGAACTGTCATAGCCATAATTATAGCGCCTGCTTATCTGGTATTAGAGCTTTTTGCTTTTCTCAACAGCTTCTTCGATTGAACCGACCATGTAGAAGGCCTGCTCCGGTAAGCTATCGTATTCGCCAGCAAGAATGCCTTTAAAGCCAGAAATAGTATCTTTTAATGAAACATACTTACCTGGAGCACCGGTAAAGATCTCTGCTACGTGGAAAGGCTGTGATAAGAAACGCTCAATTTTACGTGCGCGTGTTACCACTTGTTTATCTTCTTCAGAGAGCTCATCCATACCGAGAATCGCAATAATATCTTTCAATTCTTTAAATCGCTGCAGTACTGACTGTACGCCACGAGCAACTTCGTAATGCTCCTGCCCAATAATCAGTGGATCCAGCTGACGCGAGGTTGAATCCAATGGATCTACCGCTGGGTAAATACCTTTAGAAGCAATATCACGGCTCAGTACAACTGTCGAATCCAAGTGAGCAAAGGTTGTTGCTGGCGATGGATCGGTCAAGTCATCCGCGGGTACATATACTGCCTGTACAGAGGTAATCGAGCCAGTCTTAGTAGAAGTAATACGCTCCTGAAGTGCGCCCATTTCCTCAGCCAGTGTAGGCTGGTAGCCTACTGCTGATGGCATACGACCCAACAGTGCTGATACTTCCGTACCTGCCAATGTGTAACGGTAGATGTTATCGACGAACAACAGTACGTCTTTACCTTCGTCACGGAATTTTTCTGCCATGGTGAGACCCGTCAGTGCTACACGCAGTCTGTTTCCTGGAGGCTCATTCATCTGGCCATATACCATGGCTACTTTTGATTCGCTTGGCTTCTCGATGTTTACAACACCGGATTCCTGCATCTCGTAGTAAAAGTCGTTACCTTCACGAGTACGCTCACCAACACCAGCAAATACAGATAAACCTGAGTGCTCAGTGGCAATATTGTTGATCAGCTCCATCATGTTTACAGTCTTACCAACACCTGCACCACCGAAGAGTCCAACTTTACCACCTTTGGCAAATGGGCATACCAGGTCGATAACCTTAATACCTGTTTCCAGAAGTTCGTCAGAGGCATCTAGCTGATCGTAAGCCGGTGGCTTGCGGTGAATGACCATGCGCTCTTTTTCGCCAATTGGACCTTTTTCGTCAATTGGGTTACCGAGAACATCCATAATGCGGCCGAGGGTTTCAATTCCAACCGGAACTGAAATCGGCGCCTTGGTGTTGTTAACGCTAAGTCCGCGGCTAACGCCCTCAGAGGCGCCCATGGCAATAGTACGAACTACGCCGTCACCTAATTGCTGCTGAACTTCTAACGTTAAACCTTTTTCGTCGACGATTAATGCGTCATACACGTTGGGTACCTGATCACGTGAAAATTCCACGTCGATCACAGCACCAATAATTTGTACGATTCTTCCGCTACTCATGTCCGGTTCCTCTTTACTAAATCTTTTAAAATTCGTTGGGCTTTATACGGCGGCTGCGCCGCTAACAATCTCTGACAGCTCTTGGGTAATCGCTGCCTGACGGGCCTTGTTATAAAGCAGTTGCAATTCGTCGATCATTTCACCGGCATTGTCGGTGGCACTCTTCATAGCGAGCATTCGCGCGGCTTGCTCACAAGCTTTGTTCTCTACCACGCCTTGATACACCTGTGATTCGATATAGCGAATCAACAGGCCGTCGAGCAAATCCTTGGCATCGGGCTCATAGATATAATCCCAATGGTGTGAAAGCTTTTCATCTGTGCTTGGCTTTAACGGTAACAGCTGTTCAACGGTTGGCTGCTGGGTCATGGTGTTTACAAAAACATTGTTTACCACTAGCAGCTTGTCGATACGGCCTTTGTCATAGGCATCCAACATCACCTTAACGCCACCAATCAAGTCATTGGCACTGGGCTCATCACCGACATCTTTAACCGCTGCAACTATATTGCCACCGACAGTGTTAAAGAATGCGCCAGCTTTATTGCCAACCGCACATATATCGATTTCAACACCCTGATCAGACAGCTCTTTCATTGATTTCAGCGCGGCTTTGAACAGGTTGATGTTCAAACCACCACAGAGACCACGGTCTGTTGAAACAATGATAAAACCTACACGCTTAACTTCACGTTGTTCCAAATATTGATGCTTGTACTCGGACACTGCATTGGCGATATGACTAACCACATCACGAATACGTATGGCATAGGGTTTACCCAATGCCATACGTTCCTGTGCGCGACGCATCTTACTCGCAGCAACCATTTCCATGGCTCTGGTGATTTTCTGCGTACTGCCAATACTAGCAATTTTGGTTCTTACTTCTTTTCCGATTGCCATTTCTTATGCCTGCCTACAGTGACTTACCAGGTTTGGGTTGCAACAAACTTTTCTAGCGCAGCTTTAAAGCCAGCAGCTATATCATTGTTGTAATCGCCTGACTGATTGATTTGATCCATCAGATCACTGTGCTCAGCTTTCATATAAGAGAGCGCGGACGATTCGAAATCACCGATTTTGCTAACTTCAACGTCTTGTAAGAAGCCGTTATCTGCTGCATAAATCATCAGACCCATTTCCGCGATGCTCTGCGGAGAGTACTGCTTCTGCTTCATCAGCTCAGTGACTCGCTCACCGTGATCAAGCTGAGCCTTAGTGGCCTCATCCAGATCTGAAGCGAACTGCGAGAACGCAGCTAGTTCACGATACTGTGCTAATGCGGTACGAATACCACCAGACAGTTTCTTAATGATCTTGGTCTGTGCGGCACCACCAACACGAGATACAGATACACCCGCGTTCATCGCTGGACGTACGCCGGCGTTAAACATGTCAGCTTCAAGGAAGATCTGACCATCGGTAATCGAAATCACGTTAGTTGGTACGAATGCAGATACGTCACCAGCCTGCGTTTCAATCACTGGCAATGCAGTCAATGAACCGGTTTGGCCTTTCACTTCACCGTTGGTGAACTTTTCAACGTAATCAGCATTTACACGAGCAGCACGCTCAAGTAGACGGGAGTGCAAATAGAATACATCACCAGGGTAGGCTTCACGACCTGGAGGACGCTTCAACAGCAGTGATATTTGACGATAAGCCCAAGCTTGCTTGGTCAAGTCATCATAAATAATCAGTGCATCTTGTCCACGGTCACGGTAGTACTCACCCATGGTGCAACCAGCAAACGGTGCTAGATACTGCATTGCTGCAGGATCAGAAGCGGTTGCTGCAACCACGATAGTGTGTTCCATTGCGCCGTGTTCTTCGAGCTTGCGAACTACTGCAGCTACAGAAGAGGCTTTTTGACCGATGGCTACATAGATACATTTAATACCAGAACCTTTCTGGTTAATGATCGCATCAACGGCAATAGCTGATTTACCAATCTGGCGATCGCCAATAATCAGCTCACGCTGACCACGACCAATCGGAACCATGGCGTCAATTGCTTTTAGACCAATCTGTACGGGCTGGTCTACTGACTGACGATCGATTACACCAGGCGCTACTTTTTCAAGTGGATCGGTGATCGCGGCATTAACTGGGCCTTTGCCGTCGATGGGATTACCCAGTGCGTCGACAACACGACCTTCAAGTTCAGGACCTACAGGTACTTCAAGAACACGACCGGTGCAGCGAGCTTTTTGGCCCTCTGCGAGCGTCTGGTAATCACCCAATACCACGGCGCCAACTGAATCGCGCTCTAGGTTAAGTGCCATACCGTAAACACCGCCGTCGAACTCGATCATTTCGCCGTACATCACGTCGGCTAGACCGTGAATACGAATGATACCGTCGGATACGGATACAATGGTGCCCTCATTTTGGGCTTCTGACGAAACATTAAGATTGTCGATACGACCCTTAATAATTTCGCTAATTTCTGATGGATTCAGTTGCTGCATGCTTAGGCCTCAAATCCTTAGGAGTTTAGTGACTCGGCGAGTTTGGCCAAACGGCCACGAATAGACCCGTCAATAACGGTGTCTCCGGCACGTATTACCGCACCACCCAGCAGGCTCTTATCTAAACTAACCTGCATATTTACTTTACGTTCTAGTTTTGCGCTCAATGCATCACTGAGTTTCTGCTGTTGTTCCGCATCTAACTCATGTGCCGCGACCACTTCGACATCAACCGATTTTTCACGGTTAGCTTTCAAGATATCAAACTGAAGGGAAATCTCAGGTAAAAGTTGCAACCTGTGATTTTCTGACAGTACAGTCAGAAAATTCTGACCCTGTTGGTCAAGCGCATCACCACAAATTTCTATCAACGCAGTTGCCTGCTGTTGCGCAGTGAAACTGGGCGAACTCAACAACTTAACTACGCTGGCCTGTTGTGCAACAGATCCCGCTGTAGATAAGCTGTCCGACCAACCTTGCAACTGACCCGCTTGGGCAGCATATTCAAACGCTGCTTTAGCATAGGGTCGGGCTAATGTGCTCAATTCTGCCATGATTAACCTCGGTTAGAGCTGCGCTGCTAAATTATCAACCAACGTGCGATTTGCCTTATCGTCGATTTCGGCTTCAAGAATCATCTCTGCTCCAGCGAGAGCCAAGCCTGCCACGGAGGCACGCAACTCTTCTTTAGCACGATTAATTTCTTGCTCAATCTCGGCTTCAGCGGCCACCTTCAGGCGGTCACCTTCTGTTCGAGCTTGATTTTTTGCTTCATCAACAATTTGACCTGCACGCTTATTGGCTTGATCAATAATGCCAGCCGCTTCCTGTTTCGCATCTTTCATCTGGTCAGTTGCTTTGCTCTGAGCCAGCTCAAGATCTCGCAGGGCACGATCAGCCGCATCAAGACCATCGGCGATTTTCTTCTGTCGCTCTTCCATTGAGTCAATAATGACTGGCCAAACAAACTTCATGCAAAACCACACAAAGAATGCAAAGGTCACCATTTGACCAAAAAGCGTTAGATTAATATTCACGCCATTACCTCATTAAAGAATGGATTAAATTTCGCTTACTAAAACTTCTTACTTTATTGTTACGCGCCAACACCTGGAGCAACAACAAAGATCAAGTACATCGCGATACCAACACCAATAATTGGCACAGCATCAATCAGACCAGCTAGCAGGAACATCTTGCCCTGAAGCATAGGTCCTAGTTCTGGCTGACGAGCTGTTGCTTCGATCAACTTTCCACCTAGCAGACCCATACCAACTGCTGCTCCTAACGCGCCCAATCCGAGCATAATTGCCGCAGCAATAATTACTAGTTCCATCGTAGACTCCTGATTTCAGTCATTTAAAAATTAATATAAATTTAGTGGTCTTCGTGCGCCATGCTTAGATAGACGACCGTAAGAACCATGAAAATAAATGCTTGCAGGGTAATGACCAGAATATGGAATACCGCCCAGCCCCATTGCATTAACCCTCCACCCAGAGCAAACAGACCGCCACCTATCGCCATAAAGGCCATACATAACAACACAGTCTTACCCGTAGATACTTTCCCTTTGAGATTCAACCAACATACACCGCTGACCAACAAGAAGATCACTAACCAGAAATAACCACTGGTTTGCTCACCAAAGAGTTCTGCATGCAGGCCGCCAGACACAAAGCCGGCTCCTGCGCCTGCTGCAAACATTGTTGCAATCAGGATAAAGATCATTTCACCGGCATACATATTGCCGAACAGTCGTAAACCCAGAGAGAACGGTTTGGCCAGTAGACCAACAGTTTCCATAAACAAGTTTACCGGAATAAAGCCCCAGTGATTAAACGGGTGCATGGTCAGCTCTTTAACAAAGCCGGTACCTTTAATCTTGAACGAGTAGTAAAGCATCAGAACAAAAACACCCAACGCCATACCCAAAGTGATGTTTGGATCGGTTGAGGGGACAATTTTCTGATAGGGTACGCCAGCGAGCATCAGAAGTTCTGGAATCAGATCGACCGGGAGCAGATCCATAAAATTCATCAAAAACACCCAAACAAATATGGTTAGCGCCAGAGGAGCGACCATTTTGTTGCGGCCATGGAAACTGTCTTTTACTGAACCGTCGATAAACTCAACGATCATTTCAACAAAATTCAACCAGCCAGTTGGTACGCCGGTGTGGGCTTTTTTTGCTGCTCGCAGGAACATCCAGCAAAACAGTGAGCCCAAGCCAATCGACCAAAACATTGAATCGACGTGAATAGCCCAGAAGCCCATATCTGTAGCTTCTTGACCACCATGAGCCATAGTCCAGGTATCGGCCTGAAGAGTTTCAACACCATGATCGGTGTGGCGCTCGTATCCTGCCGGCAACTTTCCATAAACCAAGTTGGTTAAATGGTGCTGGATATATTCAGTTGTGCTTGCGGGGTTTCCACCTGCCATCTGTCACTCTCAATTAGTAAGGTCGTTAACTTATACGGCGTCAGTTTTTCAGTAATATGAATACTGCCAAGTACTGCGCCAAAATCATTACCACAAAGGAAGAAAACACGGCGCCTATTAAAAGCGGCTTTACCATCATAAAGCTGACTGTAAATAACACAGTGGTTAAAACAATCTTTCCCGTTTCTCCCCAGTACATTGCTCGCACAATGGACTGTACTTTTCTTGCGCCGGCGTATCTAAAAGCTTGCCGTGTAAACCAAGCCTGCGGGCAAATTTGAATCAATCCGCCAATTAACACAGAGTAAGCTAACACGGTACTCCAGAATAAAAGAACTGCACAGGCAGGTAGCAAACAGGCTAGCTGGTAAAGCGCTACTCTTTTAACTGGTGGTACTGAAATGGTCGTCATACGTGGTCGACACCTTTTCTCCGGCCCTGCCAGACAAATTAGTGGCCTATGTCCGACGGGTGCGCATTATAGGTATAGTGCTGTTGATATTCAACACGCTAAACAACGTATATCGTGGAAATTTTTTTGCCGCTAAAACAGTTTTTGGGCAATTATTTTATATGGGCGAGAATACCATCGAGTTCATCGACGCTGTTATATTTTAAAATTAACCTGCCAGCCCCTTTGGCGCCGTGTTGTATCTGAACAGGCGCACCAATTTTTTCAGAGATCTGGTCTTCCAAATGTTTGATGTCCGGACTGTTACTAACCTCGGAAGTGGGCTTGCCTGAAACTCCAGATAGAATTTTTTTAATTAATGCCTCGGTTTGACGCACTGTCATATTGACACTGCCAACGGTTCTGGCGGCATTAATTTGCTTGGCACCCTCTAAAGCCAACAGGCATTTTGCATGGCCAAGCTCGAGATCGCCGCGTTCGAGTAATTGCTGAACCTCAGGCTCAAGGCTGGCAAGGCGCATCAAGTTGGTCACCGCAGAGCGCGATTTACCCACCGCATCGGCTACCTGCTGTTGAGTTAGCTGGAATTCTTGTTGCAGGCGAATCAGCGCCAAACTCTCTTCCATCGCATTTAAATCTTCGCGCTGGATATTTTCGATAAGCGCCATGGCAATGGCCGCTTCATCGGAAACCTCACGCACAATAACCGGAACCACATCCAGACCAGCCTGCTGAGCAGCACGCCAGCGGCGTTCGCCGGCAATAATCTCATACTCCTCATTATCAATCTTGCGCACTATCAGCGGCTGCATAACACCCTGAGTGCGAATTGAACTGGCTAACTCTTCGAGAGCCTCAGCATTCATATCGCGGCGCGGTTGATACTTACCGCGCTGCAAAAACTCGACAGCAAGGTCAAGCAGTTGACCCTCTTTGGATGCGCCACCCGCTGGACCCTGACCATCAAGCTCGGTCTCATCAGCCATTCCCAGTAACGCGTCCAATCCTTTGCCGAGGCTCTGTCGTTTTACACTCATCGCTTATTGTCCTGCATCCGCTTGTTGTTGCTCTTCGCTCTTGTCTTTTGCCTGTCGGATAATTTCTCCGGCAAGCGCCAGATAAGCAACTGAGCCTTTTGAGTTTCGATCGTACATTAGTGCCGGCAAGCCGTGACTGGGCGCTTCCGCAAGTCTGATATTGCGCGGAATACTGACACGGTAGACACGATTGCCGAAATATTTTCGCAACTGCGCAGATACCGCATTGGTTAGGCTACTGCGAGGATCGTACATGGTGCGCAGAATACCTTCGATTTTAAGCTTGGGGTTAATTAGCTTGGCAATTTGCTTGATAGTGTTATTGAGCGCTGAAAGTCCTTCGAGTGCGTAGTACTCACACTGCATGGGAATAATCACGCTATCACTAGCCACCAAGGCGTTTACTGTGAGCATATTCAGTGAGGGCGGGCAGTCAATAATTACATAGTCATATTCGCCATCGATTCGCTGAAGCGCATGACGCAGACGGGTTTCGCGACCGATCTCTTGCATCAATTCCACTTCGGCAGCGACCAGATCACCGTTGGCGGGCAACAGATGAATCTTAGCTTTATCACAACTAACGATGACTTTTTCAATCGCTTCTTTTTCGGTTAATACATCGTAAACAGAGGTTTTGCAATGGTGCTTGTCAATTCCAGCACCCATGGTGGCATTGCCTTGAGGATCGAGATCAATCAATAAAACACGCTGTTTGTAAGCGGCCAGAGAGGCGGCCAGATTCACACTGGTGGTAGTTTTACCCACACCGCCTTTCTGATTAGCTATTGAGATGATTCTCGACAATGCTCTGACCTTTTTATGCTTTAGTTTTCTTATGTTGTAGCTTTGCTGATTTCAATCAGATGTCGTTCACCCTCAACATCTGGCACCACCAGACGATGGGAAACATCGACCTTATAGTCTTTCTCCAGCAGGCTCAACTCTGATTGAGGAAATTTTCCTTTCATGGCCAAAAAGTGCCCATCAGCATTGAGCAGGTGTTTGCACTTATCAACCATTTCAGCCACGGAGGTAAACGCTCTGCTCAATACCGTATCGTAGGTATTCTCAGGTATAAACTGTTCGACTCTGGATTGAACTTCAGTCAGATTTTGCAGCTTTAACTGGCAGCGGGCATGAAACAGGAATCGTGTTTTTTTGCCATTGCTATCTAGCAACTTAAAGGTTTTCTCTGGGCACATAATCGCCAAGGGTATGCCCGGCAAACCGGGACCAGTGCCAACATCAATCAAATTATCGCCAGTCACGTAGGGGAGAATAGCCAGACTATCCAAAATATGCAGTGCAATCATTCGCTCTGGTTCGCGAATAGCCGTCAGGTTATAGGCGCTATTCCAGGTAACCAGCAAACTCAGATAATCTAGCAGCTGCTCGACCTGATGAGCACTGCACTCTAGGCCCAGTTCTTCTAAGCCTTTTTCGAGCTGTGCTCGCAGTGCCGGTTCAGATTTGAAATTACGCGACATGTTTTTTCAACTGCACAATCAACAATGAAATAGCCGCCGGTGTAACACCAGGAATTCTGCTCGCACGGGCCAGAGTTTCAGGGGTTGCCTCGCTGAGCTTTTGCTTAATCTCATTCGATAGACCGCTGATCGCCTGATAGTTGAAGCCCTCTGGAATACGGGTTTTTTCATGGCGTTTTAATCGATCAACTTCATCCTGCTGTCGATTGATATAACCGGAATACTTGGCATCGACCTCAACCTGCTCAGCAATACTTTGCTCAACCTTGTGCTCCGGGTAGAGGCTACCGAGAATTTTATAATTTAGCTCTGGGCGCTTAAGTAAATCGTACAGGCAGTACTCATGGGCGAGTTTATTTTCGATATGAGCTGACAGCTTTTCTGCGACACTGCTACCGGGCTGTACCCAGGTGTTTTTTAAGCGCTGCTGTTCGACCTCAATCGCTTCACGTTTTTCACTAAACTGACGCCAGCGCTCATCATCAACCAAACCCAGCTCACGGCCTTTTTCGGTCAAGCGCATATCGGCGTTATCTTCGCGAAGTAATAATCTATATTCCGCACGACTGGTAAACATTCTGTAGGGTTCCTGAGTACCCATACTGATCAGGTCATCAACCAGTACTCCGGTGTAGGCAGTATCTCGCCCCGGACACCAACTGTCCTTTTCCTGAACTTGCAGCGCGGCATTGGTGCCGGCCAACAAGCCCTGCGCCGCAGCTTCTTCGTAACCGGTGGTGCCGTTTATCTGCCCAGCAAAAAACAATCCGTTAATCGCTTTGGTCTCAAGAGAGTATTTCAGATCCTGAGGATTAAAATAATCATACTCAATCGCATAACCGGGACGGGTGATATGGGCGTTTTCAAACCCCTGAATGGAACGCACCAGATCGAGTTGCACATCAAAGGGCAGGCTGGTGGAAATTCCATTGGGGTAGAGTTCGTAGGTGTTTAGCCCTTCAGGCTCAATAAATATCTGATGCTGATCCTTGTCGGCAAAGCGCACAATTTTATCTTCAATGGAAGGGCAGTACCTTGGGCCCACACCATCGATAACGCCGGTATACAGCGGTGAGCGATCCAAACCCTGATGAATAATTTCGTGGGTTGTTTTATTTGTGTAAGTAATCCAACAGCAGGTTTGCTGAGGATGCTGATCTACAGATCCCAGGTAGGACATCACCGGCTCAGGTTTATCACCCCACTGCTCCTGAAGATGAGTGAAATCGACTGAACGGGCATCAATACGCGGTGGCGTTCCAGTTTTTAATCGCTCAACTCTGAACGGTAGTGATCTCAATCGCTCCGATAGACTTATCGAAGGCGGATCACCGGCGCGGCCGGCTGAATAGTTCTGCATACCGATGTGGATCTTTCCGGCAAGAAAAGTTCCAGCGGTAACCACCACAGTTTTCGCTGAAAAGGTAAGACCCATCTGGGTAACAACACCTGTAACTCTTTCACCTTCAACAACCAGGTCATCAACGGACTGCTGAAAAATCGTTAAATTCTGTTGGTTTTCCAAAATTGACAGTATGGCTGCTTTGTAGCGAATACGGTCAGCTTGAGCTCTTGTTGCTCTAACGGCTGGTCCCTTGCGCGAGTTGAGCACTCTAAACTGAATACCACCAAGATCAGTCGCTTGAGCCATAGCGCCACCCAGAGCATCAATTTCTTTAACCAGATGGCTTTTACCAATTCCACCAATCGCTGGATTACAGGACATCTGCCCGAGCGTCTCGATATTATGAGTAAGCAGCAGGGTACGACAGCCCATACGTGCAGCTGCTAGACAGGCTTCTGTTCCAGCATGGCCACCACCAACAACGATCACATCAAAAGATTCTGGGTAACGCATAAGTATTTGCGACAGGGTTAAAATTTAAGGGACGCCATTATACTTGCGGTTGATTAAAGTTTAAGCAACTTATTTTAGAATTTATCGTTTTTAAAATGTTTCATTTATGTGTTTATTAGCAATTAACTTATTAACTAAATATACCTATATATAGTATATATAGATTATTGTTATTGTTATTAGGCAGCCTGTTTTTTGGGGATAAGGCTTAAAAGTCAATATTAATCAACAGGTTATATTGGTTTTTACTCTGTATAAAACAGTGTTTAGTTTCAGCTAAAGCGGTTATCAACTCTGTTTGAATATGTACAAAAAAACACGGATTTCGGCAATTTTGTAATTTCACTGATTTTCTGTGGATTATTGTTTGGTTTATACAGGGGTTTTCCACAGCTTTTACCGTTTTGCGTTTTTTACCGCTTTATTAGGGTATAACCTGTTAATTTCTTGTGATAAAGCTGTATTTAAAAAATAACCTTGAATTAGCAGCCGTATTTTAAATAAAGCGTTGAATTGAGGGGGGATTTTCATTAAACTCCCGCGCCCTAGAACGGTACTCATTGTCTAAGTAAGGCACTTTGTATGGGTACAGTAGACATTAATTCGGAATTGACGTTATGAAAAGAACATTTCAACCAAGCGTATTAAAGCGTAAACGCACTCACGGTTTTAGATCTCGTATGGCAACTAAAAATGGCCGTGCCATATTGAATCGCCGAAGAGCCAAAGGCCGTAAGCGTTTAGCTGCCTAGACCTTTAGGGGCTTCCAGTGCCCAGATCAACCTTCGGCAAAGATCGACGCTTACTCAAAGCCTCTGAATATAAGGAGGTTTTTGATAATAATAGTGTTCGAGTTGCTCATCCAAAATATCTAATTTTAGCTAAACCTAATGGCACTGATGTGTCTCGATTAGGTTTAGTTGTCGGCAAGAAAAACGTTCCTACCGCGGTTGGCCGCAATCAGGTGAAGCGAATAGTACGTGAAACTTTTCGCAATAACTTATTGCCCGTGGCGCTAGATGTTATCTTTTTAGCCCGCAAAGACGCTGATAAGCTCTCTTCTTCTGAAATGACATCCCTGCTGCAGCAATCATGGGTTAGACTGACCACCCGTCTCAATGCTGACTTAAAAAGTTCAAATAACAGCGGGTTAAATACCAATGCGTAGAATAGCCATAGCCATTATTCGCGGCTACCAATATGCTCTAAGCCCTCTATTGGGAAATAACTGCAGGTTCTACCCAAGCTGTTCTAATTATGCTGAAGAGGCTTTTAGTCGTTACGGAATTTTCAAAGGGGGTTATCTTACGTTGCGTAGGGTTGTAAAATGCCAACCTTTCCATTCAGGGGGTTACGATCCGGTGCTACCGGTAGAACATTCTGGTAAATCGGATGAGGCTGATCCCTCACAAAAATTAAACTGAGTTAAATAGAATGGACTGGAAAAAAACACTAAATATTACGGCAATTGGTCTAGTTGCATGGTTGTTGGTTGTCGAGTGGAATAACTTTAGCGAGCTTCGCGATGCTGAACAACGAACCGCTGTCGCTAAAGCAGAAATCCTTATTCCAGAGACAACTATACCGCCTCAACAACAGGCTACTTATAGTGAAGAACTGCCTTCACTATTAGAGGCGCCCGTTGCCGTGGCTGAAAAGCCTGTTGATACCCGTCTAGTAACTGTTACCACCGATACCTTTGAAGTCACTATCGACACTCTTGGTGGCGATATTGTTCAGGTTAAATTGCTTAAGCATTTAACTCGCATGGCAGATGATGGCGGCGAGCCTTTTACTCTACTAACTCGCTCAAAGAGCAATGAATATATTGCCCAGAGTGGTTTGATTGGTAAAAACGGCACTGATACCAGAGAGGGTCGTCCAGTTTATGGCGTCACTCAGTCAAGCTTTAGCCTGACGCCAGGGGAGCAAAACCTAGATGTAGATTTAAGGCTTGATCAAAACGGCGTCACCATCGTTAAACGCTTTAGCTTCACAGAGAACGAATATGTTATTGGTGTTAACTATCTGATTGAGAATAACGGTTATGAATCCTGGGAAGCGACTTTCTACGGTCAAATTAAACGCGATTCCCATGAGCCGATAGTTGAGTCAAGTGGTGGTGTTCAGCCGTACCTAGGTGCGGCTCTAAGAGAGCCGGAAAAGAACTTCTCGAAGCATGATTTTGGTGATATTAGTGACGACTCGGTTAAGGCTGAGATCAAAGGCGGTTGGGTGGCTATGGTTCAGCACTATTTTGTAGGCGCTTGGATTCCACCCACTGATGACAATAACAGCTTCAGTCTGCGTAAATTGTCTGGCCAAGATGTTTACCTGTTTGGTTTTACCGGTGAGAAGATTATTGTTCCTGCGGGGAGCTCTGCTGAATACAGTGCGCAGTTTTATGTTGGCCCTAAAGATCAGGAAAAGCTTGAGTCTCTAGCTGATTATCTGGACTTAACCGTTGATTATGGTTTTTTGTGGATGCTTGCCAAACCAATATTCGCCGCCATGAAGTTTATTCATGAGGTTGTCGGTAACTGGGGTTGGTCAATTATCCTTCTGACTATTGGTATCAAATTTCTGCTCTACCCACTCTCGGCTGCAAGCCTTCGATCTATGGCAAAAATGCGTAGCCTGCAGCCTAAGATGGAGCGTTTGAAAGAGACTTATGGCGATGATCGTCAAAAGATGTCGCAGGAGTTGATGGGGCTGTATAAAAAGGAGAAGGTTAACCCCGCTGGCGGTTGCTTCCCGATGTTGTTGCAGATGCCGGTATTCCTGTCCCTTTACTGGGTACTTTTGGAGAGTGTTGAGATTAGACATTCACCCTGGATCTTCTGGATTGCTGATCTATCGGCTAAAGACCCCTACTTTATCCTGCCGTTAGTGATGGGCGCGAGTATGCTGTTGATGCAGAAAATGCAGCCGATGCCAACAGACCCAACCCAGGCAATGGTCATGAAAATTATGCCAATTGCCTTTACCTTCTTCTTTATGATATTCCCTTCAGGTCTGGTTCTTTACTGGACGGTAAACAACCTGCTATCGATGCTTCAGCAGTGGTATGTTAACCGGCAATTGGAGACCTCGAAAAAATCCTCTGGGTCATCAAAAAAAGCAGTTAAAAAGTAATAAAAAAGGCCCTCACAAGGGCCTTTTTTGATTGAGTTGTCCCGTTCTGAAATAAGTTGAGTGAGAGAAAAGTGCAAAACGATCTGGATACCATTGTTGCTATTGCCACCCCGCCGGGTCGCGGTGGTGTCGGTATTGTGCGTGTCTCCGGCGCAAATATTGAGCCCATTATGGTCGATATTATCGGTAAGCCTCTTCCACCCCGTGAAGCAATTTTTAGTCGCTTTAGAGGGGCAGATAAAGAGGTACTCGATGAGGGCGTGGCGATTTATTTCCCCGCCCCAGCCTCATTTACCGGCGAAAACGTGCTCGAGTTACAGGGTCACGGTGGTCCGGTTATTCTCGATAGTTTATTGCAGCGCTGCCTGCAGCTCGGTGCGCGAATGGCCAGACCGGGTGAGTTTAGCGAGCGAGCCTTTCTCAATGATAAGCTTGATCTCACTCAGGCGGAGGCGATTGCCGATTTAATTGATGCCTCTTCGGTTCAGGCGGCGCGCTGTGCGGTGCGATCTCTGCAGGGTGACTTTTCCAGTCTGGTTAATGAGTTGGTCGATCAGATTATCCAGATTCGGATGTATGTAGAGGCAGCGATTGATTTTCCCGAAGAGGAAATTGATTTTCTTGCGGATGATCGGCTCTCAGCGAATCTGCAAAAGCTTTCAGCGGAACTGACGGATACCTTGAGTAAAGCTCAGCAAGGCTCACTGTTGCGCGATGGTATGACGGTGGTGCTTGCCGGTAAACCCAACGCTGGAAAATCTAGCCTGTTAAATGCGCTGGCGGGTCGCGATGCCGCAATTGTCACCTCAGTGGCGGGTACGACTCGCGATGTGCTTCGAGAGAAAATTACCCTCGATGGAATGCCCCTGCATATAGTAGATACCGCCGGCCTGCGGCACAGTGATGATGAAGTTGAATTGGAGGGCATTCGCCGTGCCTGGCAGGAGATTGAGCGGGCAGATCAGGTATTGTTTTTGGTTGATGCCTGCGAGACCGACCACCCGAATCTACAGACTATCTGGCCTGAATACTTTGCCCGCTTTGCGGATGCGCGGCAGCCAATCACAGTTGTCTTAAATAAAATTGATCAGACTGAGTATCCGGCCGGCAGAGTAGATGCAGGGACCTTTGCAATCTCAGCCAAGCACAGAACCGGGCTCGATGAGCTAGTCGCCTATTTGCAATCCAGTATGGGTTTTCAGGGGCAGGATGAGGGGCTTTTTTCCGCCCGTCGCCGTCATCTTGATGCATTGGAAAAAGCCTCTCAGTTGGTCGACACTGGTCGCCGGCAGTTGAGTGCTAGTGGCGCCGGAGAACTCTTAGCTGAAGACCTTAGACAGGCGCAAAATCAGCTCTCGGAAATCACCGGTCAATTTACCTCTGACGACCTTTTGGGGCACATATTTTCCTCCTTCTGTATTGGAAAGTGACTAACTTTCTTTTTGAGGTCACGAACCAGTTAATCCGCTCTTGGCGTCCATGCATAATTTCCACTGATATCTCTTTAAACACTGGTTTCCAACTGGATATACACAGGTTATACACAGATGTTGGCTAAAATATAACCAATAATTTGTTGCTGACCTGTTAATAAAAAAAATATTGATATTAGGTAACTTGTTGATTTTAAACGTTATAAATAAAAATCCTTAAAATACTGGTTTTTCATCGGTGTGGATAAAATGATTTTAAGCGGATAGAATCTTTCTCAACGAAAATTAATCATATTTTCGAATAATATAACTAATAAAAATAATATAGCTTGGCTGGTAGTTGTTTTTTTTTTCGGTTTTTTATAGAAATTTTGATGAGCGGTCATACTCCTTATCTGTTAAATCTCTTTATAAAAGACCTGATGAAAAATTGAGTAAAACTGCCCTTAGGGTTATCTTGCGCTGGGAAGAAGAATAAGTGGAATTAAGTAACACTTTTGAGCATGGTTCTGTAGGTATAGGTGGCATTGGTAAAAGTCAGCCTATGGATTTTAATGCTCTGCAGGCAATCTGGACAGATTGTAGCAAGCAGCTCTCCGATGAGCTGCCTCTTCAGCAGTTTAATACCTGGATAAGACCCCTAAAAATACAATTTTTTGTTGGTGACTCAATCCTCGGTGATTCTTCTCTTGGAGACTCTTCGTTTGTGCATCAGCATATTCAGTTAGTCGCTCCTAACCGCTTTATTGAAGACTGGGTAAAAAATAAGTTTCTGCTTCGTATTCAAGCTCTGTTCTCACAGTTTGGTGCAGATCAGTGCAGCGTGGCGGTTGTCTCCGAGTCTGAAAAGGCGCCGGCATTTAAAGCCCAGTCTGCAGCGGTAGCGGTTAATAGTTCAGTGGATACAGTTAATAGTCGGCCACAGCCTTCTTTCATTCAGCCGCAAGCGACGCCGGTCATTTTGCAGTCAGCTGAAGCGCCGGCTTTGGTAATACCCTCGCCTCAGGTGCAGACTGCTACGCGTATTTCAGCGCCGGCAATTATCACCTCAGCTGCAGAGCACAGCCTTAAAAGCAACCTCAATAGCGCCTTTACCTTTGATAGCTTTGTTGAGGGTAAGTCCAATCAGCTGGCCTTAGCGGCCGCTCAGCAGGTTGCAGAGAATCCCGGCGGCTCCTATAACCCGCTGTTTATCTATGGTGGTGTTGGCCTGGGTAAAACCCACTTGATGCACGCCGTCGGTAACGCGCTTCGTCAGCGCAAGCCTGATGCAAAAATTGTCTATTTACACTCCGAGCGATTTGTCGCCGATATGGTCAAAGCGCTGCAGCTTAAGGCGATAGACGAGTTTAAGCAGTTCTACCGTTCGGTGGATGCACTTTTAATTGATGATATTCAGTTTTTCTCTGGCAAAGATCGCAGTCAGGAAGAGTTTTTCCACACCTACAATGCGCTATTGGAGCGTGGTCAGCAGATGATTTTGACCTCTGACCGCTATCCCAAGGAGATTGACGGTGTCGAAGAGCGCTTAAAGTCCCGCTTTGGTTGGGGTTTAACCGTAGCTGTTGAGCCGCCTGAGCTTGAGACTCGTGTTGCGATTTTGATTAACAAGGCTGAACAGGTGGGTATGGATCTTTCCCGAGATGCGGCATTCTTTATCGCTCAACGCATACGCTCGAATGTTCGCGAGTTAGAAGGAGCCCTTAAGAGAGTGATGGCTCATTCGCAATTCAGTGGCCGGGTGATTGATATCGATTTAATTCGTGAATCACTGAAAGATTTGTTGGCGCTGCAGGACAAGCTAGTTACCATAGACAATATTCAGAGAGTAGTGGCTGACTACTACAAGCTAAAGATGTCAGATCTACTTTCCAAGCGTCGCAGTCGATCTGTTGCGCGTCCCAGACAGGTTGCTATGGCGTTGGCCAAAGAGCTGACCAACTACAGTCTCCCGGAAATCGGTGAGTCGTTTGGCGGCCGGGATCACACCACAGTTCTGCATGCCTGTCGCAAGGTTAAAGAGCTTGAGATTAGTGATCGCGATGTAGAGCGTGATTTAAAGCACCTCTACCGAACGCTCTCTAGCTAGACTAGAATACAGTGCATTAAATAATAGAATTACAGAATAGTAATTAGACAGTATTAAGAGCCATTAACCGTGTCGGAGATACGAATTTACCATGAAATTTAGCCTTTCCCGTGAAGTGTTACTCAAGCCCTTGCAGTTGGTTGTTGGTGTGGTCGAAAGACGCCAGACACTGCCAATCCTTTCCAATGTGTTGCTCAGCCTCGAGGATTCACGCCTTTCGGTAACTGGTACTGATCTCGAAGTTGAAATTGTCGGTTACTCTGAGGTAACAGCCGCAGAAGAGGGTGGCGAAGTGACAGTTTCGGCGCGCAAGCTTTTGGATATCTGTCGATCTCTGCCGGATGGTGCAAAGGTTGATTTTTCCAGTAGTGATGGCAAGGCCCATGTAAAGAGCGGCCGCAGCCGTTTTACGCTGGCAACCCTGCCTGCCAATGAGTTTCCCTCTGTTGATAATGGCGATAATAATATCGAGTTTGATGTTGAAGCCGAGACATTGAAAACTCTTATTGAGTCGACTTCTTTTGCCATGGCTCAGCAGGACGTTCGTTACTATTTAAACGGTATGCTCTGGGAAGTTAGTACCAATAAGCTCCGTGCTGTTGCTACCGATGGCCATAGAATGGCGCTCTGCGATGCGGTCTGTGAGATTGAGATCGCTGAGCTTACTAAGGCTATTTTACCACGCAAAGGTGTTATGGAGCTGGCTCGCCTGGTCAGTGATGAGGGCGCAGTGCGCGTGGCTATGGGTTCTAACCATATCCGTGTGAATGGCTCTGATTTTTGCTTCACCTCCAAGCTGGTTGATGGTGCTTACCCTGATTACGACCGAGTTCTGCCTAAGGGTGGCGACAAGCAGGTAGTCGGTGATCGCGCTGAGCTCAAGCAGGCATTTGGTCGAACTGCGATTCTCTCCAATGAAAAATACCGTGGTGTGCGCATCATGCTTTCAAATGGTGCGATTAGAATGGTTGCCAATAATCCTGAGCAGGAAGAGGCTGAGGAAGTGGTTGGCGTTGATTACGCTGGTGATGATTTGGAAATTGGTTTTAATGTCAGCTATCTGTTGGATGTGCTCAATGTTCTCAAGGGTGAAGGGGTTCGTTTAACCCTCTCTGACTCCAGTAGCAGCGCACTGGTAGAAGATGCAGCAGATGGTTCGGCGGTATATGTTGTTATGCCGATGCGGTTGTAACGGTTAGTTTGCCGCGCACTCGCTGTTACTGCCGCTAATTTATGCATTTATCTCAATTGGATATTTTTCAGGTTCGAAACCTTAAAAATATCCAAACCACCTGTCATCCCCAAGCCAACATTATTTTCGGTGCCAACGGCAGCGGAAAAACCAGCTTTCTTGAATCTATCTACCTTCTTGGCCGTGGTCGATCTTTCCGTCATCGCGATCTTCGCGTAGTGGTTAATAACGATGCGGATGAATTGGTGGTTTCTGCGCGCCTGTTGCGCGAGCAGTCTTCTACCACTCACCAACTTGGGATTAAGCGTACTCCGAAGGGGCTGTTTGAGGCTCGCCTCGATGGGCAGTCGCTCCAGTCCGCGGCACAGCTAGTCTCTGAGCTCCCCTTACAGTTAATAGATGCCCATAGTTTTATGCTTTTAGAGGGTGGTCCACTGCAGCGCAGGCAGTTTTTAGACTGGGGTGTGTTCCACGTGGAACATGGTTACACCGATCTTTGGCGCCGCTTTCAAAAAACGCTAAAACAGCGCAATCAACTCCTTCGCCATGGTAGAATAGATGAAGATTTATTGCGTACCTGGACGGCGGAGTTAATCCCACTCTGCGAACAAATAACCCAGTTTAGGCGGCAGTACCTGTCGGCCCTTACCGATCAGTTAAATAGGGCTGTTGGGGCATTTGAAGGCTTGGGGGAGGTTTCCCTTGAATACTACTGCGGCTGGGATGAGGAGCGCTCTCTGGCGGATGTTTATACCGCGGATCATGGGCGTGATATAGGTACCAAGACAACCAGTCACGGTGCACACCGTGCTGATATAAAAATTAAAGTTGATGGTCAGGTTGCTGCTGATCATCTCTCGAGAGGGCAGATAAAACTTTTGGTCTATGCGCTCAAACTAGCGCAAGCCAGCCATTATCGAGAACATACAGGGGAATCTTGTCTTTTCCTTTTGGATGATTTGCCGGCTGAGTTAGATTATCAGCATCGCGGGCAGGTGATTTCGTATTTGAATGATCTTGGCTGCCAGTATTTTATTACTGGGGTGGATAAGCAAGATTTCGAGGATTTAGTGCAGACAGTGCCGCATAAGATGTTCCACATGGAACATGGCGTTGCTTTAGTTGATTAAATAACAGGGTATAGAGAGTTTATGACTGACGAACAGAATTATGATTCTTCAAGTATTAAGGTACTAAAAGGCCTGGATGCGGTTCGCAAGCGGCCTGGTATGAATATTGGCGATACTGACGACGGCACTGGTTTGCATCATATGGTGTTCGAGGTGGTGGATAACTCTATTGATGAGGCTCTGGCAGGTCACTGCTCTGAGATCAAGATCGTTATTCATCCTAACGAATCTATTACCGTCTCTGACAATGGCCGTGGTATTCCTACCGAGATGCACGAAGAGGGCGTCTCAGCAGCTGAGGTTATTATGACGGTACTGCATGCCGGCGGTAAATTTGATGACAACTCTTATAAGGTTTCAGGCGGGCTGCATGGTGTAGGTGTTTCGGTGGTCAATGCGCTCTCAGCTCAGTTGCGCTTAACTATTCGTAGAGATGGCAAGATACACGAGCAGGACTACACCCACGGCGTTCCTCAGGGGCCGCTTAAAGTTGTCGGTGATACTGAAGAAACAGGGACTGCAGTTCACTTTGTGCCCTCGATAGATACCTTTACCAATATTAAATTCCATTTTGATATTCTGGCGAAAAGACTGCGTGAACTTTCTTTCTTGAATTCAGGCGTGCGTATTGTCCTGCATGATGAGCGTAGCGGTAAAGAAGATGTCTATGCCTATGAGGGTGGCTTGAGCGCCTTTGTTGAATATCTCAACCAAAATAAAACCACGGTTAATAAAATTATGCATTTCAACACCCACCGTGAAGACGGCACCAGTGTTGAAGTGGCATTGCAGTGGAATGACGGCTTTCAGGAGAGTATTCACTGTTATACCAACAATATTCCCCAGCGTGATGGCGGCACACATCTGGCCGGCTTCCGCTCGGCGCTAACCCGCGGTCTAAATACCTATATTGAGAAAGAGGGTATCAATGGCAAGACCAAAGTGGGCACCACTGGTGATGATGCGAGAGAAGGTTTAACGGCGATTATTTCAGTAAAAGTGCCTGACCCTAAGTTTTCTTCACAGACTAAAGATAAGTTAGTCAGCTCTGAGGTGAAAACGGCGGTTGAGCAGGAGATGGGCGGTAAGTTTAGCGAGTTCCTGCTCGAGTTTCCTCAGGACGCCAGAGCGGTTGTTAATAAGATGATTGATGCGGCCCGAGCCCGTGAAGCGGCGCGTAAAGCCCGTGAAATGACTCGACGTAAGGGTGCGCTGGATATTGCTGGATTGCCAGGAAAACTGGCGGATTGTCAGGAAAAAGACCCGGCACTTTCAGAGCTATATCTTGTGGAGGGAGATTCTGCGGGCGGTTCAGCTAAGCAGGGGCGTGATCGCAGAACTCAGGCAATTCTGCCGCTAAAAGGTAAGATTCTCAATGTTGAGAAGGCGCGTTTCGATAAAATGCTCTCCAGTGTTGAAGTTGGCACATTGATTACCGCTCTGGGCTGCGGTATCGGCACGGAAGAATTTAATCCAGCCAAGCTACGGTATCACACCATCGTTATTATGACCGATGCGGACGTTGATGGATCGCATATTCGTACGCTGTTACTAACGTTTTTCTTTAGACAGATGCGTGAATTGGTTGAAGCTGGACATATCTTTATTGCTCAGCCGCCGCTGTACAAGGTTAGTCGTGGTAAGAGCGAGCAGTATGTTAAAGACGATGATGCGCTGCTAGTGTATCTGACTTCTAAAGCACTGGAAAATGCCGGTCTGTATGTTAATGCTACGGCGCCAGGTATTCAGGGTACAGCCCTAGAGTCACTGGTGAGTCAGTTCCGTCATGTGATGGGTTTAGTCGAGCGAATGTCTTTGGTTTACCCTAAAGAAGTGCTCGAAGCACTGATTTACAGCCCGCGCTTCTCGGACGATCTTCTTGAAAAAAGTAGTGATATTGCCCTTTGGTGTAGCGAACTCCAGAAAAATCTCGAAAACGTGATGGTTGGTACGCACCGCTATGAAGTTCATGTGGACGAGGATAAAGAGCGCCATATCTTCCTCCCTAAGGTTGAGATCACCGCACATGGTATTCCTCATTATCACCAACTTGGCCGTGAGTTCTTTGCCTCTAATGAATATAATGCGATTGCCGCACTGGGTGAAACCCTACAGGGACTGATCGAAGAGGGCGCCTATGTTCAGCGCGGCGAGCGCAAGCAGACAGTAGAGAGTTTCCATCAGGCCCTAGATTGGTTGATGGGAGAGTCGCGTCGTGGTCTTAATACTCAGCGCTACAAAGGGTTGGGTGAGATGAACCCGGAGCAGCTGTGGGAAACCACCATGGACCCAGATTCACGACGTATGTTGCAGGTGACAATTGAAGATGCGATTGCGGCGGATCAGATGTTCACCACGTTAATGGGTGATCAGGTTGAACCGCGCAGAGAATTTATTGAGACCAATGCGCTTTCCGTGGTTAATCTCGACGTTTGATACGGGCTTGATCTGACTCTATCAGGATCCCCAGATATCCTTATCCGAAGACCGCCGGCCTTTATTTAGTCGGCGGTTTTCTTTATCTGGTTCAAACCGAACCTCTGTCCGACGATCGCTGCTATTTCTGCGAACAGCTTTGCGTGAATCTGTAATCGATGGGTGTATTTTCTGCACTCTCTTTCTTTCATCCATAACTATTCTGCTCTCCCTAACATTATCTGAGTATAGTTCAGATAACCATTTAGGTAATGGAATCCTAACGAGATGTATCTAGGCTAAGTGCTTAAAAGAATTGAAATTAGAGATTAAAAGTTAGAGTGCCTTAGCAATCCACTGCTGTGTAATTTCGGTTAATTCGCGAGGATTGTGACCGTTAGTTGCTATGGTCGGCCCAATAACAATGCTGATGGTGCCGGGATTTTTTAACCAGCTTCCCGCAGGCCAGCATTGTCCCGCATTGTGACGTACCGGAAGAATAGGGACTGCTGCTGCCTTAGCTAGAGCCGCGCCGCTGGTCATAAATGTGGCAACCTCTGAGCTGCGAATGCGAGTCCCTTCAGGAAAGATAATGACTTTTATCCCTTTCGAGAGCCGCTGTTTACCCTGTTTGAGTACCTGACGGATAGCGCCTGCAGGCTTGGAACGCTTAATCGCGATAGCGCGCATAGCGTAGAGACCCCAGCCAAAAAACGGTATCCACAGTAGCTCACGCTTAAGAATAACACTGGCCGGTACAAACAGATGCTGTAGGAAAAAGGTTTCCCAAGTACTCTGGTGATTGCTGAGCACAACACAGGCATCGTCTGGAATATTTTCCAGCCCAATAACCTTAACCTTAACTCCGCAGGTGACGCGCAACCAACCCATGATCAGCTTGTTGCCAAAGGTCAGGCACAGCTGTCTGTAACGGAAAGGAAAGAGCCCGACCAAACAGACAGATAGGCTCATGAGAAGCACTAGAGTCACTAAGCCGCAATAAAAGAAAACTGCTCTTATGGCTTGCCAGAGCGTTTTCATAAGCAGGTTATTCTCATTTGCTCACTACTAGCTGCGATATATCCGCAACGTTTAAGAACAGGCCGCGCAAGCTGTGCAGCAATGCTAGGCGATTGGCGCGGATGGCATCGTCTTCGACCATGACCATAACATCGTCAAAGAACTGATCAACCGGGTCGCGCAGTAGAGCAAGTTGTTTCAGAACACCAGCATAGTCACGTTGTTCCAATAAAGGTGCAATGGACGTGCTGAGCTGAGTGATTTTTTTAGCCAACTGCAGTTCGGCGGCATCTACAAGCAGGCTATTATCAATAGAAGCAGGGATAGTTTCCGCCGCCTGTTTAGCCAGAATATTAAATACCCGCTTGTTGGCTGATGCCAGCGCAACAGCTTCTGGCAGACGGGTAAATTGATCGACCGCCTTTACTCTGGCGTCGATATCTAATGGGTTACTAAGGCCTAGAGTGGCCACAGAAGCAAAGACTTCAGCGTCAATGGACTCATCTCTATACCAAGCTTTAAAGCGCTCTAAGGCATAAGTAAGTACTTCCAAACATAGCTTATCAGTGCGCTCAGTGATATTTAGCTGCTGTGCGGCTGCACTGATTGCCAGTTTTAGATCCAGATCGATATTGCGCTCAATGATTATTCGCAGAATACCGAGACTGGCACGTCGCAACGCAAAAGGATCTCGCGACCCCGACGGTTGCTGGCCAATGCTAAAGATGCCAACAAGTGTATCCAAGCGGTCTGCCAGCGCCAGTGTGGCACCGGTATCCGTGGCTGGAATAGCATCGCCGGCAAAGCGTGGCAGATACTGCTCCATCAGCGCCTCGGCAACAGCCGTATCTTCGCCGTCATTGAGTGCGTAGTAACGACCCATCACACCCTGCAGATCGTCGAACTCGCCGACCATCTCACTGACTAAATCTGATTTGCAAAGCTCACCTGCTCGAGCGGCATGCTCTGCTGAAGCACCGGTGTACTCGGCGAGTATTTTGGCCAGTCCACTGACACGCTCAGTTTTGTCATAAACCGTGCCAAGCTTGGACTGAAAAACAACCGATTTAAGCGTCTCGCGGCGGGCTTGCAGCGATGACTTAAGGTCGGTTTTATAGAAAAAGGCCGCATCCGCCAGTCGCGGACGTATAACGCGTTCATTGCCGCTGATCACCTGTTGTGGATCAAGGCTGGCAATATTGGCAACCGTGATAAACAGCGGTTTAAGATTGTTGTCACTGTCGACAACGTGGAAGTATTTTTGATGCTGAGCCATAGATGAAACTAACGCTTCGGCTGGTACTTCAAGGAAATGTTCCTCGAAACGACCCATCAGCGGCACAGGCCACTCATTGAGCGCTGAGACTTCATTAAGCAGATCTTCGTCGATAACTGCAGTGCCATTGGCGCTTTTAGCGGCAGCGATTACACCCTGACGAATCAGTTCGCGGCGCTCTTCAAAATCGACCAGAACAAAGGCGTTACGCAGCGTTTCTTTATAGCTGGCAGGGGATTCAATAAGGATATCCCCCTTACTGTGAAAACGATGGCCGCGGCTAAGGTTGTTACTGGTAATGCCGAGGATCTTGGTCTGGACAGTCTTATTATCAAACAGCACCACGGCCCATTGAACTGGGCGAACAAACTCCTGGCGGCTTTTTCCCCAGCGCATGGGCTTGGGAATCGGCAGGCCGGCAAGGGACTGGCTGATAATATCACCGAGTAGCGATTCTGTTGGGTTGCCGGCAGCGGTATGGCGCACACAGAGTTTATCCTGTTGACCATCATTTTCGACTAGACCAGATAATGCACTGAGTTCTACAGAATTCTTTTTCGCAAAGGCCTCTGCCGCTCTGGTTGGGTTGCCGTCGCTATCAAAGGCGACCTTGGCCGGCGGCCCCCAATTGACCACATCTTGGTCTGGTGTCTGGGTTTGAAGATCCTTTATCAGTACGGCTAAACGACGCGGCGCACCATAGGTGGTGACCTCATCGAATTGTAGGTTTTCTGCACTCAGGCGGTTGGTGATACCCTCCGAAAAGCTGTCGCAAAGTTGGCGTAACACTTTTGGCGGAAGCTCTTCGGTTCCAATTTCGACTAGAAAATCTGCACTCATTTTGATTCTCCAGCAGTTTTAGGCTGTTTATTTTTTTTGTCTTTTTTCGATGCCTTTTCTTGTTTGGCAGCAGCGACAAGCTTTTCTTTCTCGACGCGCTGGATAACTTCTTCAGCAAGATCTTTATCTGCCATAGGAAAGCCCAACGCTAATCGTGAATCAAAGTAACCCTGAGCAACAGCTCGAGCTATGGTTCGCACCCGCAGAATATAACGCTGACGTTCCGTCACTGAAATTGCGTGGCGGGCATCGAGCAGATTAAACGCATGGGAGGCTTTCATCACCATTTCATAGGCGGGCAGTGGCAGGCCGCTTTCAGTTAACTTCAGGCTATCTTTTTCACACTGGTCAAACGTCGCGAACAGAGAATCCACATCAGCATGTTCAAAATTGAAGGTCGACATCTCCACTTCATTTTGATGGAACACATCACCATAGGTGACATCCCCTTGGGGACCGTGGGCCCAGACTAGATCGTAAATACTGTCGACACCCTGCAGGTACATGGCGATACGCTCAAGACCGTAGGCAATCTCACCAGTCACTGGATAACATTCGAGTCCACCAGCTTGCTGGAAATAGGTGAACTGAGTAATTTCCATACCGTTGAGCCAGACTTCCCAGCCAATACCCCAGGCACCCAGTGTGGGAGATTCCCAGTTATCTTCCACAAAGCGAACATCATGAACAGCGGTATCTATACCCAGCGAGCGGAGCGAGCCAAGGTAGAGCTCCTGAAAATTGCTCGGCGAAGGTTTCATCGCTACCTGAAATTGATAGTAGTGTTGAAGTCGGTTGGGGTTTTCCCCATAGCGACCATCTGTTGGACGGCGGCAGCCTTGCACGTAAGCACTGTTCCAGTTTTCTGGACCAATGGCGCGCAGGAAAGTGGCTGGATGAAAGGTGGCGGCGCCAACTTCCATATCCAGTGGCTGAAGTACCACGCAACCCTGATTAGCCCAGTATTGTTGTAGTCTTATTATTAGATCCTGAAATGTATCAGGGGGCGTGCCGACATTGCTCACAGTGAATTCCACCGAGTATTTAATTATTAAAAGTATGTTTAGGTCGAGAATACGCAATTATAAGGCGGCAGCTTAATAAAGAAAGGGAAAAAGATAAGCAATCAGCGGGCTAAACGGCGAATTAAAATCATCTTGTTATAATCAAATCTAGATATAATGCGGTGTAGAGATTAATCTAACCCATTAGATAGTAGAGTAATCGCCCCTTAATCAGCAGAGGATAGTATTAGATGGTTCATGTAAGGCATGGAGAGAAGGTTCGCAAAGCAGTATTTCCAGTGGCAGGTATGGGCACAAGATTTTTGCCGGCAACCAAAGCCAATCCAAAAGAGATGCTGCCAGTCGTTGATAAGCCGTTAATTCAGTATGCCGTTGAAGAAGCAATAGAAGCTGGTATTACCGAGATGATTTTTATCACCGGCCGCAACAAACGCAGTATTGCAGACCATTTTGACAAAGCCTACGAGCTTGAGCATCAGCTTGAGATGAACAATAAAAAAGCGCTGCTAGATATAGCGCAAAATATTGTCCCCAAGGGCGTTAGCTGTACCTACATCAGACAAAATGAGGCCTTGGGTTTGGGCCATGCGGTATCAACCGCGGCACACCTGATTGGTGATGAACCTTTTGCTGTAATTCTTGCGGATGATTTGATTCACGGTGAAAAAGGCGCTGTGCGCCAGATGGTTGAGCTCTATGAATACTATAAAAGCTCAGTGATCGCGATCCAGAAAGTACCGGGCCCAGAGATTTCCGCCTACGGCGTTATCAGCGGAAAGCCGCAGTCTGAGCGTGTTTATTTGCTCGATAAAATTGTAGAGAAGCCTGCCTTTGAAGATGCGCCCTCAGATTTGGGTGTTACCGGCCGCTATATTTTTACCCCACAGATTTTTCAGCATCTGGCTAAATTAACCCCAGGTGCCGGGGGCGAGTTTCAGCTTACCGATGCGATTCAGACATTACTCACCGAAGAGCAGGTTCTAGCCTATGAGTACCATGGTACTCGCTATGACTGTGGCAGTAAGATGGGGCTACTTAAGGCAAATATTGAATTGGGCCTTTTACACCACCAAATAGGTGATGAGCTGCGTCATTATCTGATCAATGAGTTGCCTGCAAAGCTTAAATAGGTAGCTCAAATAGATGGTTCAAATAATTAGCACAATAGTTTGTACTAGCGGATAATCCAGCCTTTCTCAAAAGGTAACTGACGACCTTGAAAAATAAAGCTCTCCTATTTTTGTTGCAGTTGTTTGGCTGGCTTCCACTCTCTGTGGGGCGTCTGTTTGGGCGCGCCATAGGCCGCTTGATCTATTTTCTCGATCTGGGCCCCGCGCAAGTCTCGCGAATTAATTTACGCCTCTGTTATCCTCAGATGCCCTCCCAGCAAATAGAAAGTCTGTGCAAGCAGCGAATGTTGCATTTGGGTCAGGCTTTTGTCGAAACCCCCAGAGTCTGGAGAAAGCCGACTACCTGGCTCGAAAGTAAAATAGTCGCTGTCGAAGGCTTGGAGCATTTTCAGGCGGCTATGGCTGACAAACGAGGCACCATTCTTATTGTTCCCCATCAGGGTAACTGGGAAGTGCTCGGTCTGTGGGTCTCGCCACGCAGTAAAATGACATCCCTGTATGAACCTCCCAAAATCCCTGAAGTGGGCAACTGGATCAAAGCCTCTCGCGAGCAGTCTGGCGCAACACTGGTGCCAACCGATGGGCGCGGCGTTGCGGCTCTAATTAAGGCATTAAAAAGAGGCGAAACCACCGCGATTCTTCCCGACCAGCAGCCCGACGAGAGTGGCGGAATTTTCTCTCCCTTTATGGGCGTGCAGGCACGTACGATGACCTTGGTGACCAATTTGATTAATCGCTCTGGATGCCAGCCATTATTTTGCTCGGCGATACGCGAACCCGGAGGCTGGCGGCTACACTTTTTACCGGCATCCGAAAAGCTTTGCAGCGAAGATAAGAGCGCTGCTGTAAATGCGTTAAATGCCGGCGTGGAGAGAGTTGTCGAGTTGGCACCTGAGCAGTATCAGTGGGAATATAAACGTTTCCGAGCTCAGCCAGATAACACCGACTTTTATGCCAAAGGCTTATAGGAGCCAGCGCTGATGGTTGAGCAACTTTTCTCCGATCAGCTAATCTGGCGACAACCGCGAATGGCTAAAATATGTCAGGTTCCGGCAGAATTGCGTAACTGGTTACTGGATAGTGGTTCGTTAACAAAGCGCCTGCAGCAGGCCAGCGACAACCAGTTCAGTGTTCAGGTGCTCAACCAATCTGTGCAGTTACCGAACTTGTCAGAACGCCGTGCGCTCGGCCTTGCCCCTCGGCGACTGGCGCTGATTCGCGAAGTGCTATTATTTGGCCGCGGTGTTCCCTGGGTCTACGCGCGCAGCGTGATTCCCCTGCAAACCCTGACGGGCCGATTGCGCAAGTTGCGTCATCTGGATAATCGACCCCTCGGCGCGCTGCTATTTAGCGATCCAACCATGACACGTGAGCCCTTGGAGTGGACCTGTATGCCTGCTCAAAAGAGCTGTTCACTGACACTCCAGCTAACCACATTCGAAAACCCCGTATGGGGACGTCGCTCAGTATTCAAATTATCCGGCAAGCCATTATTAGTCTGTGAAATGTTTTTGCCGGGCTTTTGCGGCGGCGCTGAACATCTGGAGCCTTTAAAAAAATGACGGATTCTCTGAAAAACAATCGCTGGTTGCGTCTAATGCGTCTCGACCGACCTATAGGCACCTATTTACTGTTATGGCCAACGCTGTGGGCATTGTGGTTTGCCAGTGAGGGGCATCCACAGTTGAGTCACCTGATTATCTTTACGCTGGGTGTGGTGGTGATGCGAGCGGCGGGCTGTGTGATTAATGACTACGCCGATCGCCATGTGGACGGTTCCGTTGAGCGAACCAAAAACCGACCGATTCCTGCAGGCGAAGTCAGTGCCAGTGCCGCGCTAAATTTATTTTTTGGGTTGATGGCTGTAGCATTTGGGTTGGTGCTATTAACCAATCAGCTAACCATCACTCTGGCCTTTGGTGGTGCTGCGGTGGCTGCACTCTATCCCTTTTTGAAGCGCTTTACCCATCTCCCACAGTTGGGTTTGGGTGTCGCCTGGGCCTGGTCAACGCCGATGGCATTTGCCGCCGAAACCGATGGATTGCCGGTTGAACTTTGGGTGGTATTTGGCGCCGTGGTTTTCTGGACTATTGCTTTCGACACTTATTATGCGATGGTTGATCGCAAGGATGATTTACAGATAGGCATCAAATCCACAGCCATACTGTTTGGCAAATACGATCTATTGATTATTGGTCTTTTACAGGTTGCAGTGTTGGCGCTGTTAATGTGGGCGGGGCTGTTATTTGATCGAGGGACTGTCTATTTTATCGCCTTAGCGGTGGCAGCTGCTTACTTTATCAACCAGCATATAATCAGTCGCGGCCGTGATCGGGAGGCCTGTTTTAGCGCCTTTCTAAATAATCATCGGGTCGGAATGGTTATTTTTATTGGCTTGGCGGCAGACTATTTAATCGCTTGATTGGACGTTACTCGCGAACAAAAACCCACTGATCAGCTTCACTGAGAGCGACATTGTAACTGTAGCCATCGCTATCAAAATTCTTGATCTGCTCAACCTCAGTAATGCGGTTTCTAATAATATAGCTGCTCATCATCCCCCGAGCTTTCTTCGCATAGAAACTGATAATTTTATATTTGTCGTTCTTTTTATCCATAAATACCGGTGTGATAATTCGCGCACTGATATCTTTTTTGCGCACCGACTTAAAGTACTCATTAGAAGCTAGATTGACCATCACGGATGACTCTGATTTTAACTCCGCCTTGTTCAATTCATTGGTGATAATATCGCCCCAAAATTGATACAGATCGGCACCGCGGGGATTGGCGAACTTGGTGCCCATCTCCAGACGATAGGCCTGCATCAGATCCAGTGGACGCAGCAAGCCATAGAGACCAGAGAGAATACGCAGATGATCCTGAGCCCAGCGCAGGTCTTCATCGCTCATACTTTCGGCATCGAGACCCTGATAGACATCGCCTTTGAAGGCCAGTACCGCTGGACGTGCATTTACGGCAGTAAACGGCGTTTGCCACTCTTGAAAGCGTTCGAAGTTTAATGCGCCGAGCTTATCGCTGAGGCTCATCAGTGAGGAGACATCCTGTGGCGCAAGAGCTTTCAGTCCTTGCAAGAGTTCCTGTGAATGACCCAGTAGCGCTGGCTGAGTGGTTAAAGGCGCATTAACCGAGCTTGCATAGTCGAGTTTTTTGGCTGGCGAGATAACAATAAGCATAGGTATATTGCGTCATTTAGTGGAAATAGTATGGATTTAGTGCTGTTATTATATCAACTTACGCAGGCTGCGCGAGAAGCGGATTCATTGCAAAAACCGTTCAGAATAGAGTGTAGAGTAGATTGCAGAATAGACTGCAGGAAAAATGGAGACACGGAATGAAAAAATGGTTGTTAGCGCTCATCGTACCGGCCCTTATTAGCGGCTGTTCGGTCAACCCGGTAACCGGGAAAAACGAATTATCAATCGTCTCACCGCAACAGGAGATTGCTATTGGCGAGAAAAATTACCACCCCTCCCGTCAGTCTCAGGGCGGTGATTACTATCTCGACCCGTCACTGCAAACCTATGTGGCCGGTGTTGGCCAACGGCTAGCAGCAGTGAGTGATCGACCTGATCTGCCCTACGAATTTGTCGTGCTGAATAATGATGTGCCCAATGCCTGGGCTATGCCCGGCGGAAAAATTGCCATCAACCGCGGGCTGTTGCTGCTGCTGGAAGACGAATCCCAATTGGCCGCGGTACTCGGCCATGAAATCGTCCATGCGGCCGCCCGTCACGGGGCATCACAAATGACCCGAGGCACCTTGGCCAATATTGGTCTGGTCACTCTCGGAGTGGCCACTCAGGGCACCGAAGGCGCGCAGCTTTATGGCATGGCATCGCAGATTGGCGCTGCTGCCTGGATGGCAAAATACGGCCGTGATGATGAGTTGGAGTCTGACCATTACGGCATGAACTATATGGCCAAGGCCGGTTACGATGTGCAGGGTGCAGTTGAGCTGCAGGAAAAATTTGTCGAGTTAAGCCAATCGCGACAGGCGGGATTTCTGGATAACTTATTTGCCAGCCACCCACCATCAACTCAGAGAGTCGCAGAGAACAAAGCCCGAGTAGCAAACTTTGCAAAAGGGGAGCGTTATCGCCAACGCTATCAAAAGGCGATTGCCCAGTTGAAAAAAGACGCACCGGCCTATCAGGCCGAGACCGCTGCGAAAAAAGCACTGGCTGAAAAACAGGGTCGAGAGGCGATTCAGCATCTCGACAAAGCGGTAGCTCACCAACCTGATGAAGGTCATTTTTGGGAGCTGCGCGGCCATGCTTGGAAGATGCTTGAAGAGCACGAAAATGCACAGAAAGCCTACACCACAGCCATCAAGAAAAATGATGATTTTTTTAGTCCCTACCTAGCTCGTGGGGTATTGCTCTATGAACGCGGCCAGCGCACCGCGGCAGAGAGAGATTTACGTCGCAGCTATGAATTACTCCCGACACCAACCGCCAGCTTCTATCTCGGCGAACTCTCTCTGCAGGGCAAGCAATACGATCAGGCCAACAGCTATTTTAAGCTGGCCGCCCAAAGTGGCGGGGAGCTGGGTGTGCAGTCGCGGCAGAAATTACAGGAACTACAGCTGCAGATGCAGCCGCAGACATTTTTGACCGTAACTCCCGCGGTCAGTAGAAGCGGATACCTACTGGTTAAGGTTGCCAATACAAGTCCACGGGCAATGGATCGAATTATTGTCGAAGTCTCTGGTGGTGGAGCCAGTAAAACTATCCGATTGCCAGCGGTTCTCAAGGCCAATTCGACAGTCAGTATTAATACTGGCATTGCCTATGTGGCTGAGGCGCAGGTTAACTACAGAGTTAGAGCGCTAAAGGCTGTGCTTTTAGACTAAACCGTTATTTGAAATCAGGCGCGCTCAAGTGTTCGCGCCTGATTTTGCACATCAGTCACCGCTTGAAAAAGAGCACCCTCGGTAATCGTTCCCTCTAGTTTGCCGGTTTCCGCATCCACCACCGGCAGGCTTTCACCGACAAACTGGCGAACTTTGAGCATCGCCTCGTCAAGGCTATTGTGGCTGTAAAGAATGGTCGGTCGAGTATCGATAAAATTCTCAACATTGTTTTCGCCAGCGTCGAGGGCGCCATAGAGAGAAATTTTCCCCAGCAACTTTCCGCCATTATCAACCACATAGGCTTCGGTCTGTCCGCGGTTTTGCATCTCCTGACTGAGAGTTTGGCCTAGTGATTGCGCCGTGGCGCGAATATAATTTTGGCCACTAAAGCCGCCGACATTAATTTGCCGAAGGGCAATGGCTTCACGGCCCTTAAGTAGATCAATGCCGCGATCAAGCAGTTGCCGGTCAAAAAACGAATGACCAAACAAACGATTGGTAATTAGGCTGCAGAGCATCACCGAAACCATCACCGCCACTGCATAGGTATAGGATTGGGTCAGTTCAAGAACAATAATCACTGCGGTAATTGGCGCGCCAATCACTGCCGAGCTAACCGCCGCCATCCCGGCAACACTGATAATACTGGCGATATTGGCAAAGCCGAACAGGGTCATTAGCTGCCCGGCTAGGGCGCCAGTGGCAACACCGATAAATAATGAGGGTGAAAAAACCCCGCCAAACAAACCAAAACCAATACACAGTGCAGTCATAAATAATTTTGCAATTAACACTGCGACTAACAGAGAGAGGGCAAAATCGCCGGCGATCATATTATTGATACTGGCAAAACCCAATCCGAGTATCTGTGGAATCCAGATTCCCACTAGACCGCAGATGGTCGCAGCAATAAACGGCAGAAATGCCGGTGAGATATTTATTTTTGTCGCGCTTTTGGCAGAGTAGCGCAGAGCCCACATAAAGCACACCGCGATTAAGGAAAACAGCGGAGCGAGCAATACTAAAACCGGAACGATCTCCGTAAGCGGAGGCACCAACGTGCTAATTTCAAAGGTTATTGAGTGGGGAAACCACTGATGACTGAGGGCGCTGGCGGAGATGGATGCAACCGTGATTGGTGCAATGGTGCGCACCGAAAAGTGCCGAAGAACCGCCTCGTGGGCAAAAATAACCCCGGCGATCGGCGCATTAAATCCCGCGGAAATAGCCGCCGCAACACCGCAGCCAAGATAGACTTCATGAGATAAGCGGCTGGAAATAAAACGCTTAACCCAGATTCCCATGGTCGCACCAAAGTGAACCAGTGGGCCGTACTGCCCGACCGAAGCGCCACCGCTAGCCGCGGTAAAAGCCGCCAGGGTTGAGGCCAGACCGGTTTTAATATCCAGCGGTTCATTGAGTTGGTGTGCTGCATAGATTGAATCTGCTGGGCCAGCCCAGCGTGTAATCTTACAGACGCTTTTTAGGGTGACAACAATAGCGGCGGCTAACCACAGATAAATAACGCTGGAAAAAGACAGGATTTGGTCGCCAATATTAAAGGCAAAAAGACTGCTGGCTTGACGCTGCAGTTCAAACCATTGAACACCGATAACAAACAGATTTGAGACCACGGCAAGGGTTGCGCCAATCAGCCCGCCGACCAAAATAATCAGTATGATCTCGAGTGAAGCATCGCGTAGTTTATGCATTAAATAATCGGCCTGAATAATAGTGGCAAGAACGTTTGTCGCGCACAGCTTAGCCAGTGAGGTTAATATCGTCAAAGATTGCCAATATTAACCGGCCCCATACAGTGATTAGCAAGTTATACTTAGCCGCGATTTCAACTCAGGGTAATAGATAATCAGGTGAAAGTCTTTCAGCTCTTAAGTCGGCACTTAATCAAGAGTATCGATCAGTTTACCGACATTACTGGCAGAGCGGTCTCCTGGTTAACCTTATTGATGGTTGCGATTACGGTGGCTATTGTTGTGCTGCGCTACTATTTTGAAAGCGGTTCAATTGCACTTCAGGAATCCATTACTTATCTGCATGGCATA
Organism: uncultured Pseudomonadales bacterium; assembly: GCA_963925995.1. GTDB lineage: Bacteria > Pseudomonadota > Gammaproteobacteria > Pseudomonadales > Porticoccaceae > HTCC2207. Next base: position 38,649 of record CAWUVN010000042.1, on the reverse strand, counting down.
GTGTTTATGCTGGGCATTGCCTTTACCCTACAGCGTGGTGGTCATGTACGGGTGGATATTTTCTACCGCAGATTTTCGCCGCGTAAAAAAGCGCTGGTCGATTTTATCGGCGGTATTCTGCTCCTGTTACCTGTATGCCTGCTTATTTTTATATTCTCCTGGGATTATGTGGTTGCCAGCTGGGCGATTGGTGAGACTTCCGAGGAGAGCAGTGGTATTGCTGGCATCTATTTATTAAAGACACTACTTTTGTTAATGCCGGCAACACTTATCTTGCAGGGCATAGCTGAGACTCTGCGCAACTTACTGGTACTTCTCAATCGACCAGATGTGACCGTCCCCGATCATATTGAGCCGATGATCTGATGGCTGAATATATTCCGTTATTAATGTTTTTGGTTGTCTGTCTGGTTTTGATGGCGGGCTATCCTGTGGCGCTATCATTGTCTGGCACAGCGCTGATCTTTGCCTTCGCCGGCTATGCCACCGGCCATTTTGATATGTCCTTTTTGCAGGCACTGCCCAATCGCCTGTTTGGCACGGTTAAAAATACCACGCTAATAGCCGTACCTCTATTTGTGTTTATGGGGGTGATGTTAGAAAAGTCGCGCCTGTCCGAAGATCTTCTTGAGAGCATGGCTGATCTATTCAGTGGGTTTCGCAGCGGGCTAGGTATTTCGGTGGTGTTGGTCGGTGCGCTGTTGGCGGCGAGCACCGGAATTGTTGGTGCCACAGTGGTGACCATGGGTCTGATGTCGCTGCCGACCATGTTGAAGCGCGGATACTCGTCATCCCAGGCAACCGGCATTATTTGCGCTACCGGCACTCTGGGACAAATTATTCCACCCTCAATTGCCTTGGTTCTACTCGGTGATATTCTCTCAAGTGCCTATCAACAGGCGCAGTTAAATATGGGTATATTTACCCCCAAGGTGGTCTCTATTGGCGACCTGTTTGTCGGCGCGATTATTCCGGGATTAATTCTGGTCGTTCTTTACTCTGCCTATGTGATTTTGTTTGCCAAACCTCAATTACAAGAGTCACAACTACAGCCAGACGCAGAGCAATCTTCGGCAGCCAATAAATTGTCACGAGCAATGCGCAATTTGCTGCCGCCGATCTTTTTGATTGCTGCGGTATTGGGATCAATTTTGACCGGTGCGGCAACCCCTACTGAAGCTGCGGGTGTCGGCGCTTTTGGTGCGACTCTTTTGGCGATATTTAAACGGCAGCTGTCATTGGCGCGCTTGCGTGAGGTGGCTCAAAGTACCACCGAAGTGACCTCTATGGTGTTTTTAATCCTGATTGGTGCGGCGATATTCTCGCTGGTATTCCGCGGTTTCGGCGGTGAAGAGCTGGTTGAACAATTCTTCTCCGAACTTCCTGGGGGGGTGCTCAGCGCCACCATACTGGTGATGGTGGTTATCTTCTTGCTCGGCTTTGTGTTGGATTTTATTGAGATTACCTTTGTTGTGGTGCCTATAGTGGGGCCGGTGCTTCTTGCTATGGGGCTGGATCCGGTGTGGTTGGGCATTATGATTGCGATTAATCTTCAGACCTCCTTTTTAACCCCGCCGTTTGGTTTTGCGCTGTTTTATTTGCGCGGTGTTGCACCAGCGTCGGTTGAAACCGCAGATATGTACCGAGGTGTCGTACCATTTATTATTATTCAGCTATTCTTAATGCTGATGCTGTCACTGTGGCCGGCGCTGGCAACATGGTTGCCTTCAGTTATTTACAACTGAGATCTGTTTATATAAGGAATAGCGCGTTATGGAAAACCCGTCGTCACCGGAAGGAAAGTTAATCTCCCAAACTATTGCGATGCCTCGGGAAACCAATGCCAATGGTGATATTTTTGGTGGCTGGCTGCTCAGTGAAATGGATTTAGCTGGCGCGATTCTGGCCGGCCGAATTGCCAAGGGCCGCGTTGCTACAGTGGCGATCAGCAGTATGTCGTTTCTCAATCCAGTCCCGGTGGGCGCGGTGGTTGGCTGCTATGCTCATACCCTTGCAATCGGTGCCAGTTCAATGCGTATCATAATCGAAGCTTGGATCGATGGTGAACAGCAAGCCGACTCTAGCAAAGTGACTGAAGGTGAGTTTGTCTTTGTCGCTATTGATGATCAGGGCAACAAAAGAAAAGTACCTAAAACTTAATGGCAGCGAAGATTTTTTCTCGCAAGTCCTCCCGCTCATTGACCATATGATGCCCGGCCCCTTCAATCAGGTTGAGCCGCATATTGGGCAGCTTGTTCTTTAAAAGTTTTAGATTGTACTGCCAGTCTAGGGTGCCATCCTCATCCCCTTGAATCAGATTGACCGGGAAGGCGCTGTCAGAGTGATTTTCAATTTCTTCAACCCACTCCGCCATCGCGCTTATCCAAGCTTTGGGAAGTCTGCGGGGCTGGAAGGGATCTAGGTGCTGGAGAAAATATAAAAATTCTGGATCGTGGGAGTTTTGACGGAATACTCTTTTAAGAGTCTTTCTAAACCGGCCGGTGAGCTTAAAAGCCCAGCGATTAAACGTCCATAACTTCGGATGCACCAACGGTGCCAGCAGATTAAGGCTGGCGAAGGGATAGTTACTCGCATCGACCTGTTCAATAAGCTGTTTCAGCAAGATGGCGCCGCCAGTACTTTGGCCGATAGCATGCAGAGGCCCGGTACAGGTTTCTGACGCGACTTTAATCACCTGATTTAGCTGGCGGACATAGTCGCTGTAACTGAAAATATAACCCGGTTCTCCAGTGGACAGCCCGTGGCCAATAAGATCAAAGCAAACCACATTCATGCGCCGTTGAAGCAGTTCGCCAATCAGATTTCGATAAAGACCTGTATGGTCGAGATAGCCGTGAACCACAATCGCGGTTCCCACCGCATCGGCTAGTTGCCAAGCCATAATATGCGTTTGTTGATCTCCGTCGGACAGATGTCCGGCGAGTAGTTTGATATGGTTGTTTGGGGTCGGCAGGCGATAAAAATTAAGGTAGTCACACAGAGCAGTATTAGCACTCAAATCAGCCTCAGCACCGGCATTAAATGGCGGTAATTGTTGCCGTAGACTCTGTATGTTTTGCGGCACATAATCTGACTGAGCATAGCGCATAGCTTTATCCGAAAATTGTGTTAGAGTTCCTTAAAAATACTTGTGTGATTGGTAACCGTACGACTTACATCTTGTCAGAATGAGTATGAATTACAATAATAAAGAATTCGTCGAAAATTTAATTAATCTGCACAGTACGACGTTGGTCCGATTTTTAGCTCGTCGTATGAACAGTCGAGAAGATGCCGAAGATATCGCGCAGGCGGCGTTTATTCGTCTCTATACACTTGACGACCCGAGCCAATTATCCAACGCCAAAGCCTTCCTGTTTCAAGTCGCCGCCAATATGTCTATCGATCAGCTGCGCAGAAAAGTCTTACACCAAAATTACCTCGAGCGAGAGGGCGCAAAAACCCCGAATGATGGATCTGCTCCGGTCAGCCCCATGGTTGAAAATATTCCCCTTGAGCGAGAGGTGGAAGCCAAGCAGACACTTCAGCTTATCTATGCATCCCTTGACGGGTTGCCACAAAATCCACGTCAGGCATTTATTCTAAACCGCGCAAAAGGCCTAACCTATGGCGAGATCGCCAATCAGATGGGTGTTTCGGTCAGCTCAGTTGAAAAATATATTCTTGAGGCGCTTAAATATTTGCGCAGCGCCCTCGCTGATGCAGATCGCTAGTTAAGAATTAAAATTTAAAGATCAAAAGTTATAAAGAAAAAGGCACTCACTTCGCAATAAATCACCCTGACGCATAACTCGCCCCATATTGGTGCGCAAGCCGACTTTGTTCTGTATTTATGTGCTATTTCGGGGCGCTTAAAAGGTTTTTTTTGTAAGGACTCTCTCTCTGAGGCAGGCTCTGTCTGGTGTGCGGATAGCTGGTCTGAGTGGCATAGATTTTGTATGTTGAAAAAGAAAATCCAGTAAATTTTTGTTTAGATGTAAAGAGTTTCTGGGGTATTTGTTGTTTTGCTCGTCTTAGCTTGTGCCAGACTATTTAAGACGGCTATTTATATCAGCAGCCGATTAAAAAAACATTGAGACTAAGTTAGTGATTACAGCGCAAATTGATCAAAACGTTCTAGACCAAGCCGATGCTTGGGTTGTTGCGTTGCGCGGAGAAAATGTTAGCGACAAAAGCCTTGAGGGTTTTTCTATCTGGCTTAGCGCAGATAAATCACATCAAACAGCCTGGGATCAGGCTCTTGAGCTATGGGAAACGCTGGGCGCAATCTCCTATTTGCCAGTAGATGAGTTGTTGACTAACGAGCCAGTAACTAATGAGTCGGATAGGCTAGAAAGTCCTGCTGATAATCAGCTTTCACTAGGCGGTGGTCTACTAGAAAAGTGGCAAGACCTTTGGAAGCCGATGGTACTGGCATTTTCGTTGGCGACTATAGGCTTTATTGCCGTGTTTAATTTCCAGCCACAGAGCGAAATTTACGCGGCAGGTACAGGCCAGTATCTCGCGGTTACCTTGGCGGACGGCAGTGTTGTTGAGCTCAATACCAACAGCGCAATCTCTGTGTCATTGACCGAAGACTTTCGCGATATAGAGCTGCTCAAAGGTGAAGTCTTCTTCACCGTTGCCTCAGATAAGGGCAGACCCTTTGTTGTCGATGTCGGGGGCGCCACTGTTCTAGCGGTGGGAACCGCCTTTAATATTTATCGGGTCACAGATCAGAGCGCCATCGTATCGGTTGCCGAAGGCATAGTGCGTGTCGAAGAGGCGGGTGGATCTTCAGTTTCATCCGCCCAGTCACAGTTATTAACCGCCGATCAAGCATTAAAAATTGATTCAGTTCGAGGTCTTAGCTCATCGGACAGTCAAAATGCCCAAGCCATCGCATGGCGACAGGGGCAACTATTATTTGATAACACCTCCATTGCGGATGCCGTTGAGATGCTCAATCGCTATCTGCACAAGCAGGTAATCGTTGCCGATGATGTGTCTAAAAATATCAAAGTTTCAGGCACCTTTTCATCCCGCCAAAAGAAAGAAACTCTGGCTGCAGTGGCAAATGCGCTGGGTCTTGAGTTAACGTTAAATGGCGATAATTGGTTGTTGTCTCAGCCGAATCCATAAGGTTTAATGATCCTCTCTATTTAGGCTGGGTCTATGCCTTATGGCATGTTTTCGGATTTTCAATGATGTTCGCCACGGATTGTTGGCTTTTAGCCGCGCACTGCTGCTGACGACTGCCTATTTACTGTCAATTTTTCTTGGCTCCTCTGCACAGGCAATAGTGACTGATCTCTATCCGGTTGAATTACCGGAGGGCAGTCTCCACAGCTCGCTGGTCGCCCTTGGTCAGCAAACCCAGTCTTCAATTATTTTTCCCTCTTCAATGCGCAATGATCAGGATGCCCCTGGGGTGGTTGGCAGTTATAGTATTTTGCAGGTATTGGATCGATTGATTGAAAATCGTGATATCGAATACCGCATCGTTGGCCCTCAGACGGTAGTGGTTTTGCCGCGCTGCCAATCGGGGTGGAACTGCGCGGCGATGCACGAGGATCTGCAGCTGAGTAAAAATCAGTACTCGATGATTGAAGAGTTAATCGTCCGCGGCAAGCCGCTGACCGGATCCAGGTTCAAGCAGCTCGACAGTAACTCATTTACTCCTACAGATATTATTACTGCCACAGAAATTCGCCTATCCGGCGCGCAAACCCTTTCTCAGCTGATGCGGTTTACACCGGCAGTGGCAGGAAATTCTATGAGCACCGCGGTTAGCAACGGGGGGAACGGAACCGCCAGTGTGACGCTGCGGGGCTTACCTGCTACCAATACACTGGTTTTGATCAATGGATTGCGCAGCGCACCGAATGCCATCGATGGTGACTCCGTTGATCTCAACAGTATTCCTCTGGCGGCCGTGGATCGAATTGAGATTCTCAAAGACAGTGGTTCATCTATCTACGGGTCGGAAGCGATTGCCGGGGTTGTTAATGTCATTTTGCGAAAAAGCTTTGATGGGGTTCTACTGAATAGTTTTTCCGGGATATCGAATTCAGGGGACAATCAGACTAATCGATTCGATATTCTGGCCAGCGGTAAAGTCGCCGGCATAGAGTTGTTGGCTATGGCTTCGCACTTCGATCAGGAAGGTTTTTTTAGTCGTGAAAGAACAATTTCGAGATCGGCAGATACGCGAGGCTTTGGGGGCATTGATCAGCGCTCGAGTGCCACTCCCAATGCGCGGATTGTTGTCGATGAGAATATTGTTACTCTCAAAGAGGGGCAGGTAACTGGAAACACGCCGTCAGATTTCCGCCCTGTGACCGACGAAGATCTGTTTGACTATCGGGCGTATACTTCTTCCCTTGTGCCATCGAAACGAGATTCATTTTTCCTCTCTGGAAACCTGACTGGGTTGGATTCACTAGAGAGCACCTTTGAACTGGGCTATGTAAAAAATTCCACCCATATTACTTTTGCATCGGCACCGATTTTTACCGCCTTCGAAGAAATGCCCATCAGTATTTCTGCAGCCAACCAGTACAACCCGTTTGCTGTAGATATTAATGATGTGCGCATTCGATTGTTGGGTTTGGGGCCGCGTGTGCAGAGTAATCGGTCTGAGACTTTCCGTGCCAACACCAAATTGATGGGGACACTGCGTGATGGAGAGTGGCAGGTCAGTCTCAACTGGAGTGAAAACAAGGCCGTTGAACAGTGGCGCAACCTGGTCGATGCAGAAAATCTTGCTCTCGGGCTTGGTAGCAGTTCCGCTTGCGCCAGTAGTGATGGCTGCGTGCCGATTAACTTTTTTGGATCTCCAGAAGCGATCACTGAAGCACAGCTTAATTATATTCGTGCTAACGCCACCCATAGAGGCCATTCAACTTTGACCTCGATTAATATCGATATGTCACAGATTGCGAGAATTTCTTCGGTGGATAATATTGAGTTTGCTGCGGGTTTGGAAATGCGTCGGGAAACCTTTTCCACCGAGGCTGATTCCCGGATAGAAAACAACCAGTTAATTGGCGGAGAGTTCGGCAGCAGTCGCGGAGACAGAAGTAGTTCAGAGCTCTATATTGAATCACTTGTGCCAATTATTACCAGTGAAAACGCCATTGCAGAGCCTGTTTTAGAGGCCAATATTTCCCTCAGAGCAACTCAGTTCAGTGACTTTGGCTCAGAGGCCAATCCCAAGTTGGCGCTGCGCTACCGACCCAATAACGATTTAATGTTGCGCGGAAGTATTTCGCAGGGATTTCGCGCACCCTCACTGTTTGAGTTGAATCAAAGCGACAGTATCAGTCAGACGTTTTTGGTCGACCCCTGTTCAGACCCTGATAATGTTGGCCTGCTGCCGGGCTGTGATGTCCAGACGGACCCGCTGCGAGTTCAGTATTTAACCGTAACCGGCGGCAATACCGCGCTGCGCCCGGAACTGTCGAAAAACCTTTCGCTGGGGTTTATTTACACACCGCCCGGATTGCGCAGCTTCACCTTTGGTGTCGATGCCTATCGCATCAAAGTCGATAATATTATTGGTGCCAGCGGGCAGTTTTTCCTCGATCAGAACGCCTCCAACCTGAGTTATAGCGATCGAATTATTCGCGATGAAAATGGCGAAGTGATTAAAATTGTCGCTAATAATGAAAATCTCGGCACTCGCAAAGTATCAGGTTTGGATGCGGATATTTCCTGGCGTGTGTTTATTGCCAAGTGGGGTAGCCTTGGGGTTGATCTAAGCGGTTCACACATTCATTCATACCAGCTCCAATCCGCTCCGACGGCAGAAGTGCAAGAGCTTGCGGGGACCTTTGCAGATGAGGCCGCAGAGGGTGCCGGGGCTCTGCCGAAATGGAAAGCCAGGCTCAATTTGTTTTGGCAGTTTGGCCGCTGGGAAGTGGCGCTGTCATCCTTTCGGGTCAGTAGCCTAACTGAGACGGTCAATGGTTTAGGGGCTCGCCGTGAGTCTGGTGCCTGGTCTCGCGAGGATGCGCAGATGAGCTACCACTTTAACTCTGGTGAATCGCTGATAACCGTTGGGATCGACAATATACTCAACGAAGCGCCACCCTTCCTGGCCTCGGCATTCAATGATAACTTTGATGCAAGAACCTACGAATCCACCGGCAGATTCTTTTATGCCAGATTCAGCCATCACCTATAACCGCAGGGCGTAAAAAAGCCCTGCAGTTTTCACTGCAAGGCTAATTCGATTGTTGCTTTAAGCTATCTACTCGTCAGTCGATAAAGAGACATCGTAGACACCAGCTTCTCGAGCCTGGTCTGAAATCAGCACAAATAATTCTGTCTTTGATTTCGGATGAGCGCTGACAATAACCTTGGCTTCCGGCTTCTCGGCGTGCATACGTTCAACATTGGCACGAACCGCACGAACATCAATGCGTCGCCCTTCAAGGGTCAGTTCATTGCTTTCCGAAACACGGAACACAATATTGGTGTTCTCTGTATCTGGTGGTGGCTCATCTGATGTGGGTGGGCGGTTAACATCGAGCCCTGATTCGTTTACAAATGAAGCCGTAACAATGAAAAAAATCAGCATGATAAATACAACATCCAACATTGGAGTCATATCAATATTTGATTCTTCCTCTTCCTTTCGTCTTTTACCTAGCGCCATCGATGGTGCACCTTCAAGTCATCCGCATATACATTGAAACGCGCATTTTACTGGTTTTTCTTGGAATTACCAGCGCATCTATGTCTGTGCAGCTTAGGCGTTTAATCAACCTGTATACTGTTCAAACAGTGTGCCAGAAAACCATCAAATTAGGAAAACATCATTGAGAAATTATGCCTGAATTGCCCGAAGTAGAAACAACACTAAGAGGGATAGAACCCCATATTAGCGGATCTGTGATAGAGCAGTTGCGGGTTTACAATGGCTCCCTGCGATGGCCGGTTACCGAAGGCATATCTGAGATTGTTAAAGGCCAGCGACTGCTCTCTATAACCCGGCGCGCCAAGTATCTACTTTTACACCTTGAGCAGGGTTCAATGATGGTTCATCTGGGTATGAGTGGCAGTTTACGTCTGGTAGATCCGGATTCCGAGCGGCGTAAGCACGACCATATTGAAATGCATATGAGCAATGGAAAATGCCTGCGATACCACGACCCGCGGCGCTTTGGTGCCTGGCTCTGGTCTCTAGGCGGCCATCCTCAGCTCAATCATCTCGGGCCTGAACCGCTGACTGAAGATTTTAATGGCAAGCGTCTCTTTGATTTATCTCGCCAGCGTAAAATTGCGGTTAAGCCGTTCATTATGGACAACAAAACGGTAGTCGGTGTGGGTAATATCTATGCTTCCGAGGCACTTTTTCGCAGCGGCATAAGGCCGGATCGTAGCGCTGGCAGAATTTCTCTCCAGCGTTATGAAGAACTGTCGGGTCACATTAAAGATGTTTTGCAGGCGGCGATTGAGCAGGGTGGAACCACATTGCGGGATTTTGTGAATGGTAACGGCGAGCCGGGCTATTTTCAGCAGACACTGATGGTCTATGGGCGCGGCGCTGAGCCCTGCATAAACTGTCAAAAACCACTCAGAGAGATACGGCTCGGTCAGCGCAGCTCGGTTTTCTGCGCCCACTGTCAGCGCTAGATAAAATAAAACTCAAATAAAGACAACATAAAGCCAACATAAAGAAGAGTCGGCGGGTTATTTGAATTTTTTGCTCAGCGCTTCGACAACATTGGCCGGGACAAATTTTGATACATCGCCGTCCAGAGAAGATATCTCGCGCACCAGCGATGAAGAGATATAAGAGAAGCGTTCCGCCGGCGTCAGAAAAACACTTTCAAGGTCTGGCGATAGGGCGCGATTCATATTGGCCAGCTGAAATTCATACTCAAAGTCAGAGACCGCTCGCAAACCACGCATAATCGCATCCGCCTTACAATCTTTAACAAAATTGACTAGCAGATAATCAAAGCCGAGAACCTCGGCATTGGGAATATGACTCAGAGACTCTGAAGCCAGTTGGATGCGCTCGTCCACATCAAACAGTGGGCCTTTGCGCTTATTTGCAGCGATGCCGACAATCACCTTGTCAAACAGCCGCGAGGCGCGCTCGATTAAATCAATATGTCCGTTCGTAATCGGATCAAAGGTGCCGGGGTAGACTATAGTCTTCATGCACAGGTACCGCCCTATTGGAGTTCGCGCATAGTACTTAAATTAAGCCTTGGGCTCAATGCGAGAAAAGAGGTTGTAGTTTACGCCGCTGGTCGCCTTATTGCGCAAAACCTGCCAATTGGCCGGTGGCGCAAAGTTTTTCTGCCCTACAGGCAGCTCACAATAGATAACCCCGCCGTTTGCGACCCAGCTATTTTCCTCCAAAAGAGAGCACACCTGATTGATCAAATTTAAATCAAAGGGAGGGTCAACAAAGACTATATCGAAGGGCTTGTCCGGGCTTTGCTGCAAATACTCAAGCGTATCTTTGTGGGCAATAGTCAGCTCCGGTGCATTCAGTAGTGATTTGGTTTCGGTCAGACAGGCGATGGCGTTCGGATGTTGTTCAAGTGCCAGACAATAAGCTGCGCCACGTGACAGCGCTTCAAAACACAGAGCGCCGGAGCCGCTAAATAAATCCAGACAGCGCGCATCAGAGATACGCGGTGCCAGCCAGTTAAACAGCGTCTCGCGGATACGATCTCCCGTCGGCCGCAATCCCGGAATCTCTGGAAACCGCACCTGACGGCTGCGCCATTTGCCGGCGATAATTCTAATTTGTTGCTTGGTCGCCAAAGGGGCGCTCCTTTTTGGTCACTTTTAATCACTTTTTAAGCATTTTAAAAAGTCTAGATGGTAGGATACACCAGAATATAACCACATTTAAAAATCAACATTAATGGACTCAAATTCAATCGACAATCAGCCCGAAGAAAAGAAAAAACGCAGCTTTCTGGATCGCTTTAAACGCGACAAGCCAGTTCAGGCAGAAGTGGAGTCCTCAGGCGAGGCTAAAATTCCCGCAGTCAGTTCGTCTCCGGGCAATAGCCTGCGCGCCAAAATGCAGCGCGCACTGTCGCGAACTAGCAGAGGCCTGGGTGATTTATTCCTCGGCGCTAAAACCATTGATGCAAATATCTTCGATGAGCTTGAAACACTTCTGCTGATGGCCGATGTAGGTATCGAAGCAACCACCCAGATTATTGAGCAGCTCACGGAGCGCTCAAGCCGTTCAGCTCTAAAAGATGGCGCAGCTCTGCAAGCGGCACTCCACGAAATCCTTTTGGAAAAACTTGCCAACAGTGAGCAGGTAATGGAACCCGCGACGGACAGTGGACCCTATGTGATTTTAGTCGTCGGTGTAAATGGCGTCGGCAAGACCACCACCATTGGCAAGCTCGCGCGCCAACTACAGCAGCAGGGCAAGTCAGTGATGCTGGCGGCCGGTGATACTTTTAGAGCCGCCGCTGTTGAACAGCTTCAGGTCTGGGGTGAGCGCAATCAGATCCCGGTTGTTGCCCAGCATACCGGCGCTGATAGTGCCTCGGTTATTTTTGACGCGATTGAATCGGCACGGGCAAAAGATATTGATGTGATTCTCGCCGACACCGCCGGCCGACTGCACAATAAAAGCAATCTAATGGAAGAATTGAAAAAGGTCCGCAGAGTTGCCAGCAAGCTTGATGCCTCCGCGCCTCACGAAGTATTGCTAGTGTTGGATGCCGGCACCGGCCAGAATGCTGTAGCACAGATGACCGAATTTCACGCTACTGCAGGTGTCACAGGCATAGCCCTAACCAAATTGGACGGCACCGCAAAGGGCGGGGTTATCTTCGCACTGGCTGAAAAGTTTTCTGTTCCCATTCGGTATATTGGCGTGGGTGAGGGGCAAGATGACCTGCAGCCATTTGTGGCCGAGGATTTTGTGTCAGCACTGTTAGCCGAAAGCCAAACTGAAACGCAAACCAGTCCATCCGGCGATGGTGCTAATCAGGGTAACTAATCTTTTATGATACGTTTTGATAATCTCAGTAAACGTTACACCGGTGGTTTTGAAGCTCTGCGCAATGTCAGCTTCGAAATGGACAGCGGTGAAATGGCCTTTCTCACCGGTCACTCTGGTGCCGGAAAGAGTACTCTGCTGAAACTGTTGATGCTTATCGAACGCCCCACCGCGGGCAATTTGCTCATTAATGGCAAAAACCTCAACCGCTTGGCAAAATCCAGAATTCCCTTTTATCGCCGCCAGCTTGGTGTGGTTTTCCAGAACCACCAGCTGCTGTTTGATCGCTCGGTCTTTGAAAATGTTGCTCTGCCACTGCAGGTGTCAGGCTACTCCCCCGGCGAGATAGGCCGCAGAGTGCGCGCGGCACTGGATAGTGTCGGCCTGCTCGACAGAGAAAAGCAGAGCCCAATCGAACTCTCTGGCGGTGAACAGCAGCGTGTCGGTATTGCCCGAGCCGTGGTGCACAAGCCGAAAATACTCTTGGCCGATGAGCCGACGGGTAACCTTGATCCACAGCTGTCCGCTGAAATTATGGCGCTGTTTCGGCGTTTTCAGGATGTCGGTGTAACGGTATTGGTTGCCACCCACGATATCAGCCTGATTAATAAAATGAATATGCGCATTATGCGTCTCAATCAGGGAGAATTAGAGCTAGATGGGGTGGCGCATGACATCGACTAAGCAAAAATTTCGCGCCTCTCAACACTCTCAACATTCCCAAAGGGGCGCCCGAGGCAGCTCGGTCAGCCGCCTAGATAAGTGGCGCGGTTACAAACACCACCATCGCACAACGTTGCAGAATAGTTTTACCAAAATGTTGCGCGAACCGCTGCAGACCTTATTGACCGTTGTGGTTATTGCCATCGCTCTAACCCTGCCTACCGCGCTGTATATTAGCGTGGAGAATATTCGCCAGCTAAGTGTAGGGGTTGAATCCTCTGCGCAGATAACTGTATTTGTGAAAAAAGGTGCACGACCCGCAGCCATCGAAAAGCTCGGTGAGCAGTTGGGCGAGTTGTCTGGTGTTACCTCGGTCAGCTATATCTCCGCACAAACTGCACTGGAAGAATTTAATGCGTTGTCTGGGTTTGGTTCGGCACTGCAATATCTCGATGAAAATCCGCTGCCCGATGCCTTTCTGGTTCAGCCGCTGCTGTTAAATGATTCCACCAAACTGGTTGCCGGGATTCGCCAGATAACCTTGGTTGACGATGTGCAACTGGATATGGAGTGGCTGAGTCGACTCGATGCGCTGTTGGATATGGGCAGAAAGTTAGTGCTCGCTCTAGGCGCGGCGCTGGGTATAGGCGTAATCCTTGTGGTTGGCAACACCATTCGGCTGGCGATCCAAAGCCGTCGAGATGAAATTATTATTGTTAAACTGGTCGGCGGCACCGATGCCTATGTGCGCAGGCCATTTCTCTACACCGGTCTGTTATTTGGATTTTTCGGCGCCTTGGTTGCCGCCCTGATGCTGATTGGTTTGGGGTTCTGGTTAGAGCCCTCGGTCAATGACCTGGCCAGTCTCTACCAGAGCCAGTTTAGACTGTCGGGTCTTGGGGTCTCTGGATTTATCGCGCTGCTGGCAATTGGTGGCAGCGTTGGTTTAGCTGGCGCCTGGATCTCAGTCAGTCAGCATATGCGCGAGATCAAGCCGCGCTAATAAATAGAAAAAAATAACAAAAAAGCTCAATAAAATAGCTCTCGAGAGGGAACTTTTAGGGGCTAGGAACAACCAATCGATTAATGATAGAATTGTCGACCGACAATCAAAAAGAGAGACCTATGAGTAAAGCCCTTCAAACTATGGAGTGGATGGCACCCGGCGGCAACCTGAATGCATATATTCAGGGGACTGCGACCGTGCCCATGCTAACCATCGATGAAGAGCGCGCCCTCGGTGAGTCTCTCTACTACGATGAAGACCTCGATGCCGCTCGTCGTATGGTTATGGCCCACCTCCGATTTGTTGTGCATATCGCCCGCTCCTACAATGGTTATGGCCTGCCGCTAGCCGACCTCATCCAGGAAGGTAATGTTGGTTTGATGAAAGCAGTGCGACGCTTTAATCCTGAAAAAGGCGCACGTCTGGTCTCCTTTGCTGTGCACTGGATCAAAGCCGAAATCCACGAGTTTATTCTACGCAACTGGCGAATTGTTAAAATTGCTACCACCAAAGCACAGCGCAAACTGTTCTTTAATCTGCGCAGCGCGAAAAAACAACTTCAGTGGCTAACCGCCGATGAAGCTGAGGCAGTAGCTGAAGATCTCGGTGTTCAGGTCAAAGATGTTATGGATATGGAAATGCGGCTTACCGCGCGTGATTCAGCCTTTGACGCACCGACCGATGATGACGACGATAACAGTTCCTATGCGCCGGTCTACTTCCTTGAAGACAAGAGCGCCGACCCCGCAGAGCTTGCGGAAAATGCCGACTGGGAAGGCGACAACAACGCTCGCCTAGCAGATGCGGTGAAGAATCTCGACGATCGCAGTCGCGACATTATTTATCGTCGCTGGTTGAATGATAAGAAGGCAACACTCCACGAATTAGCGTCTGAATACGGTGTTTCCGCCGAGCGCATCCGCCAGCTGGAAAAGAACGCGATGAAAAAAGTACGCGGGTTAATGGAAGCCTAAGGCGTGTTGGAAGTAACTATTTAAAAGTAACTATTTAAAAGTAACGAATTGGAAGAGATCAAAAGCCGCTCAATGCGGCTTTTTTATTGCTATGAATAAATCACTCTGGATTAAAATAACTGCCGTCTGCGGCGCGCTGGCCGTGGCGCTGGGTGCTTTTGCCGCCCATGGGCTAAAACCCCACCTCTCCGCAGCGCAATTGCAGACCTACCAGACGGCAGTCCAATATCATTTTATCCACACCCTGGCACTGCTCGCGATTATTAACTTACCTCTCGACGCACGCCGTCTTCAATGGGCAGCACGCAACTTTCTGCTCGGTATAATTCTCTTTTCCGGTTCGCTTTACAGCATTGCCCTTACCAGCATTAGCGCTATCGGATTATTGACCCCATTCGGAGGCAGCGCATTTATTGTCGGCTGGCTACTATTGATCACTGCAAAAAGCCCAAAAACTCATGGAAATTAAACCCGAATACCGTAAAAAGTCGATCCGCAGTTATGTGGTTCGTGCCGGACGTATGACCGAAGGGCAGCGCAATGCCTTTGATACTAGCTGGCCATTTTATGGTTTGAAACTTGATGATGGCCTTATTGATGCCGAGAAAATATTTGGCCGTGTGGCGCCTCTGGTGGTTGAGATAGGTTTTGGTATGGGTGACTCACTGCTCGAGATGGTCAGCGCCGAGCCGGACAAGGACTTTATTGGCATAGAGGTGCATCCTCCGGGTGTTGGCCGACTGATTAACAGTGCCAGACTTGAGGAATTGCCAAATTTGCGAGTTTATCTCGCCGATGCCAATGATGTACTCAATGAGTGTATTCCGCCCGACAGCCTGCATCGGCTGCAGCTGTATTTCCCTGATCCCTGGCATAAAAAGAAGCATAACAAGCGGCGCATAGTGCAGCCGGAGTTTATCCAATTGATTCGTGACAAGCTGAAGCCTGAAGGAATTCTTCACATGGCAACCGACTGGGAGCATTACGCAGAGCAAATGCTCGAAGTGCTTGAAGAGGCACCGGGCTTTAAAAACTGTATCGGTGAGCAGCAGTATTCACAGCGACCGGATTATCGGCCTCTAACTAAATTTGAAAAGCGCGGAGAGCGTCTCGGCCACGGTGTTTGGGATTTGCTCTTTAGTAAAATAGAATAGTCGACTATTCGGATGGAAATGACTTAAAATCCAGCCATTAATTCACAAATTAATATATTTTGTTAGGTTCATTTGAGCTTGAATTTAGTTTAATAAACATCGCGGCTTAGCGGTCGCATTTAATATTAAGGAAAATAGTATGAAGATCGTAAAAATATTACCTATGGCGCTGCTTTTTACATTAGCTGCCTGTGAACAATCAGCTGATCCGGCAACTGAGGCGGCAACAACTGCTGAGTTGAGCACGCTGGAGCAGAAAGTTAGCTATCTAATGGGTATGCAGAATGCCGCGAGCACAGCCGTTGTTGAGCTCGATAAAGCCGCTTATGACCTAGGTTTTGCTGATGGTCTGGCTGGCAATGACCCGGCCATTAGTGAAGAAGTTATCGCTGAAACGGTTACTGCATTTCAGGCGCAAATGACCGCCAAGCAGGAAGAGCAACAAAAGCAGGCCGCCGAATCAATGGCAGTGGCTGCGGAAGGTAACCTTAAGGAAGGGACTGAATTCCTTGCCGCCAATGGCGCTAAAGAAGGTGTAGTAACCACTGACAGCGGATTACAGTACAGCGTTATAACTAGCGGCGAAGGCGCGGTGCCAACTGCTGAGAGCACGGTAGAAGTGCACTATGCTGGTCGCTTGCTAGACGGTACAGAATTCGACAGCTCAATCAAGCGCGGCGTACCAGCGCAGTTTGGCGTTACCCAGGTGATTGCTGGCTGGACTGAGGCACTGCAGTTAATGTCAGAAGGTTCCAAGTGGGAGCTGTATATTCCTGCTGCGCTAGCTTATGGCCCCGGTGGTACAGGCCCAATAGGACCTAACCAGACACTGATTTTTGAAGTGGAATTGTTAAAGGCCAATATCAACACTGAAGGCTAGCAGAGAGTTTAATCTGCCAGACGCAAAAAGCCCCGACGAGTCGGGGCTTTTTTGTGTCGGTTTACTGCGTGTTTGATTAGCAGTAAATTGTCAGTTAGGCCGAGGCCGCGGACTGCTCCAGCTCAAAGAGGTGAGCACTGTGCAGAACCTCAATCATCTTATCCTCGCACTCAAAGCGCATTTCCAGTGACTCACCCACCGTTGAAAGATCAACAGACAGGCTGTCGAGATCATCTGTCGCCAGATACTTGTCGTTGAAATCCAGTACCGCTTCGGTTGAAGGTTGGATCTTATCCATCAGATCGGCACCCACACGCAGGCCGTCTTTATCACTAAAAGCCTGAGCCTCTTTAACCAGCTCTTCGTAGACCTCAAAATGCCCAACGGAGACGTAATCTACCATCACCTCGCAAAAGTCTTTTAGTTTTTCTCCGTGGTTTTTATTAGCACTGTCGAAATCGTGGATTTCAATCAGGTCACAGTACTTAACCAGCAGTTCGCGGCGTTCTTCTAACCAGCGGTCAACGATATCGCTGACACCGCCCCAGTGTAATTTTAATGCTTGCAGATCTTTTAACATGCGTTCCTAGCCTCGTCACTCCCTTGTGGACAATCAGTGTACTTCGTTTTACCTGTAAGAAGAAACATTCAGGTAAAGAAAAAGCTGACCGGCAAGACTCAAAAAGCAAAAAGGTAGCCGTTATTTTGGCTGCAACTCAGGATAAATCACTTGCGCAGGAACTGGAAAACCGCCACAGCAATAAAGCCGATAAAGCTTAATAGCACCCAGCCCGGCATACTCAGGCCGAGAAGCTGCCACTGAACTTCGGCACAGTTGCCATCGCCACGCAATAACATCGAAATCGCCTCTGAGGCAGAGAAAGCATCGAAGAGGTAATCAACCGGCGGCCCACAGGCGGGAACCTTATCTTCCGGCAGATTTTGCAGCCACAGCTGTTTAATTGAGAAGAAGCCGCCAATAGCAGCGGTTGCTGCGACCAGAGCCGCATAGATTTTTTTCCCCTTCGCCGCAGGGTTGTGCAGTCCAGCCATCAGGAAAATCACCCCTGCCGCTATAACAAATACGCGCTGGGTGATACACAGATAGCAGGGCTCAAGGCCGAGATGATTCTGGAAGTAAAAGACCGCGACGGCGATAAGCCCAGCACAGACTGCGGCCATTAAAAGATTAATAGTTCTATAATCAGGCAGATTCACGGTTCACTCCCAAGTTTTAGTCTAGTTTACCAGGCTGTCGCGTTGGTAATAGGTGGCCAGAAAGTCATCAAAAGAAACGCTGTCTGAAGCCTCAATTTGTTGTTGTTCTAATTGTGATTGCTCAGCCAGACGCTGATACTTTTCAATCACCTCTGGCGCTAGTTTTTCAGCGCGAAAATACGCGCGGTGCTCAACGGCTTTGCGCATCGCCATCCGATAGTAAGTCTCGTTATGCTCATGCATCTCGTCGAGCAAGATAGCCGCAGGGGTAAGACTGCTATTCTGCAAACGTTCGCCCATGGTGGCAAGCGTTGTTTGATAGTCGCCTTTATTGTTGGCCCCATCAAGCAGCGTGGCAATCGGCTGCATTTCAGCAACCAACGCCTCTCCCCATTTAACCAGTTTGCGCGATTGCTCGCCGTCGACAAGTTCGAGATCGGGATTGCGACCATCAGCAACCGTGCGGCGCTGATTTTCGGTGATCTGTTGATATTCATTGTTATTGGTTTTCGGGCTTTCTTTAAGCAGGCAGAACAGTAAAAAAGTATCCAGAAAGTGGATAGTCTGCTTATCTATACCACAGGCCGCCAGCGGGTTTAGGTCCACGCAGCGCACCTCAATATACTCAACGCCCTTGTTGTGCAACGCCTCAAGAGGGGTTTCCCCAGAAGCCGCGGTTCGTTTTGGTCGAATAGGGCTGTAAAACTCATTTTCGATCTGCAGCAAATTGGTCGTCAACTGCTGATAATTGCCCTGACTATCCTTTAAGCCCAGGTGCTCATAATGTTTATAGGGCGTTTCAAGCGCACCTTTAAGCGTTCTGGTGTACTGGGCAATATCGTTATAGCAGACAATCAGTGAACTCTGCGCATCACTTTGATAACCCAGATTGCCCATCCGCAAAGAGGTCGCATTGGGTTTGTAGAGACTGTGGCTGTCATGGCCCACGGGCTGTAAATCGTGCTCACGATTGCGCACAAAGCTTTTACACACCGCGGGAGCCGCGCCAAATAGATACAGTAGCAGCCAGAAATAGCGGCGGAAATTGCGAATCAGTGCGAAGTAGCCCGCGGTTTTATAGTCCTGCAGAGACTGCTGATTACCTTCATCAGCCTGCAGTTTTAGCCACAGTGAATCGGGCACCGAGAAATTGTAATGAATACCGGCAATCGTCTGCATCAGGCGACCGTAGCGATGGCCGAGGCCAAGCCGATAGACCGTCTTCATACGGCCAATATTCGAGCTTCCGTATTCACCTACCGGAATGCTGCTATCTTCACCGAGCTGGCAGGGCATACTGTTAACCCAGAGCAGCTCGTCATCAATATTTTCATAGGTATAGCGATGAATCTCTTCAAGCTCATTGATCACCTGATCGATCGACGCGGAGGGAGCAGTGATAAATTCCAGCAGCGCCTCAGAGTAATCAGTGGTGATTGACGGATGGGTTAAAGCCGAGCCCAATGCCTTGGGATGGGGTGTTTTTGCCAACTGACCGTTGGGCTCAACACGCAGGCTTTCTTTTTCAATGCCACGGACAATATTGGCAAGCAGACACTTGTCTGCATCAGCCAGTAATGCGAGGCGGGATTCAAGAGACAATCGTGCGCTCCCGTTCAGGCTGCGTCAGATTGAAGGCTACTGTCTAGAGCGGGACTAGAAGGAGCAGAATTGGTTGCAGCTGTAGACTCTAAAAGCATGATTGGACGTCCTTTTTTATCGGCTTCGCACTCGATAATCTGAGCGCGCAGATTAATATCTTTAGCGTTTAGTTCTATTAGTTGATTGAGCGCAACATCACGGTGTGGCGTGTTAAAAATCAGGTTCGTATTAGCGCCATCCAGCCACTCAAAACCCTTGCCCAAAATGCTCTCATCGTGACTTTTGATAATGTAGATTTTCATGCCAATCCCGTGACAGTTAGCCATATTTGCGGCACAGTGTAACTTATATTTGTAACTGATAAAAAGGGAATAACATGATTAAAACTGCACTTGTACCCATTGCTGAGGGTACCGAAGAACTTGAAGCGGTGACAATTATTGATGTATTGCGCAGAGCCGGAGTAGAGGTCACTGTAGCCAGCGCCAATGAAGGCGATAAATTGCAAATTAGTGGTTCCAATGGCACCTGTATTGTCGCCGATAAAATGTTAAATAACTGTGCCAAAAGCACCTATGACCTGATAGCTGTCCCCGGAGGATTACCCGGCTCAGAGCATCTTGCCGAGCATCAGGTGTTGGACAGCCTGCTCCGCCAACAGGCGCAGCAGGGCAAGCTGATCGGTGCAATCTGCGCCGCGCCGGCACTGGTTTTAGCCAGCAAAGGGCTGTTGGCCGACAAAATAGCGACCTGCTATCCGAGCTTTCAGCAAAGTCTTGAGGCAAAGGAAGTAGATGGCGAAGCGAGAGTGGTTGTTGACGGTAACTTTATAACCAGTCAGGGGCCCGGAACGGCACTGGATTTTGCCCTTCAGTTGGTTGAACAGCTCTGCGGCGTGGTTAAGAGCGAAGAGGTCGGCGCACCTATGGTGCTCACCACTTCTGCCACTGCTTACTACTAGAGCCTTTTAGATGGCCTTCTAGATTGATAGCCTTCTAAATAGCCGCCCTGACATTAGTCTAAATGTCAGGGCTTTGGAGTTATATCTGGTTAGCCGGGCTTTTTGTTACTGTTCTCTCCGCTACCATACTCATCGCGATCAGAGACCTCATAAAAGACCGCCTCATCCAGCATCCCCTCGCTTTTAGCCACCACCGAAGTCACTGTGCT
This sequence comes from uncultured Pseudomonadales bacterium, assembly GCA_963925995.1. Lineage (GTDB taxonomy): Bacteria > Pseudomonadota > Gammaproteobacteria > Pseudomonadales > Porticoccaceae > HTCC2207. The sequence continues at coordinate 17,984 of CAWUVN010000042.1, read as the reverse complement.
GTCGCCAGTAATATTGACCACCGTGCGCATCATATCGAGTAAGCGATCAACGCCAATAATCAAGCCAATACCCTCAACCGGCAGGCCCACCTGCTGCAATACCATCGACAACATAATCAAGCCAACACCGGGCACGCCCGCCGTGCCAATTGACGCCAGAGTTGCCGTGGCAATAACCGCCAGATACTCAGTTAAACCCAAATCCAAACCATAGGCCTGTGCAATAAAGACCGTCGCCACGCCCTGCATAATTGCCGTGCCATCCATATTGATGGTGGCACCCAGCGGCACAGTAAACGACGCCACAGAGTTATCCACGCCAACGCGCTTTTCCATCACATTCAGGGTCACCGGCATAGTGGCATTGCTCGACGAGGTGCTAAAGGCAAATAACATTGCCGGGCGTATATTCTTTATAAGCGTCAGCGGATTCAGGCGGGTAAAGATGCTAAAAATACTGGTGTAAACCACACCCGCATGAATCAGCAGCACCAGTGTGACAGTCATAAAGTACAGCGCCAGATTGTAGATCGCCGCAAAGCCCTCCTCGGTAAACAGCTTTGCCAATAGGCAGAAAACCCCATAGGGTGCCAGGTGCATAAGAATCGTCACCATACGCATAATCACATCATTAAAATCCTGGAATACCGCAAGAATTCCCTGACCCGCCTTGCCCGCCTGAGTAATCGCAACACCCACCAAAATCGAAAAGACAATAATCTGCAACATATTGCCATCCGACATCGCCTTGATTGGGTTGGTCGGAAAAATACCAATGAATACATCCTTAAAAGATGGCGGAATTGGCGCACTAAACGAAGCCACCGCCGCAGTATCGATGCCGACACCCGGATTGATAATATTGGCAAAAGACAGTGCCAGAGTAATTGCGATTGCTGTGGTTAGCAGATACAGCGACAGAGTTTTAAAGGCGATGCGTCCCATCTTGATATTCTCACCCATCGCCGACGAACCGCAGACAAGAGAGACAAAAACCAGAGGCACCACCAACAGCTTTAGCGAGGCAATAAAGATACGCCCCACCACATCAAAGATATATTCCACCACCCAAGCCGTCAGAGCCCCTGACTCACTGACTGCATTAATAGCGTTGAGAATTAGGCCGATCACAACCCCGAGCACCATGCCGAGAATAATTTTTGATGACAGCGTCATAATGAAGTCCTTATTTTTATAATTGATGTATCGCTAATCGCGACGATTAGTTACCCAGAGCCAAAAGCGCTGTTTAAATTCTGGAACACGCCAAATAAGTAATAACAGAAATAATAGATTGGCCACAGAAATAGTCAAAAAGAACTGTGGAATACTCATCTGCACAACACTAAGACAGACAATACCAAGAACAGCGCCAGAAACCATAAATAGTGCATTAAAAACATTGTTGGCAGCGATCACTCGAGCACGCTTATTACTCTGTGTGCGCGACTGCACCATGGCATACAGAGGCACAATAAATATACCCCCAAATAGCCCAATAGCCAGCAGATCAAAAAATACCCGAATACCGCCCTCCAGGCCGAGAAACTGCAACGGCGTAACCTCGACAGCAGAGAGGTTGGCCAGCTGGTAAGCCCCAGATGACAAAAAAATATCTGCACTAAAGACCGTCAATCCCATCGCACCAAGGGGGATAAGCCCCGGCTCCACCTGCTTGCCGGAAACCTTTGCGCAGAGAATCGAGCCAATCGCCACACCGATAATAAACGCCGCCAGCAACACCGAAATCAAAGTTGGATGGCCCTGCAGTACCGTAATCGCAAAATTCGGCACCTGGGTTAAAAAGCTGCCGCCAAATAACCAAAACCAGGAAATACCCATAATGCAGTAAAACACCGTCATATTTTCCCGGGCAAAACCGAGGTTGCGCCAAGCCTCACGAATTGGGTTAAGGCTGATTTTAATCTCGCCCTTATCCGCCGGCGCATCGGGAATCTGGCAGCTGCCGTACCAGCCGATAAGCGCAACCACAACTGCCAGCAGGCCTACCCAGACAGTGCCCAAAGGAAATGTCACCAGCCAGCCACCGAGCAGCGTACCGAGCAAAATCGACACAAAGGTTCCCATCCCCACCTGAGCATTACCCGCCATCAGTTCTTCCGGGGAGAGGTGCTGGGGAATAATCGAGTATTTAATCGGACCAAAAAAGGAGGACTGCACGCCGAGCAAAAAGAGAATAAACATCATCAGCGCAATATTGCCGCTATACAGAGCAAAGCAGCCGATCAGCATAATAATAATTTCCGCAAACTTAATCCGCCGAATCAACTTGGCCTTATCGTACTTATCAGCCAACTGGCCAGCGGTAGTGGAAAACAGAAAATAGGGAAGAATAAACAGGCCGGCAGCCAGATTGGTCAGGAAGTTAGTATTACTTGCCGCCTCAGAAACACCCAGACTAACAATAATAACCAGCAGAGCATTTTTAAATAGATTATCGTTAAATGCGCCCAGAAACTGAGTAATAAAAAACGGCAAAAACCGCCGCTGGGTAAAGAGATGAAACTGCCCCTGTTGTTTCGCCACAGTCATGCCCCCCAGGTTATTGTTCTCTATTGTTGGCCACTGTTATACAGATCATCTTACCTTACTCATCGCGAGAAAGATGTGCCAGCGAGGCGGCGTTTTCCTCCCAGTTTTGGCCATCAAAGATCTCGACCTCCAGGGATTCAATATGGGTGCGTTCAACACAGCGCAAATTAACACTGTAACCATCCTGATTAGAGCGCGGCGTATAAAAGGGTTTAATACCGCAGATTTTGCAGAAAGTATGTTTCGCAGCGCCGGTATTAAAGCTGTAAGTGGTGATTGATTCGCTACCGCAGAGCAATCGAAATCGCGAAGCCGGAACAATCATCTGGTCGCCGCCGCTCTTGTAACAGATCGAACAGTTGCAGGCATGGGCATGAAGATGGCTGGGCGCATCCACTTCAAATTGAATCGCACCGCAGTGGCAGGCGCCTTTATGGGTTTTAATTTCGGACATGATTTATACCCCGCTATTTATTCTGCTCTTTATTTGTCTTTGGCTGATTATAAGTATTGTTTTGCAAAAGTGGGTTTTTTGTTTTGGGCTGGATAATGGACTAGGAAACAATATCAAAACCGAGAACGGTTGTTTTTCGGCTTCCAGAATGTCGGCGATCCAAATCCTTATAAGTACAGATCTCCACAAAGCCCGCCTTGCGCATCATACCTGCAGATGGGGCGTTTTCTTCATGACGATCCAGTAGGACTTTGGTGGCATTAAAGTTGGGAGACTTGGCGATAATTTCACTGAGTAACTGACTGCCGATGCCGCGGCCGGAATGGTCACTGTGCACAACAATTTCTGCTACATAAATACTGGGTTCTGATTGAGCGTATTGCTTAAAGTTTTCTGGCAGGTCAGAGGGGTAAAAGAAAATGGCTAGGCCGATAATGGTTTCGCCTTCACAGGCAACCAGAGCTTCGCCACGATTATTGGCGATTAGGGAAAAGGTATTGTTAATGCCAGCTTCGGGAAGATAGTTCCATGGGTTGGAGCCATGCTCAAAAAGGAAATTTTTGAGTGAGTCTAATTCATCATAAGGCGCATTTCGGAAATCAAACATTAACTTATTAGCCGAGTTATTTTTTTGGGTTTTGCGATAAATTACAGGCAGTTTGAAGTGCCGCGCACATTATTACAATGCCAAGATCATCTTCCCCTTCTAGCGCAGCTTTAATATCTTCTATCATATTTTTACCGAAGAAAATTATAGTTAGATTCTGATATTTACTAACCTATAATTTTTAAAGCAAAATATGGCGCAACAATAAAAACCAATGTCGCTATTTTATAAGAACTCAAAAAATCAAAATATTTAGAATTTAATTCCTGCTTATCTATATTAAATATCGTGCTATGAATCGCAGATATTTTTTCTTTCATAAACATAAGTATTAAGGTCGCTAAAAATAGATAGGCAATATTTATTAATGATGCCCAGCCCAATAGTTCAGTTAGTTGTGAAAGAGTAATCATGAATCCATCCTCTTGATATGAAGTAGCTTATGAAACCAGTTTAAACATCTACAGATAGGGGCTTCGTGACTCGACTTATTGCAAGCTCGATTTCATGTCTCAATGACTGTTTAAACTATAGATTTGGTCTGGCAGGCTATCAAGTTTTATGCCGTGATAGATATAGGGAGGAGAGAAGAATTGGATAAGACTTATTTTAGATCAATACCCAACGTATCCCAAAGCTCATCAACTCGCTGCTTAACCGCATCATCCATCACAATAGGTTCACCCCATTCGCGGTCGGTTTCGCCGGGCATTTTATTGGTTGCATCCAGTCCCATTTTAGAACCCAGTCCAGAAACAGGTGAGGCAAAGTCCAAATAGTCGATAGGAGTATTATCAATCAGCACCGTATCGCGAGTAGGATCCATACGCGTGGTAATCGCCCAGATCACATCGTGCCAGTTGCGTACATCCACATCATCATCTGTAACAATCACAAACTTGGTGTACATAAACTGGCGCAAGAATGACCAGACACCCATCATCACGCGCTTGGCGTGGCCGGGATACTGTTTCTTTATGCTGACCACGGCCATACGGTAGGAACAACCTTCCGGCGGCAGATAGAAATCAACAATTTCTGGAAACTGTTTTTGCAGTATTGGCACAAATACTTCATTCAGCGCTACGCCGAGAACCGCGGGTTCATCCGGTGGTCGTCCGGTATAGGTGCTGTGATAAATCGGGTCTTTACGATGGGTGATACGATCGATGGTCATGACCGGGAAGCTTTCAACTTCGTTGTAGTAACCGGTGTGATCGCCAAACGGCCCTTCGTCGGCTTCTTCGCCCGGATGCAGATGGCCTTCAAGAATAAATTCTGCGGTAGCTGGAACCTGCAGATCACTGCCAAGGCATTTGGCGACCTGAGTCTTCTCGCCGCGTAAAAGTCCGGCAAAGGCATATTCAGATAGGGTATCCGGTACCGGCGTTACCGCGCCCAATGTGGTGGCCGGATCGGCACCTAGGGCAATAGCTACAGGGTAGGGTTTGCCGGGATATTTTTTCTGCCAGTCGCGATAGTCCAGCGCGCCGCCACGATGGGCCAGCCAGCGCATAATTAATTTATTTTTGGCGATCTTTTGCATGCGGTAGATGCCGAGATTCTGGCGTTCTTTTTCCGGGCCGCGGGTAATCGACAGTGCCCAGGTAACCAGTGGTGCGGCATCGCCGGGCCAGCAGGTTTGGATAGGTAGTTTGTCGAGATCAACATCTTCGCCTTCAAGCACAATTTCCTGGCAGGGGGCGTTTTTGATCTGTTTAACAGGCATATTTAATACCTGTTTAAAGTCGTGGCGCTTTTCCCAGAGGTCGCGAAGGCCTTTGGGGGGTTCCGGTTCTTTTAGGAAGGCGAGCAGAGTGCCGACATCACGCAGGGCGGTGACGTTCTCTTGGCCCATACCCATGGCCACCCGATCGGGGGTGCCGAAGAGATTGCAGAGTACCGGGGTATCGAAGCCTTTGGGATTTTCAAACAGTAGCGCGGGACCTTTGCCGCGCAGGGTGCGGTCGCTGATCTCGGTCATTTCCAGATAGGGATCGACTTCCTGGGAGATACGCACAAGTTCTCCCCGCTGTTCGAGGAAATCTATAAATTCGCGAAGGTCTGAATATTTCATGAGCGTTGTAATCTCATAGTACTTTAGTCGTAGTCACTGCATTGAGGCTTATAATACGCAGTAACCACGACATTGGGTGCACTATTTGCGCTTCATTGCACCAAAGAATTCGGCATTGTTCTTAAAGCCTTTGAGCTTTTCGACCATAAATTCAATGGCTGAAACATCTTCCATATCATGCAGTAACTTGCGCAGAATCCATACTCTTTGCAGTTCTGCTTCGTCCATTAATAGGTCTTCGCGGCGGGTGCCGGAGCGACGGATATTAATCGATGGGTAGACACGTTTTTCAGCAATCTTACGGTCAAGGATTAGCTCCATATTACCGGTGCCTTTAAATTCTTCGTAGATAACTTCGTCCATTTTTGAGCCGGTATCAACCAGTGCGGTGGCGATGATGCTGAGGCTGCCGCCGTGTTCGATATTACGTGCGGCACCGAAGAAGCGCTTGGGTTTTTCGAGGGCGTGGGCGTCGACACCACCAGTGAGTACTTTACCGGAGGATGGGATAACGGTGTTGTAGGCGCGAGCTAAACGAGTGATAGAGTCGAGCAGAATTACTACGTCTTTTTTGTGTTCTACAAGACGCTTGGCCCGCTCGATAACCATTTCGGCAACCTGCACGTGGCGAGTGGGCGGCTCATCAAAGGTCGATGCGATTACTTCACCACGTACCGTGCGCTGCATTTCGGTCACTTCTTCTGGACGCTCATCAATCAACAAGACGATGATGATACATTCGGGGTTATTGCGAATAATCGATTGCGCAATATTCTGCATCATTATTGTTTTACCGGCTTTCGGAGGTGCAACAATCAATCCACGCTGTCCTTTACCTATAGGTGAAACCAGATCGATAATACGTCCCGTTAAATCTTCGGTAGAGCCATTTCCCGCTTCGAGGCCGAGGCGCTGGTCGGGGAATAGGGGGGTAAGGTTTTCAAAGAGAATTTTGTTGCGGGCATTTTCTGGGGCGTCAAGGTTGATTTCGTCAACTTTGAGCATCGCAAAATAGCGCTCACCATCTTTGGGAGGTCTTATTTTTCCGGAGATGCCATCTCCAGTACGCAGATTAAAGCGTCTAATTTGACTGGGTGATACATAGATATCATCCGGGCCGGCTAGGTAAGAGGCGCCAGCCGAGCGCAAAAACCCAAAGCCATCCGGGAGTATTTCTAAAACCCCGTCGCCATAGATATCTTCGCCGCTTTTAGCGTGCTTTTTTAGCAGGGCAAAGATAATGTCTTGTTTACGGGAGCGAGCCAGATTGTCGAGTCCTAGAGACTCAGTCATTTCAAGTAGTTCGCCAATGGGTTTTTGTTTTAGTTCTGAAAGATTCATAGAAGGGATTTTTTAGGGTTGCTATAGGTTTTGGAAAAGGGGTTTGGCTTAAAGCCGAGTTTAGTAATTTTGTATTAGGTTGGCTCGCTAGTCGCCTGACATCTCTGGTATAGAAATAGAGGTGTCGCGATAAAGGGGTCTAAAGATACTTTGTGGGGGGAGCCTACGTGGTGTAAAAACACATTTAATTTGGTGAAGTATAGCGTGCATTAACTAAAGAGCAAGAAAATATTTGCGGCCCGAAAGCCGCAAGTAAGATATTTATTGCAGATTTAAAACAAAAGCTGTTTATAAAAGGCTGTCGACAAATTCAACCAGCTGAGCTTTTGAAAGAGCGCCAACCTTGGTCGCTTCCACAGAACCATTCTTAAATACCAACAGTGTTGGAATGCCACGAACGTTAAATTTAGCTGCAGTTTCTGGATTGCTGTCCACATCGACCTTACAGATTTTGATGCGACCGGCGTATTCATCGGCGAGTTCATCAAGCAGTGGAGCAATCATTTTACAGGGACCGCACCAGGCCGCCCAAAAATCTACCAGTGCAGGAACATCTGACTGTAGTACATCGCTTTCAAAGCTTGTGTCCGTAGTGTGAACGATAGCGTCGCTCATAATGTGGTCTCCAGTGTTTGGTTTTTTTGTAAGAAGATTTTTTAGGAGCTCATGTTACCATTCACAGCACCTGAGTCTCAATGAAAAATAGATGATCTGTTCATCTTGATACTAACTACAAAATTGACGGGATATTGGATCACCCAAAACGGGAACCTTTGCGCTTAAACGAGATCTTTATTTGCGGCGGGTGATTCTGTAATGATAAACATATAGAGGGAAGCATAGGTTGATTAAGAAAATTACACTGCTGTTGGTAATCGGATGTTTGCTGTGGGCTTATATTGCATTCGATGGCCAGCGTTATCTGTCGATAGACTTCTTCCGGGATTTGTATAACCAACAACCACTGTTGACCGCGGCGGTCTATTTTTGCGCCTATGTTGTGGCCACTGCGCTGTCTATTCCCGGCGCTGCGCTGCTGACCATTATTGGCGGCATGGTGTTTGGCCTGTGGACAGGAACCCTGCTGGTGTCATTTGCCAGTTCACTGGGGGCCACGCTGGCTTTTCTGGTGTCCCGATTTTTGCTTCGCGACTGGGTGCAGGATAAATTTTCTGGCCATCTTAAAACGCTTAATGAAGGCGTAGAAAAGCAGGGTGGTTTCTATCTGTTTGGTCTGCGGCTGATACCGCTGTTTCCTTTCTGGATGATTAATCTGGTGATGGGTCTAACCCCAATCAAAGCCTCGACGTTCTATTGGGTCAGTCAGCTGGGCATGTTAGCAGGCACGCTGGTCTATGTTAATGCCGGTGCTTCACTGAGTAATATCGAGGAATTTTCTGCGGCTGGCATACTTACGCCCGCGGTTATTTCTTCGTTTGTACTGCTGGCGCTATTTCCCTTTATTGCCCGCGCCATAATGCGCAAGCTGGAGCAGCGCAAACTCTACCGTGGTTACCAAAAGCCGAAGAAATTTGATACCAATCTGATTGTGATCGGGGCTGGTAGTGCCGGGCTGGTCAGCGCCTATATTGGCGCAACCCTTAAAGCCAAAGTCACTCTAATTGAAAAAGCCCAGATGGGTGGCGACTGCTTAAATACTGGCTGTGTGCCGAGCAAGGCGTTAATTCGCGCCGCTAAATCGATGGCGGAGATTAAAAAGGCATCACAGTTGGGAATTAATGTTGCTGCGCCTGAGGTGGATTTTCCCAAGGTCATGGGCCGCGTTCAGGAGGTGATTAAAACCATCGAGCCCCATGATTCTGTAGAGCGTTATACCGGCCTTGGCGTTGACTGTGTCTCTGGTCATGCCAAATTAATTTCGCCCTGGGTGGTTGAGGTTGATGGTCGGCAGATCAGTGCCGAAAAAATTATTCTGGCGACGGGTGCAAGGCCGATAGTGCCGCCAATCCCCGGCCTTGATCAGGTCGATGCTCTCACCTCCGAAAACCTCTGGCAGTTGGATAAGTTGCCCCGGCGTCTGCTGATAGTGGGCGGCGGCGCGATTGGCTGTGAGCTGGCGCAGGCATTTCAGCGTCTCGGCTCGCAGGTAACCTTGGTAGAGATGCAGTCGCAGTTGCTGCCCCGAGATGATCAGCATGTGGCGAGCTTTATGGCCGACTGTTTGAGTGAAGAGGGCGTGCAGGTTTTGACGGGTTATGCGGCGAAAAAGTTTGTCTCTGGTTTTGGTTCTGGTTCGGAAGCAGAGGGCGGTTCGGTATCACTCTCGTCTGAGGGCGCTGAGGATCTTGAAATAGCGTTTGATCGGGTGCTGGTGGCTATTGGTCGCGCGGCCAATACCAGCGGTTTTGGGTTGGAAGATTTAGGTATTCCCTTGCACGCCAATGGCACCGTTGTTACCGACGAATACCTGCGCACCTGTTACCCCAATATTCTCGCCTGTGGCGATCTGGTTGGGCCCTATCAGTTAACCCATGCGGCCAGTCATCAGGCTTGGTATGCGGTTGTTAACGGGTTGCTCGGCAGATTTAAAAAATTCCGTGTCGATTACCGGGTGATTCCTCAGGTGATTTTTACCGATCCGCAGATAGCTCGGGTGGGTCTTAATGAGCGAGAGGCAGCGGCGCAGGGTATTGCGGTTGAGGTCACTCAGTATGACCTATCCGATCTGGATCGGGCTATTGCGGACAACGACGCCAAGGGGTTTGTAAAGGTGCTTAATGCCCCGGGCAGTGATCGTATTCTGGGAGCGACGATTGTGGGACCTCAGGCCGGTGAGCTGGTCAGTGAGTTTGTGATCGCGATGAAAAACGGCATGGGTCTGAATAAAATGCTCAGCACTATTTATAGCTATCCAACCCTGAGCGAGGCCAATCGGTTTGTCGCTGGTGAGTGGAAGCGCAAGCATGTACCGGTAAAGTTGTTGGGGATCTTAAGACGGTACCTGCATCGCAATCTGCACTAAAGTTTTGCGGGGTATGCGGTGCTATTTATTTTCCACCGCTCTTTATTTGCCACCGCTTTCAAACTCGGCCACTGCTTCTTGGCCGACCACCGATTGCGGGTCGATGTGGATAATCACTTCCGACCCGGGGAAGGCGCTGTGAATATTGTCCTCCACTTCGTCAGAAATCTTATGGGCTTGCAGCAGACTTAAATCATCGTCCAGCTCTAAATGCAGCTGAATAAAAGTCATGGTGCCCGAGTGGCGTGAGCGCAGATCGTGAAGTCCGCGAGCGCTTGGATGTTGCAGCACTAATACTTTGATTTTTTCGCGGTCGGCATCCGGCAGTTCACGATCCATCAGATGGTCATAGGAAGTGACAATTATCTCGCGAGCGCTATAGAGAATATAAACACCAATAGCCGCGGCAAAGACGCCATCAAAGCCATCCCAGCCAACAGCGGCCAGCAGCAGTGCAACAATCACGCTGCTATTGACCATCAGGTCGGTGCGGTAGTGCAGGGCATCGGCGCGAATAGCGGTGGAGTTGGTTTTGCGAATAACATGTTGCTGAAAAGCCAGTAGCAGCAGGGTTGCGATAATCGAAATAACCATCACCACAATACCTAGCTCAATCGACTCAACCTGACTGGGGTTGAGTATTCGACGCACTGCTTCGACGAGCAAAAATCCCGCCGATCCGGCAATAAACAGTGACTGACTTAAACCGGCAAGTGCCTCGGCTTTGCCGTGGCCAAAACGGTGCTCTTTGTCCGCAGGGGTCAGCGCATGTCGCACTGCGACCAGATTAATAATTGAAGCCAATGCATCGAGCATTGAGTCAATCAGGGTGGCGAGCAGGCTTACCGAGCCAGAGGCATTCCAGGCAATCAGCTTGGCGCCGATCAAAACTATCGCCACAGAGGTAGAGGCATAGGTCGCCAGACGCAGTAGTCGAGCGGTCTCCTGTTGGCTGAGAGGGCCGGTGCTTTGGATGGCGTCTGACATAGTTTACTTCTTTTACTTCGGGGCGATTAGAAAGAGGTAATTCTAACAAAATAATCGGCAAAGAGTCAGCTTAGGAAAAACCCTGTAACAGGCTGTTTAGAAACTGGTAGCCGAGAGGTGTGGCGCGATACTGTTGGCTATCAACTTCTAGTAAGCCCTGAGATTGGAGTTTTTTTACCTGCTCGGCAATGGCTGAGTTTGGTAATCCAGTTCTCTCTGAGAAGTAGCTGGCGGGCAGCCCTTCGCGAAGGCGCAGGCCGTTCATCATAAATTCCATTGCCAGCTCCTCGGTGAGGATGGGCTTTTGCTGGGCCAGGGTTGTCAGATCGCGGGCTAGATAATTCTCCGGCTGACGGGTTTTATGGCTGCGAATAACCTGCTGGCTATCTGGTAGAGTAATCTTGCCGTGGGCTCCGGCACCTATGCCCAGATAGTCGCCAAACTGCCAGTAGTTCATATTGTGCTGCGAGCGCTTTCCGGCTTGGGCAAAGGCTGAGACTTCGTATTGAGCAAAGCCATACTTATCTAACAGGGTCATTCCCGCCTGTTGGATATCGGCGAGAATATCTTCTTCTGGCAGCTGCGGTGGTCGTGAATAAAATTCGGTATTGGGTTCGATGGTCAGCTGGTACCAGGAGATATGTTTGGCCCCCTGATCTATGGCTTGCTGAATATCCGCAGTGGCTTCGGCGAGGCTTTGTCCGGACAGGCCATGCATCAGGTCGAGATTAAAATTTTCAAAGCCGGCTTTGCGGGCGGTGCTTATCGCTGACAATGCCTGAGCACCATCGTGAATTCTGCCGAGCTTTAAAAGGTGATCAGTGTTAAAGCTTTGAATGCCGACAGAGAGTCGATTGACACCGGCGCTGCAAAAGCCGGAAAATTTTTCCTGCTCGAAAGTCCCGGGATTGGCTTCGAGAGTGATCTCAATATCCTCATCAAAGCCGATAATTTTTTCCGCGGCGGAGATAATCTGACCTATGCCTGCGGCGGAAAAAAGACTGGGGGTGCCGCCGCCAAAAAATATTGAAGTCAATTTGCGACCCTGGGCCCAGTGTTGATCCTGCTGTAAATCGGCAATCAGTCGCTGAATATAGGCCTGTTCTGGAATTTCTGGCCCTGCGGCATGAGAGTTAAAGTCGCAGTAGGGGCATTTGCGCACGCACCAGGGAATATGCACGTAGAGTGACAGGGGTGGCAGCGAAGTGTCCAGTTGTAGTGGGCTGTTGGTCATTGCCGGCTAGATGCGCTGACGAAGCTGTTCGAGCAACTGCGCTGTCGCTTTGCCGCGGTGACTGATGCGGTTCTTATGAGTTTTTTCCATCTCGGCGGCGTGGCAGTCGAGGTCTTGCAGATAAAATAGCGGGTCGTAACCAAAACCTTCGCTGCCTCGGGGTTCAAAGGCGATATGCCCCTCCCAGCTGCCTTGGCAGATTATTGGGGTTGGGTCATTGGCGTGACGCATATAAACAATAATGCACTGGTAGCGGGCACTGCGTTTTTCCAGTGGGCTGTCGCCGAGTTCTTCGAGGAGTTTTTGATTGTTACTGCTATCGGTGGCATCTTCGCCGGCATAGCGCGCCGAGTAAATCCCCGGGCGGCCGTCGAGAAGATCGACTTCAAGACCTGAGTCATCGGCGATGGCCGGTTTTCCTGACAGCAGTGCGGCATTCCTGGCTTTGAGAATCGCGTTCTCAACAAAGCACAGGCCGGTCTCTTCGATATCGGGAATCGACAGTGATTGCTGTGGGAGGATAACCACCCCTAAATCTGCCAGCATATCTTGAAGTTCTTTTATCTTTCCGGCATTGCTGCTGGCTAATACAACGTCCAAAGTACAATCCTTAGCTCTAATCAAAAGCCAGTTAGTCGTGATACATTTTTTTCTGAAATTTAAGTTTATAAGCGGGCTTGTTGGAATCGCTTTGCACTGAAATTTTAAAGGTTAAAAAGTCTTCGTTTTCAAATTCGAAGGGTGCTAGATAATAGATGGTGTCCTGCTCGCGAACGGCAACAAATTCGAGCGTCTGACTCATCTGGAAAATATTGTATACATTTCCCGTGATTACCGCTGGAAGCCCCGTGCCCGCGTCTAAAACCACCGCAACATTCACTAGCCCTTTATCTTTGCCGCGAACAATTTGGTTGGCGATAGCAATATCCGGGTCGATAAATGTACTGTTAAAGGCGCTGTAAAAAATTTTGTGGTCGCCGTGCTGTTTGTAGTTATGCTGATCCGCTAGGGCGGTCAGGCTAAAGACAGCTGATAAAATGATAATAAGATATTTCATTGGTCGGTTCCCCTGTCTATTAATTTGGCTGTTTGTGTTTGAGAGTTTTATCTTCTATTTCAGCAGCTTATTTACTGAGGTGATAAACCGCAGTTTCAGCAAATAAGTTTGGCCATAGGGTTTTGAGCTGTCGATCGGGGAAACGTTCACCGATAAACGTTTTACGTAACACAGTGATATTTCGTTCACGGCACAGCGCTTCAAAATCGCTGTAGGTAAAGAAGTGAATATTGGGTGTGTCATACCACTGGTAGGCCAGCTGTTTGGTAACCGGCATACGACCGCGCAGGGTCAGGTAGGCGCGGGCTCGCCAATGGCCAAAATTTGGGAATGTGATCACGCACTGGCTGCCAATCCGCAACATCTCGTCGAGCACCAGATGCGGGTAGCGCATAGCTTGCAGCGCCTGAGTCATAATCACCGTATCAAAGCTGTTGTCTGGAAAGTTGTGTAGGCTGTTGTTGAGGTCTTGCTCAATAACATTGACCCCTTTGGCCACACATTGGCTAATCGACTGTGGATCAATCTCCAAGCCATAGCCACTGATATTTAATTCTTTGGTCAGTGCCGCTAGCAGGCTGCCATCACCGCAGCCGAGATCGAGGACTCGCGAATCGGGTTTTATCCAGTCGTTAATAAAACTTATATCCTGATTCATTGTGATGCTCCCTTAGACTCAGCTTCGAACTTATCGGCCACTTTGTTTAGGTAGTTGCCAAGCACTTTTTCGTAGCGCGGGTTGGGCAGCAGAAAGGCATCGTGGCCGAGATCAGATTCGATTTCAGCGTAGGAGACATTTTTGCCGGCGCCAATTAAGGCATCGGTAATTTCTCGCGAGCGCTGGGGTGAGAATCGCCAGTCACTGCTAAAGGAAACCACCAGAAAGTCACATTTGGCATGGCTAAAGGCTTCGACTGAATTGTTTTGATACTCTCGCGAGAGATCAAAATAGTCGAGCATCTTGGTAATCAAAATATAAGAGTTGGCATCAAAACCACTGGAAAACTTGTCACCCTGATAGTTGAGGTAGCTCTCAATCTGAAATTCGATAGGTGCCGCCTCGCCCTGCGAGAAAGTGCCAGAGCGAAGTTCGCGACCAAATTTTTGCCCCATCAGCTCATCCGACAAATAGGTGACATGGCCAATCATGCGCGCCAGTGCCAAGCCGTGTTTGGGCAGAGTATTGTGGTGCAGATAATGACCATCGTGAAAATCCGCATCAGATTTAATCGCGCGACGAGCAATTTCATTAAAGGCGATATTCTGCGCCGAGAGTTTCATCGACGAGGCAATAACAATACTGTTGGCCAGTTTATCTGGGTATTCCAGCGCCCAGCGCATCGCCTGCATACCACCGAGACTGCCGCCAATCACTGCCGCCCAGCACTCTATTCCCAGCTGTTCCATTAACAGCTTTTGTGACTCTACCCAATCTCTGGCGCGCAGAGCGGGAAAGTCGGCACCCCAGATTTTGCCGGTCTCTGGGTTAATAGATGCTGGGCCGGTGCTGCCAAAGCAGCTGCCAATATTATTTAGCGAGACAATAAAGAAACGATCCGTATCCATCGGCTTGCCGGGACCAATATAGCTATCCCACCAGCCGGGTTTTTCGTCGCCTTCGTAGTAGCCCGCCGCATGATGATTGCCGCTCAGCGCATGGCAGATCAAAATTGCATTGCTGTTGTCGGCATTCAGGGTGCCGTAGGTCTCAACCATTAGTTCATGACTGGGCAGCACGACACCGCAAGCCAGTGTCAGTGGTTTTTCGATAAGAATTTTTTCTGCCGAAACGGTACCGACAGAGTTTTCTCTTTTATCTAATGACATAAATAGGCAGTCCTGAATCCAGCCGTTGAGTCTAAGAGGGTGCTTGGTTTAACGCAACTTTCTATTAGGTGCTATTAAGTGCCTAAGAAAGTTACCAGTAGTTAAATTACCATCGACTGAATAAACCCGCCGATCACCGGCAGCACTTTATTGCGAATGATAATCAGGCTGATAATGGCAACCATTGGCGAGAAATCCATCATTCCCATCGGCGGAATAAATTTACGGAACGGGCGCAGATAGGGTTCGACAATTTGTCCAACCAGAAGTACAGTCGGGTGGCCGGTAGTGCCAATCCAGCTTGATATGGCGAGGATAAAAATACCCCAGAAATACACTTCTATGAGAAGAAACAACAGATTGAAGGCAGCTACTGGGAGATACGAGAGGATACTTAAAAATGTCATGCCGGTGCTAAGGCCAACAATTAAGTAGAGTGACCACTGCACCGCAATTGCCGCAACCAGAGCGCCTGTATTGAGTGAGCCAACGGTTGGAAAAATTTTACTTAAAGGCTCAACCACGGGGGCACAAATCTTGAAAATGGTCTGGGAAATCGGATTGTAGAAATTGGCTTGTACCAGTTGCAGCAGCAAGCGAACCAGCAATAAAAAGCTGAAGATTTGTATTACCAGGCTAAAGATGTCGCCAAAAACATTCATATTTGTTCCTTGGATTGCTCGTTCTATTATTTAAGCTCTTAAGACAAAAAGCGCTTAACTGGAAAACTCTTTAGACATTTCCTCAGCGCGATTCAGTGCTGCGCTCATCGCCTCACGGAAAGTGGTTTCAATACCACCGGCTTTAAAACTTTCAATCGCCGCATGGGTGGTGCCGCCCGGCGATGTCACCTGTTGGCGCAGTTCAGCGGTGTTGAGGCTCCCGCTGCTGGCCATCTGTGCGGCACCCAGTGCGGTTTGAATGGTCAGCTGTTGAGCGGTCTGTTCGGACAGCCCCAACTCTTCAGCCACTTTCTGCATCACTTCCATCACCAAAAAGAAATACGCGGGACCACTGCCGGATACCGCCGTTACCGCATCGATCTGTGACTCGCTATCGACCCAGCAGGCAATACCTACGGCGTTGAAGATCGCCTGAATGGATTCTTTATGCTGGTTAGTAATAAGCGGGTTGGCAAATAAGCCTGTCGCACCCTGGCGAACCATCGCCGGCGTGTTGGGCATAGCGCGGACTATTGCCTGACTATCGCCGAGCCAGTTTTGCAGGTCGGCAATCTGAATGCCCGCGGCGATCGAGACGACGGCGCAGGATCTGTTTAAATAGCTAGCCAGATCGGAAACCACTGGGCCCATAACCTGCGGTTTAACCGCCAGAATAACAATATCTGCATCGGCTGCTGCGCTGTGGTTGTCGCCGGTTGCGACAATTCCATGGGTTGCTTGAATATTATCTCTTGCCTGCTCGCCGGGATCGCTGACGCGAATCTGTTGCGCGGTAAATCCGTTGGCCAGCATGCCGCCGATAATGCAGGAGGCCATATTGCCGCCGCCGATAAATGCGATATTAGTCATCTGTGTTGCTCTCCGTTACCAAACTTTTTTAAAATTTTAATTCTGTTTTTCCGCTCTTTTACCAAAGATATCCGTGCCCACTCTGACCATGGTCGAGCCCTGAGAAATCGCTGCTTCCAGGTCATTGGACATACCCATGGAGAGGGTATCCAGTTTATCTGAATTGTCCAGAGACTGATTGATTAGATCGCGTAAATTATACAGAGCAGCAAAGGCGATTTTTTGTTTTTCGTCGCTCTGCTGTGACTGGGGAATGGCCATCAGTCCGCGCAGGCGCAGGTTGGGTAGGCGTACAATTTCCAGTGCCGCGGGAACAGCTTCGACGCTGCTAAAGCCCGATTTGCTGGCTTCATTATCAATATTCACCTGCAGGCAGATATTTAGCGGCCCCAGTTCTGCGGGGCGCTGCTCACTGAGGCGCTGGGCAATTTTTAGCCGATCAACGCTGTGTACCCAGTTAAAATTTTCCGCGACAACCCGGGTTTTATTCGATTGCAGGGGGCCGATAAAATGCCAATGCAGTGGCTCTCTACTTAGTTCTGCACCCGGCTCTTCATTTAAAAGCGCAATTTTTTCCACGGCCTCCTGAACATAGTTTTCACCAAAATGTGTCAGCCCGGCATCGATTGCGCAGCGGATATCTTCTGCGCTGCGGGTCTTGCTGACCGCCAGTAAAAGAATCTCGCTAGGGTCGCGATTGGCATCTCGAGCGGCCTGTTCGACACGGTTGCTGACTAGGCTAATGTTATTTTCAATCTTTGGCATATACTTATCAGGTCTTTAGGAGTTTTACGCAGCTTCACACGCCGAAAAGGAATAAGCGAGATATAGCATGGATATAACGGAGTTATTGGCTTTCAGTGCCAAAGAGGGCGCATCAGATTTGCACATTTCTGCGGGTCTTCCCCCTATTATTAGAATTGATGGTGATGTGCGGCGAATCAACTTGCCGCCCATGGAGCATCGTCAGGTTCACAGTTTGATCTACGAAATAATGAATGACAAGCAGAGAAGGGACTTTGAAGAGTTTCTGGAAACGGACTTTTCATTTGATGTTCCGGGCATTGCGCGTTTTCGAGTCAATGTGTTTAACCAAAATCGTGGTGCGGCGGCGGTATTCCGTACTATTCCATCGAAGGTGCTAACCCTTGAGCAGTTGGGCATGGGGGATATTTTCAAAAAGCTCTCACTGATGCCTCGCGGTTTGGTGTTGGTTACTGGGCCGACCGGTTCCGGTAAGTCGACAACCCTTGCGGCGATGGTCGATTATGTCAATGAAAATCGCTATGACCATATTTTAACCATTGAAGACCCTATCGAATTTGTTCACCA
>CAWUVN010000041.1:0-10987 GCA_963925995.1 uncultured Pseudomonadales bacterium | reverse complement strand
GTGAAAATGTATTACGACACCGATGAGTCTAAGGAAGGTGTCAATGCCTTTAACGAAAAGCGCACGCCCGATTTTCACAAGTTTGTAGAGTAACGGCTGTATGGCGATGAACAATATTAGGGTAGAGATTCGACAAGACGGTATTGGTATCGCCACTCTGGATATGCCCGGTCGGCCATTCAACGTCTTCTCTGAAGACATGATGGCCGATTTTGATCGGTTGATAGAGATAGCCGCAACCGAGCTGACAGGATTGGTGATTTGCTCCGGCAAGCCGGCGTTCGTAGCTGGTGCAGATCTAGCGATGATCAAGGATTTCGCCAATATGCGTTTTGATGCGGACTGGCAAACCATGCGCGATCGCTTTAGTTATCTGGGTAAATTGTTTCGTCGTTTGGAAAAAACACCGGTACCGGTAGTCGCTGCGATCAACGGGCTAGCTTTGGGCGGTGGTCTGGAATTGGCCATGGCCTGTCATGCTCGGGTCTGTGTCGATGTGGCTTCACCGATATTGGGTTTGCCGGAAATCATCCTTAGTTTATTGCCGGGCGCTGGCGGCACGCAGCGTTTGCCGCGCTACGTAGGGCTGGAAAAAGGCCTCGATATGTTGCTGGGCGGCGCACCGGTTACGCCCGCTGAAGCCCTGCATTTGGGGTTGGTTGATGCAGTGGTGAGTGTGGATGAACTGCTAGCCAAGGCAATTGAGTTAGTTAAAGCCACACCGGCTAGTGCTCGCTGGGATAGCGCTGACTGGGATTTACCAGACAGCGATAAGGCGTTGCTGTCGCGTGCTGATTGGCGTGAATGGTGTTTGCAGTCGACTGGCTGGAATGAACAGCTACATCAGCTGTATCCCGCTGTTGAGGCAATTATTGCTTGTGTTGAAGGTGGTGGTGCATTACCGATTGACGAAGCCTGTGACATCGAGTGGGATGTTTTTGTCGACCTGATGAGTCATCCGGTGGCTGCCAATATGGTGCTGACCTGCTTTTTGAATAAAACCGCGGCGTCGAAATGGGCTGCCGGGGATATTGCAAAAGAGGCGCCTTCTCTAACAACCGTAGCCTGGTGTTCCGAGCAGCAGATGCCTACCCGGCTGGCCAAAAAGGTTAAGTTGGTTAATGAGTTAGAAGCAGAGCTATTGGTGGTTGATGGACAGCAAACTTGCCAGAAAGCCTGCGTTCGACTGATCAATGCGGCTGATACTGTCGCGGTTGGCGCGGATGAAGAAAGATCGGCACAGATTTTTTACAGCGGCGATTTTAATCGTGCTGAAGTGGTTGAAGTGATAGCGCCCGCTGAGATCAGCCGAGCGGTTGTCGAGCTGGTAGCAGCGATGGGTAAAACGCCATTATGGTCGATAACACCCGGTGGGGGCATGAATTTCATGCTGACCGCGTTGCGGGATTATGTGGCAAGCAGTGATAAAACCCCCGCAGAGTTGGCGATGGCGGCCAAGGCAGTTGATGCCGAAGCGCTATTGCAGCTGGTTACTCCTTCAGTACAGGCCGCTGAACAGCCAGCGACAGCAGCAGACAAGGTCACCGGTTTAGATATGCTTGGTAAGGTGGCGATCGCTGCTTTGCAGAGCAACATCGGCCGTTTTGAAGCGCTTGATGTGCTGGCGGTATTTGGCCTCTGCTGGCCCAAGTGGACCGGTGGCCCGATTGCCTATTTAGCAATGTTACAGCGAAAGGAGCTACCCGCTGACGGTTTGTCTTTAGCGCTGGTTGCTGCCTTGGCCTCGCTGGAGCAGCCGCTAAAAATTAAGGCCTGTTATGCTGATGAAATTGAGCTGTTCAGAATAGGCTGGAAGGAAAGCGATCGTAGCAGTAACGTGACCAATGACTGGACGAAACGGGATTTTTAAATGATTGAAGCGTCGCCTAATCAACACCAAATTATTTTTCGTTGTCCTGATCCAATTGATGGACGAAACCCTAAAAGGATTTTTCCGCAATTAGGTTTAAAATTTATTTTGGTGTTTTTGAATCAGAGTCTGCACCTGTTTATTCAGCCTATGGCGGTCTGGCAAAACGCATGCCTGTACTTTGGTTCCTCGCACGGTACCCTAAACCCTAGCGCAGAGATTCCAGGCTATTCAATGACAAGATTGAGATTGGGCATCGAAGATGATGGGTCAGACTGCTCTCTGGACGCGTATCTTAAAAACGCGCTCGATGAGGCCTATTACGTGTAGGGTATTGTTTTCGCCAGTCTCTTTTCTGTGTATATGGTCATTCCCGGCGCGCCGAGAACCTATATGGTCGAAGCACGCTATAAGTTTTAATAGCATTATAAACCAACACCGGTCAGCTGACCGGTGACAGGAGGCAAGATGAAACTGATCAATAATGGACCCAGTCCATTTGGACGCAAGGTGATGATCGCGCTGAGTGAAAAAGGCTTGGCTTTCGACACTGAATGGGATATCCCCTGGCACAAAGATACAACTGTGCCTCACTATAATCCACTAGAACAGCTGCCTATATTAATCAGCGACAACGGCGAAAAGGTCTATGAATCTTCTTATATATTGGCGTGGCTGGAACGGCATTATCCCTTGCCTGCGCTGCTACCTGCCGATGAAGATGGCCTATTACGCATAAAGTTGTTGCAGGTATTAAGCGTTGGTGTGATGGATGCCGTTCAAAAAATGACTTTCGAACTGGCCCGGCCCATAAAGTATCAAAGCACGGAGTGGATAGACCGGCAAAAAAGAAAGGTAAGCGGAGGCATTAAGGAATTAAGTAAGCTCATCGGCGAGCGTGAATATGCGGTGGGCGATGCGCTGAGTCATGCGGATCTCGAAATTGGTTCTGTGCTGGGGCAGCTGGATTTTATCTCTCTCAACATACCTTTATTACGTGACTTTTTTGAAAACGGTATTCGCTGGCGGAGTTGCTATCCGAATTTGAGCCACTATATCGATAGGTTGGAATCCAGGCCGTCTTTTCAGCAGGCGCCACCATTCATGGTCGAGATAGACTTTGACTCCGTCATCGCTTGACCGCTGCGATTGTACTTAAAAGGGAGAGTGTAAGCATGACTAGCCAACTTTCAGGCTCGATAATCAAGTGCTATTAGTCACTGGCGCTGGCAGTGGTATTGGTGCTGGCATCGCTAAGGGGCTGGCTTGATTCGGCGCTCCCGTCGGTTGTCTGGACGTTAACGAGACAGGCATTGCAGAAACCGTTGCGGTGATCAGAGGTGCTGGCGGTATTCGGCCTCTGCTGGCCCAAGTGGACCGATTGCCTATTTAGCAATGTTACAGCGAAAGGAGCTACCCGCTGACGGTTTGTCTGTGGCGCTGGTTGCTGCCTTGGCCTCGCTGGAGCAGCCGCTAAAAGTTAAGGCCTGTTATGCTGACGCTTAATATGCACCCCTTTCTGTTGCGTTTTACGCAGTGCTTTCTGGCACTACCTTGCGGCACAAAAAAATTGTGGAGACGAGTAACTATATGACACAGAATGTCGAATCACTGGATGATATCAGTGGCGTTTTAAGCACTGCCAGTGAGATTTATATTTCCGGCTGTGCAGCTGAAATTGATGGTCTGGATCGCGTTAGCGGACTGCGGGAACGCAGTACGCCAGCGATTATCAGTGGTATATTTTTGCCGGGTATTAATCGTATTGACTACTCAGCCTTATCCCCACAGCTGCGTTGCCAAAGTTTTTTTATGACACCTCAATTGACTCAGGGTATGGCGCAGGGTCGGGTGGATTATTGTCCCTGGCGTTATCGCGATATTTTAGCCTTTTATCAGCGTTGTCCGGTTGATGTTGCGGTTGTAATGCTTAGCGAGCCTGACCAGCAGGGTTATTGCAGTTATGGTGTTTGTGCCGATTACGCACCGATCGTGATGAGACAGGCGCGAATTAAAATTGGCGTTATCAACCGGCAGATGCCTTATACCTTGGGTTGCAAGGGTATTCATATCGACCAGCTTGACTGGTTGGTGAATATTGACCAGCCGCTTAAATCTGTGCCCAGACAATCGCCGGACGACATTTCCAGAGCGATAGCCAAGTCGGTGGGACACTATATTGACGATGGCAGTACCCTGCAAATGGGATTGGGTAAAGTGCCGTCGGCGGTAGCTGAGGAACTAGCTGATCGTCGCGAGTTAAAAATTGTTTCGGGGCTACTGGATGAATCGTCGCTGCTGCTTGAGGAGGCCGGTGCTCTGAGTGCGGACCAGGCAGCTATTGGTGGTGTAGCGTTGGGGGCTGAAGCGTTTTATCATGCAATTGATAACAATCCTCGATTTTCGTTTCAGCCGGTATCACTAACACACGATATTGCCCGTTTAACTGCTACCGACAAAATTATCGCGATTAACGGTGCGCTGGAGGTGGATTTACTGGGGCAGGTGAATTCCTCGGTGATTGCCGGTGGTTATTTTTCCGGCCCAGGTGGTTTGCCAGAATTTGTCAACGCTGCGTTGGCGAGTCGGGGAGGTCGTTCAATTATCGTATTGCCGGCTACCGGCAGGGCGAAGGAAACCAAAATTGTCGCCAATCTCACCGGCGGCATACCGTCGGTGGCTGCGGTCGATGCCGATATTGTCATCAGCGAATATGGGGCGGCTGAGCTTCGGTGCAAATCGATTCCGCAGCGCATGGCAGCGATGATCTCGATTGCAGCGCCCGAGCATCGGGATCAGTTAAATCAACAGGCTAAAACACTTTATTAACAGGGGCACTGATTTGATTGATTAAATCATTGCGAATTAAGTGTGCTAGTGTATCATTATACGTACATATAATAATTAGTATTTAATAGGTTGCTACCATGATCGAGCGGACTCTGTTTACTTCGGAACACGATATGTTTCGTGATTCGGTTAAGAAATTCATTGCGAAGGAGATTGCTCCCTACCACCAGCAGTGGGAAAAAGATGGCTGTGTGCCGAGAGAGCTCTGGCTGAAAGCCGGAGAAGCCGGCATTTTATGCTGTACTGTTGCAGAAGAATACGGAGGTGCAGGTGCAGATTATCTTTACGATGTGATAGTGTTTGAAGAACTGTTTCGCTCGGGTTTTTCTGGGCCGGGCTTTTTAATTCATACTGATTTGGTCTCTACTTATATCAACACCTTTGGCACAGAGGCGCAAAAGAAGAAGTTTTTGCCGAAAATGGTCAGTGGTGAATGGATTGGATCCTTAGGTATGACTGAGCCACACGCGGGTAGCGACCTAAAAGCCATTCGCACTAAAGCCACCCGCAAAGGTGATGACTTTATCGTCAACGGTCAAAAAGTCTTTATCTCTAATGGCCAGTTGTGCGATGTGCTGGTGCTGGCGACTAAAACTGATTCTAATGCCGGTGCTAAAGGCGTCACCTTATTTCTGGTTGAAGGTGGTATGGAGGGCTTCAAGCGGGGCAGCAATCTCGAAAAGCTAGGTATGAAAGCACAGGATACCTCTGAGTTGTTTTTTGAAAATGTTCGGGTGCCGGCAGAAAATATGCTGGGTGAAGAAGGCAAAGGCTTCAGCCTGATGATGCAAAAATTGTCGCAAGAGCGCTTAGCTCAGGCGATCAGAAGTGCCGCGGTCACAGAAACCGTTATTGAGTGGACGCTGGATTACACCATGCAGCGTGAGGCCTTCGGTCAAACGATCGCCGATTTTCAAAATACCCAGTTTAAGTTGGCCGAGTTAAAAGCTGAGGCCGTGCAAGCCCGGGTATTTACCGACAAGTGCATCGAGCTCTTTATGCAAGGTAAGCTGGACCCGGTTGACGCAGCAATTGCCAAAATGCAGCTAAGTAATTTGCATTGCAAAGCGGTCGATGAATGTCTACAGCTGTTCGGTGGTTGGGGCTATATGTGGGAGTACCCCATCTGTCGCGCCTATGCCGATGCCAGAATTGTTAAAATTGCCGGCGGTTCCATTGAAATCATGAAAACAATTATTGCTAGAGACATGATGAAAACCTACAAAAAACAACATTAATAACGGAACATCACTAGTGCAGGGACAGTTATGTGGCCATATCCAGAAATAAGAAATGTAGCTGATATTGTTCGTTACAACGCCAGGCAGTATGCTGACAAAGCTGCACTGCGGTTCGAAAACAATGCCATCACCATGGCAGAACTGGATGAAAAGACCAGCCAGTTTGCCAATGGCCTAATAGGGGTGGGGATACAGCCCGGAGACCGGGTAGCTTATTATGGAGGTAATTCCGATGATTTCCTGATTGCCCTGTTCGGCACGGCCAAGGCCTCGGCGTGTTTTGTGCCTTTGAACTGGCGCCTGGCGGTTGAAGAACT
The DNA here is from genome assembly GCA_963925995.1 of uncultured Pseudomonadales bacterium. Lineage (GTDB taxonomy): Bacteria > Pseudomonadota > Gammaproteobacteria > Pseudomonadales > Porticoccaceae > HTCC2207. The sequence goes on along the minus strand of CAWUVN010000041.1, from coordinate 4,709 downwards.
TGTGGATGTTATCGCGGACGCGGATCCCACTTTTGCACTGGTATCCGCGGAGTTGGAAACACCTTGGATGGCTATTCAACAAGGAGGCCAGACTAATCTCCCCTATCAAATTGTTCAGCCCGGCACAGTCGAGGACAACCCGTTTAGGCAGTGGCTTGAACAGCACAGCAGTCAGGATCCGCAACTGCAATGCCCAATCGATGACACTGCCTTGATTTTGTATACCTCGGGTACTACCGGTACACCTAAAGGCGTGGAGCTAGTGCACAGCGGCATTATCCATATGCGCATCTGCGAGCATCTCGAAGCGGCTTATACCTGGTCGGACATCGATACCTTTTTGTTTGTCACCCCTAATTTCCACCTTCTCGGCATTGGGCTTACGGTGCAGGCGATGTATAACGGCGCGACGATCGCGGTGGTCAAAAGCTTTTTGCCATCGCTGGTATTGCAGGAGATTACTAACAAAAAACCCACCATTCTGGCACTGGCACCAGTAATGATCCAGATGCTGCTGGACTCACCTGAGAGTGAAAAAGCTGATTTCAGTACTATCAGAGAAATTGTATACGCAGGCTCGCCAATTTCTTTAGCCTGTATCAAACAAGCGCTGGAGAAAATCCCCTGTCGCTTTATGCAGTTTTATGGTTCTACCGAGGCCGGTGGTGCATTAACTTTATTACGCCCCGAAGAGCACGACCTTAACAATGAAGAACGGCTAACTTCCTGCGGCAAGCCCTTGCCTTTGATAGATGTGAGAATTGTTGATACCGAGGGACAGGATGTGCCGGCGGGTGAAGCGGGTGAATTATGGGTGCGAACACCAGGCATTAGTAAAGGCTATTGGCGCAAACCAGACAGTTGGTTGGAAGTCTATGAACAAGGCTGGTTTAAAACTGGCGATGTGGCTAGACAGGATAGCGAGGGGTTTCTCTATCTGGTCGATCGAGTCAAGGACATGGTCGTCACTGGCGGTGAAAATGTGTATTGTTCCGAAGTCGAAAATTGCCTGTCTCAGCACGAGGCCGTCCGGCAAGTGGCTGTTATCGGTGTGCCCAGTGAGCGCTGGGGCGAAGAAATAAAAGCCATGGTGATACTGAGGGACGTTTTTTCGGTGACCGATGAAGAACTGATTAGCTACTGCAAATCCAGAATTGCAGGCTATAAATGCCCTAAATCGGTCGATTTTGTCGACAGTTATCCGGTCAACGCCAATGGCAAGGTACTGAAACGTCTGTTGCGCGAGCCTTTCTGGAGATCCCAAGAGCGGAATGTTTGAGTGTGAGCTGGGAAATAGACGATTGGCTCTTACTTATGCCTGAAGAAGCCTTGTTCCCTCAGTTTCTGTCATGTCCGCTTTCGCGGGAATGACGAATTTAAGCAAGAACCATTCGGCTAGTACATTTTTCAAAACGTGTTTATGTGGGTAATTTAGTGTAGAGATTTTCTGTCTCTCTTGGAATGGCCTATATTGTGGATGTGTATCGTCATGTAACCCAGCATGTTAAAAATATTCCGGAAGGGAAACAGATCGCTGCCCTTTTTGATTTTGACAGTACTTTGTTTGATGGTTTTTCGGCCCTTTTTTGGGAGCAGCCGCTTAAAGGCTATCTAAAGCCTTTTGAGTTTTTTGACTTCATCGCGGCCATGGTCAGTTACAGAGGGGGGCACGGCAGTTTTTTTGGCGCTGATGAAGCATCAGCTAACAACCCGTGCGGGGCGAGCACTCTATAGGCTGAGGAAACAAGCGGTGGAGCCGGTGTTCGGTATCATCAAACAGGTGATGGGGTTGAGGCAGTTCTCGATGCGCGGTGTGGGATGAATGGCCGTTAGCGACTCTGGCGTGGAATATGAAGCGCATGAATGCGTTGAGAATGGTGCCTAGGAGAGCCATTCATTGCCTTGGGTAGGCACCTGCAATACCCTTGAGCCTTCAGTTTATTGTCAAAGGAACATCCACGTCTACCATTTTGCCTACCAGCAGACTGACACAAGGCGCCTCTTGAGTAATTCTTCTATTGGGTAAGCCTTTAGGCACTGGAGGGCTTTTGTATCCCTGTGATTGTTGCTTTCCCTGCAGGTATACATTAGAGGTGGATTTGTAAAAAAGAGTGAAGATGAGTGTCCTATCAGGTACTAATGCACACCTATTTACACACCATTACCTGCACCTTCCAAGCCACTTGCAATAAGCCGCGCAGAGGCTTATTGCGCACTCCCTAAACCTTGATATTATGTACATAGGCCAGTCCAGAATACTGCTATATGGCTCTGTATGGCGCTCTAAGCGAGGCTGTATTTGGCTTTTTATTGGGTATTATTTGAGGTTTAAGCATCCGTTTGGTCGGGTCTAAAGTGAGTCACTTTTTAGCCCTGATTTGACTGGGGTGAGGATTGGAGTATCGTTGATTAACGACTCAATTAGGCAATGTTATGATATCGAATACATCAGAGTATCGCGTCATAGGCTATCCAGAACCAAATGGTTAAAAATAATAATCGGGATTGGCCTGACCTTTTCTGGAAAAGCTGGATGTGCTTGGAGGTGAGTGAGAAATGTCAGTAACAAACTCTGCTGCCAGCCAGCGTTACAAAGTTTGTAAGAGCGATTAGCCTAACATATTGAAAAGTAGAGGATTCACAGTGATAAGCGATGTGCGCGATTAGTAGATTGATTTACAAGCCAGTTACAAACCTGAAAATAGGCCGTATAACCCATTGTTTTATAATACAAAAATACAGCCCCACTATTGAGTGGGAGTAGTCGATCAGGTGTAACCCATTGATTTATATAGAGTTGAGAGTTACAAGCCTGTTACAAACCACCCCTAAAACAGGGGGTTTTACAAAGAAAGTTACAAACGGTTGCGATTACTGCAAATCATAAGTAGCATTTAATAGTAGCAGCGTTAAATCACGCTGATACGCGATAAATGGGGCTTATTCTGTTCTAGACATATTTGTGGTGTGCGACTGTAGTTTTAGTAGCCTCCATTGCCTGAGTGCGGTTAGCTGGTTACTGTTGAGTAAGTTGCTGATGATATTGTTCTCGATTTTTTTATTATTGATAAAGCCGGTAGGGCCATTACCTAAAATAAGGCAATGTAAATACCTGGGTGAGCAGCATTGTATAGCATGTATCAGTGACTTGATTCGTCGTCCTTTAATAAGAAGGGCGTTCTGCGCCGTTTCGCGGCTTGTGAAGCTGAGCTTTAAACTCAACCCCGCGAGGATCAGAAACATATAACAGAGACTGCCTGTTATATTTAACAAAACAGCCATCACAGACGATGAATACAACTCTGATGAAACTACTTACTTGAACGATCAATCCGAGCATAAAGTCTATCAGTGAACCCGACTTAGAAAGACTTGTTTTAGACCTATAGGGACTAATAAGTAATATTGTAGAGATGCCTAAAAATCAGTATCACTAGCGTTTTTGACGCTATGAATCGCTGTCCTCAGGGGCCCGAAGTGGGGCCTGCTTTAATGGAGTAGTTATTTTTTCTTATAGGGCGGCAACGTTAATGGCACCATCTACAGGCAGTATCGTTGCGTTAACAAATGAGCCCGCTTCACTGGCCAGCATAATAATCGGCCCCAGTAACTCTTCAACACGGCCTAAGCGTCGAGCAGGCATTTGTTTTACATAGGCTTCGCCTGATGGAGAGTTAAAGTAGTCTTCGTTGATCTCGGTTTTGAACCAGCCAGGAGCTATGGCATTGACACGAATGTTGTGCTTTATCAGGTCGAGGGCCATGCTGCGTGTAAGTTGTATGACCGCACCTTTGGAAGCGCAGTAAGCGGTCTGTCCCGGTTTTGCTGTGATGCCCAAAACCGAAGCGATATTAATAATGCTGCCGGGGCGTCCAGCCGCAACAAGACGTCGGGCACCCTCTTGTGCAACATTCCATACGCCGTTGAAATTAGTGTTCATGACAAAATTACGCGATTCATCATCAATTTTCAGAAAGCTTTTGGCGTCGGCGACACCTGCGTTATTGACGATGATCTCAATTGGGCCGAGTGCCGCTTCGCTTTGCTCGTAAGCGGCATTGACACTGTCTCGGTTGGTAACGTCCATGCTTACGGCCATGGCCTTACCTCCAGCGTCTTCAATCTCGCTGACCAATTGATGTAATCTTTCAGGTCGGCGAGCGGCGGCGACAATCGTCGCCCCCTCAGCTGCAAGACCCTTGGCAACACCGTGACCTATGCCGCTGGAGGCACCTGTCACCAGTGCTACCTTACCGGCGAGTGAAAATAGAGGGTTAGGCATTTTAAAGGCCTCTGTTAAGGGCAACAATTTCACTAGTTTTCACGGCGTCGCTAATTCACCACAGAATTCACCCATTCTAAGTTCTGCTTCACGAGATTGGCCATCACGCTCAATAAAACGATGCATCAGGGTTTGTGCCTCGTCAGTTTGTAGCGCCCTCACCATTAAATAGGCTTCTTCCAAGAAACCGTCATTGGCTAGTCGTTCTGCTGTGTTTAGGCTCTGTTTTGCGAGCTGCACGGCTAACTGAGGAAACGAGGCGATACGTTTGGCCAATTTTTCTACGTAAGGGCCGATAGCGTCTTTGTCGAAAGCTCTATTGAGGTAGCCCCAGCGTTCGGCGGTGGCGGCATCAATATCTTCGCCTCCCATAATCATTTCAAAGGCTCTGTTTCTGCCAACAATCTTGGGTAGAGTTTGCGTGCCG